>JAJRZQ010000026.1 GCA_024275165.1 bacterium | reverse complement strand
CGGCCTTAAAAAAACACAAATCAACGCGCCAATTCAAGCCGGTGATCATCTATACCGACTTGACCTGGTACCAGATGGCCTTGGTCAGTGCCTATCAAGAAGAGTTCCCCGGGGTTTCGGTCGAGGTGGAACCCCGACGCTTCTACCCCAATGTACAAACCGCCGCGCATGTGCTGGGCTATATGAGCCATATTACGAAAAGCCAATTGAGGGCCTTGCCGGCCAATAAGGTGATGAGCGCGAGAATCATTGGCACCGACGGCTTAGAACGGGTCTATAACTCCACCTTGATCGGCACCGACGGAGGGGAGCAAGTTGAGGTCAACTCCGTTGGGCGCACCCTGCGGCGCTTGGATTCGATTGAACCGGTCCCGGGCCATGACATGGTACTCACCCTCGACCTCGGTTTGCAAAAAAAGGTCGAAAGCGTCTTGGAGGGGAAAAAAGGCTCTTGCATCATCATGAACCCCCACAATGGCGAAATTTACGCCATGGCCAGCATGCCCGCCTTTGACCCCAACGAGTTCAGCTTAGGACTCAGCCAAAAGCGCTGGGATGAGTTGCGACATGACCCCAATCACCCCCTGCACAATAAGGGGATCCAAGGAACCTATTCCCCCGGTTCGACCTTTAAAGTGGCTATGGCGGCGGCAGGCCTAGAAATGGGGGCTATTGACGAACATACCGAACATGTTTGCGAGGGGGCCTATCGTTTTCAAAACCTCACCATTCACTGCTGGAAGCGTAGCGGGCACGGCCCGTTAAATGTAACCCAGGCCCTAGAGCAAAGTTGCAACATCTTTTTTTATAAACTGGGAATGGAAATCGGGGTGGATAAAATCAAGGAATACGCCCTTAAACTAGGCCTCGGCAAACTGACCGGGGTCGATCTCTACCATGAAAAAAGCGGCCTCATCCCCGATAAGGCCTGGAAAGCCAAACGCTTTAACCAGATTTGGTATGTGGGGGAAACCTTACCGGTCAGCATCGGCCAGGGCTATGTTTCCACCACCCCCTTGCAACTCAATCACTTTTTAAATGTGGTGGCCAATGGGGGCTATCGCGTGAGCCCCCACTTGGTGCGCCAAACCTTAGAAAAACCAGGAACCTTGCCCACCCCCGCCACAGAATTGGTTGCAGAAGCGCAAGAGCGAAAGTTTGCCGGGTTTTCCGACCAAAGTTTGCAAATCGTCCGCAGGGGCATGACCTTAAATGTCCAATCCCCACTCGGAACAGGGCGCGCGGCCAACTCCGAGATCATCCCCATTGCGGGCAAAACCGGCACCACCCAAGTGGTCAGCCACCGAACCCGCTGGAGACTGCGCCAAAAGGGGGTAGTCAAAGAAAAATATTTCGCTCATGCCTGGTTTATGGGCATGGCGCCTTCAGAGAACCCCCGCTTGACCGGGGTGATGATGATCGAAAATGGCCGCTCTGGGGGGTACGCGGCAAAACTGCTCAAAGAGGTGTTTGAATATTACTTCACCGAGGTCGAAGCTAGGCCCAAACCCACCCCCAAAGAAGAAAAAGGGCCCGAGAATGAACCGACAGAAAAACCCACATGAAATTTGAGCAAATCCGTCCCTTGGTTTTGGCGAGCGGCTCCCCCCGAAGAAAGGAGTACTTTCAACGCTACGGCTTGGACTTTTCCCTCCTCAAAACAGATATCCCCGAGATTCAAGACCCGAACGAGCCCCCTGAGGCCTTTGCCCGCCGTTTAGCTCTGGAAAAGGGGCAAGACGCGCGCCGGCGTTTCCCCCATCTGAAAAAAGAGGTCATCGTCTCTGCCGATACCATCGTTATTCTAAACAACCGTGTTTTGGGCAAACCGACACAGGCCGGCGAGGTCTTGCCCATGCTGGAATTGCTCAACGGACAAACCCACCAAGTCTTAACCGCCTATGCCTTGTTGGGCATAGATTTAGAGGAAGTCCACTGCGAGTGGACCAGCGTTGAGTTTTTTTCCCATCCCAGCGAACTCTTAAACGCCTATGCCCAAACCGCCGAACCTCTCGACAAAGCGGGAAGTTACAGCATCCAGGGAGTGGGTAGTTTTTTAGTCAAGAGTATTCAAGGGAGTTACAACAATGTAGTGGGGTTACCCATGGAAAAGTTGTTGCAAGACTTCTTTCGCCTGAGCGTAATCCAACCTAAGAGGGCTTAATTTAATGAAACTGCCTTTGTTTATTTTCTTTGTTTTTATCTTCTCCGCCCCCTGCTTGAGGGCGCAAAGCCTGGACTTCGTTCCCTCAGGGAAGCTGAAAGTTACCCTAGAGCGCACGCAAGGCAGCTACTTCCAAGTCTATCGAACCCGTAGCCGAGCCCAAAGTTTACTGGAGCAGAGGTCCCAGTTTTTCGATCTGGACGGTAGCGTGACAGGGCAAATCAAAGAGTCCTGGAACCAAAATGACCTACGCCTGCAATGGGGCTTGAGTGAAGGCTTCAACCTTTGGTTCGCGCGGGCCACGGGAACCCGCAACCGAGTTTCCAACCTGAATCTAGCCCCTGGGGCAAGCCCTGCCGCCCAAGATTTTGCCCAAGATTTTGCCAACCAGAGCCTCAACGGAACGGGCGACAGCCGCTTTGGCTTGATCTGGCGAGTCAACTACGATGATGTTTTCGATTTTCGCTTGCAGTATGCTTACGACCACAACGATGGCAAGGTTCTTTGGCTCAAAAAAGATTTATTTGGCCTCGGCAACGGCACAAAAGACCACGGGCTGAGCTTGGCTTGGGATATTTACCCCATTGACACCCGTAGTCGTTGGTCGCTGCGCCTGGGGCAAACCTGGATGAACGGAGGGGAAATCACCACCGCGGAGGGAACAAAACGAAACTTAACCGGAGGCATCACCCGTAACGCCTCTCTCGGTTGGGCTCTCAGCCTGGGTTACCCCTTTATTGAAGGGGAAATCGCTTGGGAAGAACAAACCCACCTCCAACTAGACTCCAAAAGCTTGCCCGAAGGCGGCAATCGTTTTCGCTTTATCCTCAGCGGAGGCTATAGCAGTTTAGCCGACTTTGAAGAGGAAGGTTCCCCCTTCCCCTGGGATGTAAAATTCTCCTTGCGACGCAATTTAGGCGGGATCAACGCCCCTGTGGAGTCGGCCTTCGGGGTCGAGACCAACCTCTACTTTTAAGGGCCTCGACTCAGGACAAGCTTACTTCTTCCTTTTTTGTTGCCGCAGGGCAAAGCTCAGGTACTTTTTACGCAAACGGATGGACTTCGGGGTGACCTCCACCATCTCATCTTCAGATAAAAAGTTAATCGCCCCTTCCAGGGTCATGGGCCGTACCGGAGCAAGCTGCACCGTATCGTCCTTCCCCGAAGAACGCATATTGCTGAGCTTTTTCTCTTTACAGGGGTTGACATCGAGGTCGTTTTCCCGATTGTGTTCCCCCACAATCATCCCTTCGTAAATCGGGTCTTGGGGGGTCACAAACAAAAAACCCCGAGGCTCTAAGTTGAACAGGGCATAGGGCACGGCAGCCCCGCTTCGATCCGCTACCAAGCTTCCGGTATAACGGGTGGGGAAGTCTCCACGATATTCCTCATAACCCTTTAGATAAGAATTCATGATCCCCGTTCCCCTGGTATCGGAGAGGAATTCATCACGGTACCCAATCAAAGAGCGACTCGGCACCTCAAATTCCAAGCGAGCCCGACCCGAGCCATGATTGACCATATTGACCATGCGGCCCTTTCTTCGACTGAGCTTTTCGGTAACGACCCCGGTAAATTCTTCACCACAATCCACAAACAAGCGCTCAATGGGCTCAAATTTTTTGCCCCCTTCGTATCGCATAATGACCTCAGGTCGGCCTAAACAAAGCTCATAACCTTCACGGCGCATGGTCTCGGCAATAATCGCCATCTGAAATTCACCCCGCCCCTTGACCAGAAAAGAATCCTTTTCCTCAGAGCGCTCCACCTGAATCGAAACATTGTTCAAGGTTTCTTTGACCAAGCGCTCCGAAATCTTAGAAGACTGCACAATCTTGCCTTCCTTGCCCGCTAGGGGGCCATCGTTTTGGGCAAAACGCATGGAAACGGTGGGCTCGTCCACTTGCAGACGCGGCAGGGCCTTAGGAGCTGATTTCAAACAAAGGGTATCCCCAATATGGGCGTCTTCCATGCCCGCTAAGATCACGATTTCACCAGGAGGGGCCTCTTCCACCTCAGCGTAGCCGATTCCTTGATACACCTGGAGTTTCGTGGGCTTGCAGGCAACGGGTTGCCCCTCAGCCCCGATCCGCACTAAGGGCTCTTTAACGCGCAGGGTTTGATTTTGCACCTTTCCCACGGCGAGCCGGCCTAAAAACTCGCTGTAACCTAAATCCGAAATGAGAATCTGCAAGGGTTCTTCCGCCTTCACTTTCGGCGCGCTCATGTGGGTGACAATCGCCTGAAACAGGGGTTCTAAGCTTGTCGTTGGCTGATCCGGGTCCGTGGTGGCCATGCCTTCGCGGCCAATGGCGTAGAGGAGGGGGAAGTCGAGCTGCTCTTCAGAAGCGTCGAGGTCGATAAACAAGTCATAAATCGCGTCACGAACCGTATCAATCTGTCGATCGGGACGATCAATTTTATTGATCACCACCACCATGGGCAATCTTTGTTTTAGGCTTTTTTCCAAGACAAAACGGGTTTGGGGCAGGGGCCCCTCTGCGGAGTCCACCAATAAAATAGCCCCGTCCGCCATGCTCAAGGCTCGTTCCACCTCCCCGCCAAAATCGGCGTGGCCCGGGGTATCGATAATATTGATCTTCGTTTCCTTATACCGCACCGAGCAGTTCTTTGCGGCAATGGTAATACCCCTTTCCCGCTCTAAATCCATGTTGTCCATCAACCGATCATCCACGGCTTGGTTTTCCCGAAACATGCCGGACTGGCGAAAGAGTTGATCGACCAGGGTCGTTTTACCGTGGTCCACATGGGCGATGATGGCAATATTGCGAAGTTCGGAAGTAGCGCTCATAAATCGAGACCGAAGATAAGGTTAAGGAACCTCTGAAAAATGAAGAGGTTCCGTGCAAGGCAGGGATGCCTTGCCAAATCAATAAATGTAACTTATTGATTCGCGTTGAGGTTGTGGATTTCATTCA
Organism: bacterium; assembly: GCA_024275165.1. Taxonomy (GTDB): domain Bacteria; phylum SAR324; class SAR324; order XYD2-FULL-50-16; family XYD2-FULL-50-16; genus JAJRZQ01. The sequence continues at coordinate 49,295 of JAJRZQ010000026.1, read as the reverse complement.
CAGCCGAAAAGACCGAAAAACTTGACGCGCCCCAAGGGCTGTAATCAGCCCGAAGGGCACGAACCTACCGCTTGAGCAAGCGGTAGGCAAGGAGTTTTTCAGAGGTTCCTATAGGTTAATCTTTCATGATAGCTTGAAGATCGCGACAAAGCTATTTTTTTTATTCTTTTTTATTTCAGTGCATTAACTGTTTTTTCGCAAAACCAAAAAAGCTTTTGCTACCTACAATGGAAGCAAAGCGATAAAAAAAACCTCTGAAAAACTCAGAGTTTCCTTAATTTCTGGACAAAAAAGCCCCTGATCTATTCAGGCAAAAAATGACCTGCATCAATAATTTATTTCAATAAATTAATCAATTTTTTCGCTCCTGCGGGCGCTTTATCCTTTCCGCGAAGTGATGAATTCAGCTAAACTAATATCAAGCCAGTTCAATCAACCCCTTGGTCAGCCCCCAACCAAGATTCTCTCCAAGGTTCTCCATGCCGCAAACTCTCAATGAAGTCAGCATAGACGATCTTTTAGATCTCAGTTTTTATAACTTCTCCAACGCCATCACCGCCTGTTTTTTTTGCTGCCCCAATTTAAAGCTGCTCAAGGTGAACTCCGTGTTTAACGAGTTTTGCGGCAAAACAGAAAACTGGTCCGGCAGCCCTTTATCGCAAGTGCTGCGGAATTTAGGCATCCAAGAAGTCGATTTAATAAGATTCCAAGCCCAATTAAAAGAACAGGGCCAGGCAAAACTCCAGCAAATCGAACTCGTTCAATGTGGCCAAACCAAATACTACAGTCTTTTTGCCACCTACACGAGTTTCCCCGGTTATCCCCAGTTAAACGGCTTTCAGGGGCAGTTGATCGACCGCACCCAAGAGGTCTTATTGCAAAAACGAGAAGAATCCCTCGCCAATCAGATCCGTCACGACATGAAAAACCGCATCCATTTAATCACAACCCACAATGCCAGCCTCAGCCTGCAAAAAGAACTGCTCGCCGCCAGCAGCCCCTTGCCCGCGGCCCCTTGGGACGACTACTTAAACAAACTCGACCAGGGGCTGAAAGACATCAACAAATCCAGTAATTTCCTAAGCGACATGGTGGCCCAGATTTTAGATGTCAATAAACTCCATGAAGGCAAACTGAAACTTTCGCTCAAGCCCTTTACCCTAGAAGAGGTCTTTACCGAGGTTTCCCAAGCCCTAGAGCCGCAGCGCCAAGCCAGGGGGCTGACCTTAAAATTACAAGCCTCAGGGGTCAAGGTCATCGCGGATCGACTGCAAATCACCCGAGTGATGGAAAACTATATTTCCAACGCCTTTAAATACGCGGTATCCAAAGTTTTTGTCAAAACCGCCATTGAGGATGAAAAGGCGCAGCTCATCGTGCAAGACGACGGTGTCGGCCTGCACCCCAATGACCTCGAACGAGTTTTCGACCCCTTTTACCAAGTGGAGGGCCAGGCGCGAGCGGGCAGTACCGGATTGGGGCTCGACGCGGTACGGCAATTGATCCAGCTTCATGGAGGCGAATGCTGGGCCGAGTCCAAAGGCTTGGGCCAAGGCAGCCTCTTTGGTTTTCGCATTCCCTTGCAGGTAGCTGGGTGAGGCGGTTGTTCACTGTTTTTAACCCCCGCGGCGCCTAGGTTGCCTGGGCGAGCGCCAAACCCGCCGCGTTGGCCGAGGCCCAAGCCCAATGCAGGTTATAACCACCCAACCGCCCGGTCACATCCAGCGTTTCTCCGATAAAATACAAACCGGCTATTTTTTTCACCTCCATACTGGTTGAAGAGAGCCCTCGGCAATCTATCCCGCCCCCGCTGACCTCCGCTTTTTTATACCCTGCGGTGCCTTTCGGGGTCAAACTCCAGGCCTGAAAAAAGCTGGTGATCCGCTCGATTTCAAGGTCGGAGAGTTGCGCCACCTGTTTGAGCCCCTCGCCAAGCAACCCCTCACCCCAAAGCGTTACAAAGCGTTCCGGGGCAAAAAGAGCTAAGAACCTCAATACTTTTTTCCGTTCCCCTCCCTGACGGGCTACCTTGAGGCGATCCCGCAGGTTCAAACCAGGGAAAAAATCGACCGTCAAACTCCCCCCGGGCCGCCAAAACAAACTCGCCTGCAAAATCGCCGGCCCCGAGAGCCCTTGATGGGTAAAAAGAAGTTGATCCTCAATTTCACGCCCCTCAACCCCAAGCCGTACCGCTAAGGCGATGCCCGATAAAGGCCTCATCGCAGGCAGCAAAAAAGGGACTAGGGCGGGATAGGGCTCCACCACCGCCAACCCCAGTTGTTTGGCGAGCCGGAAGGCAAAATCACTGGCCCCCAAGGAGGGGTAAGCAAGCCCCCCCGTCGCCACCACCAGCTTGCGGGTTTCAAAACAACCTTGGGTCGTCTCCACCTGAAAGCCTGCGGTTAGAACCTTCACCCTCTCCGCGCTCATCCCGCATTGAATCTCCACTCCCGCTTTATTACAATCCCGGCGCAGCAGATTTAAAATCTCCTGAGCGCTTTTTTTACAAAAAAGCTGCCCCTGCTCTTTTTCATAATAGTCTACCCCTGCCTGGCGCAACCAAGCTTGGCAATCGCTGGGAAGGTAACGGGCCAAGGCGGATTTGCAAAAATGTGGATTACGCGAAACAAAGTCTGCTGGGGAAACTTCCAAGTTAGTAAAATTGCAGCGCCCCCCACCAGAAACCATGAGCTTGCGCCCTGGTTTGGCATTACTCTCGAGCACCCGCACCCTCTTTCCCCCCTCAGCGGCCTTGGCCGCGCAAAAGAGCCCTGCCGCGCCTCCACCCAAAATAAGAATTTCTGTCTTGATCAACATCTATTTTTAAGCTTCCAAACGATAAATCGAATAATTCGCCGGGCTTTGGCCCCCACCAGGCAACCCCAAAACCTGGGTGAGGCGTAGAACAGCCCCCCCTTCGATCAACTCGCGCCGCACCTGGGCGGTCATCCGTTGCCCCTTTCTGGCGCAAGACTCAAGTACGCTCGGCCCCTTAAAATACAACTCCATGGAATCCGACATCTTCGAGCCGATCAAGGGCCGCGCCCCCGCCCCCGGCACCCCGCGAAGCCGTACCGTAAAATGACGGCTTTCTTGATCCTTCCAGGCAACGGAAAAAACGACCTCTTTGCCCTCTAAAGAGATTACATACTCCCCCCAAACCGGCACTTCACCCATGCCGTACTCCGACTCGTCCGGCCGCAAGACCCAACGGCCCAAAAAAGGTTGAATTTCTTTTGCCAACATCAAACTCCTTAAATTTTTTTTCAGTTTAGGGGGAGGGTCAAGCTTGCGCAAGGGCAGAAATAAACCAGCGCGACAAAGGGGATCGTTCACGGTAAAACCCCTTCCTCCCCCTGATTTGCCAAAATTTTAGCCCTGGCGCGAGAAATTCCTGGTTTATTTTTCCATATTTTCCTATTCTTTATAGCACTTAAGTCCGTTTCTTTGTTCTACCCGCACAGCCGGGGGCAACCAACAAACTTCAAGGGGCAACATGTCTATTTTTCTAGCAGAGATCAAATGCGCTCAACCCGATTGCGGCAAACGCTTTTCGGGTTATCATGACTCCATTCAATACGCGAATGTAAAATATAAAGCCCTGTGCCCCTCTTGCGGCAAGGAATCCATCTTTTCAGGCCAAGCGAGCTTGAAATATACAGGAAGCTTAGAAGGCTATCCGGAAGTCTTTGAGATCTCCCCCGAGGCGTAAAAAAAATCTCTCGCAAAACCTATTTCAGGGTGTATTTTTTGCGCTAAAAGTTTAAATCCATTGCTTTAAAAATAAGCTGATTTTTTCAATTTTTTTAATTGCTAAAATAGTCTGCCTATGCCCACAAATAGGTCATGGAGAGGATATAGCATGCTGCATTTAACTCAACTCAATCAGGCTTGGAGCCGCTGTCGGCTCAACCATCGAGAAAATTGCCTGATTAGCCGAGCAAAAAAGGGAGAACAGTTTTCCCTGTGGTACAACGCGGCCTCCCTCCTCTCTGCCTGCCAAAACTGCCAAAAAGCAGCGACAGAGGTTCAACTTGAACCAGAAGACTACCCCAGCCTATTGCGCAGCCTCATCGGACAGTGCGAAAAAGCTGCCTATTGTATCTCCCACAATCAAAAATCGACCCTCAAAAACGCAAGTACTTTTGCCTTGGAAATGATCTATGGCCAATGCCAAGATTGCTCCGGCCCCCCTCCCCCTTCTAAGCGTCCCACCTAATCGCTGGGCGCGGGGGTCGACTCCCCTTTCATCTGGTTTGTTTTTCTCAATTTAACAACTCTTTCTCAAAATTTAAAGATGCTTGCGCATCCTTATTTTTTAATGCATAATATTGCTTCTACCGCTCCTTTTTCAAACCAGAACAACCCTTCTCGTTGTTGATGAAAATTGCTTCCAACCCCTTGAGCAATCGCCTTGAAGGCTCATTGCAATTTAAAATCGCCACCGAACTCTTTCGCAATACCATCCACTTTCCCTTGGCCAATATTTTAATTGAAATGCTCAAGGTCGGATTCTTCGGTTATGTATTCAAGGTTGATTTTTACCTTTTGATTTTTTCTTGCGGGGTTCAGGCCTATTTTATGGGGCTTTGGAACTATAAAAACAAACCCCGCCCCTGGCTGGGCAACTTGATCGGACCGGCCATCTATGGTTTTTTTGAAGTCCTTTTGGACGGGGCCGAATTTTTTGAAGGCTTCAATCATCAAATTTATATCGGCTTTTCTCTCGCTATCGGGGGGGTGCAGTGGCTTTTATTGCGTTACCAACGCCAGGACCTAAAACAAGGGGTTTTGCTCATTTTAGAAAACCTGATCCGTACAGGAATCATCTTCGCCATGTACACCACCCTGTTTGTTTCCGGCTTCAGAGATCTAGATGCTTTTTATGCCTTTTTTCAGCTACCCGGGAATCTCTATTTAGCTACGATTTTACCTTTGATCGGTCTGGTTTTGGGCTTTGCCGACCTCACCTCGAGCCGTTATTTATTGATCCTGCAAGAGACCTCCTTGCAGTTAAAAAAATATTCCGAATGGTTTTTGGGCGGGGAACGGCTCAATCAAGCCCTGGGCGACCAAGACAGCCTCAAGTTGCGGCGCAAGATTCGAGCCGTCATTTTCATGGACATCCGCGGCTTTACCGCCTGGAGCGAGAGCAAAAGCCCCGAAGAGGTTATTTTTATGCTCAATGGATATTTTGAAAAAGCGGAAGAGGCCTACAGGGGCTATGAGCTGATCAAGGTCAAGCATACGGCGGATGAAGTTTTATTGGTGCTGCCCCAAGAAGCCCAGGCAGTCGAGCTGGCCCAAACCCTCAATCAGACCTGCAATGAATACTTGCGCCCCTATGGGCTGCAAGCGGGGGTCGGGGTGCATGCCGGGGAACTGGTCGAAGGCCTGATCGGCAGCAAAAAAGTAAAAACTTTTGATATTATTGGGGATACGGTCAATACAGCCAAACGACTTTGCGACAACGCGCTGGGGGGCGAAATTTTAGTCAGCACTCCCTTACAGCAATACCTACCTGAACATACCTCAGGACAAACCAAAAAGATTCAGGCCAAGGGCAAGGTCTTGCCCATTGAGGTCTTTGTACTCACCTAAAGGCGCATGAGGGGCTCTTCGCTAAAACCTCAATAATCCGGCAGTCTTAATTCTGTTTTTTCGGATTTTATTATTCCGATTTATCCTTTGCTTTCAGGCTTGAAGGAAATCCACCAAATTTTTTCTTTGTTTTTCCCGCTTACTTTGTCATAATTTATCACCAATACCCTTGCCCCGCCAAAACGATGCTCACTTGCCTCCTCCTAAGCCACGACTTCGAGCCCGCCTGGGCTAACGCGTTCCCTCAAGAAATCCAATTTGAGACCCTTGATAACTATGAAGACTGCGCCCAAAAACTTTTGCGCAAACGCTACGACTTCGCTCTCTTAGAAATAGATTTTTTATTGACCCCCAAAACCGACCCCACGCCGCTCGAGCACTTTACCGCGATCTTTCAGGCCTTGCGCCACAACTACCCTCACCTGCCTTTGCTGGTTTTGGGGCCTTTATCCCAAACCAACAATCTGGCGCGGGCCGTTCGCGCCGGGGCCGATGGATACCTCATCACTCCCTTGGCCCCTGCCGCGCTTCAACTGGCTTTGGATCACCTCCAACAAGCGAAACTGACCCAAGGGGAATTGACCCACTTGCGCCTTGCCCAAGCGCCAATAGATTGGGCGCAATTGGGAACTAGCCAAAACCCCGCTCTCAGCAAGCAATTGAGCCAAATCCGAGCCCTGGCCATGACCGACAGCCCCCTTTTGCTGCAAGGCGAAGTCGGGGTGGGCAAAGAGCAAGTCGCCAGATGGGCGCATGAGCAGAGCCCTTCCCGGCTGGCCGCTTTTATTCAGGTTCAATGCCGTCGAGCGAAAAAGCAAATCGAAAACGAGCTTTTTGGGTATGAAAAGGGGGCCTTTCAAGGGGCTCAAGCCAGCAGACTGGGGCAGGTTGAACTCGCCCATGGGGGAACTCTTTTTTTAAAGAATATCGAGGCCCTTTCACCGAGCGCGCAAGACAAGCTCTTGCAGATGCTGAGAAAAGGGGTTTTCACCCGCCATGGAGGGGATGCCTTGATGCAGGCAAAGATACGGCTCATCGCCTCCAGCGAAATTGATTTAATCGCCTCCAGCAAGGCAGCAGCCTTTAATGAAGACCTATTGTATCGGTTTCAATCCGCAAGCTTTACCCTCCCTCCTTTGCGGGATCGACTCGCTGACTTGCCTCAAATCATCCGATATATCCTCAAGCGCTTGGAAGAAACCTATCGCAAGGGCATCCAAGGGCTCGAACCCGAGGCGTTGGACGCTTTGCGAAACTATCTTTTCCCCGGTAATTTCAAGGAACTGAACTACCTTTTAGAACGCGCCTATGGGTTGAGCCAACCCCCTTACATCGGTCTTTCGGCTTTCCCTCTAGGGGGCTCTGTTCCAGAAACCTCTCCCTTGACTCCAGCGCCCCCCCTCCCCTTAAGCAACCTAAAAATCAGCGCGGCGCGGCGGCGGGTCGTTGCCCAGTGGGAGCCGCAATATCTCGCTGCGCTTTTAAAGGAGTATCGAGGGCAGATTAACCACAGCGCGGCAGCGGCGGGCATTACGGATCGGCAATTACGCAGTCTCATGCGTAAGCATGGAATACGCAAAGAGGCCTACAAAATCCCAGGCAAATAGCAGAACTCAAACTTCTGTTTTTATTTCGGAATTTAAGCTTCTTTTTTGTTCCGTTGGGGCACTTTCCCCTTGCCAACCCAAAACAAACCACTCCACCCCCCTCAAAAGGGCTCTGCCATTGCAAGGGCCTGAGCGATCGAAGCATTTTCATGCTGACTTCTTCTGCTTCACTCTGTAAGGTTGCAGTAAGATTTTAAGTCTCTATTGGGGAAAAGTTATGCCGCGAAACAAAACATTGGCCCTCTTCTTCGCTTTGACCTGTGGGTTCTTAGTCCAGGTCGGTTGGGCGAAAGATACCTATATCCAACAGCCCAACACCCAACTGCGCAGCCGCCCCGCGTTCCGCTCCCCGGTTGTGAGCCTGCTCCCGCAAGGGGCCCAGGTGCAAATTTTAGCTGAAAAAAAAATCTGGGTCAAAATCCGCCATCAACAAAAACAAGGCTGGCTCCCCCGGCTCGCCATCAAAAACAGCCCTCCCATGGCCCGACTCAACGACCCCTCCCGCGACCTGAAACCGCATAAAAAATTACGCCGGCGATTGCGATTGCGCACGGTGCAATCGGCTACCGGGGTTCGGGGCTTGATGTCGGGTAGAGATCGATTGATCGAGCGCGCTGAAGGGCGCGACTGGAACGGCCTTGAAAAAATGGAACAAGGGCAAATCTCCTCCGCGCAGGGTAAGAGGTTCCTTGAAAACTAATTTCCATCCATTGCGCGCCTTTACCCTGTGGGTTTGCTTACTTCTCCCCCTGCCTCTGCTGGGGGCCCAGGACTTTAAACGCAGGGCATACCAAGAAAGTCAAAAAGTCAGCAGTAAAGACATCGCCTTGGAAATCGAGTTTGGCAAAAAGCTCGCCGCAAAAATCATCGGCAGCAACAAACTGCTTGCTCCAGGGCCGCTGACGCAATATGTCGCTACCCTAGGGGCCGGACTAGCGGCCTATTTTGGCAGGCCGGAACTGCAATATTATTTCGCCGTTCTAGACCAAAAAGACATCAACGCCTACGCCTGCCCAGGAGGATACATTTTTGTCACCCAAGGCGCAATCCAGGCCATGCAAAATGAAGCTCAACTGCTCGGGGTTTTAGCCCATGAACTCGCCCATGTGAACCAAAAACATGTGGTCAAAGCCTTGAAGTTAAAAAGCGCGGATCAATCCATAACCTCAGGGTTTGCCGCAATCATTGGAGGAAGCAGCTCCAGCGCGAAGGTGATTTTAGACCAACTCTCTGACAAAGCCTATCGCTTGCTCTTTGAAGAAGGCTTAAACCATCGAGACGAATACGAAGCCGATGCGCTCGCCCTCCAAATGACTCTCAGCCTCGACTACGACGCTGCCAGCTATATCCGTTATCTTAAAAGACTCGAACCTAAAATGAAGCAGGGCTACGCCAAGGTGGTGAGCCAAACCCATCCCGCCCTCTCCAGCCGGGTGACAAAATTGCGACAAAATTTAGCGGAGTTGAACCCGGAGAGAGGGAGAAAAACGAACTCCGCCCGCTTTCAGGCCCAAGTTCGAGCGCGATAAACCGCTCCTGAAGCCAAAAGGAACTGAACAAGGCACGAGGCCAAAACAAACCTAGTTGCGTCACGATTCAACGAAAATAAAAAACTCAAACAGCAAAGCTCTTTAAAGTTTTAGATACCTTTAACCCCTTTTGATTTCAGCTATGAGGCGTTTACTTCTCTTTTTTCTTGCCTGTTTCATCCCCCTTGCCGCCTTTTGCGATGAAGGGCATTATGTTAATTTACCCGTAGGCAGCCGTGCCGCTTCTTTAGGCGGGGCTTATTTGGCCATTTCTGACGATGCCGCCGGCTGCTACTACAACCCCGCGGGGCTTGCCTATGCCAGCAGCGACAGCATCTCCGGCAGCGGCAATGCCTTTTTGCAAACCCGCACCCTTTACACAAAAGCCATAGGGACCCAAGATTGGAGCCGCGAAAGCGGCGACTTACTCCCCAGTTTCTTTGGCATGACCAAGAAAATGGGGGATTGGAGTTATGGGATATCCTACGCGGTTCCCAACGCCTCGATTGAACACCAAGACCAATTATTTTATGACCCGATTGCTTCTGTCCGTCTGTTTAACATCAGCCTCCATTCCGAAGACATCACCTCTTTAGGTGGCGTATCCCTAGCCTATGCCTTTAGCGATTCCTTCTCTTTAGGGGTAACCTATTACCTCTACCAGAGAAAATTATTGCTGCAACAGCAGCAATATCTCACTTTATCCAATGGAGATACCGAACTGAGCTATTCCAGCATTCGGCGATACGACTACGGATACCTCCCTAAACTCGGCCTGCAATGGAGCCCTTGGGAGAGCTTCGTCACCGCTCTCACCGTCTCCCAGGTGCAAATCACCTCCAGCAACTTTGTCGCGGACTCTTCTTTTTTAGACCAACAAGGAACCAGCAGCAATCAACGATTCTCCTCCGTCAAACTACCGAAAACCCCGACCCAAGTCGCTTTGGGAGTCGCTTACTTCCCCAGTGCCTATTGGCTTTTTGCCCTGGATCTAAACCAATATTCCGCGGTTGAAAACAACCAGCAAATCGTCACCAACCTGTCTTTAGGCGCGGAATGGTTTTTAAACAAAGAAAACGCGATCCGCTTTGGATATTTTACCAACAACGACAACCGCGACCTCAGTCGCTCTCCTTCCCCGAGTGAATCAATCGACTTAATCGGTTACAGCTTTGGTTATTCTTCTTACGCGCAAAATTCTTCCATCAATATCGCCCTCACCAGCCAGAGCGGCACAGGCCTCGCGAAATTATACAGCGGCTTAGATACCACCCGTCAGATGCAACAAACGAGTTTGTCGATCTTATTGGGGGCAAGTTATCAATATTGAAGGCCGCGACCGCCTCAATTAGAGTAAATCTATATTTTTCTTGCTTATTTATTTTTAAGCTGCTCCAATACTAGACATAGAAACAGCGAGAGCAAAAAAGGCGGCAATCCTGCCGCTCAAGGCGATCTAAAACAATTCGCCCCCCTCTCTCCGATTTAGGCCCTCGGCTTCCACCCAACCGGGAAACGAGACAAAAACGCAGCCTGAACCCGGACGACCCTCAAGGGAACCCCCCTTTTGTACTAGGCATTTCGGTTGGAAAACGGCCCCCCGGCAAGCTATAAAAGTTTACAGCACCGGAGCGGAGGCCGATGAAACCGACAGGCATAGGCCTTGCCACTGCCTGCCTCCTATCAAGGAACAAGTTGACGCAATTTAAATCATTAGACCTCATCGCCCCTTTACAAAAGGCGTTACAAGATGCGGGTTACACCACCCCCACCCCCATTCAAGCCCAATCCATCCCCTTTTTACTCCAGGGAAGAGACCTCTTGGGAATCGCCCAAACAGGAACGGGCAAAACCGCGGCTTTTAGCCTGCCCCTGTTGCAGTACTTGAGTGAAAACCCCCTCAAGCGGATGCCTTCCAGCCCCCGCGCCCTGATTCTTTCCCCCACCAGGGAATTGGCGTTGCAGATTCAAAAAAGCTTAGAGGTTTACGGCAAACATGTGCGCCAACGCAGTGCCGTAATTTTCGGCGGGGTCAACCAAGGGCCTCAGGTCAAGGCCTTAAAGCAAGGGCTCGATATCTTAGTCGCCACCCCGGGCCGCCTGTTGGACTTAATGCAGCAAGGAGAGATCAAGCTTGGTAAATTAGAGGTCTTTATCCTTGACGAGGCCGACCGCATGCTCGATATGGGTTTTATCAACGATGTCAAAAAGGTGGTCGCCAAACTCCCGCTCAAACGGCAGACCCTGCTCTTTTCGGCCACCATGCCCCAAGATATCGCCAGCTTGGCAAACCAGCTTTTACGCAACCCCGCAAAGGTCGAGGTTACCCCTCAGGCCACCACGGTGGAGCGAATCGAGCAAAAGGTGATGTTTGTGGACAAGGCGCACAAGCCTGCTTTATTGCGCCATGTCATCGCCGACGCGGCGGTAGAGCAAGCTTTGGTTTTTTCGCGCACCAAACATGGCGCCGACAAAATCGTCAGAGACTTGAAAAAATGGGGTGTCTCTTGCGAGGCCATTCATGGAAACAAGTCCCAGCCCCAACGGGTTCGGGCCTTAGACGCCTTTCGCTCGGGCAAGCTCAAGGTTTTGATCGCCACCGATATCGCCGCCAGGGGCATTGATGTTGCCGGGGTGAGCCATGTGATCAATTTCGACCTCCCCAACGAACCAGAAAGCTATGTACACCGAATTGGCCGTACCGCTCGCGCTGGCAGGGACGGTTCGGCCATCTCCTTTTGCGATTCCAGTGAGCGCTCGCTTTTAAACAGCATTGAACGGGTCATCCGCAAACGCTTGGCCGTGGATGTAAAAACCGCAGCCCTCGCCGGAGTGGCCGCGGCCAAGGCCCACGAGCATCGTCAATCCTTGCATTCCGGGCAGGGGCCTCACAAAACCCCCTCCAAGCCGCTTCCGGGCAAGCACGAACACCAACAAGCGGTTCGCAAGCCAGGGCGTCGAGTCAGCTCTGCCGGGTCTCCCCCGCGCCGTTCCATGATGTGGTAAGGGCTTAAACTTCGGCTCAAGCGTATTTGGGGTCGTTGCTTAGGCCTCTTTCACTCCTTGCTTTGAGAGGCATGACCCCGCCTCTTCAAGCTCCTCCCCTCCATAAAGCCCCCCCTCTCCGTTCTCAACCAGGGCCGATCTCCATTTCCCCTTAAACAGGAGAGGGTAAAGAGATGATTTACAAACCCCTTAAAGCCAATATAGGATTCAACTATAATTTTTTCCCACCCTGTTTGATACAAAATGAAACGAATTCTTATCGTTGACGATAGCCCCACCATCTGCGGGATGATCAAAATGGCCTTGACCCCCATACAAACCAAACCCTTTATCGCAGAAGACGCCGCCCAAGCCTTAAAAATACTCCCCTAGGTTCGGCCCGACTTAATCACCATGGATGTGGATATGCCCCTCATGGATGGGCTGGAATTCACCTTAAAAATCCGCTCTGGAGAAATCCCAGAGTTGCGCCCCTTTAAAGATACTCCCATCATCCTCATCACCGGGGTCAATGATTTAAACATCCGCGAACGCGGGTTTAAGGCCGGAGTCAATGAATTTATCGCCAAACCCTTTCGCCCCGAAGAACTGCAACATATCGTCAATCGCATTCTCCACCCCGAAGGGGTTTACCGGGAATTGAATGTCTTAGCCGTGGACGACAGCGCGACGGTACGCAGCATGGTACGCAGTTGCTTGAGAGAAACCGGGGTTCACCTCCAACTCGCAGAAGACGGGGCCGTGGCTTTAAAGATCATCCAACAAAACCCGGAAAAAATTGATTTGGTCTTAACCGATTTTGAAATGCCGATCATGAACGGCTTGCAGCTCTGCACCCAGGCCAGACTCGTCTTTAAAGATCCTGATGTCCCCATTATCTTTCTCACTTCGATCACAGAGCGACAAGAGATATTAAAAACCTTTGCCGCCGGGGCGACCGACTACCTCTTAAAGCCCTTTACCAAAGAAGAGCTTTTAGCCCGCCTCAATGTCCACCTCAAACAGCGCTGGCAGAACAAAGAAAAGCAACAAGAACGCTGGATTTTAGAGAGTAAGCTTTTCGAACGCACCCAAACCCTGCTCAAAACCCAAGAAGCGACCATCCAGGTCATTGCCAACCTAGTCGAACACCGCGACCCCGAAACGGGGAATCATATCATTCGCACGCAAAACTATGTCCGCCTCTTAGGCAAAGCCTTAATGGACAGCAAAAAATACAAACAGCAGACAGACGCCGAATGGCTGGACAACTTAACCAAAAGCGCCCCGCTTCATGATATTGGTAAAATCGCGGTTCCCGATCACATCTTATTAAAACCGGGCAAGCTCACGCCAGAAGAATTCGCCGCCATCAAGCTGCATGCCGCTGCCGGGCGCGATGCCTTGCTGCAGGCCAAAAAGCATTTGGGAGAATCCAATTTTTTAGCCATGGCCGCGGATATGGCGGGGTCGCACCATGAAAAATGGGACGGGAGCGGTTACCCTCAGGGTTTAAAAGAACATAACATCCCCTTGGTCGGGCGCATTATGGCGGTGGCCGATGTCTATGACGCCTTGATTTCAAAACGAGTCTATAAAGCCGCTATGCCCCACGCAGAGGCGGTTGACTTTATTGAGGCCAACGCGGCGAGCCATTTCGACCCCTTTTTGGTGCGGCTTTTTATCCAACATCAAACTGAGATTAGAGAGATTAAAAACGCCCATAGCGATCCATAAACACAACAAGCCCCCCTCGCCGCTGGATCCAGCAAAGGCGGCCCCGACTCTAGAGCTTTACGGTTTGGGGGTTCGTCGGTCGAACCAGCAAAAATAAAAAGAGGTTGGCAAAAGCCAAAACCCCCAGCCCCGGTAGGCCTAAAATCCCGCTAATCAACTCCCCGCCCCCCTTGAGGGGCATCAGGCTGACCCCGGCAGCCCCGTTGATCACCCCATGAAACAAGGCCGCCGCCGCGACGGATTTAGCGCGGAGCCTGACCCATTGCATCAAGGGGCTCAGTAGCACACACCACACCAGGGTCATAAAAACCCCTGCCAGCGGGTTTTGTGGATAATTATGCCCCATTAAGACCAAGGGGGCATACCACAAGCCCCAAACAAAACCGATTTGATAAGCGGAACGCCAAAAACCTAGCTTTTCCCATTCCTTGACCAAAAGCCCCCGCCAACCCAGTTCTTCCCCAAAGGCAAAAAAAGCGCTGATCGTCGCCCCCATAACCACCCCTTGAATCAAGGCCCCCCAAAAAGGATGCAGCCCCTCTGCGGGGATTTGCGGCAGTTGATCCGGGGGCAGATGCTGGGCTAGACGAGCGATTAAGTCTTCCATCCCCCAGGAAAATTCCACCCCCGGCCAGAGCAAAGTAGCCCCAAAGGCCGCCGCCACCAAAAACAAAGGGAGAAAAAAAGCCCAAGCAAAGCCCCCGTTAAAGTACAAGGCCAATTCCAGCCGTTCTAAAATCTGCTTATTGTAGATAAATAAAACCACCCCGGCGGGGATGATCATATATAAAACCGAGGCCCCAAAGCCGGCGGTACTTTGCAGGGGTTGTTCAAAGAGGTACAGCAGGCCCACAATCGACCAGCACAAGACATAGGAAATAAAAAGGTAGTTTTGCGCCGCGTAGCGCTTTTTTACGGGGCGTCGTTTCTTTTTGGCCATGATGGGGCAGTTTAGAGGTTTAAAACGAAAAACAAAAGGGACTAGCTGTATTGCTCGCGTTTACGAAATAAACCAACCCACCCCCGCGGGGTATCTAAGCCGTTGAGGTCAAAAGCCCCGGTCTCCAAAGATAAAATTTCAAACGCCTCTTCCACCCCCTGCGCCACCTCCATTGCGCTGAGCCTCGGTGGCCCCACCTCTCTGGGAGGGCCGTCCTTACTGCCCAGCAAACTGAGCCATAAGCCCCCCTCTTTTAAATGCGCTACCGCATTTTTGGCAAAGATCACCCGCTCTTCTAAAGAAAAAACATGATGCACCCCCCGATCCACGATTAAATCAAAGGGAGCGCCGGAAATCGAAGCGTTCAAGAAGTCTTCTTCTAAAAAACGCACTTCCACCTGTTTTTGTTCCGCTTGCAATTTCGCTTGGGTCAAGGCGGTAGAGGAGAGGTCCAAGGCGGTTACCTGAAAGCCCTGCAGGGCCAGCCAGATACTGCTGATCCCCGTTCCACAGCCGATTTCCAGGGTTTTGCAAGGCATAATAGGACGATGTAAAACCTGACGCACCAAGTTCCCGTCGGGGCGATTTGTATCCCAGGGGGTTTCCCCCTGGTCGTAGGCGGCAATCCAATCTCTCATAAGGGCTCTCTCTTCAGGGGTGCTTTCAATCAAAGAACCTCTGATCACTCAGAGGTTCTTAAAGCCTAACCCTCCGCCCCCTGCTTTGCAAGTGCTCGCTTAGAGAGACCACTGCCCGGCGCGAACCAAAAAGGTCAAGGTGGAAGAAAGCCCCGTACCCCCTTCATCCACTACGGTTAAGATCAGCTCTCCTTGTTGGGAGCCCTCATAATCTTCCCAGATTAAGGGGTTGGCCGTGGCATCCTTAAATTCGTGTGTACTCCCGTTAAAGCTCCAGGAGTAGGTAATCTGGTCGAGGGGGCCGTCATCTTGAACCTTTGCGGTTAGGGATACCCCTTCTTCTAAGACCTTTGCCTCAACCTCAACAATTGCCGGTGCCAAGGCGACCTGAACCCCCGCTTTTCCCTTTTTGCGCACCAAGGTAAACTGAAACTCGGCGCTGGTGGTATTGCCCTGCCGATTGGTCACCTTGACCTTGTGGGTCACCTTCCCTAAGTCGTCGGGCGCCGTAAAGCGGTCCACGCAGCTCCCCTCGGTCGCCCCTTGGGCGAGGGTCACCCATTGATCGCCCAACTCATATTGCCCCCCTCGGTCATCGGGGAAAAAGCGACAGCGCAAAGCCTCTCCCGCTTCACCGCGAAACCGCATCAACACCTCTCCCGTCTCTAAGCGCACCCATTCCTCGGCATAGGTCAGGCTTAAGATTTGCGGAAATAAATTCGGGTTCCCGTCATCAATGGGATTGAGTACCAAGGTCAGGCTATCCCCGCTTTGGCTTAAGGTCTGCTCTGTCTGCCCCTCGTAAATGACGCGGCCTGCCGCGTTCAACCCCTTGCCCGATAGGATTAGGGGTAGATTCAAAGGTACCTCTATTGACCCTGTAAACCGGGTTCCGTCAAAAATTAAGGATTGCCCCTCCACCCATACCTTGTCCGCTGTTTCAACCCGTACCTGCACCTCCACCACCTCTTCCGGGCCGCCCAAAAATGCCTGCGCCGCCGGGGTTTGGGCCGTGGAAACCAAAACGACCAGCTCCAATGTCACCAGGGTGGGGCTCGAAGTTGTTGTTTGTTCTGGATCTTTTTTCGAGTTGCAGCCCAACATCACCACAAGAGCGAAAATAAAAACAACCCAGCGGGGCCATAAATATTGTAAGTATTTCATTTTTCCCTCACTCTGCCTTGAAAGGTAAAAGCCTTATAGTTATATTGTATCACATTGGCTTGCAGGGTCTATACCCAATTAACGCCACTTCGCGGCAACTCCCAGCCATGG
Source organism: bacterium (assembly GCA_024275165.1). Taxonomy (GTDB): domain Bacteria; phylum SAR324; class SAR324; order XYD2-FULL-50-16; family XYD2-FULL-50-16; genus JAJRZQ01. The sequence goes on along the minus strand of JAJRZQ010000026.1, from coordinate 32,983 downwards.
CGGAAGAAAAAAAATCAAGCCTTTGCGCCTCCATTCCCCGCGGCAATCCATTCCTAGGGCTTATACCGGAGTTTTCCGAACGCCGATGGCTAAAATTCGCTCTTCCCCTTGGCTTGTAAGGCAAGCTGGGTTACCTTAAAAAAAACCAAATGACGCTCAGCCCCTCATGACCCAACCGCAATCCCCATGGCAAAAAATCAAAGCGGAAAACAAGCTCGCCGCGGACGCCGAAGCCTTTGCCTTCGCGAATAAAAGGTTTTGGCCCCTGCTCAGCTTCGCCCTCGGGTTCAGCTTCGATGCCTTGACCTTAACCCGAATCGACCGCCCCTTAGATTACCTGCGCCTTTTGCTCTTCATCACCCTGCTTTTTGCCCTCTTGCCCCTTACCCGGATGATTCGCGCTCAGCGAATTCAAAACCCAAAACTCCTGCGCCACGCCAATAAATACCCTTTAGCGATCCAATTTCTTTTCGGGAGCCTTTTTTCCGCTCACGCGATCTACTATTTTCAAAGCGCCAGCTTCTCTAAAAACATCATTTTTGCTTTTCTGCTCATAGGGATGACCCTCGGCGTCGAGTTTTTAGAAAACCGCCTAGGAAACCTCTATTTACAGTGTACCCTACTTTACTTAGTAACCGCCAGTTATTTTGCCTTTTTCTTCCCTATTTTATTCCAAAAGCTCTCTTTCGCGCTCTATATTTCCGCCATGCTTTTGGCCTTAACGATGATCTGGGGGCTCTTGTTTTTTTTATACCGCCAAGGCCTGCTCCCCCACCCCAAAGAATTTTGGAAACTACTCGCCTTACCCGGGGTTTTGTGCGGCGGCTTGATCTGGCTTTACTCCGCCAACCTCATCCCCCCCGTGCCCCTCGCCTTAAAATACAAAGCGATTTATCATAAGGTAGAAAAGCGAGGCAATGATTACTTCTTCTATTACCAAAAAACCCCTTGGTGGATTTTTTGGAAAGATCATTCCGATTGGTTTGATTTCGCCCCTCAAGATCAAATTATCGCCTTTACCCCTGTTTTTGCCCCCACGGGGTTGCAGACCCCCATCCAGCACCTCTGGTTGTTGTACGATGAAAAACTGGGGGATTGGCGCCTCATGGACCGCATTACCATGATGATTCAAGGGGGAAGGGACGAAGGTTTTAGAGGCTTTACCCGCAAAAACAACCTCACCAGCGGAGAGTGGCGCCTTGAGGTACGCGCTGAGGCGGGGCAACTTCTAGGCACTCTCGATTTTAAGGTGCGACAAGTTCAAAAAGCGGATTACGAACTCGCTGTCGACAAGTTCTAACGATTGTAAAAGGGATACCGTGAGCCTGCCCGATCCACAATTCCTCGCCGATCTGCTGCAAGCGAGCCCCCAAGCTTTGGCCCTCTTGGATGAACAGGGCCGGGCGCTGTACGCCAACCCGGCCATGGCAAAGCGCTTTGCCCATAGCCTAGAGGAATTGAGCCAAGGGGGAGTCAAAAAACTGGTATCCCCTACCCATCACCTTGCCTTAGAAAAGGCACTCGCCCTTTGTTGCTCCGGAAAACCAAACAGCATAAAGCTACCTCTACTCCACCCCAACAACCAAACTCTGATTTTAGAATGCAGTCTGACCCCTTATCAAGGCAAGGCGCTTTTTCTGCCCCATTCCCTAGAGCCCCTCAAAGAGCGCTTGGTCGCGGCGCAAAAACTCGCAGGCCTCGTCAATTGGAGTTGGGACTTAAAAAAAGGGCGTTTTGAGCTTTCCCAAGAAGGAGAAAGCCTCTTTGGGCAGCAACTCTTGCGTAAATTGCGCAATCTGCCCGACCTGTTTCAACTTGTCGCCCCCCAACATCGCCCCCAAACTCAATCTGTTTTAGAGCAAATCCTGGTTAAGAAAGAGCCCTTTCGGCAGGATCTTGAATTAAACCTCCCCTCCGGCCCTCGCCGGCTCTTGTTGCAAGGAGAGGTCCTCCAAAATTCTCAAGGGGATGCGATTCAAGCCGTTGGCATTATCCAAGATATTACAAAACAAAAGCAAACCGAAGAAGCCTTGATCCGCGCTAAAGAAATTGCCGAACAGGCAGACCACGCGAAAAGCGCCTTTTTGGCCAATATGAGTCACGAGATTCGCACCCCCATCCATGGGATTTTAGGCCTGGCCAAACTCATCAAGGGGTTGAGCGAAAACCCAAAGCAGCTACGCTATTTAGAAATTTTAGAAAAAAGCAGTCTCCATTTGTTGCGCTTGGTCAACGAGGTCTTGGATTATTCAAAAATCGCGGCCGGAGAAATGCGCGCCGAGTCCGAGGTCTTCGCGCTCCAACCCCTACTCCAAGAAATCGCGGGGATGCAGGAAAAAAGTATTTTGGAAAAGGGGTTACAATGGGAGTTGCTCCTGCATCCCGACCTCCCCCCAGGGGTAATCGGCGATCCCGCCAAATTAAACCAAATCCTCCTCAATCTAGTGAGCAACGCCGTAAAGTTTACCTCTCAGGGCTATGTGCGCCTTCAGGTACGGCCCACCCCCAAAGGTATCTGTTTTGAAGTCGCCGACTCCGGAGTGGGGATCAGCGACGAGCAAAAATCACGGCTCTTTCAGCCCTTTAGCCAAGGCGACCCCTCCTATTCCCGCCGCTTTGGCGGTACTGGTTTGGGGCTCATGATCAGTAAAAAGCTGGTGGAACTCTTGCAAGGAGAATTGAGTTTTCATTCCACTCCCGGCCAGGGGAGCCGATTCAGCGTTACCCTCCCCCTCCAAGCGGCCCCTTTGCCCTTGCCCCAGCCTAGCCCTATGCCCCCGGCAATCTCTTTGCCGCCAAAAGACTTTTCCCTGCTTTTAGTGGAAGACGACCCCGTCAACCAATTGATTGCCCTGGATCTCTTGGGCAAGCAGGGCTTCCGGGTGGATTTGGCCACCACGGGGGTCGAAGCCCTAAAGGCCTTAGAAGAAAAAAAATATGATCTCATCTTCATGGACATCCAAATGCCCGTCATGGATGGAATCGAGGCGACCCGTCGCTTTCGCGCCTTCAAGCGGGGGCCGAACCTCGGGGTTCCCATCATCGCCTTAACCGCCCATGCCCTAGCGGAAGATCGAAAAAACTGCCTCGCCGCGGGGATGGATGATTACCTCGCCAAACCCATTGACCTCGAGCAAATTCAAAAAACCTTCGCCCGCTTGCTCCCCGGCTATTCCCCTCCCCTTCAAACCGCGCCTTACCAGGGCCTCCCCCCTCAACTCGTTGCGACCCTGCGCCGCTCCATTCCGCAAAAGCTCCAGACAGCGCTAGAAGCCATAAAAACCAACGACGCGACTCGGTTGAGCAAAGTGGCGCATGACTTAAAAAGTAATTTTGCGGGCTTGGGGCAAGAGGCGTTGGCCCAAGGGTTTCGTGAACTGGAAACAAGGGCAAAAGAAGAGAAGGCGCAAGACTTGGCCGAGTTGTTCTTGGAGTTGAAACCAGCAGCGGAAGAATTTTTAAAGGGTCTTGAAGCGGCCAGGGCTCGATAATTTAGGGACCCTCTGAAAAACTCCTTGCCTACCGCTTGCTCAAGCGGTAGGTTCGTGCCCTTCGGGCTAATTATAGCCCTTGGGGCGCGTCGATTTTTTCCGTCGTTTTGGTGGGGAATGAAATCCACAACCTCAATGTAAATCAATAAATTCCGCTTTTTAATTGGGCAAGGCACCCCTGCCTTGCCGGGAAACTCCGCGTTTTTCAGAGGTTCCTTGGCATAACTTTACCTTTGCACTTCTCACTTTTTTTGCTATTGAGATCATAGGACTTTTCCCGAATCCATCCCCCCACCCCCTAGAGGGCGAAAAACGAGACCACAGGCTCTATGATGAACGAGAAATTCAAAATTCTCCTCCTCACCGATAACCTCTTACAGGTTGAGGAACTCGATAAACAAGTCGCCTCCTTAGGATTAGAAGGGGTGAGTTCGCTGTACCAAGCAGGCCTGTTCCAACAGGTGGGCAAGTTGAAACTCGACCTGGCCCTGTTTGATTTTCAAACCCTTCCCCCTGATTTAATCGACGGATTGCGATATTTAAAAGAAGAATACTACAATCAAGAAATCCCCCTCTTGATCACCCTGCCCGCGGTTCATCACCAGGCTCTGCTCGAGGCGCTCGGGCCGGACAACCTCGACTTGCTGCCTTCCCCCCTGCCCACGGACTACCTTCTCGCCCGCTTGCGCTTTTGGCTTAAATTCCTCAGCCAAAAACGGGCGTTGATGGAGCAGGCCGCTTCCTGCGCTCCTCTCTGTACGGGGGCGCCCAAGCAGGTTTTATTGGTGGAAGACGACGAGGTCAACCAACAATTGACCCTCCTTTTATTCAATCAAATGGGGATCACCGCCGAGGTGGCCGAAGAGGGCGCGCAGGCCTTGCACATGCTGCAGGACAAGGATTACGGCTTAATCTTAATGGATCTTGAGCTCCCTGGCCCCGATGGACTTGAAACCTGCCGCCGCATCCGCCAATGGGAACAGAGCCAGGGCCGCGACCCCGTTCCGATTGTCGCGCTGACGGGCAACGAGGCGGAGCGCCACCGGGAGGCCTGCCTAGCGGCCGGGATGGACGATTACCTCACCAAGCCCCTGCACGGCTCGGACTTGCAAAGCCTACTCCGGCAATGGCTCCCGCGGGGAAAACCCCCAGACCCGAGTCAAGAGCCCCCCTCCATGGGCGAAAGCCTTTTAGATCACCTCAACCAAGAGCTGCGGCCCAGCCTCTGGCAATTGGTACAGACCTTTTTGCAAAAACTGCCCAACAACCTAAAACACATCCAAAGGGCACTCAACCAAAAAGACGCCGAAGGGCTCAAGCAGACGGCCAACCATCTGCGCGGTAGTTGCTCCAGCTTTTGGGCCGTTGCCATGACCGTGGTGGAACAAGAAATCGAACCCCTCTTGAGCATGATCATGGACTTAGAAGAAATCGAGCGCTTAGCGCGGATGGATGACTTCCAAAAAGCGAAAGAACAGGTCGCGAACTTAGAAGAGCAAGCACAAGCCCTGGTACAGCACATCAAACGCGTTCATGCCGATCAGGGACAACGAATCAGCCCATGAGCCTCTTAGATAAACTCACCGATTCTTTTCCCAGTCCGGAAAAGCGCGACGCCCAGGTGGCTGATCGAGTCGCCAAGGCCGTGCGGCTCTTGCGGGCAAAGATGTATAAACTCGCCTTGATCACCTTAGATCAACTCTACCGCGAAGAACCGGAAAAAACCGTCGCCGAGCTCACCCCTCTCTTGAGCCGCTATTCCGGCGAGGGCAATGAGGAATCCTTCCTTTCCATTGGCTTGATCCTGCTCCGTCATGATTTGAAAAATGTGGAACTCGCCAACCGCTTAGGCAACGCGGCTCGCAAGCAAGGCAATTACGCCCAGGCAGAAAACCTCTACCGCCATGCCTTAAAGATTCAACCCGACTACCGCCTCGCCTATTACAACCTCGGCGCTTGCCGCGCCAAGGCAGAAATCTATGATACTCAGGTACGCGAAACCTTAGCGCAATACTTTAATTTCACCCATTACCTGCTCCCTCCGGCAAAAAAAACAAAACTGAGCTTAAATCAAGCCTTAGAAACCCTGAGCCAAAAAAAGGAAGCCGCTCAAGCCAAAAAGCTTGAAAAATTAAACCTAGAGCGGCGGATCAAAGAACAAGCGTTAGACTTACTCGCCCTGCACGCCGTGGACCGAAAAATCAAAGAGGCCCAAGCCGAAACAACCCAACCCACGACCCAAGAACTCTATGATTTCATCTTGCGACAAGCTCAGGCCGAGTACAAAACAAATCCCTTAGAAGCAGAAGGCCTGCTGTACAACCTCACCCTCCACCTGATCGGGCAGCAAGCCTGGGAATTGGCCAACCAGAGCCTCGCCGCCCTAACCCGATGGAAAAGCCAAGACTCCTTTTTACCCATGCTCAAGGCCTGTGTTCTTTCTGGCTTAAAGGAGGTGAGCCGGGCGGCGAAAATCTTAGTCGAACTCTTGGGCAAAGACCCCTACAACCGATACTACAATGCCAACCTGGCGCTCGTCTATAAAGATCAAGGCAGCGACCTCACCTACCTCAAGTACGCCATCTTAACCGCCTTCCTCTTAATGAAGTCCGAGGGGATTTTCGACCGGCAAGAGATTTACCAAAAAGCGGTTGATTATTTTGAAACCGGGCGGCCCGAAGCCGCCTTGCCCCTGTTTGAAATCGTAGTGGCAGAAGAAAGCAACCCCGAAGCCCATTGGCGGATTGCCCAGATTCATCTGGAAAAAAACCGCCTCCCCAAAGCTGTTGAAACCTTAAAAAAGCTCTTGGATTTTGCCAGTCATCGAGAGCTGGCCCAAAAAAAACTCACCGAGATCCAACAACAATATAGCGACAAGGGCAGCCAAGCCTTTGGAGAGCGCAAATACAAAAGCGCCGCGGGCTGGTATCAAAAAGCCCTGGAGGTGAAACGCGATAAGGAAGCCTTGCAAAACCTGCTCCGGGCTTACCGCGTCTTAAAACAAGAAAGCCAAGCCATTGCCTTGCAGTTGGAGCTGGAAGATTTAAAAAGAGCGGAAAAGGAAGCGGCTAGGGAACGACAACGCCAAGCATACCTCCGTCAGGGGGTGATGTATTTTAAACGAAGAAACTTCTACCAAGCCATCGAGCAATTTGAAAACGCCTTTCGCATGAAGGTGGATAAACAGGTTTTTTTATATCTTACGACCTTATATAAGGCGCTCCGCAAAAATAAAGAACTTACCGATTTGCTGCGCCGCTGGCAGGAACTGCTCACTTACGATGATAAGCTGAGAGCGGCAAACAAACTCGCGGCCCAATCCCGGGCCGCGAGCACCAACCCCAGTTTGACCACCCAATCGCTTTTGGCGCAACTAGGCCCCTCCACCAGGGCGGGCAAATAGACGGGCAAGATTTTTTGCGGTTGGAGGCGCAAGGAACTTAAAAAAAACCTCGAGGACAAAAAAAAGGCTTGCCTCCTTAGCCCCCTGCTGGTAGCTATTGCTGATTAGGGCACAGAATTTCCCTGTACCCTCATTTCGCAAGGCCTTGGCGTTCAAGGCGAAAAGAAAGATTCAAAGACTATGCCCACTCTAAGCCAACTCGTCCGCAAGGGGCGAAAGACGATCATCGAAAAAAACAATGTGCCTGCTCTGCAAGCCTGCCCGCAAAAACGCGGCGTTTGCACCCGGGTTTATACCACCACCCCCAAAAAGCCGAACTCGGCCTTGCGCAAGGTCGCCAGGGTGCGCCTCTCCAACGGGATCGAGGTGACCAGCTACATCCCCGGGGTAGGGCACAACCTGCAAGAGCACAGCGTAGTGATGATCCGTGGCGGGAGGGTAAAAGATCTCCCCGGGGTGCGTTACCACATCATTCGGGGCACCTTGGATACCCAAGGCGTATCAAACCGCAAACAGGCCCGCAGTAAATACGGCGCCAAGCGAGGGAAGTAAGCATGTCCAGAAGACACCGCGCGGTCAAACGCGAACAACAAATTGACGCCCAATACGGCAGCGCTCAAGTCGCTAAATTCATCAACGCCTTGATGAAGGACGGCAAAAAAGAAGTGGCCGAAAAAGTAATGTATGGCGCCTTGACCCGTTTAGAGGAGGGGGCCGAAGGGGCGAGTGCCCTAGAGGCCTTTCAGGCTTCAATCAAAAATGTATTCCCTTCTTTAGAAGTGAAATCTCGCCGGGTTGGCGGCTCCACCTACCAAATCCCGGTTGAGGTTCGTGAAGAACGCCGCTTGTCCTTGGCGATTCGCTGGCTGATCGAGTCGGCTCGCAAGCGCAATGAAAAAAGCATGGGCGCGGCCTTGGCCGGTGAATTCCTCGATGCCTTTCATAATCGCGGCTCGGCGGTAAAAAAGAAGGAAGATACCCATAAGATGGCCGAAGCGAATCGCGCTTTCGCCCATTACATGTGGTAAGCATCAATCGGCCTTGAGGTGGAACTAGATCGGTTTCGTAATATCGGCATTATCGCTCATATCGATGCCGGCAAGACCACCACCACCGAACGGATTTTGTTTTATACCGGTCGCAGTCACCGTATCGGAGAGGTACACGATGGAGCGGCCACGATGGACTGGATGCCCCAAGAACAAGAGAGGGGGATCACCATCACCGCGGCAGCCACCACTACCTTTTGGGAGCGGAACGGCAAGCACCAGATCAATATCATCGACACCCCCGGCCATGTGGATTTTACCTTAGAGGTCGAACGCAGCTTAAGGGTCCTTGATGGCGCTATTGTCGTCTTCTGCGGAGTCAGCGGGGTACAGCCCCAATCCGAAACGGTTTGGAGGCAGGCAGACCATTACCATGTCCCCCGTTTGGCCTTCATTAATAAAATGGACCGCGTGGGCGCGGACTTTAACGAAGTGGTTCGGCAAATCGAAGACATCCTCGAGGGAAACCCGGTGCCGATCAGCATTCCGCTGGGCGCAGAGGATCAATTCGCGGGGTTGATCGACTTAATCGGCATGCAGGCTCTTTACTTTAGCGAAAAGAGCCAAGGAGCCGTGGTGGAGCGGAGAGAAATCCCGCCAAACCTTAAAGAACTTGCCCAAGAGGCGAGAGAAAGCCTTTTAGAGAGGCTAACCCTCTTTGACGACCAACTCCTAGAACAGGTTTTGGGAGGCGAAGAGATTGAAGCAAAAGAGCTGACGGGGATCATCCGCAATCTTTGCGTCAAAAATAAAATCACGCCTGTCCTGTGTGGGTCGGCCTTTAAGAATAAAGGCATCCAACCCCTCTTAGACGCCGTGGTGGATTTCCTGCCCAGTCCGTTGGATGTACCTCCAATCAAAGGGGTTAAACCAGGAACCACCCAGGTTGTGGCCAGAAAGGCAGATCCCAATGAACCCCTGGCCGCATTGGTGTTCAAGATCCAGGCAGACAGTTTCGCCGGGGCGATTAGCTACCTGCGAATCTATTCTGGCGTTCTAAAACAAGGCGAGCAGCTCTATAACCCCGAACAGGAGAAAAAAGAGCGGGTCGGCAAAATCTTTAGAATGCACGCGAACAAACGAGAAGAATTGGCCGAAGTTGGGCCCGGGGAGATTGTCGCCGTCGCGGGCTTTCAATTCTCCAATACGGGAGAGACCCTGTGCCGGAAAAAAGAAGAAATCGTCTTAGAGCCGATTGACCCCCCGACCCCGGTTATCTCGATTGCCGTCGAGCCCAAAACCAAGGCCGACCAAGAAAAGCTGGAAGAGGTTTTACGGCGACTGGAGCGAGAAGACCCCTCGGTTGCCGTGACCCAAGACAAGGAAACGGGTCAAACCCTCTTGAGCGGAATGGGCGAATTGCATTTGGAGATCTTAATTGATCGCATGCGCCGCGAGTTCAACTTAAAGGTGACCATCGGCAAGCCGCAGGTAGCTTACCGAGAAACCATCGAGAAACAAACCTCGGTTCAGGAAGTCTTTGACAAGCCCATCGCCGGAAAGACCAGTTTCGCCGGGGTCGGCCTTGAGTTATGGCCCCTGAAGGAAAAAGCGGAAAACGAGATCCGCTGGGCAGAGGGGCTCACCCCTCCCGCGGAGGCAAAAACCCTGATCGAAGAAGGGATTCAAGAAGGCTTGGCCTCGGGAATTCTTTCCGGTTACCCCGTCATTCAAGTGGGAGTAAGGGTAACCGAACTAGAGATCAAAGAGGATGAATACCATCCCCAAGCCTTTAAGATAGCCGCGGCCCTTGCCTTGCGCAAAGGGCTCTTGGGGGGGTCATCCGTGCTGTTGGAGCCGGTCATGCAGGTAGAGGTCATTACCCCTCCCGACTTTACCGGCGACATCATCGGCGACCTAAACAGCCGCCGGGGACGCGTCCAGAGCATTGAAGATAAAAAAGGTTTACAACTTCTTACAGTAGGGGTTGCATTATCTACAATGTTTGGTTATCTTACTGGTTTACGCTCTCTGAGTCAGGGGCGTGCTACCTTTTCTATGATGTTCGACCACTATGAGAAGGTTTAATTTTCTCAGTGGTCATTATTTAATTTACGCCGAACCACTTCTTGTGAGGAGTCTAGATGTCTAAAGAAACCTTTAAGCGGGATAAGCCCCACCTGAACGTGGGCACCATCGGTCACGTGGATCACGGGAAAACCACCCTGACCGCTTCTATTACTAAAGTTATGGCCATGAAGGGCGGTGCGACCTTCAAGGGATACGCCGATATTGATAACGCCCCCGAAGAGCGCGAGCGCGGGATCACCATTTCCACCGCCCATGTGGAATACGAATCCGAGGCGCGCCACTACGCGCATGTCGATTGCCCCGGTCACGCCGATTATGTAAAAAACATGATTACCGGCGCGGCCCAGATGGACGGCGCGATTCTGGTCGTATCCGCGGCAGACGGCCCCATGCCCCAAACCCGCGAGCATATCCTTTTGGCCAAGCAGGTTGGCGTACCCTATATTATCGTTTTCCTCAACAAAGTGGATCAAGTTGATGACGATGAACTCTTAGACTTGGTCGAAATGGAAGTTCGCGAACTCTTAAGCGAGTACGATTTCCCCGGAGACGATACCCCCATTATTCGCGGCTCCGCCCTAACCGTTGCCGAATCCTCGGCAGCCGCGGCCGACGCCCCCGAATACAAATGCGTCATCGACCTCGTCGATGCCTTAGACACCTACATCCCCATGCCGAAACGGGACATCGAGAAAGACTTCTTGATGCCCATTGAAGATATCTTCAGCATCTCCGGTCGGGGCACCGTGGCCACAGGCCGAATCGAGCGCGGCGTCATTAAGGTCGGTGAGGAAATCGAAATTGTCGGGATTCGCGACACCATCAAGACCACGGTTACGGGAGTGGAAATGTTCCGTAAGCTCTTAGATCGAGGCGAGGCCGGCGACAATGTAGGAATTCTCTTACGGGGAACCAAGCGAGAAGATATCGAGCGCGGTCAGGTCATCTGCAAGCCCGGAAGTATCACCCCCCACACCAAGTTCAAGGCGGAAATCTATGTCTTGACGAAGGAAGAAGGCGGTCGTCATACTCCTTTCTTTACCAATTACCGCCCTCAGTTCTATTTTCGGACCACCGATGTAACGGGAATCATCAAACTACCTGAGGGTACCGAGATGATCATGCCCGGCGACAACATCGGGATCACCGTAGAATTGATCAACTCCATCGCGATGGAGCCCGGTCTTCGTTTCGCCATTCGAGAAGGAGGCCGCACCGTAGGCGCCGGCGCCATCTCTGAAATCATCGAATAAGTAGGAATCATGACCGAAAAGATTAGAATCAATTTCAAGGCCTTTGACCCAACCCAACTGGATCGGGCCGTGAGAGAAATCGTTTCTATTGTGAAGCGCAGCGGGGCCAATGTCATTGGCCCGGTGCCCTTACCAACCAAGAAACAAAAAATTACCGTATTGCGCAGCCCTCATGTGAACAAAAAATCACGCGAGCAGTTTCAGATCAATACTCACAAACGGTTGTTGTATATCACCGAAAGCACCCCCCAGACCATGGATCAACTGATGAAGTTGGATGTTTCTGCGGGAGTTCAGGTCGATATCAAAGTGAACTAGGGCAGTTAAGCCACTAGATCATTTAAGTTACAAAGGAAGGAATCATGGCAAGCCTCAAGGTTTTAAACCTAGAGAATAAAGAAACCGGTACCGTGGAACTCCACGACGCCATCGCGGCTGCTCCGCTGCATCCCTTTTTGATTAAGGATGCGGTGGTTCATTACATGGCCGCTCGTCGTCAAGGAACCCACATGGTCAAAGACCGCAGTCTGGTTTCCGGCGCTCGAAAAAAGCTGTTCCGTCAAAAAGGGACGGGCAACGCGCGACAGGGCTACCCTCAATCCCCTCACCGCAGAGGCGGGGGAGTTGTTTTTGGCCCCGTGGTACGAGATCACTCCATCAGCATGAATAAAAAGGCGAAAAGAAAAGCCTTGACCAGCGCGATTGGAGAAAAAATCCGTAAAAACCAGTTGCTCGTTGTGGACGACTTAAAACTTGAGACACGCAAGACTAAAGAATTAGCGGCAAAATTAAAAAGCATGAATTTAGACAGTGCCTTGATTGTCTTTTCCGAGTTGGAAGAAAATTTCATTTTGGCCTCTCGCAACCTGCCTCGCATCACGGCGAAGCACGCGGGCGCCTTGAATGTCTATGACATCTTGCGACATCAAAACTTGGTCATCACCAAAGAGGCATTGCAAGAAGTTGAAGGAAGGTTACTGAAATGAAAAGCCAATGGAAACTGATCCAACAGCCCCACCTCACTGAAAAGGTAATGGGGCAAAAGGAAATGGAAAACAAAGTGGTCTTTAAGGTCGCCCCGAAGGTCAATAAGATCGAACTGAAAAAAGCCATTGAAGAGATCTTTAAAGTCACCGTAGAAAAGGTGCATACCTTAAATGTGAAAGGCAAGGTCAAACGGCATGGCAAAACGGTCGGGCGTCGTTCCGATTGGAAAAAGGCGATCATCACCCTCAAAGAGGGCGATTCCATTGAATACTTTGAAGGCGCGTAAATAAAACAGATTAACTTTGAGGGTGAAACCACTCAATTTGCCTCATCAAATTGAGAAGCCTATACCTTCTGGAGCAATATGAGCATTAAGAAATTTAAACCAACCTCCCCCGGCGTCAGGGGAATGAGCGTCTCGGGCTTCGATGAGATTACCACCTCGAAACCGGAAAAGAGTTTACTCCGCGCCAAGGTGCGACCGGGCGGCAGAAACAACGCCGGCCGCATCACCACTCGCCACCATGGGGGCGGGCACAAGCAGCAATACCGAATTATTGATTTTAAGCGCAATAAAGACGGGGTTCCCGGTAAGGTGAAGACCATCGAGTACGACCCCAACCGTAGCGCCCGGATCTGCCTGATCCAATACGCCGATGGCGAGAAACGCTATATTTTGGCCCCCGCGGGCTTGAGCGTCGGCACCGTCATCATGAGCGGCGAGCAAGTCGAGATCAAGCCCGGCAATTGCATGCCCTTAAAAAATATTCCCTTAGGGACTCTGCTGCACAACATCGAACTGAAGCCCGAAAAAGGCGGCCAGATGATCCGCAGCGCCGGAACCAGCGCCACCTTGATGGCAAAGGAAGAAAACTTCGCTCAGATTAAATTGCGCAGTGGCGAGGTTCGCCTCGTCAGCATCTACTGCCGGGCGACCATCGGCGCGGTCGGCAATGGAGACCATAACCTAATCAAAGTCGGCAAGGCCGGAAAATCACGCCATTTAGGCAAACGCCCCACGGTTCGTGGAGTGGTCATGAACCCGGTAGATCACCCCCACGGCGGTGGTGAAGGGCGAACCAGCGGCGGCAGGCATCCGGTCAGCCCCTGGGGCAAGCCCACCAAGGGCGCCAAGACTCGTAAAAATAAGCGAACCGACCGGTTCATCGTCACTAGACGCAAGTAAGGAGAAGCCTCGTGCCTAGAAGTTTAAAAAAAGGGCCCTTTGTTGACGGGCACCTCTACAAAAAATGCAGCAGTGCCAAGGAAACGGGTGACCGCAAGATCATCAAAACCTGGTCGCGTCGTTCGATGATTATGCCTGAATTCGTTGGTTTAAATCTCGCTGTCTATAACGGCAACAAATTTATCCCTGTGTACATCACCGAAAATATGGTGGGCCACAAACTCGGTGAATTTTCCCCCACCAGAACCTATCGGGGGCATATCAACAAATCCGATAAACGCGGGAAGAAGCAATGACGAAAAAGACTCCAACAAAGAACCGAGCTACCGCTGGTCGCGCCATTCGCCGTAAGGCTAAGATTTCCGCGAGTAAAGCCAGACTGGTGATCAACCAGATTCGTGGCATGCGCGTTGCGCAGGCTCTGGCGATTTTAGAGCATACCAGACGCCGCAGCAACCCCATCGTTTTAGACCTCTTAAAGTCTGCGGTGGCCAACGCGGTGCAGCAAAAATCGGCGAACCCCGATGACTTAATCGTCACCGAAGCTCGGGTAGATCAAGGCCCAATGCTAAAGCGCATGCGCCCTCGGGCCATGGGTCGAGGCATGGCGATTCAGAAAAAGACCAGTCACATTATTCTGGCTGTAGGCTAGAGTTAAAAAGGAATAGAGAATGGGACAAAAAGTCAACCCCATCGGGCTTAGGCTCGGCATTACCAAAACCTGGACCTCCAACTGGTACGCTGAGAAAAATTACGCAGAGACCCTGCAAGAGGATTTTAAAATCCGCGAGTTCATTCGCAAGAACATGAAAAACGCAGGGATTGCCTTAGTGGATATCGAACGAGCCGCTAAAAGCTTAAAGGTCAATGTTCACGCTGCCCGCCCCGGGATTATCATTGGCCGCAAGGGAGAAGAAAGCGATAAGTTGAAAGCCAGCTTAACCCGTTTGGTCAATAAAAAGGAACTCTCTTTAAACATCAAAGAGGTTCGCCGACCAGAAACGGACGCTCAATTGATTTCCGACAACATCGCTCAGCAATTGGAACGGCGTGTCGCCTTCCGCCGAGTGATGAAAAAAACCCTGCAAAGCGTCATGCGCTACAATGTAACAGGTTGCAAAATCATGGTTTCAGGCCGCCTCAACGGGGCGGAAATGTCTCGCACCGAATGGGTGATGGAGGGCCAAGTCCCCTTGCACACCTTAAAGGCGGATATCCAATACGCGACCAGTGAAGCCATGACCATTTACGGCATCATCGGGGTAAAGGTTTGGATTTACAAAGACAGCAAAGCAATGAACGCGTCATCGTCCCCGCCTCCCCCCAAGAGGAGAAGGCCAAAAAAGACCGGAAAGGAGAGCTAAGCCATGTTGATGCCTAAAAAAACCAAGTTCCGCAAAATGATGAAAGGGCGGAACCGTGGCGAAGCCAAAGGCGGATCTGAACTCAACTTTGGCAATATCGCGATTCAGGCGATTGACCGAGGCCAGATCACCAGCCGCCAAATTGAGGCGAGTCGTCGCGCCATGACAAGACACATCAAACGAACCGGGAAAATCTGGATTCGTATCTTTCCAGATAAGCCGATTACCAAAAAGCCGGCTGAGACCCGCATGGGGAAAGGGAAAGGAAATGTAGAACATTGGGTAAGCGTCATCAAGCCGGGAAGGATTTTATTCGAGATGGACGGGGTAGACCCCGCTCTCGCTAAAGAAGCCTTTCGTTTGGCCCAAGCGAAACTTCCCCTAAAAACGACCATCATCGAGAGGAAGAAATGAAAGCCGCCGACTTGAGGCAAATGGGAAAGGCAGAACTCGCTGCCCAGGTCGCCACCTTAGAAGAGGAACTCTTTCGTTTAGGCTGCAACAAAACTCTAGGCCAACTCGAAGACACCTCGGTGATTAAAAAAACCCGTCGCGATATCGCCCGGGCTAAGACCATCAGCGCAGAAAAGCGCTCCGCCCAACAGGAGGCGTAAGGCATGAGTGATAAGATTCAACGACGCAAAAAAGTTTTGAGCGGTACCGTCGTCAGCGATAAAATGGAAAAAACCTGTGTGGTTTTGGTTCGCAGGAGGTTTCAACACCCCCTGTACAAAAAAACCGTAACCCAATCCAAGCGCTACAAGGTACACGATGAAAACAATGAGTGTAACATTGGGGACCAGGTACGCATGGTTGAGTGCAGGCCGGTCAGTAAAGACAAGACTTGGCGGCTCTTGGAAATCCTTCAAAAAGCCGTATAGGTTAAGGAGTAGCAATGATCCAGACTGAAACCAGACTAGAGGTCGCTGATAATTCCGGCGCCAAAGAAATTTTATGCATTAAGGTGCTCGGCGGTTCGCATCGCCGTTACGCTCACCCCGGCGATGTGATCGTCGCCGCGGTCAAGCAGGCAGCCCCCCAAGGCAAGGTCAAATCCGGCGAGGTGGTTAAGGCGGTGATTGTCCGTACTTCCTACCCGATTCAACGCCAAGACGGCACGGTGATCCGCTTCGACACCAATGCTGCGGTCTTGTTAAACAACAAACTAGAACCCATTGGAACGCGGATTTTCGGACCCGTGGCCCGGGAGTTGAGAGCAAAGAACTTCATGAAAATCATCTCTTTAGCACCTGAGGTATTTTAAGGATGGCCATGAGCAAGAGCAAAAAGGCACCAAAGACACGGTTGAAACTGGTTTTGAAAACCGGAGATACCGTTCAGGTGATCACAGGAAAAGACAAGGGTCGCACCGGCAAGATCCAATATATTGATCGCGTCAAGGCAAGAGTGGTGGTCGAAGGCGTGAATATCGTCACCAAGCACATCAAACCCAAGGGCGCCGATCAGCCCGGGCGTATCGACAAGCAGGAAGCCCCGATTCACTACTCGAATGTTCTTTTGTACAACGAACAGAGCAAACAGGGCGAGCGGGTGCGCATCCAGGTAAACGATGACGGCAGCAAAACCCGAATCTTTGCCAAATCCGGCAACAAGGCCGATTAAGAGACAATATGAGCAGCATCTACGAAAAATATAAAAAGGAAGTCGTCCCCCTGTTAAAGAAGAAGCACGACTACAAAAACCTGCATCGGGTACCGAAGATCGAAAAGATCGTGGTCAATGTCGGGGCTGGGGAAGCAGTGCAAAACCCCAAATGCCTCGACAGCATTCATGCTTATTTGGCTTAGATTACGGGCCAAAAAGGCATTGATCGAAAGGCGAAAAAGTCGATTGCCACTTTTAAGCTACGCGAAGGCATGACCATCGGGGTCAGCGTGACGCTGCGCCGCAAACGCATGTACGACTTCTTAGAACGCCTTGTTCGAGTCGCCCTCCCTCGGGTGCGTGACTTTAAGGGAGTCAGCCGTAGAGCCTTTGACGGAAAGGGCAATTACACCTTGGGGATCAAGGAGCAGTTGGTTTTTCCTGAAGTTGACTTTGACAAAATTGATAAAATCCGCGGGATGAACATTACCATCGTAACCAACGCAGAGAACAATGAAGAAAGCCTCTCTTTGTTGGAAGCGATGGGCATCCCCTTTAGAAAGAATTAACGGAAATAAGCCATGGCGAAGAAATCCTGGATCGAACGGGCTAGCAAAGAACCTAAATTTAAGGTTCGCAAGCACAACCGTTGCAAACTTTGTGGCCGGCCTCGAAGCTACATCCGCAAGTTCGGCTTATGCCGTATTTGCTTTCGCCAAAAAGCGGGCTTCGGCCAGCTTCCCGGCGTTACTAAGGCCAGTTGGTAACCTTTTAGAACATTATAGAACTCCGGAGCGACAATATGTCCATGTCCGACCCTATCGCTGATATGCTGACTCGCATTCGCAACGCTGTGTTGCGGGCGCATGAAAGTGTAACTATCCCTTCTTCCAATATCAAAGAGAACCTTGCGAAAGTTCTCAAGGAAGCGGGTTTTGTTGAGGATTTCGCTATCGAGCCCCTAAAATTAGGTAAGGCTCTACAGATCAAGCTCAAGTACGATAAAAACGGCGCCAGCGTGATCCGTAAAATCAACCGCGTGAGCAAGCCCGGTTTAAGAGTCCACAAGGGGTTTGATGAACTCCCTCCAGTCTTAAACGGGCAAGGTATTTATATTGTTTCGACCTCCAAAGGGGTGATGAGCGACACCGATTGCAGAAGGCAAAAGGTGGGCGGCGAAGTCCTCTGCGAGGTTTGGTAACCAGGCATAGGAGACGAAATGTCACGAATGGGTAAAAGGCCGGTTGCCTTCGATTCTAAGGTTAAAGCCGATTTGAAGGGCAACCTAATCACCTTCAAGGGCCCTAAAGGCGAACTGAGTTACGAACCCAATTCCGCCGTTAGTCTTAAAATCGACGGGAATCAGGTTTTAGTTACAGCCGACTTTGAAACCAAGGAAGGCCGCGTTATGGGGGGCACCGCCCGCTCGATCATCAACAACATGGTCACGGGCGTAGGCAACGGCTTCACCCGTGTTTTAAACTTGATCGGCGTCGGTTATCGCGCGCAGGTTCAAGGGCAAAAGCTTGTTTTAAGCCTTGGCTTTAGCCACCCTGTTGAATATCAACTCCCCAAGGTGGTAAAGGGGCAGGTGGACAACAACACAAAAATTACCTTAACCTCTTGCGATAAGCAGGTTTTAGGTCAGGTTTGTGCTGAAATTCGCAAATATCGCCCCCCCGAGCCCTACAAAGGCAAAGGGATCCACTTTGAGGGTGAAATTATCCGCCGCAAAGCCGGTAAAACCGGTAAGGGCAAGTAATCCTTTTCCTCTATGGAATGATGGAAGCAGCAAAGAAAAGAATCCTTACAAGGCAGCGTAAAAAGGCAAAACTACGCAAGTCGCTTCGCGGTAACGCGAAGTGCCCTCGCGTGACCTTGTTCCGCAGTGCCAATCACATTTATGTCCAAGCCATTGACGACTTAGAAGGGAAGACTTTAGCCTCCTTTTCTACCGCGGCAGAGGCAGCTAAAAAGGCCTTAAAGGGCCATGGGGGCAACAAGGTCGCCGCCACTTTGGTGGGCAAGTTTTTTGGCGAAGAGCTGAAGAAAAAGGGCATTGAAAAAATCGTATTTGATCGCAACGGATACCTATATCATGGTCGGGTTCAAAGCCTGGCCGATGGGATCCGCGAGGCGGGAATCCAGTTTTAATCCAAGTTAAGAGGTAGGTTGTGGCTGAACGAGAGTTAAGCGAACTGATCGAGAAAGTAGTTGAAGTCAAGCGGGTTTCTAAGGTTGTCAAGGGTGGCCGTCGCTTTAGCTTCTCTGCTCTCGTGGTGGTCGGCGATGGCAAGGGCCGTGTCGGATACGGCAGCGGCAAGGCCAACGAGGTGACCGAAGCGGTCCGCAAAGGGACGGAACAGGCTAAAAAAGCCATGCGCCTTTTCCCTCTATATAAAAGTACCATCCCCCATCAGGTGATCGGTCATCACGGCGCGGCCAAAATTTTGATGCGACCGTGCAGACCCGGTAGCGGGATTATTTCCGCTGGCGCGGTGCGCGCGGTCATGGAATGTGTAGGAATTCATGATATCAATGTCAAAGCCAAAGGCAGCAGCAATTCGGGTAACCTGGTGCGTTCCGCTCTCAATGGCTTGGGTCAACTCCGCTCCTTTCAAGAAGCGGCTAGACTGCGCGGCGCGGAAGTAGATCAAATCTGCCTAGTTGGGTTTTAAAGATGAGCAAAAATAAAGAACTTCGGATTACTCAAGTCAAAAGCAAAATCGCTTGTACCCCCAATCAACGGGCAAACCTAAGCGGGTTGGGCTTTACCAAAACCGGTCAAACCGTAAATCGGATTGACAGCCCAGAGATCCGTGGCATGATTAAAAAAGTAAGCCACCTCGTCCGCGTGGAAGAGGCTTAAAGCGAACTCCTTACCTGAAGATTAAGAGAACAAAATGTTGCACAACTTGGAAAACTCCCCTGGAGCCCGAAAAAACAAAAAACGCCTTGGCCGTGGCCCCGGCAGTACCGACGGGAAAACCTCTGGCCGAGGGCACAAGGGTTACCTCTCCCGTTCCGGCTCGAAAAAGCGGATCGGTTTTGAGGGGGGTCAAATGCCCTTGCATATCCGTTTACCCAAACGCGGCTTTAGCAACGCCATCTTTAAAAAGGTTTACTCTACGGTCAACCTGGGCGAAATTGAGACTTGCGCTAAACTGGATAAAACCCAACCCATTAACCTCGGCGCCTTGCAGGCTGCGGGGCTCGTTTCCAGGCGGAATCAACTTTTGAAGATTTTAGGTGATGGTGAATTAACCAGTAAAATCAACATTCAAGCCGATGCCTTCAGCGCTACGGCAAAAGAAAAGATTGAAAAGGTCGGCGGTCAAGCCGAGTTCAACACTCAGGCAGGGTAACCTCCATGGCAATGCTGGAGACCCTTAAAAATATCAGTCGAATTGAAGAATTGCGGGGCCGTATTTTCTTCACCTTGATGATGCTGGTCGTCTTTCGGATCGGCGCGCACATCCCCGTACCGGGGATCAACTCCGCTGCCTTGGCCTCCTTTTTCAACGCCAACGCGCGCGGGCTTTTGAGCCATTTGGACATGTTCTCCGGCGGCGCCTTGAGCAACATGACCATTTTTGCCCTCGGCATCGTCCCTTATATCAGCGCTTCGATTATCATCCAACTTCTCACCGCCGTATTTCCCTTCTTGGAGCGCTTGCAAAAAGAAGGGGAAGCGGGACGGCGCAAGATCACCCAATACACCCGCTACGGCACCATTGGCCTAGCGATTGTGCAGGGCTACGGCATTGCCGTGGGTCTCGAAAGCATGGGTCTCGACGGCCAAAGGGTGGTGATGGCCGACATGAACAGTTGGGCCTTTCGCTTCTTGACCGTTTTAACCCTCACCGCAGGCACCGCCTTTGTCATGTGGCTGGGCGAGCAAATCAGCGAAAGAGGGATCGGCAACGGAATCAGCTTGATCATCTTTGCGGGAATCGTCACCGGCATTCCCGCAGCCACGCTGCAAACCTGGTCGTTGATGCAAACCGGAGAGATCACTCTTTTTATCTTGATTTTGGTACTCATCATCATCGTGGTGGTGATTGGCGCGGTTATCTACTTTGAAACGGCGAACCGCAAAATCCCCGTTCAATATGCCAAGCGCATGCAGGGAAACCAAATGACCGGAGGCCAGTACAGCCATTTACCTTTAAAGATCAACGCCAGCGGGGTCATCCCCCCTATCTTCGCCAGCAGTATTTTGGCCTTTCCCGCTACCATCACGGGGTTTACCCAAGTGGAGTGGGTGCAGTCCATCGGCAATCAGCTAGCTCCAGGGCGCTTGCTCTATAATGTGGTCTTTGTGGCCATGATCTTCTTCTTTTGCTTTTTTTATACGGCCATCCAGTACAACCCCGCTAAAATCGCCGAAGAGCTGAAACGCCATGGCGGTTATATTCCCGGAATTCGCCCGGGGCAAAAAACAGCGGAATACTTAAATATGGTGCTTTCGCGTCTGACCTTTGGCGGGGCGATTTATCTTTCGGCGATCTGCGTCATGCCCAGTATTTTATACCTCTACTTTAAGGTTCCCTTCTCCTTCGGGGGGACAGCGGTGCTGATTGTAGTGGGGGTAGCCCTGGACACGACCCAGCAGATCGAAACCTTCTTGCTCAACCAAAACTACGACGGCTTTACCAAAAAGACCAAAAAGCGTCGCCGCAAGTACTAGTTAAGGTGCCATGAGAATTTTATTCTTTGGGGCGCCGGGGTCGGGCAAGGGCACCCAGTCCAAGCGAATCGGCAAACTCTTTGGCCTGCCTCATCTCTCCACCGGAGACATGCTGCGCGAGGCAAAAAAAAACGCCACCCCCGTTGGTTTGGAGGCGGCAAAATATATGGATCAAGGTCAATTAGTCCCCGATGAGGTGATGACGGGCTTGATTCAAGAACGAATCGGGCAAAAAGATTGCGCTGAAGGTTTCATTCTCGACGGCTTTCCCCGCACCTTAGTGCAGGGCCAAACCCTTGAGGAGATGTTTCATTCGCTCAAAGCGGATTTAGACCGGGTAATCTACCTCGTGATTCCTGTGGAATCAGTGGTATTGCGCTTGGTGGGCCGTAGGGTTTGCAGTCAATGTGGAGAGGAGTTTCACCTTGACTATAAAAAACCGAAACAAGCTGGGATTTGCGACCGATGCGGAGGCCGCCTTATTCAGCGGCCCGATGACCAGGAAGAAAAAATTCGTACCAGGCTGCGAGCCTACGAAATCCAGACCTCGCCTCTGATTGACTTTTATGAACAGCGAAAGCTGTTAAAACGAATCGAGGCAACGGGTGAAATCGAAGAGATCACCCAAAAAATTCAAAAAGCCTTGGAGTAACAACTTGAGGCTTGATTGTTTAAAGATGAAGTGCTATTGTTTAAAATTCAGTTTTTGAGCTTAAATCGAATCCATCATCCACCTAAGGAGAGAGTGCTTGGCTAAAGCCGATCAGATTGAAATGCAGGGTAAAGTGATCGAGTCACTCCCCAACGCCATGTTCCGCGTGGAACTGGAGAATAAGCATGTGCTTTTAGCCCATATTTCCGGCAAAATGAGAATGCACTACATTCGTATTTTGCCAGGTGACAAGGTAACGGTAGAAATCTCGCCCTATGATCTGACTCGAGGTCGGATCATCTATCGCAATAAGTAGGACAACCGATGAAGGTACGAGCATCAGTAAAACCCATCTGCCCTAAGTGCAAGATGGTCAAACGCAAAGGCGTTTTAAGGGTGATCTGTGAGAACCCAAAACACAAGCAACGGCAAGGATAAGAATCTATGGCACGCATCGCTGGGATCGACCTCCCTTTACGCAAACGAGCCGAGATCGGCTTGACCTATATTCACGGAATTGGACGCACCACCTCCAATAAAATCTTAGCTCAGTTAGGGATCCATCCCGATACCAAGATCAAAGATTTAAAGGATGAGCAGGTTGTCGCAATCCGCAAAGTGATTCAAGGGCTCACGGTAGAAGGCGATCTTCGCCGCCAAACCAGCATGGCGATCAAACGCCTAGTGGACTTAGGTTGCTACCGTGGTCTGCGTCACCGAAGAAATCTGCCCGCTCGCGGCCAGAGAACCAAAACCAACGCTAGTACCCGTAAGGGGCCGAAACGCTTGGCTGTCGCCAAAAAGAAGTAATCAAGGTTTAATACATGGCTAACGCGGCTAAACGCAAAAGCGCTAAGAAAAAAGAGAAAAAAAACATCCCTAACGGGATCGTTCATATTAGCGCGACTTTCAACAACACCATCGTCTCTGTCACGGACCCCCAGGGCAATGTGATTTGCTGGTCTTCCACCGGGCAACACGGGTTCAAGGGCTCACGAAAATCAACCCCCTATGCCGCAAGGCTGGTGGGAGAGAGCGCCATTTCCAAAGCAATGGAAAACGGACTCAAATCCGCTGAGATCATTGTCAAGGGCCCAGGCTCGGGGCGAGAATCCGCTTTGCGCGCCGTGGCCAACTCAGGGATTAAAGTTAACCTTATCCGCGATGTGACGCCGGTGCCCCATAACGGGTGCAGGCCACCGAAGCGGCGCAGAATTTAAGAGTAAGGAGCAATTACATTGGCTAGGTATACTGACCCAGTTTGCAGGCTTTGTCGCCGCGAAAAGATTAAGCTTTTCTTAAAAGGCGACCGCTGCTATTCCGACAAATGCGCCATCGAAAAGCGTCCCTTTGCCCCAGGCCAGCACGGCCCCAACGCTCGTCGCAATAAAATGAGCGAATACGGGATCCAACTGCGCGAAAAGCAAAAAGTAAAACGCATGTATGGCCTTTTAGAAAAACAATTTCGCTTGGTTTACGCCACGGCAACCCGCACCAAGGGCAAAACGGGGGAAAACCTCTTGATCCTCTTAGAGCGCAGACTCGACAATGTGGTTTTCCGCATGGGTTTTGCCCGCTCTTTGGCCGAGTCGCGACAACTGGTCAAGCACTCTCATATCTTGCTCAATGGCAAAAAGTGCAACATCCCCTCGGTGCTGGTGCGCAGAGAAGATGTCATCGCCATTCGCGACAAGAGCAAAGAAGTCAGTTCCATTAAAGAAGCGAGCGAATCTTCGGAGCGCAAGGGGCTCACCCCCGGCTGGCTCAATGTAGACCGCAACAAGATGAATGGCCGTATGGTCGATCTTCCCACCCGGGATCAAATTATGATCCCTATTCAAGAACAGCTCATCGTAGAGCTTTACTCGCGATAAATGATGGAAAATTCAGAAGTCGTATTCCAAAGACAGTGGGAAGGACTCAAAATCCCTAAAAATCTCACCGTCGAGCGCAGCGAATCGGGAAATACTTTTTTCGGTCGCTATGTATTGGAGCCTTTACATAAAGGGTTTGGGATCACTATTGGCCACGCTTTACGCCGGGTTCTGCTTTCCACCTTGCGCGGCAGTGCCGTTTACGCGGTGAAGATTGAGGGCGTTTCCCACGAATTCGAGACCATCCAAGGCATTCGGGAGGATGTACTGCAAGTCATTCTCAATCTCAAACAACTCCAATTAAAGCAGTTGACCGAAGAGCCTTGCAGCCTTGAGTTGATCGCAGAAGGCCCCAAAGTGGTGACCGCGGCAGACATTTCCACCTTTTCTAAAGTGGAGGTGATGAACCCCGATCATGTGATCTGCCACCTTGATGAAGGCGCCACTCTGGAAATGACCCTCTTTACTAAATGGAACCGGGGGTTTGTTTCCGCTGAGGAAAACCACGATGAAGACTTACCCATTGGGGCGATCTTCCTTGATTCAAATCACAGCCCGATCAAAAAAGTGCACTACGAAGTCACCAATACTCGGGTCGGTCAAAAAACCGATTTTGACAAGCTCAACTTTGAGGTCTGGACCAGCGGAGGATTGCACCCCGATGACGCCGTGGCCTATGCCTCGAAGATCATCAAGGAGTACTTCAACCCCTTTATCAACTTTGATGAAGAAGCCATTGAGCCGATTGTCGAAGAACGAAAAGAAGAAGAGAAACCCTTTGAAAATCCGCATCTCTACCGCAGTGTAAACGAGTTGGAGCTTTCTGTACGCTCCATCAACTGCCTGCAAAACGCAAAAATCGAAACCATCGGCGACTTGGTTCAAAAAACCGAGGCGGAAATGCTGAAAACCAAAAACTTTGGTCGCAAGTCGCTGCAAGAAATCAAAACCGTGTTGGCCAGTATGGGTTTAACTCTGGGAATGAAACTCGATCAATTTGAATCGAGCAAAAACCGAGAAGCCTAATTTGCCTAATTTACTAGATTAGCCCCCATGAGACACCTAAAGGCATCCAAACGGCTGGGCCGGACCACGGCACACCGCAAAGCCATGATGAGAAATTTAGTCACCAGCCTCTTAGAGCATGGTCAAATCCGTACCACCTTGGCCAAGGCCAAGGCGATGCGCAGCGATTTCGACCACATGATCGGCTTAGCCAAGCGGGGCGACCTGCACGCGCGCCGTCAAGCCCTCGCTTTTGTAAAAAGCAAAACGGTCATCGACAAACTCTTTTCAGAATACGGCCCTTTGTTTAAAGATCGCGACGGTGGCTACACCCGTATTTTAAAACTAGGCCGTCGCTTGGGCGATAACGCTGAAATCGCTTTGATCCAGATGATCCAAGAAGAAGAAAAAGCTCAGCCCGCCGCAAAGGCTAAAAAAGCGAAAATCGAAGAGGTCAAAAAAGACTTAACCGAAAAAAAGCCTAAAAAGCAAAAGGCAAGTGAAAAAACGGCCCCTGAAACCGCAAAGGCTAAAGAAACTCTTGCAGAAGAAGCGGCCCCTGAAAAGGCAACAACCGAAAAAGAGGGCGAGGAATAAAACCCTGGGATCAAAATAAAAAAAGCCGACTTTTGTCGGCTTTTTTTTTACCTTGAGTTGGGTCTGTTGCTCAAGGGGCGCTCAAATTTTCTTGCGCCTGTAAAACCGCCGCCGCGGCCAGATCAAACTGAAAGACTCCATTTTTTTCTAAAATGGACTCCAACAACTCCCAGAGTTGATCCAAACTCCAAATTTGCTCAAAAGCCTGAAAATGAAGAATCTCAAGCCCTTCTTCTTTCATCATCTGGCGTAATTTTTCCGCATTGTCTTGAAAAAGAACTGGTTTCTCTTTACAATCTTTAATAAGACGATGGAGAAAAAGGCGTAAAAGGGAACTGGCCCGTTGCCCGTTGCCCAAACAAGGAACTTGCCAAACCGAACGCCGCTGAATCGAGCTGGCGAGACTACCCCTAAACCCCAGCCCCCGTTTTTGAAAAACCGAAACTTGATTATAAAACCGCAACCCATAACCCCGCTCATCCACAACCGGGCATTGAGGCGCATTGAGCCTTCTCCTCACCGCCGGGGCAATACGCCGCTTGTCAAAGGGGTTATAAAAAGGGTTGGGCTGGCGATAATTCATATCGCCTGGTTCAAATAGCAAAGCCTTCATGCGTATCAATCCAAGGGTTATGATGTTGCGTTTTCTGCCGATGGCGCTGGCATTGGTTGCGTCCCTTTTGCCCTCCACTTTGCTTTTCGCCTCCATAGAAGAGGGAATCCAAAGCTACCGGCAAAAAAAGTACGCAACCCTGCTTGATCAACTTCCCTTTGATCACCTCGAAAACCTAACTCAACAAGAACTTTATCTTTTATATAAAACTCTGCTCCAGCTCAAAGACTACCGCCGGGCGGGCCAAGTACTCAATTATTTGATCCCCTTGACCCCGACGCCCTTAAAAACAGCGATCTTTTACGAGCAAATGCAATACCTGCAACAAAGCAAGCAATTGGTCGTCCTCCTCGACTTCATCGCCCATGCCCCGCAGGGAGTTGAAAACCCTTTTATTACTCGCCAAATACGCAGCCTGCTGTTGCGGAAATTCCGTCGTTTTACCGATACAAAACGGTTGCGCCAGAGCTTGCAAAGCATCTTCACCCGTTTCCCTCAACTGGCAAAGGACACGAAGTTAAGACTGCTTCTATTCAATAATTTACCAGAAGGCTCAAACCAGCGCAAGGAAATGCTCCTTTCCCTTTGGGCTTCAGGGGATGTGACCCAACTCCCGACACGAGTCCGCCGCGAGGCTCGCTTTATCTTAAATCAACCGGAAAACTACGAAAAACTGCTCTTACAGCACTTTGTCACCCAAAAAAAAGAACGGAACTACAGGTATTTGCGCAAAACACTGCCCCGTTTTTTGAGCTATTTCCGCAACCATGACCACGAGGCCTTTCGGCTTTTAAGAAATCTCTATTTTACCAGCCTACTCAAAACAAGACGCTATAGCCTTGCCTTGCGGGTTTTAAACTCGAAGGAAAGTCAGCTCTTTTTCCACTTTGAAGAAAAGGAATCCGCCTCTTGGCGGTTTGATTTTTTACTCAAAAAAGAAAAACTAAGCCAAGCCGTCGATCTCTTGAATCGAGGATTGCAAAAGGGCCTCATCCTCGACCCGCAAAAACGCCTTTTATCCTTAGCGACCTATTATTATCAAGAGCGGGAACTTCTGCCAGCCCTACACTTTTTAAACCGCATCGACCTAGATCAACTCCAAGCCGCGGACCAGGCAACTCGACAATGGATGCGCTTTCAAATCCATGATCGTTTAAAGCACCGCCGCGACTTGGTTCGCATCGCCGCCTGGGCCCACCAACACCCCTTTGTCAATCCCAAAAAAGGGGCCAAGTTTTGTTACTGGAGCGTCAAATTAAGCTTGATCAGCGACTTAAAATACATGGATTGCTATCGCCAGTACCCCTTTACCTACTATGGACTAAAAGCCAAGGAAGTCGCCAGCCCCTACAAGCAAGTTTTTTCCGTCAACCTCAACCAAGGCCCAGAAGAGGAGTACCGAAAGCTCACACCGGAAGAAAACTTTTACTTTGCTTTTATCGAGTTGCTGTACAACCTAGATGAGGGTGCCCTCGCCGACAGCCTGATCAAGGATCAAGGGCAAAATATCAAAGACCGCTCCTGGTTTACTGCCTTGGCCGATCTTTTAACCCGTCAGCAGCGCTTTTATCTCCTCCACGGAATTGTAGCCGATCAGTTCAACCTGCTCTCCAGCCCCCAATACTATGGAGAGGGTTATATCCTTCCTCTCAACTACCCCTTGGCTTACGAAGAATTGATCACTCAAGCGGCCAAAAAAAATCGCCTCAGCCCCTTTTTGATCTTTGCGGTCATGCGTGAAGAGAGCCGCTTCCGGCCCTATGTAAAGTCTGGGGCAGGGGCCATCGGCTTGCTGCAACTCATGCCCGGGACAGCCCACTGGGTGGGCCGGCGAGAGCGCATTAAGGTGCGTACCTGGGAACTGGTGAACCCAAAGGTCAACATTTCCCTAGGCTCGGCCTACCTCAAATATCTCACCCAGCGCTTCGAGGGCAACAACTATCAGGTCTTGGCCGCCTACAACGGCGGAGGAACCCATGTCAAACGCTGGTTGAAGGCAACCAAGGGGCAAGACACGGATTATTTTGTCGAAGCGATCAACTTTGGAGAAACCCGCAACTATGTCAAACGAGTGATGAAATCCTATTACCTTTATCAGGCGATCTATGCGAAGTATCTTTAAGCCCTGGCCCTGGATTTTGCTGCTGCTGTTTGCGGCCTGCGCCGGCCCCTTCCACCCCTTACCTCTCCAGGAAGCGGCAAAACTCGACCCCCAGCAACCGCTTCCGAAGGGAATCGGGCTGCGGCTGCAAGGCCGTTTGGCCCTGCGATCTCCCGATTGGAAGGGCACCGCCAACTTCACCCTCTTTTCGGGAGAAAAGGCGGCCCTGCTCACGCTTTCCCACCCCCTCGGGCCCGCGCTCGCCGAGGTATGGATTGACGAAAAACACACCCAGGTCTATTTGCCCAGAGAAGAGCGGAGTTTTCAAGTGGGAGCCAACCCTTTTTTCTCCTTAAGCCTACCCCCAGAACGCCTGCGCCAGCTTTTATGGGGTGGCGGGTTGGAACGGATTTCCGGTTGGGAGAAAAAAGCGCAAGAGGCCCGCTGGGGGTTGTTGCGTATCCAGTACCCCGCATCCACAAAAAGCCCCCAAAAGTTGCAATTGGAACTGGGCCCCTACCACTTGACCCTACTGATCAGAACCAAAAAGGTGGGGCGGTTCAACCAACTCGCCCCCTCGAAAGAGATGCAAAAAGCCTTAAAAAAGCCTTAAGGAACCCACAACCTCAACGCGAATCAATAAGTTCCGCTTTTTGATTTGGCAAGGCATCCCTGCCTTGCTGGGAAACTCTGCTTTTTTCAGGGTTTCCTGAACAAAATCCGCGCCTGAAAAAATGGAGAGGATTCAAGGCGGATCAGGCATGACCCGCCTCAACTCTTGCGCCGCAACACGAAAAAAGCCAATTCCCGCAAGGACTGACTTTGAACCCGCGCTTGCTCCAAGGCGAACAGGGCCTCCCTTAAGACCTCTTCCGCCATGGCTTTGGAATGCTCCAACCCGTACAGGCTGGGGTAGGTAAGCTTTTGATTTTTTTCGTCCGAGCCAACGGGCTTCCCGAGTTCCTGGTCGCTGCCGGTGACATCCAAGATGTCATCTTGAATCTGAAAGGCCTTGCCGATGCCTTCGCCAAAGCGCACGAGGTGGGCCAGCCGCTCCCCCTCCAGCCCCGCTAAAATCCCCCCGATTTCCACACTCAAGGAGATCAATTGCCCTGTTTTGTGAAAGTGAATGAATTCTAAAACCTCCTGACTGCCCGGCTTCCCCTCGGAAAGAATATCCACCGCTTGCCCGGCAACCATTCCAAAATTCCCCGCTTTTTTAGCCATTTGGTGCAAAGCCCCCAAACGGCGCTCCGGGGCCAAGTCCGTCGCTAAGTTTGGATCGCTCGCCCAGGCAAAGGCCTCACTCAAAAGCCCATCCCCGGCCAAAAGGGCTAAGGGCTCCCCAAAAACCTTATGATTGGTGGGTTTGCCCCTTCTGAAGTCGTCATCGTCCATGCAGGGCAAATCGTCATGAATCAAAGAATAGGTATGGATACATTCAATAGCGGCGGCAAAGGGTAGGCCAACCTCTCGCTTGCCTCCGGCAGACTCCAGGCAAGTGAGCAGCAAAACGGGGCGCAAGCGCTTTCCACCGGCAAAGAGGCTGTATTTCATGGAGCGCTCCAAGGCCTCTGCCAAAGCGGGTAAAACGGGGAACTGCCGCTCTAAATAAGCCTCAAAGGCTTGTAGGGTCGCTTGATAAAAAAAAGGGAGTGGACTCATGCTATTTTTTGCCAGCGCATCGCGCGGGGGTGGCCTTGGTAATCCTTGCAGAGAAGGTCCAGCTTAAGGGCGGGATAGCCTTTGAGCAAGTCAAGAATGGCGTCTTGTTGGTCAAAGCCATGCTCAAAACAAAGCCAGCCCTGAATTTTTAGCCTCTGCGATGCGGTTTGGGCGA
The DNA here is from genome assembly GCA_024275165.1 of bacterium. GTDB lineage: Bacteria > SAR324 > SAR324 > XYD2-FULL-50-16 > XYD2-FULL-50-16 > JAJRZQ01. Next base: position 3,242 of record JAJRZQ010000026.1, on the reverse strand, counting down.
GTAGGTGATAAAACTCGAGCCCGGATTCACCCCCGTCTAAAGCCAGGAGAGGCTCAAAATCACGCACTTCGGGCTCTAGGGAGGTGACCTCTCTACGGGCGATGTAAGGGGGGTTGGAAAAGATCAGGTCCACCTGAGAGCCCTCTAAGGCGGCAAAGCCATCGGACAAAAGAACCCGCAAATGATTGCCCCGTTCCTGCAACTCCCCTTGGTAGCGCGCTAGGTTTTTTTTTGCCCAGCTTAAAGCCTCAGGGCTTGCCTCCAAGGCGAGCAGTTCCATGCCCTTTCCCTCCATCCCGATAGCCAACGAGAGGCAGAGGCTCCCCGCGCCCAGCTCAACGGCCTGAAACGCTTTTCCCGGCTCTTTGGGTAAACAGGGGAGGCAGGCCTCAATCAGGATTTCCGAATCAAAACGAGGGGTTAAAACCCCCGGCCCTACCGCTAGGGTCAAACCCCAAAAATGCGCTTCCCCCAGCACATAACCTAAAGGCTCATGGAGGTAACGACGGCGCAGCAATGCCTTTAAATGCTCTCGCTCCCGTTCGTTGATCGGTTTGTCGAATTGAAGGTAGAGTTCCAAACGAGAAAGCCCTAAGGCAAAGGATACCAATCGCTCTGCCTCGGGGCGATGGGGAGGGGGGAACCCCTTTGCCGCTAAGTCCTCCGCAATCCACTTAACCAGCGCCGGCGCAGTCCAGGTTGAGGTCATTCCCTATTTTCAAAAACCTTATCGATCTTTTCCACAATCGTCTTTACGCTAAAGGGCTTTACGATGTAGCCGTTGACCTTGAATTTAGCCGCCTCAATAATGTGATCCTGCTTATCACTGGCGGTAATCATCATCACAGGCATATCCTTTAGGTGCGCATCGCGACGGATCAGTTTTAAAAGCTCAATGCCATCCATGATCGGCATTTGCCAATCGGTCAGTACCAGGTCGTAGGTGTAGGCGTGCATTTTATCCCAAGCGAGTTTGCCGTTTTCGGCTTCCGCGATGGAAGCAAAACCGATATTGCTCAAGAGATTGCACAAAAGTTTGCGGATTTTTTCATTATCCTCAACCACGAGAATTTTTAAGTTTTTTTTAACAGGCATGCAGTTCCTAAAATTTGAATGTAGGCCCCCCGAAGATCAAAGAGCCTTGTGAACCGAGATAGCTCGCCAATCAAGCAGGTAAAGCGAATGGCTTAGAGCAGCTATGGGGAGTTCTTCTATACTGAAAAATTAGGGGCAGTTTTTTCCAGAAGCGATTTGCGCCATTTTGTCAGCATTTCCGGCCTAGGTAAAGCCTTTGCGGAAAAAAGTTTTCCAAATGGATCACTCCAACAAATTGGCCATCCCTAAAGCGTAACGATAGGCATGAAAGAAGTTGCGGTGGTCTGCCCTCCCTTTTTTTACGATATCGAAAGCCGTACCGTGATCCACAGAGGTGCGAATGATGGGCAAGCCCAAGGTGACATTCACCCCCCGATCAAAGGCGGCGAGTTTTCCGGGAATATGGCCCTGATCATGATATTGCGCCACCACTAGATCGTATTCCCCCTGAAAGGCTTTAAGGAAAATCGTATCGGGCGCAAAGGGCCCCTCGCAGGCAATGCCTAAAGCCCGAGCCCGATCCATCGCCGGCTGGATGATTTCGATTTCTTCTCGCCCAAAAATACCGGCTTCCCCCGCGTGAGGGTTCAACCCGCAAACAGCGATGCGAGGGGCATGGATCTTGAGCTGGATAAGATGCTCCCACCCGATTTGCAGGCTTTCTAATACTCGCTCCACGGTAATCTGCTCCAGCGCTTGAGACAAAGCCAGGTGCGCCGTCACATGAATAATCCGCCAATCCAGGGTACAAAAGGTCATCCGGTAGCGGCGGCAGCCGCACAACTCGGCGATCAATCCCGTATGCCCGTCATATTTATGCCCCGCGAGATGTAACGACTCCTTACAAATCGGCGCGGTCACTAAGGCTCGCACCCTCCCTTCTTTAGCCAAGCGCACGGCGGTCACAATACTTTGATAGGCCAGTTCCCCTGCCCCGCCGTGGGGCTTGCCCCAGGCAAAGCCCGCGCGGTTGAGGGTTCCCGCCTCCAAAACCCAAATCTCTCCTGCCTGGGCCGGGCCGGTGGGCCATTGACTTAAGGGGCAAACCTTGGTTTTTAGGCCCAACCAATCTATCCGTTCCTGTAGGGTTTTCGCCTCTCCTATGACAATGGGGATAGCCCCTTGGGGCATCGCCGGGTCGCTTAAGGCTTTTGCTACAATTTCCGGGCCAATACCGGCGGCGTCCCCCATGGTAACGGCAAAAAAAACTGGGCTGGAGTGATGGGCCATGGAAAACTCTCGGATGCAAATTCGCTCCAGCCTAGGGGAACCCCCCTATAGAGGCTAAAGAATGATTATTTTTCGGTGTACTGTTAAGGCATTTTCTTATATAACTATATTTGAGTAAACTAGCTTTTTTATTTTTTTTCTTACATTAAATTGCGTTGCGCGAATTCATCGCCAAGCAAGCTAAAAATGTAACGATACCAATTCAAAAAGACTCAATAGAACCATAAATCGAAGGTTGCCATGATCCAGTTCCACGAAGAGGGGGCTAAGCTTTTTTGTTTACCTGAAGATGAAATCATTGCCTCCAATGTCCCCTCCATGCGCGAAACTCTAATCGCTCACCTCGATTCCAATGATCAATGGGAAGAACTCATTTTCGACTGTTCCCAAGTTGAAACCTTAGATTCCATTGGGATCAATCTTATTGTCGGCCTCTTTAAAAAAGCCAAGGCCGTGGGGAAAAACTTCAAGGTGATCGGCTGCAATGAACCCATTGTAAAGGTTTTAAAGCTTTTCCGCCTCAACGAACAATTCAGCGTAGAGGTGAAGCATGCTTAATGACGAGGATATGCTAGTCGGCTTTTTAGAAGAAGCGAAAGAGCATTTATCCACCATTGAGCCCGACTTGTTGAGCCTGGAAGATGACCCGGAAAATCTGGATACGCTCAACCGGCTCTTTCGCAGCGTCCACTCCATCAAGGGAGGGGCCGGCTTCTTTGGTCTAGAGCGCTTGGCCAGTTTGGCCCATGTCATGGAAAACATCATGAGCCAAGCCCGCACGGGGAAGCTCATTTTTTCCAAGGCCCATATCGACGCGCTTTTAACCGGGTTAGATCGCCTCAATTTAATGATTGATGATTCAGCCAACTCCAACAACCTCGACATCACCCAAGAAATCGCCTTATTAGAGTCTCTCG
>JAJRZQ010000025.1 GCA_024275165.1 bacterium | reverse complement strand
TTAAACTAACGGACACGCCCGCCGCGCAGGCGATACTGCGCCGTAGGCACTGCAAGCAAACTCGAATAGAGTTTGCTCAACGCTCAAAATAGGGTGTACTGTCAGATCAGATTCAAATTTTTACAACCAGAAGTGGCGGTTTGCGACAGGGGGTATCGAGGCAAAAGCTGGATCAAAGACACGGTCATCCTGATTCCAAGACCTCCCAAAAAAGATGCCACCGCTTATGAGAAACAGAAAATGAGAAAACGCTTCCGCCGCAGGGCGGCGATTGAGCCCATCATCGGGCATTTGAAATCGGACCACCGGATGAAGCGGAATTTTCTTAAAGGTATGGTTGGGGACGAGATCAATGTCCTGTTGGCGGCGGCGGCCTTCAACTTCAAGAAAGCCATGAGGGCCTTGGCCCTTCTTTTTGCCTGGATTTGGATATTGCTTCTGGAGCAAATCGTTCCTCCAACCGATCAGCTTGCTTAGCTTTTGCTGGTTCTTAAGGGGCGACTAAGTAATTTTAGTCTTTTTCCTATAGTTCCTGTTCTTCCACATGTAATAATATTCTTTAGGGCTATCTTTTTAGTCACAACATAGCCCCTATCTTCCTGTTCTGCAATAATTTTCTTTAACTCCGCTTTCAGCAAATTTTTAAGAATGCTTAAAGAAAAGGACTTACGGCGAATATTAACAGCTATAAAAAGTTTATTGGCATATTCTTGGAGTTTTAAAGATAGTCTATGTGCTTGTTTTTCCAAACCTGTTGACAGTGAAATCTTGAATTCAGATTTCCCTTGAAGGTAGGGCTGTATTGACTTTGGAATAAGGCAGCGGTAGTAAAATGGGCCACTTTTATGCGTTCGGACCCAGACCATTCGATGGGGTCTGAATTTCATGGTGAAATCCAAGCACTGTGACCTCTACAGAGGCCCGTAGTTACTAAGTAAAGTGAGTATAGGCCTAGTCCGACCTTTAGAACAAATGGTGGAGGTGGGGGGAGTCGAACCCCCGTCCTGAAAGGGAATAGGCAGTGTTCTACAAGCTTAGTTTTCTTCTTGCCTTCTTACCCGATTCTGTTGCTAGAAAACAAGACTCACATCGGGCCAGCCTCTTTCATGTTCTCCCCTCAGCAAGGCGATAAGGGAAGTAAGCCCATATATTTTGTTCAAAGGTGGCGAGTAATTTAGGCGTTCCTCGCTCCTCCGCCCAGCCCGAGGTTGCCCCGGGGCCGGAGGCCTAAAACTAGGCAGCGATGGCTGCTTCGTTCAGGCTGTATTCTGCGTTGTTGGCAGTTATAAAATGATCGAATTTTTACCTGGCCATTCGATCAACCAGGGCTTGCTGTTCAGCCGACACCTCTCCCAGTCGAAATCCAAATGCACCCCCAAAGATGATGGGCAAAGATCAAGAAGGGTCGATTGTCTACTATCTCTATAATGTTAAGATACCGTAATTGCTTAAGCTTAGTCAAGGAAGGCTTTTAGGGAGAGGGGGCAGGCTTGTTGCCAGCTGGTTTTTTCTTAAGGAAGAGCTTTTGCGCCAAGCTTAGCTGAGCCACTGTTTGGTGGATATCCAACCCTGCCTGGATTAGCTTGGCCTGTTGGAGGCGTAACGATAAAATTCCAGCATTTTTTCTTCACTTTGGGCCCCGACCATCAAAGTTTGGTTTGCCAAAAAACTGGGGATGGACCTCACCCCCATTGACATGGCTCTGCCCCAATCTTGGTCCACTGCCTCTTTCATTTTCTTTTTTTGCAGCACCTCCGCTGCTTCAAATCGGGGGAGGCCCTGCGTCGCCACATAATCCAACAGTAATTCTGTTTGCCCAAGGTTTAGGTTTTCCACCAAAAAAGCGCGATAAAAAATTTTCCTGGCATCGTGCTGGGGGTAGCGCAAGTCAATCCATTTGGCCAATTCTTGGGCTTGCCTCGTGTTATAAATTCCCCCTGGTTTGGCGGCGTAGTCTAGGCCTTCTTGCTCTAATCGTTTGGCAATTCCTTGATGAATTTTCTCCATTCGCGCTGAATCGACTTGAAAATAACTTGCTATATCTTGGCCTGCTTCAGGTATCTCTGGGTGCAGAGGGAAATAGCGCCAAAGCAGCGTGGCCCCTGTTTTTTTTCGTAAGCCTTCAATACGCCCGGTACTGAGATAGCAAAAAGGTCAAATGAAGTCGGTAAAAATTTCGATTTGCATCCAGGCCTCGCTTTAGTTTGAAGAAGAAGAAAAATTCGGGTCCATCCACAACAGCGCAAAAACCGCCCCGGCCGGGTCGGCAAGCAGGCTGAAACTTCCTACAGAAATGGTTTGCGGAGGCTCGACAACCTGCCCCCCTAAGGCTTTGGATTTTTCAGTATCTGCGTCTAAGTTTTGGGAGTTGAAATAAATCATCCAGGTTGGGGGGATCTCCTTACAAGAATCCGGAGCGTCCAACAACCCCGCCACGGGGATGTTGTCTTGCGTAAAAAGCCAGTAGTTTAAATTAGGGAGTTCCATCGCTCTCGCCTCCCAGCCAAAAAGAGCGGTATAAAATTCGATTGCCTTTTCTGGTTGTCCACTGATCAATTCAAACCAGCAAGGGGCCCCGGCTTGGCCCGGGGGGAACTGGCCAAAACCCTTTTCTTTCCCCGCTTCCCAAAAATGCAGTAAAACCCCGGTCGGATCGGTAATCACCCCAATGCGGCCCGAACCCTCTACCAGGGCCGCTTCTTGCACGATTTCCGCGCCCAGCTCACGGGCCTTGGCTAAGCTCTGTTCTAAGTCGGGGGTAGAGATGAAATAGGCCCAGTGACTGGGCACGCCTTGGGCCGCCAGTTCATTGGGCATGGCATGCAAAGCGCTACAGGGCTCTTCTTGAAGTAAAAAAGTGGTATAATCCAGCCCATTGTGCATGGTTTTGTCTTGATGAGTCCAGCCGAAGAGTTGGGTGTAAAAATCCCTGGCTGCCGTTGCCTTTAAGGATACGCATTCCGCCCAGCAGAAATGATGTTTTACCTGTTTCATGTTTTGACTTTTTTGGGGTGTTTGATTTAACTTAGCCTAAAGGTGGAAGAAACGACAAGAGGTAGGTCCGCTTTAAGGGCCTAGAATCCTTCAAGAGGGCAAATGAATTTGACAGGGCAATGCCACTGCGGAAATTTCCGCTACACGGCGCAGGTAGAAAGTTTGAGAGTGATCGAATGCGATTGCAGCATCTGCGCCCGAAAGGGAGCCTTGCACCTACGGGTGGAACCGGAGAATTTTCATGTTTTAAACGAGTCCACTCCCTTAAGCGAGTATCGTTTTGGCACCAGAACCGCCAGCCACCGCTTTTGCCCGCTTTGCGGAATTCATGTCTACAGCCGCCCGCGTATCGCGCCTGATAAATATAGCCTGAACGCGCGCAGTCTAGACGATTTTGCAAGCCTGCAACACCAGTTGGAGAAGGTTTTTTTTCAAGGCAGCGATTGGGAAAAAGCAACGGAAAATTAGCCATCAACCCTTTTAAGACAAGAGGTTGGCCATTGGCCTAGCGATTTTGCTTCATGGCGCGGTCAATCTATAACTTGGCATCCTTTTCTTTCATATCCTGCCTTTTATCATGCAGTTTTTTGCCCTTGGCCAAAGCAATCTGCACCTTCACCTTACCCCGCTTGAAATACATGGAGAGGGGGACAAGGCTCAAACCTTTTTCCTGCATCTTAGCCGCCAGTTTAACAATCTCTTTTTTATGCATTAAAAGCTTGCGTACCCGGTCCACCTTGTGATTGTGCAAATTGCCGTGGCTGTAGGGGCTGATTTCCAATTGCCAAAGCTCCAGTTCATAGTCTTGATTGATGCGGCAAAAGGCTTCTAAGATTTTTACCCTGCCCAAACGGATGCTTTTCACCTCTGTTCCCACCAAGGCGATCCCCGCCTCCATACGATCTAGAATTTCGTAATTGTGAAAAGCTTTTTTGTTTCGGATGATCAGGTTTGACATCGCTCGAAGGTGGATGAAGAATAACAAAAGGGGAACGAAGCCTAAGGTTTCATAGTCCCTAATTCCTTTCAAGGGTCAAATGAAAAAGAGTAGTTTAGAAGAGCAAAGTTTACAAAAAGATTTCCTTGCCGATGCCAGTTGGCGGAGAAAGACCTACCGCGATATGGATTTTATCATGTCCGACGAGGGCCGCCCCATTCGGGTCTTAAGCGAAATGTTGGCCCCGGGGGAAACCTACCAAAAAGAAGAGATTTATAATACCATCGTGTTTTTTGGCTCGGCTCGCTCTAAAGGTAGAGCCGAGGTAGAGCAACATATTACTCGCCTGGAAAAAACAGCGCAAAATGGCGACAAGGCTGCCTTAAGGGAATTGAAAACCGCTCCCATGCAACTCAAACTGGCCAAATATTACGATGACGCCGTGGAGCTGGCTCGGCAGTTGGCGGACTGGTCGCAATCCATTGTACAACCGGAAAAGCGTTTCACCATTTGCTCTGGCGGGGGACCGGGGATGATGGAGGCGGCAAACCGGGGCTCGGAACAAGCCAACGCGCCCAGCATTGGATTAAATATTACTCTGCCCCATGAACAAAACCCCAACCCCTATCAGACCGAGCATTTAAGCTTTGAATTTCATTATTTCTTTATGCGCAAATACTGGTTTGCCAACCTAGCCCGTTGCCTGGTCGTGTTCCCCGGCGGCTTTGGCACCATGGATGAACTTTTTGAGTTTCTCACCTTGCGCCAAACCGGGAAGATTCATTTACAAATGCCCATCGTGCTTTTTGGTCGTGAGTTTTGGGAAGGCTTTTTGGATTTTAAGCACCTCTTAAAGTGGCAGGTGATCAGCCAAAAGGATTTAGACCTTTTCACCCTGCACGACGACCCCACCGAGGCGGCGGATTATATTAAACATTGCCTCACCCAGGAGTTTTTATAATGGGTTTAAACCAAAAGATGCTGGATTCTTTACAGGCCGGTTCGAGCATTCGCAAGATGTTTGAAGAGGGGGAGAAACGCTCCAAACTCTATGGCGCCGAGCAGGTCTTTGATTTTTCCCTCGGCAACCCTGTGTTTGAGCCCCCCAAAGAGGTGCATCAAGCGATTGCCCAGGTGCTGACCGAAGACAAAAAGGGCTTGCATCGCTATATGCCCAACGCGGGGCTGCCCGAGGTGCGTCGCTTTTTGGCGGCGCAATTGAAAAAAGAAACCGGTCTAGACTTCCGACAAACCGACCTGATCATGACCGTGGGAGCCGGCGGAGGCTTAAATGTAGCCTTAAAGGCATTGCTCAACCCGGGGGAAGAGGTGATTGTCTTTTCCCCTTACTTTGTAGAATATGACGCCTATATTCAAAATCATGGAGGCATTCCGATTCAAGTGCCCACCCAGATTGATTTTCACCTGGATTTAGCGGCCCTGGAACGGGCGATCAGCAAAAAAACCAAAGCCTTGATCATCAATAGCCCCAATAACCCGACGGGGGTCGTTTATTCTAAAGAAGAACTTGCCGCTCTCGGCGAATTGTTGCGTCATAAAGCGCAAACCTTCGGCAGCGGCATCACGCTGCTCTCGGATGAGCCCTATCGCCGGATCGCTTATGTGGACGAGGTTCCCAGCATTTTAGCGGCCTATCCCAACAGCGTGATCGTAACCAGCTATTCCAAAGACTTAGCTCTTCCGGGGGAGCGCATCGGCTATTTGGCCATCTCCCCCCAACATGCGGAGCGGGAGTTGCTTTTTCAAGTCGCCAGCGTGGCTTTACGCATTTTAGGTTTTGTCAACGCTCCGGCGATTTGGCAGCGCGTCCTTCCCCTGGTGGGAAACGCCATGGTGGATTTAACCCCCTACCGACAAAATCGAGACGCCTTGGTGCGGGGTTTGCGCGCGGCGGGGTACGAAGTGACCCAGCCCGAGGGGGCCTTTTATCTCTTTCCCAAAAGCCCCAACCCGGACGATGCCGCTTTTGTCGCCGAGGCACAAGCAGAAAACCTGCTGCTTGTGCCGGGCCGCGCTTTTGCCCGGCCCGGTTATTTTCGTATCGCCTATTGCGTTGAGCCCAAAAAGGTACAAGGGGCTCTACCCTTATTTGCCCGCTTGATGGCTCGATACCAAACAGCTCGTCCCCAGCCATGAAGCAAAATAAGCTTAACTCTTATACTCAGGCCATGGTCAACTGCTTAAGTCAGTTTACCTCTGCTCCCGATGAACTCGATAGCAATAACGCCCAGTTTTTGGCCAATATGATCCAAGGCCGATTTTTGCAGTTTTTGGTAGGCTGGTTGCTCGCAGAGCATCAAATCATCTCTAAGGAGTTGGAGAAGAAGATTTCCTTAGTTTTTATGCAGCTCTTAGGGGATAAGTTTTTTGCCGTTTTTAGAGAAAAAGTCAAGGCCAAGCCCGAGATTGTTTACAGTCTAGCCAAGATGATCACCGATTACGAAACGAGCGCTCAAGTCACCCCTTGGCGCACCAATCGTCTGTACCTCTTCATAACCAAAAAATATTTCGCCTATGAGGATTTCTCGGTGATTTTTGAATGGATTCAAACCACCCCTGAGGTCGAACGATTGCTGTTTTTAGCCAAGGCGGAGCAAGAGATTGAAGACCCCGCCATCATTCGCGCCTTGCGGCATATCACGGCGCACGACACAGAAGGTATTATCCCAAAGATTTTTGAGCGCTATTTAAAAAAACATAAATTGGATCGCATGATTAATTTAATTCAAACTGGGGATTGGCGTTTAGAAGCGAACTTCGTGCATCGGCAAGAATCCCGCTGGATCGCCTGGAGAAATTATATCAACCAATTACAGGCCCCCTAATGGATTGGCAATATCAGTTGGACTTTCAGGTTCGAGACTACGAGTTAGACCTATTGGGCATGGTCAACAATGGGGTTTATCAAGGTTACTTGGAACATTGCCGACACGAGTTTTTAAAAGACATCGGTTTGGACTTCGCGAGTTTGCACCGGCAGGGGATTCGCTTGGTGGTCACTCGGGCAGAGCTGGATTATAAACAAATTCTCACCTCCGGGGATCGGTTTACGGTGTTTTTAAACTTCCGCCGTCAATCCAGGGCGCGCTTTCTGTTTGAACAGGAGATCCGCCGCAGCGACGGGGTCTTGGTGTTGGAAGCAAAGATCATCGGCACCGCCTTAAACGAGAGGGGAAGGCCGAAGATCCCCCAAGAACTTAAAGCCTGTTTTGCCCCAGAAGCTCTTTCCACTCCCAATCCGGTTGAATGATGGATTCTATTCTGTTCCTTTATTTTTCCCTCGGCCTTGCCTTGGGTTTGCTGTTGGCTCTGGCGGTCTATGTTTTCGGCGCCTTAAAAAGGGCGCGGTTGCCCTTTTTAGAAGAGAAACTCACAAAGCTTACAGCTGAACTGCAACGGCTGGCCCCTGTTGAAGCGGAATTGAAGGCCGCTACCGCCCGCTTAGAAGAGCGCACCCAGCAAAACCAAGCTCTGGAGGAGGAAAAAACCGCTTTTATCTTCAACAAGGAAAGGCAAGAGAAAGAACTGCGCCACCTGAGAGAATCCCTGCAAGAAGGGGCAATTCGGTTAGCCGGGGAAAAGGAAAAACTTGCCGAGCAAAAAGAACTTTTAACCAACGCAGAAGCCCGCTTGGGCGAAAGTTTTACCAACTTGGCGCAGAAGATTTTAGAGGAAAAGGGAAGCAAATTTCAGAAATCCCACAGCGAGAATCTGGAAAAGCTTTTAAACCCCTTTCAGAAAGATTTAGAAGGTTTTAAAAAAAAGGTGGAAGAGATCCACGAAAAAGAAGCAAAAGAACTCCACCTTTTAAAAGCCTTGAACCAAAAATGACCCAAGAGGCCGCGAACTTGACCCGGGCGCTCAAGGGGGACGCAAAGGTTCAGGGGGACTGGGGAGAGATGCAATTAGAGCAAATTTTAGAACGCTCGGGGTTGCAAAAGGGAATTCATTTCGAGACGCAAGCGAGCTACAAACAGGGGGATGAGGAAGGGGGCGGGCAACTCCGCCCCGATGTGGTGGTACATTTGCCCAACCAAAGGCATTTGGTGATTGACGCGAAGGTACCTTTAAGGGCCTATGAGCGCTACAGTTCCGCAGAAACCGCAGAAGAGCGAAAACAGGCCCTCGCGGAACACCTGCAAGCGACTCGCAACCACATCAAGGGATTGCATTTAAAGCATTATGAGGGAATCACCGGAATCAATACCCTGGATTATGTTTTTTTGTTCATCCCCATTGAACCGGCCTTTTTGCTCGCCCTGAAAGAGGATCCAGATATTTTTAAAGAGGCCTATGAAAAAAACCTGATCCCGGTCAGCCCCTCGACCTTGATTGTCAACCTGCGGACCATCAATAACCTTTGGCGAATCGACAGTCAGAATAAAAATGCCCAGATCATCGCCGAAGAAGCGGGAAAACTCCACGATAAGTTCGTGGGTTTTTTAAACAGCTTAGAAGAGATTGGGAAAAACTTAGATCGGGCGCAAAGAGCCTATGAAGGGGCTCACAAACAGCTTTCCAGCGGGTCGGGCAATTTAGTGGGCAAAGCGGGAGCCTTGAAAAAATTAGGAGCCAAGACCAAGAAAAGCTTGCCGGAGAGCCTGTTGGAGTTGGGACAGGAGGATTTAAGTTGAGGGGGATGGGGCTGGCCCTACAGGTGGGGGCTGCCCAAAATCCAAGACCCATGCCTTGGGCAGGCAGGGAGCAAGCCCCTTCGCCTTGATTCCCTTCCACCGGTTGATTGCTTGTGCTTCCATAAACCCAGAGTCACCTCTTTTCAAGCTGCCCCTTGACTTCTTGCGCCGTTCTGGTTGAATAAAAGATTCTTTTTAATTTGTTTCCTCTTTTGGTCCTTATCCATGAAGATTGCCATTGCAGGCGCGACCGGCGCTGTTGGAGCTGAATTCATCGAACTCTTAGAACGGCGAAATTTTCCGGTGACCTCCTTGCGTCTTTTGGCCAGCGCTCAGAGCGCGGGCAAAAAACTCAAGTTCAAGGGGCGAGAAATCATTGTAGAAGAGTTGACCCACGACAGCTTTAAGGGCGTTGAGCTCGCCTTTTTCAGCGCCGGTGCTGAGCGCTCCAAGGAATTTGCCTCCGCGGCAGCCCAGGCGGGGGCCTTGGTCATTGATAATTCCAGTGCCTTTCGCATGGACGCTGAGATTCCCCTGGTCGTGCCCGAGGTGAACCCCGAAGCCGCCTTGACCCACCAAGGAATCATCGCCAATCCCAATTGCACCACCATTCAAATGGTCGTGGCGCTCCAGCCGATCCATGATTTTTCCCCCATTGAGCGGGTGGTGGTTGCCACCTACCAAAGTGTATCGGGCTCGGGAGCCAAGGCGGTAGAGGAATTAAAAGCCCAAACCAAAGCCTTCGCGACGGGAAAAGAAGAAAAGGCGGAGGTGTACCCCGCTCCGATTTTGTTGAATGTGATTCCCCAGGTGGATGTCTTTTTAGAAGGCGGGTACACCAAAGAAGAAATGAAAATGGTCCATGAAACCCGAAAAATCATGAGCATTCCAGGGCTCAAGGTTTCGGCCACCTGCGTGCGGGTTCCCGTCTTGCGGGCCCACTCCGAGGCGATTTGGATCGAAACCAAGGACAAGGTAACCGCAGGCAAGGCCAAAGAACTCTGGGCCCTTGCTCCGGGAGTAACCGTGATAGATGAGCAAAAAAAGGGCGGCTATCCCATGCCCCGTCTGGCTTCAAAAACCTATGACACCTTCGTGGGCCGTATCCGTGAAGACCTCTCCCATCCTAGGGGATTGGCTTTTTGGGTTGTTGCCGATCAACTCTGGAAGGGGGCGGCCTTAAACGCCATTCAAATCGCGGAGTTCTTAGTTTCTAAGGGAAAGCTCGGTTAGATAAAAGCCCTCAAAAAAGACGGTTGGGACCAAACGCTCCAACCGTTTTTGCCGACGGTCCGCATTGGCTCAACTCGTCCGGGGCGGCCTACATCATATCCTTTTCATCCCAACTGTTGCCACTCCCCATACCGCCTCGGGGCGGCTTTTTCCCCTCTTTCCATTTTTTATAATACTTCACCGCGTAAACCACCGCGACGATAATAGCGACCAAGGCTATAACCTGCAAAATCTCACTGAGTACATTTCTCCGCGCGTTGTACAGCTTCATCGCCTTGCCGTAGTCAGGGGCGAAAAGAACATTGGGAACCAAAATGAATAAAAGTCCGATCCAAGTGATCTGAATTTTTTGTAGATTCTTTTTCATCGCACCTCGGGGCTGAAGGTTCAATCAAGGCCTCTTTTAACCCAGAGGGTCAAAAAGAGGAGTGGAGAGATAACGCTCTCCCGTGTCGGGCAGCACGACCACGATCTGCTTTCCTGCCGCCTCGGGCCGTTGGGTCACCTCTAAAGCGGCATGGATTGCCGCCCCGGAACTGATCCCCGCCAAGACCCCCTCTTTGGAGGCTAAAAGTCGTGCGCCCCGCATGGCGGCTTCATCCGTAACTTGAATGATCTCATCAATGATTTGTACATTTAAAACCTCGGGGACAAAGCCGGCCCCGATTCCTTGAATTTTGTGCAGGCCCGGCTGCCCTCCGCTTAAGACAGGGCTGCTTTTGGGCTCGACGGCAATAATCTTGACCTGGGGGTTTTTCTTTTTTAAAACCTCTCCCACTCCGGTAATGGTGCCGCCGGTACCCACTCCGGCAATAAAGAAATCGACCTTTTCTCCCGCCCCTTCCCAAACCTCCAGGGCCGTGGTTTGCCGATGAACTTCAGAATTAGCGGGGTTTTGAAACTGTTGGGGCATGTAGTAACCGGGGTCGGAACTCGCAATTTCTTTCGCCTTTTCAATGGCCCCTTTCATCCCTTTCGAACCCTCGGTCAGCACCAGTTCCGCCCCCAAGGCCTGCAAGAGTTTTCTTCGTTCCAAACTCATGGTTTCGGGCATGGTCAAAATGCAGCGGTAGCCCTTAGCGGTACAAATCCAAGCGAGGGCGATTCCGGTATTTCCACTGGTAGGCTCTACGACCACGCTGCCGGGTTTGAGTTTTCCCGATTTTTCCGCGGTTTCAATCATGGCTAAACCAATGCGGTCTTTCAGGCTGCCGCCGGGGTTGAACATTTCCATCTTAGCGAGCAAGCGAGTGTCGCGGTTGAGAGACAATCGCTTCATTTCCACTAAGGGGGTCGAGCCAACGCAAGAGGAATAATTATCAAAAAACTGTGTCATGGTCTGGTTGGAGTCGATGCAAAAAAAATAGAGATTTTATCTAGATAGTGCCTTGCTTGTGGCACTCCTGTCAAATAAAAGCCAGCTGCGTTGGGAGGTAAATATTTTAATTAACTGAAATCATATATGTTAAAAACATGACTTCAATGGTCAAGAAATCAAGGCAAAAAAAAAGCCCTCTGGCCAAAGGCTGGAGGGCTTTCCCGCAAAGGAATTGGAAGAAATACAAAAGGGGAGTTAAATTGCCTTTTTCTGTTCTTCCTTACCTGAAGAAACAGACTGTTGAGAGTCCGTACCACCAATATTTTCAATCGTTTGAACCAAAGACTCGCGAGTGGTATATTCTGAGTCGATTAAAACAAACTGGTGGCCAATCCGGCGCTTCTTGTTGATGACCAGAGGGCCTTGCAGGTTCACCGTCACATCGGAAAGCTCCGCGGCCATGGTAACAATCGCGTAGACTACCATTTCATCCACGCTTTCTGCCTTTACCAGTTGCAAGTCTTCTTTAGTCACATTGAAGTGATAGTCATGGCGAACCACCAAGGGGTCAATAATGACAAAAGCCAAGTTGGCGTTATCCAAGGATTGCAACATGGAAAAGGGGTGCGCCTTTTCTTCTTGAATCAGGGTAAAGCGGGTGCAGTCGGGAAAGCCCAAAGGGCCTTCGGGAAAGATTAAGATCTCTTCGTTTTTTACGTCAATCTGACCAAAGCGGGAGGTTTCGAATTTCATTTTATCCTCTAATTTACAATTGATCCCTTGCGGGGAATATTGCGGAGCTTGCCCGCAATGGGTTTATTTTCTTTTCTTCCAAATGTCCGAGATACTCTTCAGGCTTAAGGGGCTCTGCTGAGCAGCCAGTTTGTTCTCGTCTTGAATGCGCTGGTAAATCTCTTCCCGATGAATCGTATATTTCTTCGGGGCTTGAATGCCCAATCGCACCTGCTTGCCCTTGATCTCAAGGACTTGAATCTTAATGTCGTCACCAATCGTGATGCTTTCACCAAGTTTTCTTGTTAGAATCAACATGTTCACCCTCCATGGCGATGGGAATCATCTCTAATCCGTTCCTTGGATTAGCGTGTCTATTTGAGGAAACTAATCAAGGTGGGTTGCACTAATCGTGCCGCGGAGTCCAAGGCAACCTTATGTTTGAGTTCCGCCTTGTTTAAATCCACCGCGCCCTTGGCTAGGTCGATATCCTCAATCTCTGAAATTTCTGCCGCCTTGGTATCCATTTCACTAGCCATCCGTTCTTCGCTTGCTTCCAGTTCCAGCACCGTTGAGCCGACCTGGCTCTGCTTTTTTAAAAGCTGGTGGATGCTGGTTTCAATCTCATTGAGACTCTCTAAAACAGCTTCTTGATCATCATCTTGCAAAGATTCGATCAAGCGGTTTAAGACATCGAAAGCATTGACCGTTTCTTTGTCGTTTTCCTCTTTAAAGAGCAACTCACTTGCAGTTATATTCAAAGCAACTTTGATACCATTATCAATGGGAACCTCTTTAATTTGATCATTCCCTTTATATTCAACGAACTCGTTGCCTTCAAAACGGAATTCAACCCCCTCTTTAAAGAAGGGTTCGCCCTCTGCCCCAAACTGTAAGAGGACCTTATTATTCGCCTTCCCCTCGGGGTTGTAGATTTCGTTTTGTTTTTGCAGCACTTGAATTTTAGACCAGGTTTCGCCCCCGTCGTCACTGACAATATAGCGCGCGTTGCCATAGGTGCCACCTTGAACCACCTTGACGATGTAGGTGTCTTTGGAAAAGCCCTTAAACTCGGCGGCATAAATTTCTTTGGGTAAGGTCAAGGGCTCGGTGACTTGAACCTGATCGGTTTCTTCCACTTGATCGGTTCCCTCGGCGTTCTGGGCAACCTGCTCCCCACTCGAAAGGGTGACAAAACCCATTTTTTGTAAAAAACCGGATAGGTCCTCCCCAAAACTCAAACGATAGCCCGCGGTAGGGTCTAAATAGAGATAGTTATCCGGCCCTACCTCGGCACTGAGACGAGTTTGAAAGCCTAAAGGGCTATGGGGGTCTGGGGTAAACTTTTCCTGTTCAATCGCCGCCTTGTTGATTTTTTCGATGATCTCGTTGAACGATTCTTGCCCGGTGAGCATAATCGTAATGCTGTTGCTGACCGGCAGCGGAGGGGCCGTGGGGATTTCACCGGGCTTGGTTTCTTTAGCCGCAGTTTCTGCGGTGTCGGCGGTTTTTTCTTCTTTTGCGGTTGTTTCCGCGGCAGCGGCAGCCTCGGTTTCTGTTGGAGAAGTCGTCTCTTGATCCAAGGTTTTTTTTGCGATTTCCGCTTTAGCTGCCGCCAAGGCGTCCAATTCCGCTTGTTTTTCCTTGGTTGGGGTTAAGGTTAAGGTTAAGGGGCCCGGTTTCAGCCCTTCTAAAGGCTGATTTTGCTTTAGGGGGATCACCTTGGCGCTCGACTTGATCCTCGTTCCCATAAAAAAGGTTTCGGATTCTTGAATGCGCGAATTCATTTTTAAGGGCTCGGTGAAGCTTTTGGTGCCCGAGAAAAGGAAAAGTTTTCCCTTTTTACTGTTCGCCACATTCACCAAATCCTTGGCCAGAAGCTCGATCTCATCGGCTAAGGCGGCGCGTTGCTCCATACTGGCTCCGCCGTTCCCCCCATCCATGGCCAAGGTTTTGACCTTCATCATGGTCTGGGTCATTTGCGTAATCGCGGTTTCTGTCGCGTCGAGCCAGACCTTGTCACTACCGATATTCTTTTCAATATTTTTCGCGTGATTGATGGAAGTCCGGTAGTCCTGCACCATGGCGGCCCCTACGGGGTCATCGCTGGGTTTGTTTAAAATCTTCCCGTTCGACATCGAGGTCTGCAATTGTTGCAGCTCGTTCGCGTTCTGGTTTAGATTTTTTTGCACCGTGTTGTGCTTGGTTTGCTCGCTGACTCTCATGGTGCCTACATATTAATGACCGACTGGGTCATTTCATCTATGGTGCTTAAATACTTTGCCGAGGCTTCATAAGACCTCTGATATTTGACCATATTGGCCATTTCTTCATCGAGGTTGACCGCGGAAACCGAATCTCGCAACGCCTCGTATTGATCCAACATCTGCCCATGGGACTGGGCTCCTTTTTGCGCGTCTTGGACTTTTAAGCCGATCTCGGTTGTCTGCCCGTTGTAAAACTCATCAAAACTTAAGGTCCCGTCAGCTAAAACCCCGGTGCGCTGCAATTCGGCAATCTGCGCGGCGATGCGGTTATCGCTGGGGGTCATGCCGTAACCGGCGACAAGGTTCATTTCGTCATCGAGCAATGCTTGATTGACCTGAATGTCCGCCGCCCCGTTGACCCCATGAAAAAAGGAGTTGAACCCCATGATGGTGTTGAAGTTGGTGTTGTCCCCGTTAAAATAAAACTTGCGCCCCTGGTCGGCGATCAAGCTCAGGCTCCCTTCTGGATTGATGACCGCCTTAAAGGGGGTTTGGGCTTTGAGGCGTTTTTCTTTCGGGGCATTTTCATCTTCAGGGGCTCCTTCACTGCGGACTTCCTCATAAGCGCCGGCAGCGGTGTTGATCTTATCGACCAGGGTTTCCAGCGTGTCTTTTCCCGCTTCAACCTGAATGTTGAGTTCCCGCTCCTTGATGCCGTCAATCCCCACGAGGTTGATGCCAAAACTACCGCTTTGCAAAAAGGGCAAGGGTTGGTTGCGCGCTTCATCGTTGAGGCTGTAGGCCGAGGTCTCTTGCACCTTAGCGCCCTTTAACCCCGTGCCCCCCGAGTGCAGGCCATTGACCCGAAAGACCAATTCCTTGGCCATGAGGTCGATATTCCCGGCAAATTCGCTGACATTGCCATCTCGTTGTTGCACCAGTTCTTTTAACACGCCGCCCCCAACAATATGGGTCACATCGGTCACCAGGCCCGTGGGGCCTTTCAGGCCGATTTGCACATCCCCTTGACGAGCCGCTTGCTTCATGGGAATGAGGGCATAGGCTTCCCGTCCATGGACGATGCTTTGCCCGTTTTGAATCTGTACATCTAAAGTCCCCCTGGAGCTTTCATCCCAACGCACCTCAATGATCTTGCTGAGTTGTTGCAATAGCTGCTCGCGTTGATCCCGCGCGTCATTTGCCTGGAGTCCTTTATTTTCAAGTTGTTCCACCTGCTTGTTGGTGGTCGCGATTTGCCTGGCCAATTGGTTTGCCTCTAAAATGCGAGAAGAGATACGGCTATTTAAGGTATCGCGCAGCCCGGTCAGTCGTTCGTTAAAAATATGGAACCGTTCGGATAAGGTTTCCGCTTTTGAAAGCAAGGCCTTTCTCATGGTGCTGGATTCCGGCTCATGGGCGAGGGTCCCCCAGGCGCTCCAGAACTCGTCTAAGGCATTGCGCAGTTTATTGCCCTCTAAATCGGTAAAAATTGCTTCGACTTCACTTAAAATCTTTTCTTTGGTGTCCCAACTGCCGACTTTTGTTTGCTCTCCCACCACCTTTTCCTTGGTGAAGCCGTCTTGAATCCGACGCACCGAACGAATGTCCGCCCCCTGCCCATAGCCCGCTACCGCGGGGGCAGCCGTGACCTGGTCAATCTCTTGGCGAGAAAACCCCTTGGTATCCACATTGGCAATGTTATGCCCCGTGGTGGATTGCCCCTGCTGAGCGTTGGTCATCGACTTTTTGCCGATTTCTAATGAGCCGAGTAATGACATGAATTGAGCCTAGTTGTTCCTTTGTCGATGGCGGTTGGGGCCACTTCCTCTGGTAGAGATGCAAAAAGCCTGCTCTTTTGTCATCAAGGGTTTTTTTTCTCTAAAAAGGGGATGGCCTAAAGAAGAAATAGCAAGATAGGGGCCAAAAACATCGGTTGATTCCCTTTGCTTTTTTTAAGGGGGTTTATCGCTGAGGGAGCTGTAAAAAAGGGTTCTGTAAGGTTGTTTTTCGACAAAAGATCAAGACTTTACGAATTCATCTTGTCGGTATATAATAAAACTCAAAAAATTGTTTTAGAGTGGCTTATGCGTTGGTTTGTTGCAGGGAGTTTTCTTCTTTTTTTGCTTGCGGCCCTAGGGGCTTGCCGACAACAAGCCGGTGAGGTCGCCACACGCGACCCCAGTCCATTTAAGGTGGTGAGCCTTTCGCCAACGGATGGGGATTTAGGCGTTGCGGTCAATCGCCCCCTTCAGGCCACCTTCAATCAACCCGTGAGCCTAGAGAGCATTACGGCCAATACCCAACCAGGCCCTTGCCAAGGGAGTTGGCAGTTGAGCCGCGATCAATTTGCCACTTGCGTCGCTTTTACCCCCACCCCTCAAGCATCGGAACAAGGAAGGGTGATCACCCTCACTCCAGTACAGGCTTTACTTGCGGGGGCAAGCTACCGACTCAGATTGACCTCGGCGATCTTTGATGTCCTAGGCAACCCCTTGCTCATCCCCTATACCATGACCACCGGCTTTAAGGTGAGCGAAAATCTCACCCTGGTAAGCATCACCCCCGCAAAGGGGCAAACCGGGGTTGGGGTCGCGGGGCCGCTTACTCTTGTTTTTAGCGAGGTCATGGACCCTGCCAGCCTAACCCTGGGCCCCGGGAACGGAAACTGCACGGAATTTTTTCAAATCAGTACCGATCAATTTATTCATTGTCACCCCTTAGACAACCTGCAACCGAGTCTAGATGGAGTGACATTCGGCTTTACACCGAATTTTCCCCTGGCAGATGAGGCCTATTATCAGGTTCGAGTCGGCCCACCCGCGGCGAGTCAGGCGGGGCAAGTCATGACGATAGAGGCGACCAGCGATTTTAGGACCGCTAAGATTTGGCCCGGTCTCATCGAACACGGAGGGCCGGGAGCCGAGTCCGGCGTCGTGCTTTTAAGTCAAGGCCGATTGTTTGCCCTTGGGGAGACAAACGGGTCGCTCGATGGGGTTCCCGCCTTGGGGGGGAAAGATGTCTATAACATTCAATTTAATCTCGACGGCACCCGGAACTGGACCACCTTGGAGGGCTCTGCGGTGAATGAGCAGATTCGTTTCGCCCGTTCCGATCCCTTTAGCGGAGACCTGCTGATTCTCGGCAGTACCGATGGAGCCTCTTTTGGCCAAGTCTACAACGGGGGCTTAAGCGACATCTTTGTCTTGAGCAAGGATGCGCAAGGCACAACCCGTTTCGCTCGCCTTTATGGCGATGCCAGCGCGGACTACGGTACTGCGGGGGTCGCGGATGCGCTCGGCAACCTGCATCTTTTGGGCTACTCGGACGGGGCCTTGGGGGGGGCGAATCTCGGAGGCTTTGACCTCCTTTTAATCCACACCGACCAAGGGGGCGTCAACTTTACCGCCCAGCGCTTCGGCACCGCCTCGGACGACCAAGGTTACAGCTTGGCGCTCTTGCCCAATGGAGAATATTTGCTTGGCGGGATGACCATGGGCGCCTGGCCCGCCTCGACCCAATTGGGCTTAGGCGATGCCTTTTGGATCAAGGTAAACGGCGCGGGCAGCCTTTTGGGCTCTTTCCAATGGGGGAGCGGCAACCAAGACGAAGTGGTCAAGCTGCTGATCGACAATCAAGGCAACCTCTACGCTGTCGGCAACACCTTTGCCGGAACCAGCGCTTTGCTGTTTGACGGGCAACCGACCTATGGAGGGCAGGATATCTTCATCACCAAGTTCGATTCTCAAGGGGTCAAACTCTGGACGAAGCTTTACGGCGGCCCTGGAGATCAAAAGGTCAATGGGGCCAACGGCGCGGTCATTGATTCAGCGGGGGATATTTATCTGGCCGGCAGCACGACCGCCGCTTTTGATGGGGAGGTTTTTGCCGGGGGAATCGAAGACGCTTTGATCATGAAAATCAACCCCGCAGGCAACAGGCTCTGGACTCGCGTTCGCGGTACGGCAGCGCAAGATTCCTTTGTCGGGGTTTCTTTAGACGACTATGATCGGGTTTTTGTCGGGGGGTATACCTTGGGGGCTTTTCCCGGGCGGGTGAACCAGGGGCAGAGCGACTTGTTGGTCATCCAGTTTTTACCAGACGGTACGGAACGCTAAAAAATCAAAGGATCAAACCTTTCCCCGGTAAATAAAGCCCCCGGCATGTTTGCTGAGCTGCCCGGTTTTACCGTAGGTTTTAGAGCGATTTAAGTGCTTTGCTAGGTTTTCTTGTACCTCCAAGATACAATTACTCCGTACCACGCCCCGTTCGGCGACAAAATGGGCTTGGGCCTCAATATGCTGAACCAAGTCAATCAACTCACTCTTGAGTTGGAGCAATCTCTGCCCTCGCAACTCATCGGTGGTTTGCGCCAAGACTTCTAATTTGGAATTTAAGGGGAGGTTTAAAGGCCCTGCGAGTTGAGCCACGGTACGCGCTCGATCCTCTTCGAGTTCGCGCACCTGATGGGCGGCCTTTTCTTTTTCTTGTTGGCAGGCGATCAAGTCTTCCAAGTCGGCTGCCGCAGGCAGCATGGCCTCGGCCTCTAAGGCTTCGAGCATGCTGGTGTAGCCTATTGCTTGGGCTTGTAAATTACGAATCAGTTGATCGTAAAGCATGGTTTTTTGCTCAAATGTCTTCGGATGTCGATGCTTGCAAAAGATTCCCCGCCAACTTGGCGGTATCGATTTTATAAGCCCCTTCTTTGATTTTTGCTTTCAGCGCCTTTACCCGATCTAGGTTTACATCGGGCTCGGCTTGGATGCGTTCACGCATCTTACTGACGCTCAAGTTCGGCAGGTCGGTGCTTAATTTTCGTTGCGACTGAGCTTGATCCGCCTGGAGACGGCCTCCCTCATTGCGAATCTTATCGCCTTGGGTCGCCTTTTCCTGTCCCGTCAGTTTAGGTTGATTGCCTTGAATTTTCATGATCAATTTTGTGTCATACAGTTTAGGTCAAAAGGCTTTTTTCTTCTTATCGGTTCTTCACGAGAAAAACTTAAACCGTTTTTGGAGCAATTAAAAAAAAGGGATTCTTTTTGCTCCTCTCTTTCTTATCGGCAAGAGAGTAAAAAACTTAACCCTCTTTGGTGTTTTTGTAGATCATATCCGCAAGACCCAGCGACTTTGTTTGGGTAAAGATCTTCGCGTATTGCTCGTCGAGCATGTCTTGAAAGATTTCCTCTCCGTGCCCGCCACTGAGAATGTTGTCTTCTGGTTGACTGGATTCTCGCATGACTTGGATCATCTTGTGAACAAAAAGTTCTTCAAATCCATCACAGGCTTCTCGAAGTTTTTGATTGCGCTTGCTTTTGTCGTTATCACTGGTGGGAGCTTCCGCCGCTGTTTTGAGTTGGTTTTGGTGGCGCATTCTCAAGGCAATCGCTTCGGCATTGAGATTGGAAAATCGAGAGATCATGTTGCCTTTATTTGATGATCAATTCCGCCTGCAAGGCGCCGGCGGACTTAATGGTTTTTAAGACTTCGATCAAGTCGGAGTTGGAGATGCCAATTTTATTCAAGCCATCGACCACTTCTTTGATGTCGACTCCGCCCTTAAATAGAATCACATTGTTCTCTTGTCGGTTCGCCGCGGGTTTCAAGGCCCTTTGACCACGCCTGGGCTCGGTCTGGGATTGAAATTGCCCGATTTGAATGTTTAGGTTTCCATAAGAGATGGCAATGGGCAGGATGCGCACATGGGTGCCCATGACAATGGTACCGGTTCGTTCATCTAAGACGACCTTGGCAATGGCGTCGGGCTCGATTTCCATGTTTTCTATTCGACTGATCAATTCAACCGCTTGACCTAAATAACTGGAAGGAACCGAAACCTCTACGGTTCCCGCGTCGGATGCCCGAGCGGAGCCGTCGCCTAAACTGCGGTTGATGACTTTCGCCAAACGGTACGCGGTGGTAAAATCGGGTTCTTTTAAGTTTAAAAAGAGGCGGGTTCTCGCGTTGAGGTCGATTTCCACCTCTCGCTCGACCAAGGCGCCGCCCACAACCCGCCCCACCGTGGGGACGATGTTTCTGCGGGGGTCGAATTTATATTTTTCCGAGCCGATTGTACTCCTGGCGTCGGGGAGCTCCACCCCCATGGGAATGTCGATAATCGGCCCCTGGGCCACTGCGTAAACCTCACGGTTCGGGCCCCGCAAAGGGGTCATGATCAATACCCCGCCGCGCAAACTGGAAGAATTCCCTAAAGAACTCACCGTAACATCGAGCTTCTGCCCCTGTTTGGCAAAGGGGGGGAGTTTGGCCGTCACCATGACCGCGGCGAGACTGCGCCCTTTGATCTCATTTAGGTTAATCGAGATTCCCATACGCTCTAAGGAGTTCCTTAAAGGTTTTTTGGCCATGAGGGATTCTTGACTGTCTCCGGTGCCGTTGAGACCGATGACGATGGAAAAACCAATCAGTTGGTTTTCTCGCATTCCCCGTATCCCCGCTAAGTCCTTAACCCGCACCGCCAGTGCCGACTCGACAACCCCAAGCCATAAAAGGAGGGTCAGGGTCAGAATTTTTAAGGTTTGAGTTTGTTTCATGCCGGAGTCAGGTCAAAAGTTTAGAATAGTCTGCAAGGGCTGGAAAGAAACCCCATTCCTTCAACCCATTATTGCTTCTATGAACAATGCATTTGCTATACCTTGTTTAAAAAAGCGGATAAAAAAAGGGCGTCAAGACCCTTTTTGCGGTGGGGGGTTATTTCGTTGTGGTTACGGGAGCGGTTTTTTTCTTTGCGTTGGGGGTCGCCAAATGGCTCAAGCGATCGAGAAAACCGGCCTTTTGCCCCCCGATGACCGGGGCGAGCGCGCCTAAATTGAGCTTCCTGGCCTGCACCTGCCGCTTGATCTTCACTTCGCTGGAAGCGAGTTTTAAAGATTCGATTTCGTTTTTTTCGGTTACATCTTCAGGGCGGATTACCCCCCTGATCTTGGTGACATAGCGAATCGAGTTTTGCTGCCGGTAGTCTACCTTTTCTCCTAGGATCACCATGTTCCCGTTGGGCAGTACATTGGTCACCCGGGCACTGATGGTTTTCAAACTGGATAAAACCTCGTTTTGCTCTTCTTCTGCTTGTCTTTCGGTGTCTCTACCCGATGCCGCCTGCAGGATATCCAAAGCTTTATTGGCTTGCGCAGCGGCGGCCTCGCCTGTGGCGGCAGGGCTCCCCGGGGCGGGAGTGGGGGCAACGGGTTTGGGTTCGGGCTTGGGCACTACGATCAACTCTTGCAGGTTCACAATGGTCACCACATCATGCTTAAAGCGGGCGCGGTGATCGCGCAAGAGGTTGCCCCAACTGGATTCATCCTGCCAAAGGCTGCCCTCGTAGCGGTTTTGCTCCGCCGGTACTTCCGAGCGGCTGCGGTAACTGTATTCGCGCACATCGGTATAGTCAATTTCCGGCTTCGTCTGTGGCGGTGGGGGCTCCGGCGCTTTGGGCAGGGGCATGCGGTGCTTTAGGCAGCCCGAAAGCGTGGTCAGAATCAAGAGTAAAAAAAATAGCTGTTTCATATCGTTTTCCCCCAGGGGTTATAAGGCCACCTCAGCGGTTTTGGAGTCTTTGACTACCGCGTAGATCGTGGTTTTATTCTGCAGGGTGCGAATAGGGATCATCTCTCCCTTGCGCGCCGCCTTCATGGCAACGCCTAAGTTGGTAAACCTCAAAGATGCGCTTTGGTAAACGATGCGCAGGGGGGCCCCCTTGATTACGATGACGGGCTCTTCCACCAAACTGGGTTTCAGCGTTTCCATTTGCAGAATATCTCTTTTTGCCTGCTGGCCCACGATCAAGTCCGAGGTTGGCTTAAAGCCTTTTCTCTCCCTCGAAATATCTTTGGGCACCATAATGAGGTCTTCTTTGGCAATGGTTTTTCCTTTTTTGATCGGGCTCTTGGCGACCACCACCTGGCTGACCACTTCGACCTTGGCCCGAACAATCATCTGCTTGAATTCCTTGCCTTTGCTGAGGATTTTTACCTTCCAAGAAGACCAACCGCCGATTTGATCCGTTTTCCCCACCCGTTCAAAGGAGAAGGCCGTTTTCCCCTGGGGCACGGCTTGGTCTTTGATCTGGCTTTTAATCTCAATTTTTACCTGATCATAGTTGGGGTAGCCCTTTTGAATCTCCGCTTTGAGTTTGTCGGCCACTTCCTGGGCGGGAATCAAGTTGTAGGCCCTTGTCACCTTGGTGTTTTTGGGTAGATGCAACCGGTATTGGTTCGGAGCTAAAATTTTTCTCAGCTTGCTGTTGAGCAAGCCCTTGCTCAAGGGGAGGCTTTTGCCGGGCCGGGGGGAAAGGCCGACTTTCAACTCCGCCAATTGAGAGATGAGATCCACATCAAACCCGTCTAATTGAGCGATTTCGCCTAAGCGGTAGTTTCTGCCGATTACTTGCGGGTGAGCCATGACCTTGATTTCAATCAGGTCGATTCCCTCCAGCGCGTTTTCAGCCTGTAGGGGGGCCTGAAATAACAAAACCCAGCTCAGCAAAAGAAAAAAAATAAGCTGTTTCATGATTACCTAACAAGATTGACGGCGGTTTGCAGCATGTTGTCGGAGGTCTGGATGGATTTCGAGTTCACTTCATAGGCTCTCTGGGCGACAATCATGTTCACCATTTCATCGACCACGCTCACATTGGATTTTTCCAAAAAGCCTTGGCTCAACAACCCGATTCCCTCTTGCCCCGGGTCGGTGCTGACGGCTTGTCCGCTGGCTAAAGTCGGCATATAGAGGTTTTTGCCGATAGGGTTTAAGCCCGCGGGATTGATGAATTTTGCCGGTTGGATATTGCCGATTCGCACCGGGTTGGGGTCGTCTCCCACTAAAATCTGTACCACCCCGTCTTGACTGACAATCAGTTTGGTTGCCTCTGGGGGAACAATAATTTCCGGCTCTAAGGGATATCCATCGGAGTTGACGATACGACCATTGTTGTCTCGTTGCCATGCCCCATCCCGGGTGTAGGCAATCGAGCCGTTGGGGCGCAGCACTTGAAAAAAGCCGTCTCCGTCAATGGAGAGATCCAATTCGTTGCCCGTATGGGTTAGGTTTCCTTGGGTGAATACCTTTTGGGTGCCGATCAGTTTGACCCCGTGCCCCTTATGCAACCCCGTGGGAGAGATGGTATTGGAACTGGTTGCCGAGCCGGGAACGATTTCGTTGGAATAAAGCAGGTCTTGAAAATTGTTGCGGCTCTTTTTAAAGCCGTTGGTATTTACATTGGCCAAGTTGTTGGAAATGGTGTCGATTTGGCTTTGTTGAGCGCTCATCCCCGTTGCGGAGGTGAAAAGGCTGGTCATCATAGCTGGGTCCTCAGTTGAATTAGATTAAATACGAGCCAGGGAAATGGCTTGACTGTCGAGGTCGTCATAGGCTTTCATGGCCTTTTGACTGGCTTCGTAAGAGCGGTTGATGGCAATCATATCCACCATTTCCTCTACGATTTCCACATTCGAGCGTTCATAGACCCCTTGATGAACTTGCGGATTTTTCATGGCAATGGGGACCTGCCGATCACTGCCCGGAACCCAATAGCCCTTCCCCAATTTGGTGAGGCGATCAGGTTGTTCAAATTTCATGATTTTGAGTTTATCTACCCTTTGGCGATCAATCATGATGGTGCCTTCTTGGCCCACGGAAAACTCACGGTTTTTCACTAAGATCGGGCCTTTCTCCCCTTGAACTCGATCCCCCTCGGGGGTGATCAAATAACCTTGGGCGTCTTCCATGAATTGGCCGCTACGGGTGTAGCGAGTGCCGTAGGGGGTTTCAACGACAAAAAACCCCTCTCCTTGCAAGGCTAAGTCCTTGGGGCTGTTGGTGGGGATCATTCTCCCCGAACTCATTTGAGGGCTCACATGATCGGGCATCACAAAGCTGCTTCCGCCTCGGCTTAAGGGGTTGATGAACTCATCATGGGCAAAGCTTTCTTGCTCGCTTTCTAAGTCCTGGGTGGCGAATTCGCTGTAGATTTCGCGAAAGAGTACGGTGTCTTTTTTGTAGCCGGGAGTATTGGCGTTGGCGATATTGTTGGCCGTAGCGTCCATTTGCCGCTGCTGGCCCTTCAACCCGCTCAAAAGGGTAAAAATCGAATCCATAATACCTTCCTTGGTTCGGCTAGACTTCAAGAGTCGTTGGCGGTGGTCTGTAAAAAAGAAATGCATTGCCCATGCCAGCGGCTCCCTGCCGCAATGGACCGCAAAAAAGTTATGCAAAAAGCGTGCAGATGAAACAAACCTGAGCAGAGACGAAAAAAGAGGATGGCGGAGAGCCTTTGAGGGCTTGGGGCTAGAAGGCGCTTGTCCGGAAAAATCCCAACCCCGCGCTCAGCAGGGTGGAGAGAGGGATTTTTGAGGAGCGCAAGGGCTTAGAGGTCAAAGCCGAGGCGCGCTTGAGCTTGGTCTATTCAGCGGGAATATGAATGTGGGGCTTGTAATACAACCCCCCATCAGCACTGAGGTGGCAGGCCTCGCAATTGGCAAAACTGCGAATCGACTTTCTGGCAAAAACTTCAGGGGTGATCTCCTGGTGTCGCTTTTTAATGTAGGGCACCTCGGTAATCCGCATGGGAGCGGCCCCCTTGAGGCTTTTCATGACCGCCTTGGCACGCACCGCCCGGGAATGGTCCGCCGTGTTGTTATAGATATACTTCGCTAGGGCGGATTGTTTTTTATCGGCAACCTGCACATCATCGCCAAAATGTTGGGAGAGGTCTCCCATGATTTTTTTCCAGCTCGCGCGTGGGAGCAATTCTGGCTGATAGGCCAAATGGCAGGCACCGCATTCCTCATTATAAAGCTCATAGGTAACCCGCTTTAATTTCGGAACCAGCTCCGGGTTGCGGGCCAAGTGGCAAATTTCACAAGGCTGAGGGCTGTGAGAGTGACCGGGCCTTTTTGCCATCAGTCGTCGTTTTTCCTTAAAATTATTGGCCCCGGCATAGAGCGGGAAAAGGGTGATGAGCAAGAAAGCCCAAAGTAGATTTTTCATAGACATTATAGAATACCTTTTTTCAATTCAAAAGTGTCGCCATTTAATCAGGAATGTAAATATCCCGGTCTTCAAAAGAACCATAAGCCGCCTTGGCGTGACAGGCCTTACAGTTGAGTTTGCCCCCTATTTTTTCTTTTTTATAGGTTTCTGCGTCAATATCTTCATGTCGCTCTTTCCACCAGTTGGTGTGGCTAAATTGCAAGGGGCTTTGGGTGGGGCCGATTTCTTCACTTAAATAATAAGCCACTTCAGAGTGGCTGGTTTCTTGGGCATAGGTCGTTAAATGAGAGAGTATCTTGACTCTTGTTTCCTCTTCTAAAGAAACATCCTCCTCAAAATGAGCCTCCAGCTCTTCGGGTTTCATCATGCGTTCCCAGCTACGCCGGGGGAGCAGGTTGGGAGGAAATTCAAAATGGCAGTCACCGCATTCTTCTTGATATAAAGCGAAATACTTCCCTTTTTCTTTCCGGTCTGCCCTTAAGGTTTCTGCATTGTGACTTTGCATGGGGCCGAGAGTTAAATAATACCCGCTGCCCCCTAAGATACCCAAGATCAACAGGGCCTGTAGCCAAGGCTTTGGGGTAAGCTGTGATTTGGGTTGATTGTTCCTCAGTGCCTTTTTCCCCGTCAACATCGCGAGGGGGAGGTTTTCTTTTTGCAAAAGGCTTTCTTTCAGCATCCCCGCTAAATGCGCCAGCACCAGCAGCCCCATTCCCCAGGCAAAGGCCTCATGCCAGGGCGCGAAGCGGGCTGCCAGGGCAGGGGTAAACAAGGCGGCGAAAACACCGATTTCTTCTTGCCCCCCCAGCAACACCAACCCGCTGACGGTCAGCGCCAATAAGCTTAAACCCATCAAGATAAAGACCCAGCCAGCCAGAGGGTTGTGACCTAAAAACCGTTCGTTTTGCCCCCTTTTCAGGGCTTTGAGGTGCTCTAGGGTCTCTTTCGGCCCCTTGATAAAATCGCTGAAGCGGGCGTATTCGTTGCCCACAAACCCCCAGAGCAGGCGCAAGAGCAGCAAGGGAACCAAGGCCTGCCCAAACCAAGCGTGGAGCGGTAAAAACCGCTCTACCTGAGAGGTGACCAGCAGGCCGCTGACCAACAGAGCCAAGGACCAATGAAAAAACCGAATCATTGATTCCCAAACCTTTATTTTGCTTTGGGGCTTTAAACGCAAGGTCACAACCAGGATGAATATGAAAAATCTTATGTTAAAAAAAAAGAATGGGCAAAACCTATTTTAGGAACCTCTAAAAAACTCCTTGCCTACCGCTGGTCCAAGCGGTAGGTTCGTGCCCTTCGGGCTGATTATAGCCCTTGGGGCGCGTCGAGTTTTTCCGTCTTTTCGGTTGGGAATGAAATCCACAACTCCAACGCGAATCAATAAGTCGC
This sequence comes from bacterium, assembly GCA_024275165.1. Classification (GTDB taxonomy): domain Bacteria; phylum SAR324; class SAR324; order XYD2-FULL-50-16; family XYD2-FULL-50-16; genus JAJRZQ01. The sequence goes on along the minus strand of JAJRZQ010000025.1, from coordinate 117,944 downwards.
GCTTTTTGGTTTGGCAAGGCATCCCTGCCTTGCGAAGAAACTCCGCGTTTTTCAAAGTTTCCTTGAATCCACTTTTTAAGCCGACCAACCGGATCAAGCCTTAAGCTTATTCGTCAATAGAGACTGGACTAGGGTTTGCGGCTATTTCATAAAATGACTGATCTCATCACCGAGTTTTCTTTTTTCCGCTTCCGGCATAATTTCTAAAAAACCAAAGGCGAGATCAATGAGTTGTTGGGCATCCAATTTGGCGAGTTGGTTGGCGTTGATTTTGCCCTGCTCGACCCCCCATAACAAGGCGCGGTCAATGGTATGCCGCTGGGCCGTGGTGTCGGGGGAGGTATCGTAAATCACTTCTTCTTCTCTCCTCGGCACCTTGACCGAGGTCTGATCGGTGGTGACCAAGCGCACCCCTTGCAGCAGGCGAATCGCGGCAATTCTTTGCTCGATGGCTTCGGGGGTCAAGTCGGCTTCAAAGTAAACCGCGCATTTTCGAGGATTGTCCATGCTTTCCTTTTAAAGAAATATCTTTAGCCAGAGCGAGGTAATTGGCAAGAAAAAAGGCAAGGACTAGGCAAAAGGCTAGAAATTTGCAAAACTTAAAAGAAGATAAAATTAAAAGAAAATAAAAAAAACATAACTTGCCAACGCCTTTGAGTAAAGCCTCACCCAATGAAACAAACCAATGAGCTGATATAAAAAATGTTGCATTCACCACAGAGCTTTTTTGCCCCCCTAAAGGGCCTTTTGCGCGGTTTAAGCATGGGGCTTTGCTCTGTTCGGCAAGGGGCCTGCTGCGTTGTTGCTTTGTTCTTCTTCAGTCAGCCCCTGACGGCTTGGGATTTTCAGGTGGGAGTCAAAAAAAGCCGCCCTGCTCTAGGCGCGGGGTTGCAAACTTATGAAAGCCCCCAAGGCAAGCTAACCTATCAACCGAACCCGATGAGCAGCACCTTGGCGGATAACCAATGGATCGGGATTCAGGTCGATAATTGGACGGGATTATACGAAACGGCGGACTGGGCTTACCCGAGTGAGATTCAGCCTGCAGGGGCTTTAGCCAGCCAACGGATTGAAATGCGGATGAAGGAGGCCCGAATCGGGCTCAATTACGAGATGTCTCGCGATTTAGCCGGGTTCTTTTTTGGTGGTGGTCTCTCTCAAATTGAAGAGAGTTTTACCCTCAATAAGGTAGATTATGCTTTTAAAAAAACAGTCCCTTATATGCGCTGGGGCTTTGATCTGATTTTTGACGGCTTGCGGGTGCGGGTCGATCAAATCCAGCTCAAGGCAGGTGCCCACTACCTTAAGATCAACGGGGTCGGGGCCTTGTTGACCTTTTAGTCGCTCTCGGCCAACATCAACTCCACAGGCATAAGCTTCGCCTCTTGGATCATGCGAATCTGAGCGTCCTGCCCCGAAAGCTCCATGTGGGTGAAATACAAGGCAAGCAGGATTTTATTATACCAAGGGCGGGCTTCGGGGCGATTGATGGCTTCTTGCTCTAGGTTAAAAAAGCTCACTTCTAGTTTAGCGAGTTCCTTTTCTCCTGCCAGGGCCTCCTTAATCAAAAGGTGAGCTAGGATCACATCCCCCAACAGGGTGGCGATTTTTTCCGAGTAGATTGCGCTCGCCCAGGTTTTTTCCTCTCCGCCTTCTTCTAACAGGTCGGCATGCAGCAAAAAGAGCCCTCCCACAAAATCGCGCCAAATATTAATCGTTTCTTTTAGGTCTTCGCTGATCGCCAAATGGGCATCGACCTGTTCAAACTCTTTGAGCAGGGTTTGCAAGGCGATCCCTCCGTTGGCTTGCAGGGTCTGGAGGATCAATTGACCGCTCAATTCCAAGGGGCTCCCCCCCATGAGTTCCAATTGGGCCAGCAAGTCGCAATCTACTTGCTGAAAGTACCGCGCTCCTAAAATGTGGCGGGTTCCCACGGCAACCCGGTTGGCCAACTTCGGGGCGTAAAACTTAAAGATGAGATCAAAAATCTGATTGAGGTCGGTAAAATAGCGGCTTTGACTGCTTGCCCCATGACGCAGGCAGTCTGTATAAAAAACGGAATGGTAAAATAAAGATTCCAGCCCCTGGCAAATTGCCATCATCCCGATCAGGCTATCGGCTACCCTAGGGTGATGTGACAGGGGAACCCGTTTTTGCGCCTGCTCTGTCTTGCGCCAACTCGGATAAATTTGCTCAGACTGGGCCCAACCCAAGGCCCGCTTATAGTTTAGCCGACTTTGCACCATGTAGAGAAGGTTGATATATTTGCGGAATCCACTGATTTCGTAGATGTCCTCCCCTTGCAATATGGCGACTTCTTCCACTTGGCAAGCGGAGGAAAACCCCAATTGAATCGGGCTGAAATAGCTGCCTTCAGCGAGTGGCTGCAGGGCGAGCCCCTGATCGTAAACCAGCGCCAAGGCCCAATCTCGATTCGGCTTTTGGGCCAGGGTTAAAATGAGTTTTGCCCGCGCCGAGGGGGTAAAAAAAACGGTTTCACTCCCTTGGAGAGAGATTTTATCCGCTGTTTGCCTATACTGAATCGGCTCCGCGGAATGTAGCGGCCCACGGGGGTCCAGGGGAGATAAAACCCCTTGCAAGCTCCCTTGGCTGAGTTGTTCTAGGATTTGATCATAGCGGCCCTCTTGATTAAAGCGCAGCAGCAACCTGCAGCAGGCCAGGTTTTGTAAGAGTTCAAACCCCACCCGGCTATCCACCTCCGCCCATTGGGCAAAAAACAGCATGGAAACAGTTTCTGCCAAGGCCTCCCCCTGTATGGAGGCCGGTAGGCCGGTAGTAAACATCGAGGCGCTAAAAGCGAGGTCGTAAAGCTGATCCCCGGTTAAGGCCCGGTCGCGGATTTTTTTTTGCAATTCGCCAAGCCGCTGGAAGATGTCATCTAAGGCAAAGGGGCTTAACTCTTGCGCATGGCCTAAGATCTCGACCTTTAAAATTTCTTTGAGTAAAAAATGAGGTCCCACGATAGTTTTTTTTAAGTTCAAGGTGTCGGTGGCTTAGGGTGGTGTTGGCGCCGCTGCCGGCGGCGTGCCTGGGGTTGGTTGTTGCGCTTTTTTCGCTTGCAGAGCCAGTTCCTTGGCCTCCTCTTCATAATCGACATGCTTGCCGATAAAGGGGACGCGGATAATTTGAGTGAGGTCAAAAACCCAACCCTTTTTCTCCATAATCGCGTGAAAGGTATATTGCTTGAGCAGTTTGCGCTGCGGGTTGATTTTATTTTCCATCTCCATGATAAAATAGATGGAGGTGAAATTGCGATAATCGGTCTTGATGTCGATAATCCGAATTTTTCGCAGCGAGGGCCGCCAAGGCAAATCCACCATCCGCTGGGAAAATTCAGCCTTGGAGAGCTTTTTTTTCGAAAATCCTTGTCCTTGGTCATACATGTCAAAATAGAGTTCCTCTTTCCACATGTCGATAAAAATGCGAAAGGAAGCTTGCACCTGCTTTTTGATGATAGCGGACTCATAAGGGTTGGGGGCCGCCAAAAGAACGCCGCTCAAGGCCCCGATCAGCCCTGCTGTGAGCGACAACCGGGTCAGTATTTTACGAACTCTTAAATTGATCTGCATGGGCTAGAATAAATTCATTATAAAAGAGCTTCAATTGTTTTTTTTGTTCCAAGTCGATATATTCTAAATTAACCCCCCGATCCGTGACTTCCCAAAATTTTCGACTTTGCACGGCGAGCAGGCCATCGCGCCAAGCCGTCAACTGCTCTACGGTTTCTGATTTCAGGTCGTTTAGAATCAATTGGATCAGTTCTCGGTCTCCCTTGGAGTAAAAATAAGTCGCCAAAATAAGCTGCGCTTTGCGAATCCCCGTAAAAGCGAAAACATCCTTTTTTCGATCCACATTATCTTCGAGCCCTAAAAAAATCAAAAGCAATTCTTTTATATTGGTGGCTTCTCGGTCAAAAGCGGCGGCTACCATGGTCTCCATGTCGTAGGCAGCGGTATACATGACGAAAAAAAGGCCTTGCTGCAAACAGGTTTCCCCGTAATATTTAAAATAAAAGAGAATTTTTTGCGACATTTCCGGGTTATAGATGAAGATTTCTTCTGCCAAAAGCCGATATTGGTAAAAGAGATTGAAAATAGCCCGGACATTTTTTTCATTGAGGCTGATGCGGATAAAGGTATTTAAGAATTGAACCACGAGGTCTAATAAATCATCGTCTTTGATTTTCATGGCCTCAAGGCCCAACACCCGAATATTGTAAGCAATGGCGGAGACCGCGTCGGGCATGGTACGAATGGAGGATTTATAAATCAGCTCCATATCCATGAAGGCTTTGGCTTCGAACCAAAGTTTTTTTTCACAGATTTCTTTATAAAACTCCGAACTGATTCCAATAAACATCTCGGGGCCAATGGCAAACCATTCTTCGGGGAGTTTGTTTTTCATCTCCAAATAGTCCATCCCGATTTCTCGAATCTGATTGATCGCCATGAGGCCTAAATTTCGATCCATCTGACTGGTCGCCGAAAGGGCGGTATCGGTGACCTGTTCAATGGTTCGACCCGATTCGAGTTGCAGCTTCCTCAATTCAGTTTGATTGGTGGCGGCGCAGGCTTTTTTCATTGCTTCTTGGTTGGACTCCTGAATCGCGCTGAGCAGATTGGTGGGGGTCAAAAAGCGAAACATATAAAGAAAGTAAGGCGCCAACAGGGCGATTTCCACCAAGGTGCCAAAGAGCAAGGTTTCGATAGCGTATTGGGGAAAGAACCCCTCTTTGGGGCTAAAGGCGGTCATGATCGCGTACAGCAACGCCGAAACCATATAAAAGAAATAAATCCGATTGATCGAGTCGGCCAAAAACAAATCAACCAAGCGCGCGCCATAGCGCTGCGCCGCCAATTGCAGCACAATCGCGACCACGGTGATGACAATGCCTAAGATCGCCGCCGAAGCCTCCACAAAAAAGCTCGTGGCGTTGTCCATGTTCTCTAAGGTGACCCCCAAGGAGCGGGAAAGGAGCGCAAAGGGGTTCGACCACCCCACGCTCAAGGTCACCTGCAACAGATAAAAGGCCAAGGTAAAGCCTAAGAGCAGGCTGGTGGGCATAAACCATTCATTAAGCTTAGCCCTGAAGGAGGTTTTTTCAACCAGCCTAGGCCGAGTTCGCATCTCTGCCTGTTCTTCTGCGGTTAAAACCTCAAAAGTGCTTTTGGAATATTTTGTTTTTTTCAGCCTAGACATGGGGAAACGGCTTTTCAAGGTGTTGTGCTTGGGGTAGCCTATATGACAGGCTCCCAATATTTAATCGCCTGTTTATTGACGACTTTTCCCGAGACGAGGCCCAGTTGATTTACGGTATGCCATCGGAGCTGATCAATCAAGTACTCCCCATCGGGAAAGGTGATCTTTATGCTGCGTTGTTCGGTAATCAATTTACTGAGTAAAATCGCCTCATGGGGGACGGTGTTTTTATCTTTTTTTTCCATTGACCGCTCATGGTTTTTTCAAACTGGACTGCTCCCACCATCACCTTTGCCGCAGGTAGCCTCCAGGTTGATTTTTCTGGGCGCAAACCCTTACCCCAGGAGTTTTCTTTTCTAACTTGGGATGATCGGCAAGGGCTATATCTAGCTCACGCCTACCAATATCGCGAGTTGATTCGTTATCTGCATCGAAACAGGCTAAGCTATTCAGATTCCGCGCCAAACTATGCTCATCTCAACTTAAAACTGCACAACCCCTTTCCCCCTCATGCCTATCAGCTTGCCGCCTTAAAGGCTTGGCAAAAGGCTAAAAGAGGGGTTTGCGTATTGCCCACCGGCTCGGGAAAGAGTTATTTGGCCGCCATGGTGATGGAAAAAATAGGACGCTCCACCTTGGTTTTGGCCCCCACGATTGATCTTATTTTACAATGGCAAAGGATTTTGAGCGAGCAATTTAAGCAACCGGTGGGTTTGTTGGGTGGGGGAGCGAAGGAGATTTTACCTCTCACCGTTTCCACCTATGACTCCGCGAGGATTCACGCCGAATCGTTGGGGAGGCGATTTGGCCTTTTGGTTTTCGACGAGTGCCACCATTTGCCTGCCCCCGGTTATGGAGAAATGGCCCGCAGTTACTTAGCCCCCTATCGCTTAGGGCTGACCGCCACTCCCAATGAAGAGGCCGACCGGTTGCTTTTGTTGAACGAGGTCTGCGGCCCCTTGGTGTACCAGCAGCAGATTCAGCAGATGAGCGGTCAATATTTGGCCCCCTATGAGACGCGCGTGGTGGAGGTCGAACTGAACGAAGAAGAACGAGAGGAGTATGAATACGCCAGGGGCATCTACCTCGCTTTTCGCGATGAGCGGGGGGAAAATTTTTCCTTTCCCGGTGCCTGGGAACGCTTTGTCACGCGCGCCTATCGCAGCCCCGAAGGAAGGGAAGCCTTACAGGCCTTTCGCCGTCAAAAAGAGATTTCAACCAGTTCTGGGGCGAAGCTGGAACAAATCGCCGCCCTGTTGCACCAACACAAACAAGACCGAATATTGATTTTTACCCAAGACAATAAAACCGCTTTAAAAATCGCTTCCCTTTTTTTATTGCCCTTGATCACCCACGAAACCAAAGCCAAGGAGCGCAAGAAGATTTTAGCTCACTTTCGTTCTGGTCGTTGGCCCTACTTGGTGAATTCTCGAGTATTGAACGAAGGGGTGGATGTCCCCGAGGCAGGGGTGGCCATTGTGGTTTCGGGCAGCAGCACGACCCGCGAGCATGTACAGCGCCTAGGCCGTATCTTGCGGCCCCAAACCGGCAAGCAAGCTATTTTATACGAATTGGTCACCCTCGGCACCACCGAGATCTACACCAGCAAAAAACGCAGAGAACATGGGGCCTACCGTGGTTTTTGAAGGCGGCCTACCCTATTATTCCATTGGGCAGTATTATCGCAAGCGCTTTGGGCAAAAGGTGCGTAAAATCTCGGTACAGATCAGCGAGACCTGCCCGGTCAGAGAGGCGAAAGAAGTCTGTATTTTTTGCGACGATTGGGGCGCCGGGGGGCAGCAGGTGATCTATGGGCAATCTTTGGAAACCCAGATTCGCGTTAATACAAAACGAATGCGCGATAAAATGGGCATTGACGCCTTTTTGGTCTATTTTCAGCCCTATACCAGCACCTTTGGTCGCTTGCGGCATTTGGAAAAAAACCTCATGGACGCGCTCAGCCAGCCCGGGGTAAAGGGGCTGGTGATCGGCACCAGGCCCGATTGTTTACCCAAGGGGATTTTTCCGCTTTTTCGCCGCATCGCCGAGCAGGCCTACCTCTCCATTGAAATCGGCGCCCAGTCCTTTAGAGAGGGCCGGGTAGCTTGGCTCAAACGGGGGCACAGTGCCCAAGCCAGCTTGGACGCGGTGACGCGGTTAAGGGAAGAGGCCGGGGTCGAGGTCGGGGTTCACCTGATTTTTGGCTTTCCCAATGAAGACTTCAAGGAGGTGCGAGAGGCGGCAGAGATTTGCAACGGCCTCCCCTTAGAGAGTGTGAAGCTGCATAACCTGCATGTCTTGACCGGCACCCCTTTAGCAGAGATGTACCAACAAGGGGAATTTACCCCCGATAACCTGGAAGTTTATACCGACAAGGTGAAGTTCTTTTTAGAGGGGCTCAATCCGGAGATCGCCGTGCAACGGCTCGCCGCCAGCGTAGAAGACCCCGCTCAGCTCGTTGCCCCCAATTGGTGTTTGGAAAAACGCAAAACCCAGAACTATATTTTAAACAACCTCAAAAAAGCCCAAAGTTGGCAGGGAAAAAGCTATCGAGGTTAAGGGATTGCTTGCTTTGGTTGAGCGTTGTACAATAAAATCTCAATTCCTGGTGCGAACTCAGGGGGTTTTAAAGGCAATGCAAAAGGGAAAAGGAAAGGGTGATGGAACAATGGGCGCAAATGGGGGCTCAATTTGGGTCTCAACTCAAAGGAAAGCTCACCTTAGAAGTAGGGATTCGCTGGATCAATCTCCTTTTTTTGCTCGGGGTCTTGTGGCAAAGCGCGACTTGGGGGGCTAAGCTTATCGAATACGAGCTGTTGGAGCAAACCTCCAGCGCAACAATGAGACTTGGCAACCGGCGCCCCGCTCCCGCAACGACAAAACACCTCGAGCAGTATGCCGGTATTTTGCGCGCGAACCTGTTTCAAGTGGAGGTAGGGAGCTTTGCCAACGCCGCCCCCTCTAAGCCGACCCAAAGCAGCGTGGGTTTAAATCAGATGGTCTCCACTTTGGAGTTGCGGGGCTTTTTTTTGGGTTTTGCCATTATCTATGATAAAAAAACCAAGCAAGAATCGCCTTATGGTACTGGGGATGCGCTTGGTTCCGCTTTTTTAGGGCGGGTCGTGGCGGCTGAGAATTATGTTGAGATTCGTCAAGGAGAGGAAACCTTGCGTCTAAACCTGGTGGATCGCAGCGGGGCCAAGGCCCCAGCGCAAAGCGCGACGGCTCAAGGGAGCGCCCCTCCCTCTACCGCTCAAAAAGGGGACATGAAGGTGCGCCAACAGGGCAATGAATTTTTTCTCCGCTCTGAAGAGTTGGACGCGGAGTTGAACAATTTCACCAAACTGCTCAATCAGGCGAGAGTCGTTCCTTTTGAAAAGGATGGCGGCTTTGAGGGCTATCAAATCAAAGCGATTGACCCCGGTAGCCTCTATGATAAACTAGGCTTAAAAAACGAAGATGTGATTTTAGAGGTGAACGGCAACCAGATCGACAGTCCGGAAAAAGCCATGGAATTGTTCAAGGTACTCCGCAGTGAAAAGAATTTTAGTCTTAAGTTACAGCGGGGTGGCGACCCGGTGAATTTGACCTATCATGTGCAATAAGCTGGTTTGGGGATTCAATTTTATGCAAGGCTACCGCGACTTTGAACCTCCAGGACGGAGCATTGAACCGGTAAGGGGCTGTGACTGCGTCTTCAATGGACAAAGAAGCCGCATGGCATTTACCGCAAGGTGGAGTATAGGAAACCCTGAAAAACGCGGAGTTTCCCAGCAAGGCAGGGATGCCTTGCCAAATCAAAAAGCGCGACTTATTGATTCGCGTTGGGATTGTGGATTTCATTCCCAGCAGAAAAGACGGAAAAACTCGACGCGCCCCAGGGGCCATAATCAGCCCGAAGGGCACGAACCTACCGTTTGAGCAAGCGGTAGGCAAGGAGTTTTTCAGAGGTTCCTATACTATAAAAAGGTCCAACCACCTTGGTAAGGCTATGTTTTGGCGGGGTCTTTGCATTGGCAAAGAGAGCCCTGCTGGGTGAGTCTTTTGCGCTAGGCCAAGGGCTCGCAAGCCCAAGGTGAACCATAAAAAATGAATGAATGATGGGGTGGTGAACGCACTCCCCAACCCTTCGAACCTGAAAAGTCCAGGGCGGGGTTTTTAAATAGCCTCTAATTCGGCATGTGATATGAGCGACGAGCGCAACCTTCATCCGCCTCTTCCCCCTGCGGGGATGAGCCCGACCAATCCGATGGAACAACGGATATTGGATGTTTTTTTTGAAGATTCCTTTCAAGAACGCATGAAAGAACATCTTCGCAGCACGGTGCGCAAAGAGCTCAACGGAATGTCTCAGCTTTTGCGGGAATCCATTCGCGCTTGGGTCCAACGAGAAAAGACAAAGCTTGATCCGGCTGCGCAACAACAAAAAGAGCTGACCCTAAGCACTCAGATCGAAGAGTTAGAGTCCAACAAGCGGGAACTCTTACTTGAAAATCAGAGCCGAAGCAGGCAATTGGAACTGCGCGAACAGGAAAATAAAATGCTCTTAGAAGGGGTGGAAATGTTATTGCGCAAGCAAAAAAGCTGAGGGGATGCCAGCGGTTTTATGAAACGACTTTTACAAGCCTTAACCCTGCTTTTGACCCTGAGCGGCTTTGCCCTCACCCCCTGGGTTTTGGAAGGGAACGACCTACTTACTTGGGGGCACCTGATCTTAGGTTTTTTTTACAGCGTGATTTTTCTGCTTTTTTGTTATGATCATCTCAGTCAGCATCAGGCTTTATTAAAAACCGGCCACCGCCGCAACCTAACGGGAAGTTTGCAGGTTGTTTTAGGGCTGACGCTGCTGTTGAGCGGTTTTGTCTTGTACCTCTATGGCTCAAAGCGAATCAGCCCGATCAGTGAGATTCACCTCGGCGCGACCCTGCTCTTTTTTATCGCCTTGAGCGTGCATTTTAAATCACCGCCTCAATAAAGGGAAAAATGATTGAGTCGATTGTAGATAGTTGGATGTTTTGGCTCACCGGAGCTGTCGCGGGAACCATCTTGCTCCAGTTTTTGGGCAAAACCCGCAGCACCGAGGTGCAACCTGGAATGGCAACGAAGTCCGATGAGTTTTCCATGCGAGGCGTTTTTTTTAGTTTCCGCAGTGGAGAGGCCGGGTTATTTCTGACCGTGGTCTGGGTGCAAGTCTGCGTTTTTTGCTTTGCTATCGTGATCGCGAAGCATTTTGGTTCTATTTTACCTGCCGGTTAATCTTCCCAATGTTGGAGCAGGGTTAAAATCCGGTCTCGTTGGTTTTGTTTTTGATTGAGCAAAATCACAAAGGGGCGAAGGCCCTGAGGCCCCTGGATATAACCTGCGTAGTTATAAACCCCGCTCAGGGTTCCTGATTTGAGCAAGGTTTGATGTTTTTTGCTCAGTAAGCCGGCATGCTCTTGAAAGCGCTGGAGGAGGGTCAACATCTGCCTTGCGCTGACGCGATTCCCCCGACTGAGCCCGCTCCCCTCTTCCAAAACCGCGCCTGATGCCCAGGGGCCTAAAATCTCTTGGGCTTTTTTTCGGTACCGCCTTAGAGCGGGCCGCATCTCTAGGGGGGGCTGTTGGTCTAGACTTAAGAGGAGTTGGTTGGCAATGAAGTTGTTGGAAAAGCGTAAAAGCCCCTTTAGGACCTCGGTGAGGTCGCGGCTGCTTTGGTGGTCTAAGACCTGTCGCAGGCCCTGGGGCACCGGGCCGAATCGCAATTTCGCCTGCTTGGTGTCCAGCCCTTCTTGGGCCAAGATGGCTAAAAACAGTTCCCCAGAATAGCGCAAGCTCTCAGCAGGGTCTAAGGTGAGGTTGATCCGGTCTGTAAACCCCGCTTTTAAGGGGGTCCCTCGTTCTTGCCCCAAAGGGGTTAAGGGAGTTTGCGGCTCTGCCGAATAGAGCCGGCCCTGTTGATCCCGCCCCACAAAAAGGCTATTGAAGTTGACCACCAGAGCCCCGTTTAAGGCATCGTAGGGGTTTAAACTCGCGGCCAGACCAGGAACCTCAATCAGCGCGATCAAAGAATCATCCAATCCCAGTTCACGCACCCGCGTGAGACCTCGCGCTTTTAACTCCTGAGCGATCAAGCGAATCTCTTCACTGACTAAAAACGGGTCCCCCCCGCCTTGAATCCAGAGACGGTTGCCGGTGGCATAAAAGCGGGTATGGAAACGATGCTTGGGGCCTAAAAGCTCTAAGGCGATTTGCGCGGTGAGGATTTTAACGATGCTGGCGGGAACGAAAAATTCTTTTTCTCGGTAGGCGTAAAGAATACGGCCCTGCTCATCGGCAAGCAAAACCGACCCTTTTTGAATCAGCTCTCGGAGTTCTTTTTTTTGTCGCTCTCCCCCCCAGGCTTCTTGACCTAGGAGGAGCAAGCTACAAAATAAAAGACTAATAAGTGCGGTAGTTGGGCGCTTCTTCAGTGATATAGACATCATGGACATGGCTTTCTTTCAGGCCTGCTGGAGAAATCTTAGTAAAACGGCTTTCAGTGCGCAACGCTTCGATGTCTTTACACCCCGTATAACCCATGCCGGCGCGCAGGCCGCCCATGAGTTGATGCACCTGTTCGGCTAAGGGGCCCTTATAGGGGACTCGACCCTCGATCCCTTCGGGGACGAGTTTCAATTCATCGGCGTTTTCTTGAAAGTAGCGGTCTTTGCTCCCTTCCTTCATGGCGCTGATGCTGCCCATTCCCCGGTAAGACTTGTAGCGCCGCCCCTGAAAGAGAATCAATTCCCCCGGGCTTTCATTGAGCCCCGCAAAAAGGCTGCCCACCATCACCGAATGGGCTCCCCCGGCAAGGGCCTTCACCAAGTCCCCGCTGTATTTGATTCCCCCGTCGGCAATAATGGGGATGCCGTATTTTCCCGCCGCGTCGGCGCATTGAAAGATGGCGGTCATTTGCGGCATCCCAATGCCGCTAACGACCCTGGTGGTGCAAATACTACCGGGCCCGATCCCGACCTTGACCGCGTCGGCGCCGGCTTGAACGAGGGCTGTGGTCGCTTCGGCGGTGGCCACATTGCCCGCGATGATCTCGACTTGAGAAAAGGTGTTTTTCATTTTTTCCACCGCCCGGATCACGCCTTTAGAATGGCCGTGCGCCGTGTCGATAACCAAAACATCCACCCCTGCCTCCACCAAGGCCCGGGCTCTGGCATGGGAATCGGTGCCCACGCCGACCGCCGCCCCGGTACGGAGGCGCCCTTTTTCATCCTTGCAGGCATTGGGGTAACGGCGCGCCTTTTCAATATCCTTAATGGTGATTAAACCAGTGAGTTCAAAACGATCATTGATGCGTAAAAGTTTTTCAATGCGGTTTTCATGGAGCAGGCGTTTTGCTTCTTCCAGCTTGATCCCTTCTTTGACGGTGACCAGCTTTTCCTTTGGGGTCATCAGTTCGCTGACCGGGCGGTCGAGATTGGCTTCGAAACGCAAATCCCGATTGGTCAAGAGGCCCACCAAACCGTGTTCGTCAATGACGGGAAAGCCTGAAAAGCCGTATTGCTCCATCAAGCGAAAGGCGTCTTTGACCTGATCCGTGGGTTTTAAGGTCACCGGGTCGGTAATGGTGCCCGCCTCGCTGCGTTTGACCTTGCTCACCTCACTCGCTTGGGCCTCGATGCTGAAGTTTTTGTGGATGATCCCCATCCCGCCTTCTTGGGCTAAGGCAATGGCCAGATTCGCCTCGGTTACCGTATCCATCGCGGCAGAGAGTAAGGGAATGTGCAATTGAATTTTCTTAGTTAATTTACTGCGAATATCTACCTGATTGGGTAAGACCGAACTGGCTGCGGGGACCAGTAAGAGGTCGTCGAAGGTTAACCCTTCTTGGGTGATCCGTTCACTGCCCATAAATCCTCCTTTACATCAGGGGGTCTTGTACTTAGAATTTGCTTTTTGCTGAGAGGAGTTCGCAAAATCGCGTTTTTCTCCAGCAAAAGCATGAATTTGGATAAAAGCCCTTTGCTTGTGCCAAGACTCATTATTTTTAAGGCCTTGGCTTTGCGGCGCCCTTTTAATTTGAACCTTTAGCGTATCCGCGAGCCTACAGATTGGACGGTGCCCCCTCTGAACGGACTAGCAAATCGAATCAAATTCCTGTTAATTATTCAGACTAAATCTTCTCTTTCGACTCGTCAAACCCCATGAGCAAGCTTTCTTTAACTCAGCACCTGCAATCCCTTTCCAGTCAAGCCATAAACAGCTCTAGGGGGGGGGCTAGAATTTTTTCCGCCCCCGGCGGGGCGGGGTTGCTTTTTGCGGCCCTCTTAGCCAAAGAAACCCCGAAAGACTTGTTGCTCATCGCCCCCACCTATGAAGAGGGGTTGGAAGCTTATGAAGACCTGCGTTTTTATTTTCCTCCCTGCCGGATCGGTTTTTTCCCTCATCAAGACTGCCTGCCCTATGACAATCAATCCCCTTCCAAGGGGGTCACCGCTTTAAGGCTCAAAACCCTGATGGCCTTGCGACAAGGAGAGGTGAAAATTCTGGTGACCACGGCGCAGGCCTTATTGCAACGGCTTTTGCCCCCAGAGCCCTTACAGGAATTTGCCTTTGACTTGCAAGTGGGGGAGGAAATCGACCCCGAAGACCTCGCCCACCGCTTGATCCAATTGGGCTACAACCGAGTGGAGATGGTGGAAGAAAAAGGTGAGTTCAGCCGCCGGGGAGGAATTTTCGACCTTTTCCCCTTGGATTTGGATGAACCGGTGCGCTTGGACTTTTTTGATATCGAAATCGAAAGCCTGCGGCATTTTTCCGTTGAAACCCAAGGCAGCGGGGCGAGTCTAGAGCGGGTGAAACTCTTTCCCGCCAGCGAGGTGATTTTAGCGGATCCCTATGCTCGGCGGGGGTCGCAGGGGCTCAATGAAACCCGTGAACGAGCGGAAAAAAACCGTTTTTTTCAGATTCGTGAAGCCTTAGAGGCCGGGCAACTCTTTTCAGGGATCGAAGCCTTTTTACCTCTTTTTTATGAAACCACTCGCGGCTTGGAAGAATATTTTTTAACTCCGCCTCTGCTGCTGTTTTTAGACCAAGAAACAACCCAAAACCAAGCTAAACAAGCCTTTGAGCAGGTGTTGCAAGAATACCAATACGCCTTGGAGCAGGGGGAGCCTTCTTTGGAGCCGCAACGGCTTTATCGTTCGGATACGGAAATGTTTTCCCAGCTCTTTGGCTTGCAGAGGATTGACTTGACTCCCCTCCATGAAGAGGGCCCCTCCGGCTTGGACTTACAGGCAAGCGGAACCGGCGAGATCGCGGCCTACGCCCTGCAACCCGATCAGGCGATGAAAAGCTCGGCCCAACGAGTATTGGAGCGGTTGATCCAATGGCAAAAAGAGGGGGCCAAGGTATGGATCGCCGCGGGGAGTGAATCCAGGGCCGATCATCTACGCCAATTCTTAGAATCCTATCAGATCAGCCCCACCCTTCAATCTTCAGTGAGCCCTGAGGAACGCTTAGCCTGGATGCTCTTGCCCTCCAGCCCCAGCAGCCCGGGGCTGATCTTAGATACCCAGGGGCTTAATCAGGGCTACCGTTTTGTGGGGGCAGAGGGGCAGTGCTCGCTCGCGGTGGTGACCGAAGAAGATATCTTCGGCCCCAAGGAAAAAAAGCGCAGAGTCAAGGAATCGAGCCTGAAATATTTCATGTCCAGCCTAGGCGATTTAAAAGAGGGGGATTTTGTTGTCCATGTGGAGTATGGGGTCGGGGCGTATGAGGGCTTGAAAAAAATATCCACCGGTAACGGCGGAGAAGCCGATTTTTTAGTGTTGAACTACCAAGGGAGCGACAAGGTTTATGTTCCCGTGGAAAAATTTCACTTGGTGCAAAAATATAAGGGGGCTGAGGGGCAGCGCCCCCGTTTGGCGAAGTTGGGGGATCGGGCCTGGGTCAAAACCAAGGCCAAGATTCAAGCCGAGGTGGATGAACTCGCTCAGGAGTTGGTGGTACTCTACGCAAAACGAGCGGCGCGAAGGGGTCACGCCTTTGCCCCCGATGGGGAACTGGGTCAGGAGTTCGCCTTGGCCTTTCCCTTTGCCGAAACTCCAGACCAAACCAAGGTCATTGAAGAGGTCAAGACAGACATGGAAAGCGAGCAACCCATGGATCGCCTCGTTTGTGGGGATGTGGGCTTCGGCAAGACTGAAATCGCCTTGCGCGCCGCCTTTAAAGCCGTTGTGGGGGGGATGCAGGTCGGGATTTTGGCGCCGACGACCATCTTGGCGCAGCAGCATTTTGATACCTTTAAAGAGCGCATGCGGGATCAAGCGGTAAAGGTCGCCTTGATCAGCCGCTTTGTCTCTCCGAAACAAATCAATGAAACCCTCCAAGACCTGAAACAAGGCAAGGTCGATATTCTCGTGGGCACCCATCGGCTTTTATCCAAGGATGTGGAGTTTAAAAACCTAGGCCTGTTGGTGGTGGACGAGGAACAACGCTTTGGAGTGAAACACAAAGAGCGAATCAAGCAGATGCGGACCTCGATTGACTGCCTCACCCTCTCTGCCACTCCCATCCCCCGTACCCTGCACATGGCCTTGATGGGGATTCGCGATATCTCCATCATCAACACCGCCCCTTTAGACCGCCGCGCCGTGCGTACCCGTTTGATGAAGCTTAACGAGTTTGTCATCAAAGAGGCGGTGAGTCGAGAACTCCGCCGAGGGGGGCAGATTTTCTTTATCCACAATCGGGTGGAATCCATTCACGAGGTGGGGAATTTCTTAAAATCAATTCTCCCTAAGGTGCGTATCGCGATTGGGCATGGGCAGATGCACGAACATGAATTGGAAAAAATCATGTTCGATTTCATCCATAAAAAAACCGATCTTTTGCTGGCCACCACCATTGTCGAGTCGGGGTTGGATATCCCCAATGCCAATACCATCTTAATCAACAATGCCGATCAACTCGGCCTCTCCCAGCTTTATCAGTTGCGGGGCCGAGTGGGCCGCGCCAAGGAGCAGGCTTACTGCTATCTCTTAACCCCTAAGGAAAAGCTTTTAAGCGAGGTGGCCAAGAAACGCCTAAATATCTTAAGCGAACTCAATCATTTGGGCGCGGGGTTTAAGCTTGCCAGTTACGATTTAGAATTGCGGGGGGCCGGGGATCTTTTGGGCTCAAAGCAATCGGGGCATATCAATCAATTGGGTTTTGAGCTTTACACCCAGATGATTGAAGAGGCGGTGGGTAAACTAACCGGGGACGAGCCGCTTGAAACCGCGCCCCAGGCGGAGTTCAAGCTGCATTTAGAGCAGCAAGGCAGCTTGCCAGAACCCTTCATTCCAAGTATGAATCAAAGGTTAGAGGCTTACAAGGCAATCGCTGCGGCGAAAAATCAAGCTGGCCTGTGGGAAGTACGGAGCAACTTGGAAGACCGTTACGGCCCCTTACCCCTGGAGGCCTTAAATCTATTTTATGTGATGCAGATTCGCCTTTTAGCCAAGGAAATGGGATTGATCCAATTGGCGCAGCAAAAAACAGAATTGACCCTTTATTTTAGTGAAGCCTTCAACCCCGATCCGGCCCTGCTCATGCCTTGGCTCCAGGGGCAAAGGGGGGCGAGGCTGTTGCCCCAAGGCGGACTGAAGTTTCAACTTAAAGAGCCGGCCCCCAAGGCCATCGCTCAAAGGCTGCTCGATTTTTTCAGTCAGGTTATAGCCCCAGCGAATCCATGAGATTAAAGCGAATTTTCTTGTTCTGCCTTTCCTTGTTCTTGCTGACGGCCTGTGACTCAGCCCAGTTGGAACGCGGGATTGGGATTGAAGACGAAACCATTGCGGTGGTCAACAATAAAAAAATCCCCCTCAAACGCTTTCAGACCAAGGTACAGGAATTTGTAAACAATTATTCCAAGCTGTTGCAGCAAGATAAGGAACATCTACCGGCCGTCAAAAGCTTAGTCATCCAGCGCATGATCGAAGCAGAGCTGATTCAGCAAGAAGCGGCTCGCCGCGGGGTGCAGGTGATGGATAAAGAACTGCAATCCGAGGTCGAAGCCGCCTTGTCCCCTTACCCCCAAGCGGGTTTTGAGCGAATTTTAAAACAACAGGGCCTCACCCGGGATGAATGGGTGGAACGCTTGCGCCTCATCATTTTAACCAGAAAATTGCTCCATCAAGAGGTGGTGAGCCGCATCCCCATTACCAAGCGAGAAATCAATGCCTACTACCGGGCGAATCGAAAAAAATTGATCCAGCCCAAAGCCATTAAGGTAAAAAACATCACCCTTTCCACTCTTGCCGAGGCAAACAGCTTGCGCCAGCAACTGATTCGCAAGGGGAAAATCGACAAGGCGATTGCGCAATATTCCATCAGCCCCGACCGGGACGCGGGCGGAGACATGGGTTTCGTGGAGCGGGGTGAGCTCCCCTTAGAGATGGAAAACGCCATTTTTGCCCTCAATTATCAAAATAAAGTGAGCGAGGTGGTGCATTCGCAAGATGGCTACCATATTTTCTTTTATGTCAAATATCGAGCCAGAAAACGCCTGCGGCAAGAGGAAGCCAGCTCCTTGATCAAGCAGACCTTAATCCGCCAAAAACAACCCAAGGCCTACGCCATTTGGATGGCGAAGCTTAAAGAAAGGGCAACCATTCAGATCGACCAAGAGATGCTCCAGAGTGAAGAGGGCTTTTAATGCGCATTTTTTTAGTGGGTTTTATGGGAGCGGGAAAAAGCGCCATTGGGAGAAAGCTTGCCGAGCGGCTCGGTTATCGCTTTGTGGATACCGATAAGTTGATTGAGGCCGATGTGGGCTTGAGCATCTCGCAGATTTTTGCGGAAAAGGGTGAGCCCTGGTTTCGAAAAAAAGAAACCGAAACCCTTTTTGCTTTTAGTCATTACCAAAACCTGGTGATTTCTACAGGCGGCGGGATGGTCGCTACCGAGGGGAACTGGGAAAAGGTCAAGGCCTTGGGCCCCAGCGTTTTTTTAGACGCGGACTTTGAAGATATTAAAGAAAGGGTAGCGAGAAAAAACACCCGCCCTCTGTTGCAAACAGACGATCCCACGCAAACCCTGATCGAACTTTATCAAAAACGCCGCCCCATCTATGAACAGGCGGATATTCAAGTCCAAACCAAGGGCTTGAGCAAACAGAAAATCGTCACCGAAATCATTCGCGCCCTATAACCGGAAAACGATCCATGAAACTGAGCGAAGAACTGCAAGCCCGAGGCTTGATTGAAAACATGACCCATGCAGAGCTGGAAGAAAAGCTTAATCAAGGGGGATTGAAATTTTATGTGGGTTTTGATCCCACGGCAGACAGCCTGCATGTGGGGCAGCTCGCCCTGTTTAACTTAATGGGGATCCTGCAAAAAGCGGGGCATGAGCCCCTTGGCTTGGCGGGCGGGGCCACGGGAATGATCGGCGACCCGGGGGGGAAGAGCGCTGAGCGAAACCTGCTTTCGCCAGAGCAGATTGCCGCCAACATTCAAGGTATTGTAAGCCAAATCAACCTGTTTTTAAAGGGCTCCACCGAGGTGGTCAACAATGCCGATTGGCTGGGTAAATTCAGCTATATTGAGTTTCTCCGTGATGTGGGCAAGCATTTCTCCGTCAACCAAATGGTGACTCGCGATTCGATAAAAAGCCGTTTAGAGGGCAACGGAATCAGCTACACCGAATTCAGTTATATGCTGTTGCAGGCCTATGACTTTTATGAACTCAATCAAAGCAGGGGGGTGACGCTGCAAGTTGGCGGCTCCGACCAGTGGGGCAATATCGTCAGCGGCATTGACCTCTCTCGCCGCATGGGAGGAGCAGACCCTCTTTATGGCCTGACCATGCCCTTGATCACCAAGTCCGACGGGAGCAAATTCGGCAAGTCGGAAAAGGGTACCATCTGGCTCTCGGCGGAAAAAACCAGCCCCTACGCTTTTTATCAGTTTTTTCTGCGGCAAGCCGATGAGGATGTAATCCGCTTTTTGAAGGTTTTTACCGAGGTGCCCTTGGCAGAGATTGAAGACTTGGCCCAAGCAACCCTAAAAGAACCCCATTTGAGAAAGGCGCAACAACGCCTCGCCGCAGAAGTCACCGGCCGGGTGCATGGGCCCGAGCAGCTCGCCAAGGCGATTCAAGCGAGCAAGGTGCTGTTTGGGGCGGCAATTGAAAACCTAGACGACCCGACCTTGAGCGAGATCTTTGCCCATATCCCCGGTAGCCGGATTAAAAAAGCGACCCTGGAACAGGGTTGGAGCCTGATCGACGCTCTAGTGGAAACCGGAGCCTGCGCCTCGAAGGGGCAGGCGAGAAAGTTGATCGAGCAGGGAGGGACTTATGTGAACAACCAACCCCAAGGCTCTTTGGAATATCGCTTAACCTTAGAGAACCTTGCCAGCGAAACATACTTGGTTTTACGAACAGGTAAGAAAAACTACCGCCTTGTTGAGGTTGTATGAGCTTGGTTTTAAAGGTCAAACTCCATTATTCGGGGATGGACACCCCCCAAAAGGCCCATGCCAGCGACGCCGGGTTGGATTTAACCTTGATGGAGGTCGTGGAAAAAAGAGCCGGCATCTTTTTTTTCGATTGCGGCATCTCCATCGAGCCCCCCGCGGGCTACTATACCGAGTTGCTCCCTCGCTCTTCCATCTATAAACATGATTTTATGATGAGCAACGGTTTGGGCATCATCGACCCGGATTATCGGGGCCGCTTGTTCATGCCCATGCGCTACTTGGGCCGAGGGAACGGATTGGAAGAGGCCCGGGCCTTGATCGGAAGCCGCGTTGGGCAATTGATTTTGCGCAAACTAGAACCCTTTGAGGTGCAAGAGGTTGAAGAAATCAAAAACACGCAACGAGGCGAGGGCGGTTTTGGCAGCAGCGGACGGTAATGCGCTCAACCTAGCCGAGTTGGAGGTGGCGGTGATCCATTATTGGTTTGTCACCTGGCGGGGGGGGGAAAAAGTAATCGAGAGCCTCTTAAAGCTGTTCCCCAAGGCAGACATCTACACCCTCTTTTACGATGAAGCCAAGATGAAAAACCATTTGCAAGGGCATGAGGTTCAAGCTTCGGTGATCAATACCCCCTTTTTGCGCAAACACCACCAAAAAGTCTTTCCCCTCTACCCCAAAGGGGTCCAAAGCTTAAAACTGAAGAAAAAATACGATTTAATCCTTTCTTCCGAGTCCGGCCCCGCCAAGGGTATCCCCCGGGGGAAACTCAACCAAAATACCCCGCACTTGTGTTATGTCCATACCCCCATGCGCTATTGCTACGGCTTTGAGCGGGCCTACCTAGAGCCCCTTCCCTTTTTGCTGCGCAACTTGGCGGCCAATCGGCTTGTTGCCTTGCGCAAGTGGGATGAAACCACGGTGGACAATGTCGATGCCTTTTTGGCCAACTCGGTCAATGTGCAAGAGCGAATACGCCGCTTTTGGCGCAAAGAGGCCAAGGTTTGTTATCCCCCCATTGAGTTGGACCTCTTTATGGGAGAAGTAAAACCACTAGGAGGGGAATACTACCTTAGCTTCGGGGCCTTGACCCCCTATAAAAAAGTGGACCTCTTAGTCCAAGCCTTCAACCAGACCGGCAAACCCTTAGTGGTGATTGGGGAGGGCTCCGAAAAAGCAAAACTAAAGGCCGCGGCAAAGGACAACATCCGCTTTGTGGGCTATCAATCCCTGGAAAAAGTAAAAAGCTGGATTCAGGGGGCTAAGGCCTTGCTCTTTGCGGGAGAGGAAGATTTTGGCATGATCCCTCTAGAAGCGATGGCCCAAGGCTTGCCCGTGATCGCCTACAAGGCCGGAGGGGTGTTGGAAACGGTAGTCGAAAACCGCCAACAGCCAGATAAGTCGAGCGGAATCTTTTTTTTGCGGCAAGAAGCCCGTGAAGTCAACCAGGCCTTAGAAGATTTCGAGCAACTAGAAGCAAAATTTGACCCGATCTGGATTCGCAGCCACGCGCGGGGCTTTGGCGAAGACGCCTTTTTAGTGAGGTTCACCCAACTCGTCAAAGAATTTATGGAACAGCGCCCATGATTCGTTTATCGCAAATTTTTATCTCCTTGCTGTTCCTGCTGGATCTCGCCTTGGTCGGAGCGGCGTGGCTCTTTGCCTACGAGTTGCGATTTCATTGGCATAATCGGCCTTTTGTGAGTGATCCGCCGCTTTTTTCCGCTTACTTAGACCCCCTTCCCTTGATCATCGCTTTAGCGGGGGTTTGTTCTTTGCTCTCGGGCCTTTATAAAAATCTCATGCGCTCTCGTCATGAGGCCTGGCGGTTGTTTAAAGGATACGGCCTCTTTTTGGTCATGCTTTTGGGTCTGTCCTTCTTTTATCGCGACTTTAGTTTTTCGCGGGTTTTTGCCCTGCATTTTGCTTGGTCTACCCTATTGTTTCTCGCAACGGGGCGTTTTGCCGCGCGGATGTTTTTAGCCTTTGTGCGCCGTAAGGGAAAAAATCTCCTGCATATTTTGGTGGTCGGGGGAGGGGCGACAGCGCAAAGCTTTTTGGAAAAAATCGCGGCTCATCCCGGTTTGGGTTTGAAGGTACATGGCTATGTGGCTCCTACGACAAGCTTAAAGGGAGCCTTGTATTTGGGGAAGTATCGAGATTTGCCCCTCCTCATCGAGCAAGAGGGGGTGCAGCAGGTTTATATCGCGGTCGATGCCAAGGATCAATCCGACTTAGACGAGATCAGTTTTCATCTACGCGAATCCCTGGCCGATCTGTTTAGCGTGCCCGATATCCAGCACAGCTTGAACATCAATCCAGAGATTTTAGACCTTGAGGGCATGCCGATTTTAGCCCTGCGCCAAAGCCCGCTTTCTGGTTGGAACCGAGTGCTCAAACGATTGTTCGATCTTTTTGGCGCTTTGGTGGGCATCGTGCTGTTTAGTCCCTTTTTCTTGGGTTTGCCCTTGTGGATCAAGTTGACCAGCAAAGGGCCGGTGCTGTACAGGCAGGAGCGTACCGGGCTCGATGGGGTTACCTTTTGGATGTATAAGTTCCGCAGCATGCGCATGGACGCCGAACAGGCTACCGGCGCGGTTTGGGCTAAGGCGGGGGATGAACGGGTTACCCCTATCGGGGCCTTGATGCGCAAAACCAGTTTAGACGAGATTCCCCAATTTTTTAATGTCTTTAAAGGCAACATGAGTTTGGTCGGCCCCAGGCCGGAGCGACCCGTTTTGATTGAGGAATTTAAAAAAGAAATCCCCAACTACATGCTGCGCCATAAGATGAAAGCGGGGATTACAGGCTGGGCCCAGGTGAATGGCTGGCGGGGAAATACCTCCTTGGAAAAACGGATCGAATACGATATCTATTACCTAACCAATTGGTCTTTGTGGTTTGACATAAAAATTCTGCTCCTCACCCTGGTCAAGGGTTTTGTTCACCCTAACGCATACTAAGCATCATGGCATCAATACCCCCTCCCAAACCCAAAAAGCGGGCTCAGGGCTCACAATTCTCTTTAGATATGGATGCCAAGGGCCTAATCACTCTCTTAGTCTTAGCCGGGCTTTCTTTGGCGACCGCTTTTTATCTTGGGGTGATTTTCGGCAAGGCCCAGCGGGTTCCAGAGGCCTTGCCCCCCCTTGAAAGACAACAAATCACCGCCCCTAGGGTAGAAGAGAGCTCAAACGAAGACCTCTCGATTTATAATCTGAAAAAAGATCAAACCGGCTTGGAGGATTTAAAACGGGATTTTGAAAAAATCACTCAAGAGGCGGATCAAGTTCAAGGCGAAGAAACACGCAGGCAAAAAAGCCGCGCTGTCTTAAAACAGGCTCAAAGCCAGGGCGGATTGGCAATTGAGCCTGAAAAGCCTGCTAAGGCAAAGAAAAAAGCCCCCGCAAAAAAGGTGGAGAAATTCAAACCCAGTTGGACGGATCAAGTCTTAAGCGATACCCCTTCTCACTCCGGGCCTCTCTTTAGCGTACAGGTTATGGCCACAAGAAGCCGCGACCGGGCTCAAGCCTTAGTCAATCAACTGAGAACCAAAGGCTTTGACGCTTATTTAGAAGAGGTGAAATTGGAAAGCGCCACCATCTACCGCATTCGGGTAGGGCGAGAGCCGAAAAAACGGATCACCCAGATTAAAAGCAAACTCAACCGCAATTTAAAAGGGATGGGGAGTGAGTTGAAAATCATTCAGATTCAGTAAGGATGAGCCCCGTAAAGAGTTCTAAGCGAACTAAGGATTTAAGGTAATCACTTTTTGCCTGGAGTTCGCCGACCTTGAGCCCGATCATTTGGGCGCTCGCGGCTAAGGCTTCAATGGCCCCGCTTTTACCGGTTTTATACATTCGTTGCGCGATGGAGATTTGCTGGCGCGCCGGGGGCAACAATTCTTCTTGATAAAGGGCGACCAATTTATAAGCTTGTTGGGCCTGGGCATAAGCTTGGGCTAAATCGGCTTCCAATTGGTTGCTTTCTTCCTCGTATTGGAGTTGTTGTTTTTCCTCTTCTAGTTGCGCTTGTCTTTTCTTGGTTCCGATCTCTCCATTGCCAAAGGGTAGGCTCATCCCTAAGCTGAGGCTGGTTGAGTTCTGCCCCTTGGTTCCATCGCTTAAGGGGTCGTTTTGGGTGTAGTTTAAACCAAATGAAAACTCAGGCACCCAGGCTTGGTATTCATGGTAACGAGCTTGCGCCTTTGCGGCCTGAGCTTTTTTGTCTTGCGCCCGCAAACGGGGGAAGTAATCCCGGGCAGCGGCGAGCAGTTTGCTTAAGCTTGTTTTGAGTTCCGGTAACCCCGGGTCTTGAACCTTGCCGTTCCAGAGTTTACTCCCTTGGCCTAAAAGGTGACTCAAATGATACCTTGCCGCTAAGGCTTTTTGTTCCAAGTCAAAGAGTATTTTTCCGTTTTCTCCTAATTTCGCTTGCGCGGTGAGTACGACTTTTAGGGTTTCTACCCTGCGCTCCAGGCCGCCTAAAATCCCGATTTTTTCGGATATCTGTTCGTTTTCCTCAATCAATTCAGGGGTAGCCTGCAACTGCCAGAGGTCGTAATAAACCGATTTCACCTCAGCGATGATCCGGCGTTTTGTCCATTCTTCTTGGTGCTGTAAGGCTTCGGTCTTGGCTTGGGCAATGTCTTCCAGCAACCAGCCCGAACCGGGAAAGGGCACGGGTTGGGTTAGGCTGTAGGTTCGAGTTTGCAGCCCCATGCTCGTTTCCATTGGTTGGGAGAGTTGGGTTACGCTGAGTCGAGGCGGCGCCCAGGCCGCCGCCCCCTCATAGCCCACCTGCCCTTGCTCGCTCGATAGGCGCGCCTCCGCTAAACTGGGATTTTGCTTCATCGCTTGATCAAGCAGTTTTTTTAGGGGTGTTGGCGCGGTCTCTTCAGCCTCGACAAATTGCGCTCCAAAACAAAGGAGCAGCAAAAATAAAGCAACGGGTTTCAAAAGACCTCTCTAGGGTAGAATGATTTTTAGGGTTCCCTGGTCTTGGACCGGGCCATCGGTGATCTGAACTTGAAGTTTCCAAAAACCGGGCATGGGCAAATGAACTTCTAAGGCGTATTCTCCTGCTCCTTTAGGGGTGATTTTTACGGGGGTTAGGTCCATTTCCATGCCCGGCATTTTTTGGGTAATGCTCAGCTTCGCTTGGTTGCTGATCGGTTTGCCGTCAGCATGGCTCAAGGCTAAGTTGAGGTGGGCCAGGCCCGGCGCGGTAGGAATCTCAGGCAGGGTCAGCAGAAAATGCCCTTTTTTGCTTTTGCGGCTTGGTTTTTTCGCTTTTTTTAAAGTAACCATTTTGGCATGATCCGCATGCCCCATCTCCTTGTGCCCCATCTTGGAATGCCCCATTTCCGAGTGATTGGGGGCTCCAGCAAAGGCAAAGAAAGGCAACAAGGCGATTAAGAGGATTGAGATTAAGATTTTCATTTTTTCTCCACAAGAAGAGGTTTTTTAAATTTGCGACCTTTCCAAAGAGAAAAGATCACCGGGTAGATTAAGAGTTCCAAAGCCACACTGGTCACGATTCCCCCCACCATGGGGGCGGCGATTCGTTTCATGGCCTGACTCCCGACACCGCCTGCCCACATAATGGGCAAGAGGCCGATCAGCATGGCTCCGGCGGTCATCATTTTGGGGCGGATGCGCTGCACCGCCCCCTCGATGATGGCGCCATGCAGATCCTTCAGGTTACGCATCTTGCCTTCAGCTTGCCATTGGGTATAGCTTTGCTTGAGGTATAACAGCATGACCACTCCCGTTTCAGCGTCCAGGCCCGCGAGCGCGATGACCCCGACCCAAACGGCGATGGAGAGGTTGTAACCTAAAATCCATAAAAGCCAAAAGGCTCCGATCAAGCTAAAGGGAACCGCCAATAAAACGATTGCCGTCTCAATAGCGCTCCCGGTGTTGAAAAAGATCAAAAGAAAAATCAAGGCAAAGGTAACGGGGATCAAGAGTTTTAAACTATCCCAAGCCCTGGACATATGTTCGTACTGCCCCGCCCAAACCAAACTTACGCCTACGGGAAGGGTGAGGTTTTGATCGAGTACCTCCTTAGCGTGGCTCACATAGTCGCCTAGGCTGACTTCCCCGTTGATCTCCACAAAAACGAAGCTCGCCAACCTCCCGTTTTCGTCGCGAATCATGGGAGGGCCGGTTTTGACCTTCATTTGAGCCAGGTGGGCCAAGGGAATTTGTATTCCTTTAGGCGTGGGAACCAAAACCTGCAACAGGTCAGGGAGGTTGGACCTCGAATCTCGTTGGTAGCGAATCTGGATGGGGTAGCGTTCTCGACCCAAGATTACCTTACCGATTTCTTTGCCGCCGATGGCGACCGAAAGGGCGTCTAAGACCTCTCCCACGGTCAGGCCGTAACGAGCGATGGCTTTGCGGTCAATGTCAAAATCAATAAAATAACCGCCGGTGCTGCGTTCCGCAAAAACACTGCGGGTTCCTTTGGTGTCTTTGAGTAGGGTTTCGATGTTTTTCCCGACCTCTTCGATCTGAGCCAAGTCTGCCCCTAAAACTTTGATCCCAATGGCGGAACGGATTCCCGTAGCCAACATTTCGGTACGGGTTTGGATGGGCATCCACCAGATGTTGGGCATCCCGGGGATCTGGCTGGTTTGATCCAGTTCCGAGATGAGTTTCGGCATATCCATGCCCTCGCGCCACTCATCGGTTGGCTTGAAACTGATCACCGCCTCGATCATGGAAAGGGGCGCGGCATCGGTAGCGCTGTCGGCCCGGCCCACTTTGGTCATGACATGTTTGACCTCGGGCACGGTCATGATGCGGGCTCCGATGCGGTGGGCCACATCAATCCCTTCATCCATGCTCATGCCCGGCACCGCCGTGGGCATGTACAACAGAGTTCCCTCGTTTAAGGGCGGCATGAACTCGCTGCCCAAACGGCCGGCAATGATGGGAATGGAAGACACCATGAGCAAGGCCAATATCAAGACCGTTTTCTTATGCTCCAAAGCCCAATTGCAAGCCGGTAAATAAGCGGCCCGCAGTATTTTGCTCAAAGGATGGTGTTCTTCGGTGGGCATTTTGCCGCGCAAAAAGGGCACGGCCAAGGCCGGGGTCAGGGTGATAGCCAAAATGGCGGCCCAAGCCATGGAAAAGGTTTTGGTCCAGGCCAAGGGTTTAAAGAGCTTCCCCTCTTGCCCGGTGAGGGCAAAGATGGGAAGAAAGCTTACCGTAATCACCAAGAGGGCGAAAAAAAGAGGGCGCCCCATCTCGGCCATGGCTTTGGCAATCACCTAGATGCGGGCCTCCTTCCGGCCCGTCTCTTCCCATTTCTCCAATTTTTTATGGGCGTTTTCCACCAAGATAATGCTGGCGTCGATCATGGCCCCAATGGCGATGGCGATTCCTGAGAGGCTCATGATATTGGCGTTGAGCCCGCTGGCGCTTAAGGGGATGAAGCTTGCCATGATGGCCAAAGGCAAGGGGATGATGGCGATTAAAGCGCTTTTGAAATGCCAGAGGAACAAAATCACCACCAAGGAGACGATGACAACCTCTTCGATAAGCTTGTGCATCAGGTTTTCAATCGCCTCGTCGATCAGTTCGCTCCGGTCATAGACGGGGATGATCTCCACCCCTTCGGGCAGGCTTTTTTGCACCTCTGTGAGTTTGTCCTTGACGCTTTGGAGGATTTTTCTCGCGTCTCCCCCCCAGCGCATGACCACGATTCCACCCACGGCTTCCCCTAATCCATCCAAGTCAGCGGCGCCCCTGCGCATGGCGGGCCCTAAGGTGACCCGTCCCAATTCCCGCAAAAAGATCGGGGTGCCTTGAAACTCCCCCACGGGGATGACTTCTAAGTCTTCGGGGGTCTTGACATAGCCCCTTCCCCGGATGAAATGCTCGGTACCCGAAACCTCCAAGATTTTGGCTCCCATATCCCGGTTGGAGCTTTGCACCGCCTTGACCACTTGGGCGATGGAGATGTCATAGGCCCGCAACTTGATGGGGTCGATTTCCACCTGATACTGGCGGATAAAGCCCCCCAGGCTGGCGACCTCGGCCACTCCAGAGAGGCCTTTTAAATCGTAACGGATCACCCAGTCCTGCAAGCTCCGCAAATCGGCCAGACTGCGTTTGCCCGAGGTATCCTTCAAGGCGTATTGATAAATCCAGCCCACTCCGGTGGCATCGGGCCCCAGCTCGGGGTTGACCCCCGGGGGCAGTTCGGCGCGAATCGAGGAGAGGTATTCCAAGACCCGGGTCCGGCCCCAATAGAGGTCGGTCCCCTCTTCAAAGATCACATTGACGAAGCTTAAGCCAAAAAAGCTCTGCCCCCGCACATAGCGCACCTTGGGCGCCCCCATCAAGGCGGTGACCAAGGGATAGGTGACTTGATCCTCAACCAGATCCGGACTTTGCCCGGTCCACTCCGAATAGACAATCACCTGCACATCGGATAAATCAGGCAGCGCGTCCAGCGGTGTGGCCTTCATGGCCTGCCAGCTCGTCCAACCCAACAGCAGGCAGAAGAAGATCACCACCACCCAATGGCGAACCGAGGTATGAATAATTTTTTCAATCATGGCGCGGCCTCAGAGGGGGTATGCTCCATTCCCTGCATGGGTTCGGCCATTTCGGTCTTTTTCGCTTTCGGGGCCCCCCAACGGGGCAGGGCCTTTTGCAGTCGCGCCTCGGAGCTGATTAAAAAGTTGGCCGAGAAACTGACCCAGTCACCGGCTTTCAAGCCCTTGACTACCTCAAAGAGATTGCCGTCTTCCACCCCCGTTTCAATCTCCCTTGGCTCAAAGTACCCATCGCCCAAAGAGACAAAGACATACTTATGTTGCCCCGAAAACAAAACCGCGCGGCGGGGCAGCACCAGCCGTTCGCCCAAATAGCTTTCGATCAGGGCATCGGCGTACATCCCTGGTTTGAGGGCCAGATCCGGGTTTTCCAAGAGGATTCGCACCTTGATGCTGCGGGTTTTTTCTTCCATATAGGGATAAACATAATCGACTCGGCCCCGAATCTGTATATCCTGCCTGTAAGAGAGGCTCAAGATGACGGGATCGTTTTTATGGACAATCCAAGATTCGTATTCAAAGACATCGGCTAAGGCCCAGAGCTTTTTCAGCTCCGTAATGCGAAAGATATTCTGTCCTTTTTTGGCAAAACTGCCCTCGGCTTGGTACTTTCTCATCAAATAGCCGGAGACCGGACTTTTGACCAGCCAGCGGCGGGGGGGGCGATTGCGTTTTTCTAAGCTGTGAATCTCTTCCTCGGTTAAATCCATGAGTAAAAGCTTATCCTTAGCAGACTGCAAGAGCCGTTTATCCATCCGGCTTTTTCGTTTGCCTCGCAAGAGTTCCAAGTAGATGTCTTGAGCGGTGTAGAGTTCTTCGGAATAGACCTCAAAAAGAGGTTGCCCCTTGGTGATGTACTCCCCTTCCCGATCAGCGTAGAGTTTATCTAGGTTGGCGTCGTATTTGAGTTGCAGGTCAAAGGTTAGAGACTCGGCGGTTTCGATGCGCGCCAAGGTGCGGACCTTGCGGCTGATGGGTTTCATGGTCGCTTGGCCCAACTCCACCCCGATCAACTGGCGGCGGGGCTCGGCTAAATAGATGGTGGGGCCTTGCGCCTCGGCGGAGTTGGAGGCGCTTTTTTCTCTACGCCCCTTGTAGATGATGCCGGGAGTCCCCACCGTAAAGCTGAAGGGCCAAGCGACGATAATTTGTTTTTCCTGGTCCAGGATACGGATGGGGAGTTCCCAACTCCCGCCCATCCCGACTTCCAACTCGACCTCATAACGGCCTTGACCCATGGAGGTCGCTTTGTAAGCGGCGCCCATGCGGGGCATGGTCCCCATTTCGGGCATGAAGATTTCAACCTCGATATCCAACCCTTCTAAGGGGTTGCCTTCTTTATCGTATATCTCAAAAAAGCAGGTCAAATCTCCAACCTGCGCGGGGCTGGGATCGAGTTCAAAGTTCTTGAGTTGGTAGCCCTTTTGGGTAAAAACCTCATTGGGTTCTGCCCAGAGGGGTAACCCATAAAATAAACAGAAAAATAGAGTAAAAAGTAGACGCATCGCCTCCTCCTAGGTTGCAAAGTCAGGGGGCGGTGAATCCGCGCCCTTCAGCCTAAGAGGGGGGGTTATTGATTGAGCTGGATTTTTTGGCGCACTAACCCTTGGGCATAAATCGGTGGGGGAACCGATAACCAGGGGGCAACCTTGAAAACAAAAGAAGAGGAAAAAAAGAGCAGAGAAAAAATCATCCCCCCTACCCCAACAGCGCTAGGCCAACGCAATTCGACTTGAGTTAAGGTAGAAAAGACGGAATGTTGGATTTTCGCACAGCAAGTCGCCTGCTCGGAGTGATGCTCCCCAGGTTGGGCGGTTTGAGCCATTTGCGGGGCAGCGTATGCATAGGCGCCCTGTTTGCTGAAGCTTTGCAAAGAATGCCACCCAAAGCAAAAAAACGCCAGTAACAGAGCGACAAGGCCTGTAAATGCGAAGGTTTTGCTAATGGGAAGGGTTGATTTCATGAGGTGTTTATTTATTTTTAGCCTTCAAATTATCTTAATTTAAATTTTCGGTCAAGCGAGAAAGGAATAAAATATGCTTTTTAAATCGGTAAAATGCCCTACCGAATCTCTGCCAACAGCGGAGTAGACTCACTGTAAATGGACTGGAGAATGAAATGAGCTTAAAGCCAAGCCCAGAGACTCCCTCTTTAGACCCTTATAAACCGTCCCTCTCCACCGAGACGCTGGCCCTGCTGACTTTTTTGGCGGTAGAGGTGATTCTCTTCGTGGTTCTGCTCGGCCTGCGGCAGAGTTTTACCACCGCTAAATCCCACTGGCATAACGATCAAGTTTTCCTCCCCCTGTGGACCACCGGCATCAATAGCCTAATTTTGCTCTATAGCGGGTACAGTCTATGGCTTGGGGGGCTTTTTTTCTCTCAGGGTTTGGTGGAAAAAACGAAAAAACAGTTATGCTATACCTTGGCGCTCGGCGGTTTTTTTATGCTTTTTCAGGGCTATGAATGGGTCATGCTGATCCAACAAAGCCTGAATTGGATTTCCAACAAGGAAGCGGTCGTCTGTTGTTTATTGCTCTGCTTGCTGGGGCTGCATGCCCTGAGTGCCATAACCGCCCTAGCTTGGATCCGTACCCGCTTGCGGGGGGCCGCGGAAGCGGAAATATTTAGAATGACCCGATATGGCTGGTATTTTGTTCTGGGAATGTGGCCGCTTGTCTATTGCAGTCTTTATTGAAAAACCCTCTAAAAAACGAGCGCGCTAGGATTTTTCGCGGTGAAGTCGGCGCTGACTGGTAAAGACGAAACCTAAAATCAGCAACCCCGATCCATAACCGAACATCCGCTCGAATCCCATGACTTGAGGATAAAAAAGCAACAAGCTGGCGGCAAATAAAAAGATTCGTTCTACCGGGTTGACCCGTCGCAACCACCAGCCGTGCAGGGCACTGGTAAAGGCCATGGCGGCCATGGCGGCAAAAAAGAAGATCAGCAAAATCTCGCCCCAATGGGTTACCCCGTGCAAGATCAGTTCAGGGTTGAGAACAAACATAAAGGGAATGATGGCGGTACGCAGATCATACAAAAAGCCCTGCCAACCCGTAGCAATGGGGTCGGAACCCGCAATGGCCGCGGCGGTATAGCTCGCCAGCCCCACCGGTGGGGTGTCATCGGCTAAAATACCAAAATAAAAACAGAAAAGGTGCGCCGCCAAAAGGGGGATCGCCCAGTTTTGCGCTGCTCCCACATGCACAATCACCGGCGCCGTCAGGCTCGCCATCACGATATAGGTTGCGGTGGTGGGCAGCCCCATCCCCAAGATGAGGCTGACTATCGCGGTGATCAGGAGCAATAAAAGGAGGTTTCCCCCGCTTAAGGCCTCGACCAAGCTGTTGAGCATCCCCCCAATCCCCAACCCCACGACCCCGACAATAATCCCCGCGGCAGCCGTAGCCAGGGCCAAAGAGACCATATTGCGGCTCCCTTGAATCATCCCCTGGGCGATCAACACAAAAGCGGCGGGTCGCCCCCGATGTTTCAATAAAATCAAGGCTAAGGCGATTAAAATCGCTCGAAAAACAGCGAGTTTCGGGCTGTGCATCAGCACCATCAATTCAAAAAGCAGCACGCCTAAGGGAAGCAGGTGCAGGTACCCCTCTTTTAAAACCGCTTTCGCTTGCGGGAGTAGATTCGCGGGCAGGCCCTTGAGCCCCAATTTACCGGCTTCGAGATGGGTCAACCAAAAGAGGGCAAAATAACTGATGAAAGCAGGAATAAAGGCCGCCTTAACGACCTCCCAATAGGGGATATTGACATATTCGGCGATAATAAAAGCGGCCGCCCCCATGATGGGCGGCATCAGTTGGCCGTCCGTGCTGGCGGCGACCTCCGTGGCCGCCGCTTTGGTGGCGGGCAGGCCCGATTTTTTCATTAAGGGAATGGTAAAGGTTCCGGTGGTGACGATGTTGGCGATGGAAGAACCGCTCACCAATCCCGTCAAGCCGCTGCTGGCCACCGCTGCCTTGGCGGGGCCGCCCTTGTACCGGCCCAAGAGAGCCAAGGCGAGGTCGGTAAAGAATTTACCGGCTCCGCCCCGCTCTAAAATCGCTCCAAACAGCACAAAGAGAAAAATCGTAGAGGCGCTGACATCTAAGGGAATCCCAAAAATCCCTTCGCTGGAAAGACTCACCTGGGATACATATTTGGCCAAGCTAACCCCGCGCAGGCTGAAGGGGCCGGGTAGCCAAGGGCCCAAAAACCCATAGGCGGAGATTACCAGGACGATTAAAGGCAAGGCAAGGCCCACCGCCCGGCGGGTGGCCTCGAGTAAAAGCGCGACCAGCAAAAGCCCCATCCCTAGGTCGAGGCTGCTGGGGCGGCCCATGCGCAAGGCCAGCCCTTGAAAATCCCACACCACATAAAGGGCGACCGGCAGGCTGGCCGCGGCAAAAAACAAATCCATCCAGAGCAAGCCCGGGGCGTTTTTTCGGGCAGGGTACAGCAGATACGCCAAGAACAGGCCAAAACTCAAGTGAATCGCCCGCGCGACAAGGGAATCCAAAATCA
Source organism: bacterium (assembly GCA_024275165.1). Lineage (GTDB taxonomy): Bacteria > SAR324 > SAR324 > XYD2-FULL-50-16 > XYD2-FULL-50-16 > JAJRZQ01. The sequence continues at coordinate 85,185 of JAJRZQ010000025.1, read as the reverse complement.
GCCAACTGGCTAAGGAAAGCTGGAACAAGGCCCAACTTAGGGCAAGGCCACTATAAAGCCACTTCGTTTTCAGCCCTAAAACAGGGGCTGAAGTCGATTCGACCTCTGGCGGCAATTCACTCATGGGGAGGGAGCAGGTTCGGAGGAATACGCATTCCGACCTCTTTATAATAGCGAATTGCCCCGGGGTGCAGGGGGGCAAACAACCCCTGGAGCATGTTTGCCTTCGTTAGGCCCGCAAAAGCGGGATGGGTTGCCTTAAATTCCTCTAAATTGTCGAAGGTTTGCTTGGTAACCCAATAGGCAATCTCGTCGCTCACCTGAGCCCGGGTCAAGACCATGGCCTTGACTCCAAAACTCTGCGCCACCTCATCCATGGCCCCTTTTTGGTAATATTTTAAAGGGATGCCCGCGAGGCTGTAATAGGGTTGTTCTAAGATCATTAACTTGATCTCCGGCCCCGTGATGGGCAGGATACGGATGGGGAGGCGGCCATTTGCCGCTTCCTTGATGTTTCCATTGGGGTGGCCCACGGTGTAGAAAAAGGCATCGAGCCGCTCGTCTTGGAGTAGTCCCGGGGCCTCAATGGCTTTGACATATTCTGCCTGAATGTCGTTGACTGAAATGCCAAAGGCATTTAGGGCATCTTGAGCGTTGGCCAACTGCCCACTGCCTAAGTTGCCCAAGTTGATTCGTTTGCCTTTTAGGTCTTGGAATTGTTGGATTCCGCTTGCTTTGGAGACGATCAAGGTAACCACTTCGCTGTGCAGGGCAAAGAGACTGCGCAACTCTCGCTGGGGCCCGGCTTCTTTCCATTCCTTTTCCCCTTGGTAAGCTTGATAAACCCGGTCGCTTTGGGCAAGGGCTACTTCCATTTCTCCCGCGAGCAGGGCATTGATATTGTATACCGAACCAGCAGTGGATTCGGCCTGGGCCTTTAAGTTGTGTTGTTTTTTCTTTTGGTTGAGTAACTTCGCGATGCTTTGCCCCGTGGGATAATAAACCCCGGTCAAGCCTCCGGTACCAATGGTGAGATGGACACGACGAGGGGTGTCCCAGGAGTCGCAGGCCGAGAGCAGAGTCAGCACAAGAAAAAAATACAATTTCATAAAGTATCGTTTGGTTTGCATCCACCAGAGGGGGATTTTTTTTAATCCAACTCCAAAAGAGACCGAAGCGCTCCATGGAGGGAGGCTCGACCGCGGTCAAAGCATGGAAAATTTTTGTTTTACCTCGTTAGTCTAGGGGCTTTAAACCGCCTCTGGCAAGAGAGGGCTTGGCAAGAAACCTAAGGGAGAGTATATTTTATTTTTTTAGACCATTTTAATATTTAAGAGTTTGAATATGAAAAAAACCCTGTTGAGCCTTGTTTTATTGTGTTTAGCCCTACCTCTACAGGCGGATGCCTTATTGGATCAGGCAAAGGCCTCCTTTAAGCCTTTGCCCAAATCGGCCCCGGCCCTGAAAGGCAATAAAATGAGCCGGGCTCGCTTAGAATTAGGCAAGATGCTTTTTTTCGACCCCCGTTTGAGCGCCAGTCAATTGATCAGTTGCAACACTTGCCACAATCTCGGTTTGGGAGGGGCGGACCTACAAGAAACCAGCATTGGGCATGGATGGGCCAAGGGGCCGCGGAACGCGCCCACCGTATTGAACTCCGTTTTTCATCTCGCTCAGTTTTGGGATGGTCGCGCGCCGAGTCTGGAAGCTCAAGCCAAGGGCCCGGTGCAAGCTGGGGTAGAGATGAACAACAGCCCCGCTAAGGTGGAAGAAACCCTAAAAAGCATGCCCGGTTATGTCAGGGCCTTTAAAAAAGCCTTTCCCGGCAAAAAATCGGTGACTTTTGACAACATGGCCAAGGCCATTGCCCTGTTTGAGAGTACCTTAAATACCCCAAGCCGTTTTGACGCCTACCTGAAGGGAAAAAAGAACGCCTTGAGCCGAGCTGAAAAAGAGGGTTTGCAGCTCTTTTTGGATAAAGGCTGTAATTCTTGCCATAACGGGGTGGGAATCGGCGGCGGAATGTACGCCAAATTCGGAGTAGTCAAGGCCCCGAGCGATCAAGTTCGCCCACCCGCGGACAAGGGACGGCAAAAGGTGACCAAGAAGGCCGCCGATAAATATGTATTTCGCGTGCCCACCCTGCGCAATATCGCTTTAACGGCACCCTATTTTCATTCCGGCAAGGTGCATCGCTTGGATGAAGCGGTAACCATTATGGCCAAGGTACAATTGGGGGTGGATTTAACGACTCGGCAACGCAGCCGCATCGTGGCTTTTTTAAAGAGCTTGACGGGCAAAGCGCCTCGCGTTATTTATCCTGTGCTTCCCGCAAGGACAGATAAAACCCCTTACCCCAACATCGCTGTAAGCGGTGGCGGGCATTAGTTTTTCTCTGCCGCCCCACTGGGGGCGGCGGCTTTCGCGGGCCGGGCTCGGGTTCGCTTTTCTCTGTTTTTTCTTTCAGGCCCGGCCTTTACAGGCCCAAGAGCCCTCCCCTTTTTTACAAAGCTTACAGGCCTACCGGCCCAACTTCATCCTCTATTCTCGTTTTCTCCAAGGCGAAGGGCAGAACCAAGGCATGAAGGATGCGGAGTTGAAGGTTCAGTTAAGCTTTCAAAAACAACTTTGGGAGTCGCTTTATTTCGCTTATACCCAACGGTTTTACTGGCAGCTATGGGACAAACAAAACTCCCGTCTTTTTCGAGACGCCAATTATAATCCTCAATTTTTTTGGGATTTCGGCCCGATGGGGGATTGGCGAGTTTTACGGCTCGGCTTGTGGGAGCATGAATCCAACGGCCAAAAAGCCTATTTTACGGCCCAGGGGGAAGAAATCAACCTCTCACGCAGTTGGAATCGCTCTTATATCGAGGTAGAGCGCGCCTTGGGGGCCAGGTTTGTGGTCGGGGCAAAGCTTTGGCAGGTCATGGACCGAGAAAAAAACGATTTCGGCAGCTTTGGGCAGGATAATCCTGATATTCAACAATATCTAGGTCACGGGGAGCTAAAGGCCCAGGCTCAAGGGGAGAGTTGGAGAGCCCTCTTGAAATACCGCCAGGGGTGGAACGCTCGTTATCAAACCACGCAATTGGACCTGCGTCTCCCTCTCGCCTTCTTCTTCGGCCTTAGGGCGCCTGGAGTGGAGTTGTACCTCCAAAGGTTTTCAGGTTATGGGGAAAGCCTGTTAGACTACAACCGAAAAATCGAGAAGTTTTCTTTGGGTTTTGCCTTTCCTTAAACCGGCTTTTTCCTTTTGGCAGGGTAGGTTTTGCTTATTTAATGTCGACATCAATCCGCACTGGCTGATGCCTCCCTGATTCGATAATCCCTAAGTCCTCGTTCATGTGCATTTTAATGACCTCGCCTCGCACCGCCGCTTCCCCGACCTCTTGCGCAAAGGCCTTCCCCATCAGCTTGACGGTTTGCGGGCCGTAGTCGAACAAAGCCCGGGCAGCGCGAGAGGCGCGCTTGGGTTGGGTCATGCGAAAATGCCCCTCCGCCAAGACCCGCTCCAATTCCTCTTGCTCATTAAAATACAGGGTAACCCGATTCGCCTGCATCTGGGACCGATCCCCCTGGTAGATCACCTTCACTCTCCCCTGCAAAACCACCTTGGAAAGCTCGCGGTTAAACAAGACCTCATCCGCCCAAGCCTCGACGGGCAAGCGCTGCCCCGTTGAATCCGGGTCTTTTTTATGATAGATGACCTCGCAGGGTTGCTTTTTCCCCACCAGTCGGCCCTTATCCACCTCGTACTGGTAATCGAGCTTATGCCCTTTTAAAAAAAGCTCTCCCGTGGTGACAAAGACCCGCCCCTGAAGGTGGGTGGTGGCGATGGCATCATCAAAAATGGCGTAATCGGCCAAAGCCAGGTGGTTTTCCTCGCTCAGCCATAAATTCCCCTCCGCGCGGCCCCAATTGACCTTTCCCCCTTCGGGGGGGCGTCTCAGTTCCATGCGTTCTGCTTGGAGTTTGGTTCCCTTATTGCGCAAGAGCCCGCGAACCTTGCCCTCGAGTATCATTACCCCCTGATCCTTATCCACCCGCATGCGCTCGCTGGTAATCCGTGCCTTGTCCCCGGCGGCAAGGCTTAGGGGGAGCAAACAAAAGAGGCTGAACAGTAGCTTTTTCATCCTTCAAATAAGGTCAAGATCGGGTTTTGGATCAAAAGAAGCCCTTTTTTCAAATCATAAGACAGGCTATCCCCCTCGACCTCGTCTAAGCGGGAGCGAAGCCAAACCTTATTGCGGTTAAAGAGCCGTTCTGCCTGGTGATCGTAAAAAAGAATGTCGGTTTGCAATAAGCTCTCTTGATCCCAGTTTACTTCCACCTTGCCGTTTAAAATGACCATGTCGGTCTTTCCGTTCAGGCTTGCCTTTTGTGCCTTGACCTGAGTGGGGTTGGCTTGGTTTTTTTCGTAAATCTTTGCCAGTACCCCAAAGAGAAAACTTTTTTCCTGCTCTTCATAAATCAACGCCTCTTGGGCAAAGATCCGCAAGGATTCTTGATTCTCCTGAAACTCGTACAGCTCCATCTGGCGAAGCTGCAAGGGGGGGGCCTGCTCTAAATCCCGCGTTTGTTCTAGGTCTTTTGCCAAATTCAGCCCCAAGGGCTGGGGGCGGTTCATCAATCGAAACACCCCCCAAAAGACCAAGGCGAGCAAGATAAAAAAAATGCTCAGATAACGAAACATGTTTTATCCCTCCTCTTGCGGGCGGGTTTTCCAGCGGCGATGAAACCAAACCCATTGGCTCAGGTCTTGGCGGATTTGTGCTTCAATCGCCTGGGTATAGCTTTGGGTTAGGCTGATTTCTTCAAGCTCGCCCCCTTGGTAGGGGGGGCTGCTGAGGGGGACAAAGCGATATTGGTGGGTGCCCTCTTGCTGGCGCAGGCCAAAGGCGCCGATTACGGGGGCGGAGAACTTCACCGCCAAATGGGCCGCTCCCTTGGCAGTGGCTGCTTTTTTCCCAAAAAAGTCAACAAAGTGCCCCTTGACCTTCATGTCTTGATCCAAGGCAAAGAGCATGACCCGATTGCTGCGAAAATTAGAGAGAATGCTTTTTGCCGCCTTGGCATCCCCCCTGGGAATCATGGTGATGTTTTTGCTGGCGCGCTTTTTTGCCAGTAGGTCGTCGAGTTTATCTTCCCCGATGGGGCTTTCAATGGCAAAGCCTTCAATCCCCAGCATCTCGTAAACCAGAGGCAGCAGTTCCCAGTTGCCCAAGTGACCGAAAATAAAAATCGCTCCCTTGCCCTGGGCCAAGGCCTTGTGAACCAGGGATTCGTTTTCTAAATGAATCCACTGGCTGGGGTTTTGGCGAAAACGGTGAATGACTAAGGTTTCAAAGAGGGTTTGCCCTACATTTTCAAAAGATTGCCGCGCCAAATCCCTTTGCTCCGCCTCGGTGAGATGGGGCAAGGCAAACTTCAATTGATATAAGGCGATCCCTTGATCTTTTTTAGCCAGCTTAAAGGCAAGGCGGCCAAAGGCCCGGCCCCAGGCCTGGTTTTGCCGGAGGGAAAAAAGACGGGCAAAGCCCTCTAAGCCCCTTAAGGCGATAAACTCCGCCCAATGGCGCAGCCCCTTGAGTTTCGGGGATTTATGTTTTTTGTATTGGTCGTAGGTTTTATCCCTTCCCATACTCTTCCGGAGTGGGGGGCAACCATTGTTGGGCGTAACCCACATAGCGCTTTGGGGTGCCTTCAATCAAGGCGATTTCTTTTTCATTGAGTTTGCGCGCCACCTTGGCGGGCCGCCCCATAATCAAGGTATAGGGTTCGTCAAAGCGTTTCCCCTCGGGGACGAGGCTCCCCGCGGCGACCAGCACGAAGCGACCGATATAAGCCCCGTTCATCACCATGGCCCCCATGCCGATAAAGGAATTGCTCGCCAACTCGCAGCCGTGGAGAATGCACCCATGCCCAATCGAGACATCATCCCCAATGGTGACCCCGTACTTGCCCAATTGACCATGCAGCACCGTGGCATCTTGAATATTGACCCGTTTCCCGATGATAATGGGCTCCACATCGCCGCGAATCACCACATTGTGCCACAAGGAACTCTCTTCCCCCACCGTGACCCGCCCCGTTAAAACGGCGTTTTGACCCAAGCGCACCCCCTGGCCGAATTGAATTTGCTCAGCTTGCATGCTTTTTCTCAATCTAGATTGCCTAAAGATTCCTTAACCTACCCGATAGTGGGGCTTCTGTCCATGCAGAGCCTTTGCGCTCTGGACGAAGATAATGAAAGGCTGATAGAAAAACAAGGATGCATCTTCAAAGGAGAAGACTTGGTCGCGCCCCCTGTCAGTCAGATTATCGAAGCGGTTCTCTTCGCTCATGCCAAACCTTTAACTCTAGCCGAATTGGGTAAACTTTCCGGCGCGGAAAAAACCGAGGTGAAAAAAGCGCTAGAGGAATTGAGTCAGTTTTACGCAAAGCACAACCGCGCCTTTTGTTTGGAAAAAACCGCGAACGGGTACCTGCTGCATACCTTGGCAGCCTTCCAACCTTGGATTGTACAAGCGAAAGAAATCAAACCCTTGCGTTTAAGTGTTTCGGCTTTGGAAACCCTATCCGTGGTGGCCTACAAGCAGCCGATCACCAAAGCGGAGGTGGAAGAGGTGCGTGGGGTAGATGCCAGTTATGCCTTAAAAAGTTTGCTGGATAAGGGGTTGATTCGGATTCAAGGCAAGAAGGACATCCCCGGTAGGCCCCTGATCTACGGCACGAGCAAGCTCTTTTTAGAGGTTTTTGGTTTTCAAAAGCTTCAAGACCTCCCCCTACCGGAGGATTTTGATCTCTTAGAGTCCACCGCGACCCCGCAAACCTTAGAGCCCAGTCATGAAGAAGGATAGAATTTTAGTCAAGGTGGGAACCAATGTATTGACCCGTGCCAATGGTCGCCTCGATTACAACATCATGGCCGATCTGACCGAACAGATCCTCACCTTGAAAAAAGAGGGTTATGAGGTTGTTTTAGTGAGTTCGGGGGCCAACGGAGCAGGGCGGGAGTTTTTTGAATTTTCGACGGTACAAGATCCCTTGATCAGAAAACAGATGCTCTCTGCCGTGGGCCAGGGGCGAATCTTTCAAGTCTATGGCGACTTTCTGCGCGAGCAGGGGGTCATGCCCGCCCAGGCATTGCTGACCCGGAAGGATTTTCACGACCCCACCAGCTACAACAATATCAAAACCACTTTAGAAAACCTGCTCGCCCACGGGGTTTTACCCATTATCAATGAAAACGATGTGGTTTCGTACGCCGAATACAGTTTTGGGGATAACGACCAACTCGCCGCCTTAACGGCGATCTTGCTGGAAGTCGATCAGTTGATTATCTTAAGTGATATTGAAGGGTTTTTTACCGCCGACCCTCATCTTCATCCCGCAGCCACCCTCATTGAAGAGGTGGAAGAGATCACCCCCGCGATGTGGGCCATGTGTGAAGACAGTTTTGCCAAGGGCGGCACGGGGGGGATGTATTCGAAGCTCAAAGCGGCCGAACTGGCGACCTCTTACGGTATCCCCACCCGGGTAACAGCGGGGAAAAAGTCCCATTGCCTCCTTTCTGCCATTCAACAAGGAAGGGGAGGAACGCATTTCCGCCCCCAAGGCAAGCGGCTCAAGCTGACCGCTCACGGCAAATGGGTGCAGACCGCGGCGCAAAATAAAGGCACCTTAGTCGTTGATGGCGGCGCGGAAAAAGCCCTTAAAGCAAGAAAAAGCCTTTTGGCGGTTGGTTTAATCGAGGCCCGGGGGGATTTTGCCGCTAAAGAGGTCGTCTTGATTCAAAATGAAAAGGGCATTCGTCTCGGTGCCGGTTTGGTCAACCAAGCAAGTCCGGAGATCGGCCAATGGCTGCAAAAGCATAAACCTCAAAACACCATCGTAATCCACGCGAACCACCTTTATCTGCTCTGATGAAGAACTATTATTTCAGGGTCAAGGCCCTACTTGTAGAAAAAACAGCGCCCTATTGGGCCTGGTTTTTAGCCCTAGAGCGCCGTAAGCCCAAGCGGGCCGCGCTGTTGCTGACCATGGGATGGTTTACCTTAGTGGGCACGGCCTTGCTCTTGATTTTTTTGTATATCCTCTCTTTGACCTTACCCAGTTTAGAGCAATTAGAACGCCCCCAATACGACCTGCCCACGCAGGTCTATGATCGAAATGGCCGCCTGGTGACCGAGTTTTACACCAAGCGCAGGGTCTTGATTCCCTATAAACAGGTCCCCCCCCAGATGATCCAAGCTTTGCTGGCCATTGAAGACAGCCGCTTTTATTATCACTTCGGAGTGGACCCCATCCGCATCATCAAGGCCTTGATTGTGGATGTGGCTCATTTGAGCTTTGTGCAGGGAGCCAGTACCTTAACCCAGCAGACCGCCAAGATGTTTTTGCTGAGTACGGAAAAAAAGCTGATCCGCAAAATCAAGGAATTGTTGCTTGCCGTGCAGATGGAGATGCGTTTTACCAAAAAAGAAATCTTGGAACTTTATTTAAACAAGACCTACTTCGGCCACGGCTCTTATGGTTTAGAAGCAGCGGCGCAGGGATATTTTTCCAAAAGCGCGGGCGACTTAAACCTGCAAGAAGTGGCTTTACTGGCAGGCCTGCCCCAAGCCCCAAGCCGCTGGGCACCGACTTCCAGCAAAAAAAACGCTCTCCGACGGCGCAACCTCGTGCTGGCGGCAATGTACAAAGAGAATTTCATCACCAAAGTGGAGTATCTGGAGGCGAAATCCTCCCCCATTCGCCTCAAACTGAATAAAAACCAAGACGCGAACGAAGCGAGTTATTATACAGAGCATATTCGTCAGTATATTCTCGATCAATACGGCATGGAGCAGCTTTATCAAGGGGGCTTGCAAGTTTATACCGAGATGGATTTAGAGCAGCAGGTTGCCGCGCAAATGGCCTTGGTAGCCGGGTTGGACGCCCATGATCGGCGCCAGGGCTACCGCGGCCCCATGGGCAATCTCTGGGAAGAGGTGAACCTCGCCATGGACCAAGAATTCTTCGCAGAAGAGACGGGGCTCAACCAGGCCCGCTTTGACGCTTTGCCTGCCGAAGAAAAACAACATGCAGAACACCTTTACTCCAGCAAGCTTAAAGAATTGACCCAAGCCAATCACTTTACCATTGGGGGTCAGGTAACGGGTGTGGTTTCAGAGCTTTCCGCGACCAAAGCCTTGGTGGAGTTGGGCCCACATCAAGGCACGATTTATCTGCGGGGGATGGAATGGGCCAGGCCGGTGGATTACGAGCATCCTCTGAGTTGGAAAACCAAACTGAGAGATTTGCGTAAAATCTTAAAAGTAGGGGATGTGATCGAGCTTTCCGTGGATGACTATTTGCCCTCGGCCCAGGCCTTTTCCCTTGCTTTGTACCAGCGGCCCAAAGCCAATGGAGCCTTGTTTTCCATGGAGCCCTTCAGCGGAGGGGTCCGGGTCTTGAGCGGCGGTTATGATTTTCGCGAAAGCGAATTCAATCGGGCGACCCAGTCGCGCAGGCAGCCGGGGAGTAGTTTTAAACCGATTTTATATTCTCTGGCTTTTCAAGAAGGTTATACCCGGGTTACCCCCTTGGAAGATACCCCCTTGGTGATTAAGGGTTCCGATTGGCGGCCCGGCAACTTTTCCAAGGGATTTAAGGGGCGCATGCCCTTAAAAGAGGCCTTGATCCATTCGAAAAACATCCCCACCATTCGCCTTTCGATGAGTCTGACCCCGGAACGGATCATTGAGCATGCCCGCAAGCTGGGCATGAAGGCCGAATTGCCCGACGACCTGACCATCGGCTTAGGCACGGCCAGCGTCACCTTGGCCGAGATGGTAAAAACCTATGCGATTTTTCTCAATGGGGGGAAGCTGGTTTACCCCCGTTATATTCGTAAGGTAACCACCCGGGACGGCAAGGTTTTGGAAGAAAACCTTGCCCAAGAAGGGGAACAGGTCTTAGACCCCGATGTGGCTTTTTTAACCACCATTACCTTACGGGACGCGGTGCTGTACGGTACGGGCGTGCGGGCCAGGGCCTTGGGGCGGCCCGTAGCGGGCAAGACGGGCACCACCAACAACTATACCGACGCTTGGTTTATGGGGATGGTGCCGCAACTCATGACCGGGGTTTACATGGGTTTTGACGACAATCATAAAACGCTCGGCGAACTCGAAACGGGGAGCCGTACCGCCTTGCCCGTGTGGCTGAACTATATGCAATCCGCGGTGGCCAATTACCCGATCGAGCCCTTTAGGCAGCCCGATAGCATTCAAATGGTGAAGGTCGTCCCCTCAACGGGCCTGCTCGATTGCGAAGGCAACCCCACCGCTTATTTTGAATATTTCGCCGCGGGAACGGCGCCCGTGGCCTGCCATGAACAAGAGATCGACGACCTCCCCCCGGAGGCGGAACCTTCAGCCGGAGAAGCGGCCTATGATGAAGAATTATAAGCCTTCCCCCTGCGAAACACAATGAAAGAGCCCCTTTCAACTCGGTCTTGTTAACTCTTTTTTTGATAGAGAAATGAAAAAATTGTTGGTGCAAAAATTCGGCGGAACCTCTATTGGAACCGCGGAACGATTAATAAATGTGGCGGAGATTGTCAAAAGCACTTTGGCAGAGGGGAATCAGGTCGCCATCGTTCTCAGTGCCATGAGCAGCAAAGTCAAGACCGAAGGCACCACCAGCCAGCTCTTAGCCGCTGCCGAGGCGGCGATTCATGGGGGCACCTATTATAAGTTTATCGACCATCTCGAAGAGCGGCATTTATCCACCATCCAAGAAGCGGTGAAGGATCGGCGAATTCAAGGGCTGGTCCAAGAAGAGGTTCGTGAGGATTTTCATCAATTAAAATCTTTCTTGGACGCCATCGCGGTGATTGGGGAGATCAGCCCTCGCAGCAACGATGTCATTGTCAGTCTAGGCGAAAAGCTGGCAGCGAGAATTTTTACCGCCTTACTCAACTCCTTGGGGGTTGACGCGGAGTTTGTCAATCTAGAAAATATAATTTCCAAAAAATTCAAAGAAGTAAGTCTTGAATTTTGCGTTTACCTGCAAACTGAAATCTGCGGGCGCTTAGCGGAGTGCGGGAGCAAGGTGCCGGTGATCACTGGGTTTTTTGGCTTTGTCGAGGGGGGGATTATCCGCTCCATTGGTCGAGGATATACCGATTTCACCGCCGCCTTAATCGCTGCCGGTTGCAAGGCAACGGAATTGCAGATTTGGAAAGAGGTGGATGGAATTTTTTCCGCGGACCCCAATAAGGTGAAAACCGCCAAGGTGCTACCTTCCATCAGCCCGGAAGAGGCCTTGGAACTAACCTATTACGGTTCCGAGGTGATTCATCCCTTTACCATGGAACAGGTGACGAGGGAACTGATCCCCGTGCGCATCAAAAACACCTTTGACCCCTCCAAACCAGGCACCTTAATCGACCCTCGGCCCCTAACGCAAAAAAATAGAGACCACCGCCCCACGGCGGTGACGATCAAGCGAGGGGTCACCCTCATCAACCTTTATTCCAACCGTATGTTGATGGCCTATGGGTTTATGACCAAAGTGTTTACGGTTTTAAATCGGCATGAAATCGTGATTGATATGATCGCTACCAGCGAGGTCAATATCTCCATGACCTTAGCCGAGCATCAGGAATTTCAGCCCGCCTTGGAGGAGTTGAAAACCCTAGGGCAAGTAACGGTGAAAAAAAACATGGCTATCTTAAGTTTAGTGGGCCGCGGGATGCGGCACAAGGTGGGAGTTTCGGGCAGGATGTTTAGCCGACTTGCCGAGGCGGGGATCAATATCGAGGTGATCAGCCAGGGGGCCAGTGAAATCAACATCTCCTGCGCCATTCGGGATATCGACGCAGACAAGGCTTTGGCCGTAGTCCACGCGATGATTGAAGAGGAGTAATCAAGGTGAACGCCAATTCAATCGAGGCCCTTTTTCAAGCCTTAAACACCGCCCACCCGAACCCTCAATCGGACCTGCGATATGGCAATCACTTTGAATTGCTGGTGGCGGTCATCCTCTCTGCCCAAGCAACAGACCAATCGGTCAACCGGGTCACCCCCGCCCTCTTTGCCCGAGCTCCTACGCCTCAAGCCATGCTGGAGCTTGGTGAAGAGGGGATTCGCCCCTTCATCCAATCCATCGGCCTCTTTAACGGCAAGGCCAAAAACCTGGCAAGCTGCTGCCGCTCTTTAGTCGAACAACATCAAGGACAAGTCCCCAACACCAGAAAGGAACTGGAAGCCCTAGCCGGGGTGGGCGCCAAAACAGCGGGAGTGGTTTTGAACATCGCCTTTGGAGAGCCCACCATCCCGGTGGATACCCATGTCTTTCGCCTCTCCAACCGCTTGGGACTGGTGAAAACCAAAAATCCCCAAAGCACCGAACCCAGCTTGCTCAAGGTGGTGCCCAAATGGGCTCGCCCCAAAGCGCATCACCTGCTGATTTTGCATGGTCGCTATATCTGCAAAGCTAGAAAACCACTCTGCGACGACTGCTGTATCCAGACCTATTGTCAATTTTACGCTGATTTACCTCAATAAAATATTTTCATTTCTTTCGTGATTGTGCTAGGTTAAGCATAGGTAATTATGCGGATTTAAATCTAGGAGGAACTCATGAAACTCCATCCAAAAGCCTTTGGTTTGACCTGTGGGCTCTTTGCGGGAGCGGGGTTGTTTACTTTGACCTGGCTCGCCCTGTGGCAGGGCGATTTTAGCCTGAACTGGGTCGGAAATTTTTATCTTGGTTACCAAGTCAGCCCCTTGGGCAGTGTAATCGGCCTGGTTTGGGCTTTTCTCGACGCTCTGGTTGGGGGGTTCTGTTTTGCGTTGATCTACAACTACCTTGCCCAAAAGTGGGGCTAGAAGTTGTAATTGGAGGTATGATGATTGTAGAAAAATTAAAAAGCTTTTTAGATAAAAAGGGCATTAAATACCGCTTGATTCTGCATTCCCCCGCTTATACGGCCTTAGAAGTGGCCGAAGCGGCGCATGTATCGGGTCGGGCATTGGCTAAAACCTTGATTTTGCGGCTTGATGGGTAATTGGTGATGGCGGTGTTGCCCGCCTCCATGCAGGCGGACTTGGAACAAATTCGTAAAGGAGCCCGGGCTAAGCTGGTGGAGTTGGTCAAAGAGGATGAATTCGTGTACCGCTTTCCCGATTGCGAGGTTGGGGCCTCCCCCCCCTTTGGGGTCCTTTGGGGGATGAAGGTCTTTTTGGCCGAGGCCTTGGCAAAGCAGGCTGAAATGACCTGCAACACCGGTTATCTCAACGACCTCTTGCGGCTTTCGACCCAAGATTATTTAGACTTGGTGCGGCCCGTCATTTTGAGGTTCAGCAGCGAACAGCGGAGCGACAAGCAACTGGAACAACTCTTTGAACTCCAAGACAATGCCCTTAAATAGGCGCGTCAACTTGTTATTCTTTAGTTGTATCCCCTCGCATAAAGGCGATAAACTCTTCTAGAGTCGGCGACATGCCGATGTAATGCCGCAAGTCCCTCCCCTCTGGGTCGATAATGGCATAGAGCGGCAGGGCCACGGTGCGGTAGCGCGAGATTTGAATCTCTTGGTTGCGTTCTGCCTGGTCCCCTCCATCAGTGTAAAGGCGCAACAAAACAAAGTCATTCGCGAGTTGTTCATGAACCTGTTTTTGCGCCAGTACATTTTGTTCCATCCAGCGGCAGTTGACACAGGTGTAGCCCGTAAACTCCACAAAGATCGGTTTATCCCGCAAGGCGGCCGCGGGCAAGGCTAAATCGAGGTCGTCATACCAGGTTAGGGCTTCCACCTCTTCTTTACTGGCAAAGTCGCCGCTCAAACGAGCCGTGCCCGAAGGAGGCGGCAAAAGACTATCGACCACTCCCCCCAAGCTATGATTGCCCAACCCCTGACTGGTCCAATAGAGCAAGAGGGTAAAAACCCCGACCGCTGTCCATTGCCATAAAGAGCGATTAAGCTTAGGGCGCAAGCCCGTCCACAGCAGGTAGAGAATAATGACCCCCAAAAGGGCCAACCAAATTTGCAGGTTTAAGTCTCGGCTTAAGCGGTTGGTCTGCCAGACCAAGTCCGCGTTGGAGATAAACTTTAAACTTGCCGCCAGCTCCAAGATACCCAAAACCACCTTGCTGCGGCCCATCCATTCCCCTGATTTGCCCTGCATCCGTTGCACCAAGGCCGGGGCTAGAGCCAAGAGAAAAAAGGGAAAGGCAAAGACAAAAGAGTACACCAGCATGCCCACCAAGGGCCAGAGCCATTCCCCCCCCGCGGCGGCGATCATCAAGGTGCCCACGAATTGCACCGTGCAGGTAAAGGCGGTTAGGGTAAAGGTAAAACCCATCAGCAAAACCCCGGTGGCCCCACCGAGCTTTCTGGCTTTCTGGTCGAAGTAACTTTGCCAAGAGGCGGGAATATCAATCCGAAACAGTCCGATTAGGCTTAAGGCAAAGAGAATAAAAAGCCCGGCAATACTTAGGTTGACCCAAGGATTGGTGGCGAATCGGGTCACGGTTCCGGCGCCGAACAGACCGGCGATCACCAGCCCTAAACCGGTATAGGTTCCCATGATGCCTAAGCCGAACAGGGCCGAGAGCTTCAGCAAGCGGCGGTGGCTCCCTTCTGCTTGTTTGGAAAAGTAGGTCACCGTAATGGGGATCATGGGGAAGACACAAGGCATGACCAGGCTGGCGAGCCCCATCATGACCGCCAAACCCAAAAAGGCCCAGATGGTGCTTGCCTCCGTGCCGCCCATGCCCTTCGACCAGAGCGGGTCGATATCTCGTTGGGGGGATTTGTACTCCTCTCGCATATCCCCTTCTTCCATCACAAAGGGGATCCTCAGGGTCTCTTCCACGGGAGGCAGGCAGATGCGCGCGTCGCAGGCCTGATAGACGATAATGATTTCTAGGTCCCAAGGGCCTAAATCCACATCGGGAACCCAAAAGTTCTGATAAAAGACGGCTTGCTGCTCGTGGTAGGCTAAAGTGAGCCCAATAGCCGAGTCAAAGCGTTTTACCGGTTTGGTCTCATAGAGGGGGCCGTCGAATTCAAAGGGCAAAATCCGGTAGTCTATCTTTGTGGGAGGCGGGGCGTCTTCCCCTTGGGGAATCACCGAATAGATATGCCACCCCGGCTTGATCCGCGCCTTAACCACCAAGCGTAGGTTTTCCCCCTCCCGCGTGTTTACCGGGTCGAGGTGGGCTTGAAAGGAAACCACCTTTTGCCCGGGCGCATAACTTGCCCAAAGGGGGGCGGGCAGCAAAAGCAGGCAAAAAAAGAAAAGTTTAAATTTCATCATCATGGTATCCTTCCTCCTTGGAAGGGGCTTCATCCTGCGCGGGCAGGCTATACGAGCCATCGGCCCAATGGCCTAGATCAATTAGCTTGCAGCGCTCGCAGCAAAAGGGGCGATAGGGGTTGTTTTCCCAAGAGGTCAAGCGTTTACATTGGGGGCATTTGACTTTGATTGCTTTCATCAACAAATTTCGCTGAGTTAAAAGGTCACCTTCTCCTTTGGTCGAGACTCAAGAAGAGGGGTGTTGCCGCTGCCCTGAAGCAAAAGCAACAAAAAACTTTTGCTCGCAAAAACCTGGAGAACTCAGGCCGGAGCTTGCCTTAAATGAGCAGAGTCCAGCCGTATTTGTCTTCTTGCTCCCCCTTTTGTATGGCCGTGAGAGTCTGGTAAAGCCGCTGCATCACCGGCCCGACCTCTTGACCTTCTTTGTAAAAGGCGTGCCAGGGGCCATCGAGCAAGACATGACTGACGGGGCTCAGTACCGCAGCGGTTCCGCAGGCACCGAATTCTTCGATTTCATTTATTTCGGCGCGCAGGTCAACAGGGCGCTCTTCCAGGGTTAACCCCAATTCCTGTTCCGCTAAAACCATCAGACTTTTGCGGGTTACGCTCGGTAAAATACTGCTGGAACTAGGGGTGACAAAGCGATTCCGAGTCATCTTAAGCACAATGTTGGCGCTCCCAGCCTCTTCTAAATACCGGCGTTGTGAAGAATCCAAATACAAGGCCTCGGTGGCGCCCAACTCCTTGGCGCGATGGGTAGCCAACAGCCCCCCGGCGTAATTGGCGCCGGTTTTTACCGCGCCGGTTCCCTGGGGGGCGGCCCGATCTAAATCCGTTACCGCGAGCCGGATCAAACTCAACCCCCCGCTTTTGTAATAAGGGCCTACAGGGCAGGCGAAAATCCGAAATTCATATTTCGAAGCCGGTCTTAAACCTAGATTTTCCCCAATCCCGATCAACATGGGGCGAATGTACAGGCTGGCTCCCGATCCATAGGGGGGAATCCAGGCCTCGTTGGCCTTAATGCACTCAATGAGGCCACGCATAAAAAGTTCTTCCGGAACTTCAGGCATCATCAAACGGGCGCTGGTTTCTTTCATCCGTTCCCAATTCAGGTTGCTGCGAAAGAGCAGCGCCTTGCCCTCGGGACTACTAAAGGCTTTTAACCCCTCAAAGCAGCTTTGGGCGTAATGCAAAACCGGGCTCCCTTCATGGAGGTTCATCACCTCGGAGCGGACCAATTCCCCTTGGTTCCATTTCCCGTCTTCCCACAAGGCGGTAAAACGCCAATCGGTTTTAATGTATGAAAAACCTAAGTTTTTCCAATTCAGATTTTTCTTTTCCTTGGTGCTGTGGTTCATGAATCGAATCCTTAATAAAAGAGGCGGCCCGGCTGCAATAGAGGCTGAAAAGACCAGAATACAAAGCTTGCTAAAATAAGCCAAGGGCCAAAGGCAAATTCTTGTCGAATCGTGGCAAAGCGAAATAATATAAGGGTTAAGGCGAATAAAACCCCCAATAGGCTGGCGAGAAACAAAACAGGCAACAGAGCCTGCCAACCGAGCCAAAAGCCGATTAAGCCCAATAGGGTGGCGTCCCCCTCCCCCAATCCCTCACGGTGGCGCAGGAAAAAATACAGACTCCGCACCCAATGCAATACCCCGGCCCCGGCAAAGAGACCGATCAAGGCATCGATAAATTGCTCTGGGGCAAAAAAGGTCAACTCCGCCCCTCGCAGCAAAAGGGCGAGCAATAAAGGGGTGAGGGCTATTTCCAAGGAGAGGAAATCGAGCAGCGCGAGCAGCCAAAACAATTCCGTGATGGCCAGGGTAAAGTAGCCGGCCCCATTCAGCCCGTTTTGGGCAAAAACCCAGCAAACCCAAAGGCCGTTGATCAACTCAAAACAGGGATATTTCCAGGAAATGGGTGTTTTGCAGGCCCTACAGCGACCTCGTTGAACGAGCCAGCCCACAAAGGGAACCAGCCCCAAGGGGCTGATCGGCGCGCCGCAGGCATCGCAGCGAGAAGGGGTGAGTAAGCTTTGCCCCTGGGCCAGCCGCTTTGCGGTCGTAAAAATAAAAGAGCCGAAGAGGGCCCCGGAAAAAAAGAGGAACCCCCAAAGGGTAAGGGGTTCCATGCCCTTAGCGTAATTCTTTTAAGAGGTCTTCCAGCTTTTCGCGACCATCCAACTTTTTTTTCTTTAACAGGTGCAATTCTTTTTCCTCATTGGCGCCCAACCCCTTTGCCCCTTCCATTTTGTGGATGCGCTCTTTTAACTCCAGGTGTTCTTTAAACAGTTTATCGAGTTGGTAATTGTCCTTGCGGTGCTTTTCGATGAGGGTTAAATCTGCTTTTTCCATAGTTAATACTCGTTGATGAGGTGGTTGAAGTCGCGAATATAAAGCTCTCGTTGGATACTCAACTGCTTGGCGTTGCCGCCGCAGAGATTGAAGTAAAATTTAATCTTCGGTTCGGTCCCTGAAGGGCGCGCCGTGATGCGGCTGCCATCGGCGAGCAAAAAGGCGATGACATTCGATTGCGGCAGGTCTAAAGAACCGACCTCTTCCCCCCCTTCACTGGCCGTGATGGTTTGGGTTTGGTAGTCGAAAATTCGCTCCACCGCGATCCCCCCAATAAAAGTGGGGGGATGCTTTCGCAACCCCTGCATGATCCTTTGGATTCTTTCTTGTCCGCTTTTCCCCTTGATGGTTTTGTTGACCAAGGCGTCGGTGTGAAAGTCGTAGATTTGATGAATCTGGTTGAGCAAATCCATCAAGCTCAAACCGTATTCATGCAGTTCCGCCGCCGCTTCGGCTAAGATCATCGCCGCGCTGATCGCGTCCTTATCGCGTACGAAATCGCCAAAGAGATAGCCGTGGCTTTCTTCGGTGCCAAAGACATAAGTCTCCCCCCGTTGGGGATTTTTTTCTATTTCACCGATGACCTGACCGATCCATTTAAAGCCCGTTAGGGTTTCATAAACCTTTAAGCCAAATTTACCGGCGATTTTCGCCCCTAAGGTACTGGTCACGATGGTGCTGACATATACGCCTTTTTGGGGCAAATTCCCGCTTTCCTTTAATTTATTCAAGTAATAAAAAAGCAGAATTTGCCCAATCTGGTTGCCGTTGAGGAGTTCCCATTCCCCGTGGTGCTTGGTCATAGCCCCGATGCGGTCGGCGTCAGGGTCTGTGGCGATGATTAAGTAATCTTGCGCTGTCGCGGTTTCTACGGCCAATTCTAAGGCGCCGGCCTCTTCGGGGTTGGGGCTGCGCAGGGTGGAAAAATTCCCATCCGGTTCTGCTTGTTGCGCCACCAGCGTCAATTGGTCAAAGCCCCTGCGGGTTAAGACCTCCACAACAGGGGTCTTGCCGGTTCCGTGCAGGGGGGTGTAGACCACTCCAAAGCCCCTATGGGTTTCTTTTCGGCTCTGGCTTAAGGCAATGACTTGCCGGTAGTAGTCTTCTTCTACAGAGGTGGGGATCGCTTGAATAAGGCCCGCTTTTTTAGCGGCTTGCTCCTCGGCGACCTTGATTTGGGAAAAATCGGTCAAGGCCTTGACCTCTTGAATAATCAAGCCATCGTGGGGGGCTGTTACCTGACAGCCATCGGACCAATAGACCTTATACCCGTTGTACTCCTTCGGGTTGTGACTCGCCGTGACCACGACTCCGGCAGTGGTTTGCAAGCTGCGAACCGCGAAACTCAGCAAAGGGGTGGGGCGCAGTTCGTCAAACAACCAAGCGGTGATCTGGTTGCCCGCCATTACCTTGGCCACTTCCAAGGCAAAGGAGGCGGAGTGATTTCTGGAATCGTAGGCAATGGCGATGGAGGGGGAGGGCGCCCCGGACTTTAAGATGTAGTTGGCCAACCCCTGCGAGGCGAGGCGCACCGTATAGACATTCATTCGATTGGAGCCGGCGCCCATAATGCCCCGTAAACCACCGGTGCCGAATTCCAGATCTTTATAAAAACGATCTGTCAGTTCCGTTTCCTGGTTTTGCTCGATAAGATTTAAAATCTCTTGGCGAAAGGCAAGGTCAAAGGCTGGATTTTCGGCCCAGGTTTGGGCTTTTTTGAGTAGAGCTTCTGCGATCATGAAAATTGATCCTTCACCGGAGGAATGAGGTTGTGATCCCTCAAGATTTGTAAAGCTTGGCCTGACTGTTTTGGGGCCACACAGATTTCCATGGCCATGCCTTCAACATTGGGAAAAAAACTGGCCGCATGTAGATTGATCACCTGGGTCGCCACTTCGCGTGAGGCTAAGATAGATTGAACCATGCCCACCATGGCCGGGTCTTCACTGCGATAAACCGAGACCCAACCCGATTCAGGGGGGGGGTCTTGGAAGCGGTAATCTTGGAGGCGCAAGACCTTTTTTTTGCTCTTGGCCTGGTTGAAGCTTGGGTTTTGCCCCTTGGTTTGGTTTGTGGGTCGCTGGCGCAGGCTTTCTAAGAGAAACCAGCAGCCGAAAAACAAAACAATCGCCACCCAAGGGCGGCCAAAAAGCCGCAGACCCCCATCAAACCCATAGAGGGTAGAGAGCGCCAACCAGGCCATGGGCCAAGCAAAAAGAAAATTCTGGTTCATGCTTTAATTAAGTTGTTGTAAAAAATCCTCAATGCGCCGTCGCATTTGTTTCTCACTTAGCCCCGCCGCCTCAAGTTGTTCGTCACGGCTGGCATGCTCAAAAAACCGGTCGGGAATCGCGAGACGCAAAACCGGTTTCATCAGGCCTTGTTTTGCCAAAAGCTCTAAAATCGCGCTGCCGAACCCGCCGATCTCGCTGCCTTCTTCTAAGGTGATCAAAGCGGGCGCGTTACGCGCTTGGCTCAAAATTAATTTTTCATCCAAGGGCTTGGCAAAGCGCGCGTTGATTACGCTTGCTTCGATCCCCTTTTCAGCCAATTGAGCTTTTAAGTTTAAGGCCCCCTCCACCAGGGTGCCTAGGGCAATCAAGCAGACATCCTTTCCTGGAGCGAGCAATTCGCCCCGACCCAATTGAATGGGAGCGGTGTTCATGTTTTGCTTTTCGCAGTTCGCCCTGGGAAAACGCAAGGCAATGGGCCCCTGGTCATAGTGGTGGACAAAGTGGATCATGGCTTTGAACTCGTCTCCATCCTTAGGGGCCAGAATAACAAGATTGGGGATCATTCTCAAGTAGGTTAAATCTAAAACTCCATGATGCGTTGCCCCATCCGGGCCGACAAAGCCCGCCCGATCTAGGATAAAGCGCACGGGCAGGTTTTGCAGCGCCACATCATGCACGATTTGATCCATGGCGCGCTGCAAAAAGGTGGAATAGATCACCACAAAAGGTTTTAACCCCTCGGTGGCCAAACCGGCGGAAAAAGTAACCCCGTGCTCTTCTGCGATGCCGACATCAAAGATGCGGGTGGGGTATTCTTTTTCCAAGTCGGCTAAGCCGGTGTTGCCCAACATGGCGGCGGACAACGCCACGACTTGCTCGTCTTTTTTCATGATCTCGGTGAAGCATTCCTCCCAGATCGCCGTATAGCTCTTTCCCTTGGCGCTTTTCGCGTGGGCTTGGCCCGTACTGGGGTCAAAGGCGCTGACTCCGTGATAATTTAAGGCGTCTTCTTCGGCAAAGGAGTAGCCCTTTCCTTTTTGGGTCGAAACATGAAGCAGCAGTGGGCCGGGGATGTTTTTGGTATGTTTGAACAGGCTGATCAAATCTTTAAACTTATGCCCATCGACCTGACCAAAATAGCGAAAATTTAGGTTTTCAAACCAAACCCCTTGGGTAAAAAAGGCCATAAAGGATTCATTGACCCGCTTTAAGCCATTGAGTAAGGGGCGAGGGAGAATGCTCTCTTTCGAGAGGCGACTGATTTCCCCTCGAAAGAGGTTAAAGGATTTTGAGGCAGAGATGTTGATGATGGTTTTCGACAAGGCCCCGACCACCGGATCAATCGACATTTCATTGTCGTTGAGGATGACGATTAGGTCTTCGGAAAGGTGCCCGGCGTGGTTCATCGCCTCGTAGGCCATGCCGCCCGTTAGGGAGCCGTCCCCAATGACCACGATGGTTTTATCCCCTTTTTTTTGCAGGCGATTGCCCACGGCAATGCCTAAGCCGGCAGAGATCGAGGTGGAAGCGTGCCCCGCGCCAAAGTGATCTAAGGGGGATTCGCTGCGTTTTAAAAATTTGCCGATGCCCTCTTTTTTACCCAATTGATCAAATTGGGCATGCCGCCCCGTGATCAATTTATAAGTATAGGCTTGGTGCCCGACATCCCAAATGAGTTTGTCTTTAGAAAGGTCAAATACCTTTGCCAAGGCCAGGGTTAATTCCACGGTGCCTAGGCTACTGGCTAAGTGCCCTCCGTTTTTACTGGTCACCTCGATCATGCGCGCGCGGCAGGACTGGGCTAGTTGCTCCAGCTTGGCAATAGAATAGCCCTGTAACTCCTTGACACTAGAAAGCTGTTCCAGCAAGGGGTAAGAGGGGGGGTCGGTCCGTTGATTCATGCTGCGCGATATTGTGGTTTAAACCTTTAGACAGAGAAATTTGACAAAACCCTGTGAGGCGAAATAGAAATATAAACCTCAGAAAGAAACAAAGCAAGCCCGGAGCCTTTTTTTCATGGACCAGCATTACTTAATTTTCCATCAAGCGGGGTTTGATTTTGCTTTAGACCCAGAAGAATATTCCCCGCCTTTATCTATGCGGGAGTTGGAAATCTCTTCGAGTCAAGATCAAGGCTTTGCTTGGCAATTTACCTCCTCGAACCCAAAAGCGCCTACCGGGCACTTGCTTCACTTTGGGCAGTTGCTCGGTTTAAGTCCCTTGAGCTTCAGCAAGGGAGGGCAGGTGTTCTTTTTTCAGCAAAAAGACAAAAAAGACCCTCTGTTGGGACTTTATATCGAAAACACCTTGGGCTATTTGGATAAGTCCAGTTTAAAGGCGCCCCGGCGAGAAATTACAGCGATCAAACGCCTTCCCCCTAAGATGCCCACCACCGCTTTAGGCTGGTACCTGCCCTGGCGAGGGAGGAAGTTCTTATTGGTCGAGGCAAAACGGATTTTTGCCGCCTTTACCCTCAGCAAGCCTAAGCCTTTAGCCGGTTAAGCCCCTTGGCTACAAGACAAGTTGTTGGCGAATGGAGGCCAGCACTTCTTGAGGGGTTAAGCCGGTACTGTCGATTTCGATGGCGTCCGTTGCTTTTTGCAAGGGGGCCAGCTCTCTTTGCATATCGTTTTGATCCCGCTCTTGAATTTCTCTCACCAAGGCTTCAAACTCAGCCCCCGCTAAAGCGATGCCGAGCTCTTGCGCCCGTCTCACAGCCCGTACCCGGGGGTCGGCATTTAAATAAAACTTATTGAGAGAACGAGGAAAGACCACCGTGCCGATATCTCGACCATCCACCACGCAAGCGTATTGGTTGGCGATAGCGCGTATCTGGGCGTTGGCAAAATCCCGGCATCCTTTATGATTGGCGACCCAGCGCACCTGAGCGGTTACTTTTAAACCGCGGATTTCTTGTTGTAGTTCTTTGCCTTGCAACAGCATGATTTGCCGGTGGTCTCGGTAGAGAATCCGCAAGGCTGAGGGGGCTTGCGTAAAATATGCGGCAATCTCTTCTGCGTGGCCTTGCGCCTCCCCCCATTGTCGCACCCCGAAGTAGGCTAAGGTGCGATAGATGGCGCCCGAATCAATGTATTCGATCCCCAGTTCTTGGGCTAACAGTTTGGCTACGGTGCTTTTTCCGCTCCCTGCGGGGCCATCAATCGCGATAATCATAAAAACCCTTGTCTTTCCCCCTCCAGGAGGTTAGATTAAATCAGAACATTTGTTCAATTTACCCTGTTGGGGGCCGATGAACCTTCCTCTAAGAAAGATTATCCATGTTGACATGGACGCTTTTTTTGCCTCCGTGGAAATTCTAGACCAACCGAGCCTACAAGGGCGACCCGTCTTAGTCGGGGGCAGCCCCCAAAGCCGTGGGGTGGTCTGCGCGGCGAGCTACGAGGCAAGAAAGTTCGGAATACGCTCCGCCATGCCTTGCGCTGAAGCCTATAGGCGGTGCCCCCAGGCCGTTTTTCTCCCTCCCCGCTTTGAGCGCTACGCGGAAATCTCTCAGCAGGTTCGGCAAATTTTTTACCAATACACCGACTTAGTTGAGCCTTTATCTTTAGACGAAGCCTGGTTGGATGTCACCCAAAACCTGATGGAGGTTCCTTCCGCAACCTGGATTGCCCAACGGATTCGCCAAGAAATCTTAAGCCAAACCGGCCTCACGGCGTCAGCGGGGGTCAGTTACAATAAATTTTTAGCCAAGTTGGCAACAGGGCAAAATAAGCCGGACGGCTTGACCGTCGTCCCCCCGCAAAAGGCCTTGGATTTTTTGGCTCCCTTGCCCGTAGGGGTTCTGTTCGGGGTGGGCAAGGTAACAGGCGCGAAACTGGTCGCCCAGGGCATTCAACGAGTGCGAGACCTTCATCGTTATTCTTTGGCCGAGTTGGAAAACACCTTGGGTAAAATGGGGGGGCAGCTTTACCTCTACGCCAGGGGGTTGGACTTTAGGGAAGTGACCCCGCGCCGAGAACGAAAATCAATCGGGATTGAGTCCACCTTCTCCCAAGACCTAGCTCACGGCCCGGCCTTGGCCGAGGAATTGGAAAATCTCTTTGTAGGGCTTTACAAACGGCTTCAAGGCAAGCAACAACAAGGCA
Organism: bacterium; assembly: GCA_024275165.1. GTDB lineage: Bacteria > SAR324 > SAR324 > XYD2-FULL-50-16 > XYD2-FULL-50-16 > JAJRZQ01. Next base: position 61,168 of record JAJRZQ010000025.1, on the reverse strand, counting down.
GAAGCTTTACCTTAAAGGTAAAATTTTCCGACTTTACCCAAATCACCCGAGCCCTGAGCCAGCGCCAAGGCCCTCTAAGTTTCGAGCAGATGCGTTGTTTTGCCCAAGAAAAACTAGCAAGCCTCTGGCAAAGCTCGGCAGAGGGCAGAAAAATTCGCCTTTTGGGTTTAAGTTTAGGGCAGTTGATTCACCCATCCCAAGAAGCGGCCCGGGCGGAAAACCGGCAATTGCAAATTTTTGATTTTTTCCCCCCTGCAACATGAACCCTCTTTTGACCTTCGGGCAGATCGCCGAGCTCACGCAAGGCAGATGGCTAAACCCTCCAGAAGACTTAACCCAAACCCTAGTGGGGGGAACTTTTGATTCACGGGCGACCCAAGGGGCGGAAATCTTTTTCACCCTCCCCGGGGCGAGCGATGCCCATGCTTTTCTTCCCTCCCTAGAGGGGTCGGGGGTGAAGCTCGCTTTGGTTTCCAAGGAAGTCCCTAGGGTAAGAGGGCTCCATTTACTCTGGGTTGAGGATGTTTTAACGGCCTTGCATCTGCTGGCGCGGCATCAGGCGAAGCAATTTAGGGGAAAGATCATCGCCTTGACCGGCAGCTCCGGTAAAACAACGGCCAAGACTTGGCTGGCCTATCTTTTAAAGCCTTATTATTCTTTGATCGCGAACCCGGGAAACTTCAACAATCATATCGGCTGCCCCTTGACGGTTTTGGCGGTGCGGCCAGAGACGGAAATTCTGATTTTGGAAATGGGGACCAACAACCTGGGGGAGTTGGCTTTATTGAGCCGCATCGCTCCGGCGGACTTCACTTTGTTGCTCAATGTGGGCCACGCCCATTTAGGCAGGTTCGGCAGTTTGGAAAAGACCTATCAAGCCAAGATGGAGATTTTTTCTCACCAACGGCCCGGTGGCTTGGCGATTGTGCCCGCGGAAGATACCAAGCTCATGGAGTTGAGTTCGCCTTTAAAACGGGTGAGCTTTGGCGAGGCTCGGGGGGAATACGCTTACGAGCGCCTTAATCACCGGTTAGAGGGGCAAGAGGTGCGGATTAAAACCCCCCAAGGAGAGCGGAACTTTTTTCTTGCCTCCCCCGGGTACCATGCCCCTGCCACCCTAACGGCTCTAATGCCCCTTTTTTGCGAGTTGGGTTTATTTCAAAAGCTTCCGGATCGCTTGGAACTTCCAACCGAAAAGGGAAGGGGCGGGCTGCTGCAAACCGCGAGGGGGGCCATCTTGATTGACGATACCTATAACGCCAACCCCGAATCGGTGATCAACCTGCTGTACACGCTGACTCAACTCCCTGGAGAAAGCTATGTCGCCGTGATCGGAAACCTCGGTGAATTGGAAGAGGACTTGAGCCTCAGCGCGGAAGTCATTGCGGAGCATATCCCCAAAAAGCTTGACCACCTGCTGCTCACCGGGGGCACGGGGGTAATCTTGGCGCAGCGGATTCAACAGGCCCACCCTTTGTTGGATGTCCGTTATTACCCCGCTTTGGCGAAGCTTTTAGAAGACATCAAAAGCTATGATGAGCCCGGGGCGATTATAGGAGTCAAAGGCAGCCGTGCCGCTCATATGGAGCGGGTGATTTTACGACTTCAGGGAAAGACGATCAGTTGCCTGCTCTCGGCTTGCGAGCGCCTCACCCCTTGTTCGACCTGTGAGGAAAATCACGGTTTTCACGACCCCCTAGGCTAAAATTGAAAGGCCACATTCAATAGGGGGACTTGCACTTCTTTTTCGGTTTCTGTAAAGGTCGCGTGGTTTAACACCGCGTAGGTGACCAAGATATTCCACCAGGCATGGATGGCGATGGCGGTGGTGAGGTCGAACTCGTCGAGGGAGGGCTGGTAGCTGTATCCCAAATAAGCCCCCATGAAAAAAGCCCCCCCTGGCGCGGCGCTGAGCCCCTGCCCGTTGTGGGCCGCGCCAAAAACCGCGGCCCCGCTCCAAACGGCCAAATGTCGAGAAAGCTCTTTGGAGAGGCCGAAATTTTCTCCATAGAGCCCAAAAAACCAATTTTGCACCACTCCTCGAAAAAACATCTCTTCGCCCACACCCACCAAATAATATTGGCTAAAGGCATCTTGCTTGAGTCGCCCCTCGCTGAGGCCCATTCCCAAATAATAATTTGCCGTGCTATTTTGATCAAAGGTTTGGTAGCTATAGAGCGCCAACAAAATGGGGGGGTAAAACATCCAGTTATCGTAAAAGTGACCGATTTGTAAGGGCGCGGCGAGATAACCATAGGTTTCGTTGTTTTGCTCGCAAGAATTGGCATAGAGGTCGCTGAGGCTGATCAACCAAAGATCGCCCGCAAGACTGCCGTAGTAATTGGCGTTCCAGGTGGGGAGGTTGTAATATATTTCTAGTTCGTTTTTTTGACTTGCCGTTTCGGTGTAATCACGGATCACATAAATTTGATCTGCTTTTTCTTGATAGCCTGCTTCTTTAATCGCTTGAGAATATTGATTTATAGTCGCCCAGCGGGCACCGCCTAAAATCAAGGCCTTGTCCCAACTCCCGCTCAAGGCAAAGCCCGCCCCGGGCAAAAAGGTTTCGGCCAAGGCGGCCCCGGCGCAAGGGAGCCTATCCATTGCCAGAAGAGAAAAAGATGGATAAAGTAATAAAATTATCCCCAAAAGTAGGGAGCGTGGGATCAAGCGCATTTTTTTCCAACTCCTGGGCAATGGGGTCGATTTAATCTGGAAATAAAAATACTGTGGACGCCTTAAAAAAGCAACCGATTCGTAAATTGAGAAAACCGGCAGAGATACTTAAACTCAATCCGGAGCGAAACCCCTATTCAACCAGGATTTTTGAATACGCGGATTTGATTTGGTTTGACGGGGTGGAATCCGCCCGGAGCGATTTAAAAAATATTGAGTTTCTTCATGGCCCTTTGGTGGTTGACCTCGGTTGCGGTTCCGGTAATTTTTTACGCCAATTCGCTTTAAGGTATCCGGAAAAAAGATTTTTGGGGTTTGAATTACGCTTTAAGCGCTTGGTCTTTGCGGCGAAAAAATTAAAAAAAGGAGAAATCAACAATGTACGCTTGATTCGCTCCCTAGCCGAAGTGGCCACCGAATGGATTAGGCCGGGCTCGGTCGAGTTGTTGCATGTCAATTTCCCAGACCCTTGGCCTAAAAAAAAGCATCGCAAAAATCGCTTGATCCAACCTGCTTTTTTAGAAACCCTTCACCAGCTTTTAATGTCCCAAGGTCGTTTTGTCTTTAAAACGGACCACCAAGAATACTTCCAAAGCAGCTTGGAGTTTTTGCAGGGCGACTCTAGGTTTGAGGTGTCTCACCTTTGTCACGACCTGCACCAAAGCGAGATTGAGAATATTCCCACTGAATTTGAATTGCTGTTCAAATCCCAGGGCCTCCCTGTTTATTATGTGGAATTGCAAAAAATTTAAAATCAGCTTCTGGGCTCTAACCTTGTTGTGGGCGCTTTCTACCGTTGCCTGGGCAGAAAGCCCCTCAGGGCTTTTTATCTTTAGCCCCGATGGGCAACAACTCTTAAAGGTGAGTCGCTTTGGGAAACGCAACCTCTATAGCCTGATGGAAACCGGGGCGATGACGGAGTTGACCCATTGGGAATCCTCTGGAGATCAGCCCAACGCGGTGGAGTTTTCCAAAGGCAAACCCACGCGTTTGCTCCTTGCCTCTAAAGAGCGCTTGGAGGTCTACGAACTCGATCTGGCAGGGGCGCAATTAATCTACCAACTCCAGCGGAGCGATGGCCCGGCGATTCAAGACGCTCGTTTTTCCCAAGAGGGGAACGAGGTCTTTTTTAGTCGCGGGGCCAGCATTGATAGCATCAACTTAAACAATCAAAAGCAATCCTCTGTTTTTACGGCAGACCCGCCCAGGCCGGTGCGGAGTATGGTTCCCTTAAAAGACAGACGCTTGATCGTTCTGTTCAAGGGCGCTAAAGAGTTAACCCTGATTCATACCCAAGACGCAAAACACCCCCAAAGCTTAAAAGGACACCAAGAGACCCTCATTGGCGCCGCCAGCCCGGACGGGCAAAACCTCTACAGTTTAGATGCCTCCGATCACCTCGCCCGCTGGGACCTCTTAAAAAAAGAGATCGCCCTAGAACAAAACCTTGGGCATAAGGGACAGCGGCCCATAGCAATGGCCTTGGATGAAAGCGGAGAAAACCTTTTGGTCTTATACCAAAAGGGAGAACAAAAACGAGGGGTGAAGTATTCCCTGCATTCGATTGAGAACCTACAGCCTCAAGGGCGCAGCGCCCCCTTGAGGCAAACAGCGAATCAACGCCTTTATACGGGGTTTGAGGGGCTCTATGACGATGGCGGCAAGCTGGAACGGATGATTCAAAGCAGTGGCAAAGCAACGCCGGAGGAACTCGATTATTATCAGCTCGCTTTCGTGGAGGCGGAAAATAAAAATTGGCAGGCCGCTTTAAAGTATATCGGCCAGGTCCCCTTGAGCTCATCGAGTTATGCTCTAAGCCGCAAACTGCAACGAGAAATTTACAACCAGGTTGACGCGAGCAACAAACTGAAAAGCGCGGTGGAGCAGATTAATCAGGGGAGCGATGAAACCGCCAAGGTTTTGCTGAAGGCTCTGTTGGCCAAGTACCCTAAAGACGCGGAAGCGACCCGCTATTTAACCCAGATCGAAGCGCGAGAGCGCAAAGGCCTGCTGCAAGGTATTTTCTGGGTTCTTTTCGCCCTCCTCGCGCTTTTTTTATGGTCGCGCTATTTGAAGGCCAGGCAAATTCACCTGTTCTCTTTTGCCTTCCAGGCAGGGCGTCCCTTTGTTGCCCCAGGAACAAAAAGCAGGCAAACCGACCCCCGCAAAGCCTTTATCCTCCTTTTTTCGCAGGTTTCGAACCAACTGCAAAAATGCCTGGAGGCAGACCGCCGACGGGAGTTTGTCACCACTTGGCAAGCCACCAAAGCCCAGTTGGAAGCCCTGCAACGAAAGGCGCGAGTCCAGGGAGTGGATTTTTCCGGTTTAACCCTTGAGTTGCAAAAACTGAGTCAAGAGCTGAGCCAACGCTTTCAGGAAATCAAAAAAAGAAAAAAACCCACTGGGAGGAAAGAATCAGCGAAAACAGCGGAAGCGGAGCGTAAAAAAGCGCAACAGGCCAAGGCAAAACAAGAAGAGGCGCAAAAAGAGAAAAAAGAGCAACAACAGCAAGAGGCGAAAACGGAGCCCTATCGCCCTAAAAAGGGCGACTTTGTCGATTACTACCAATTGCTCGCCCTACCTGCGCAGGCGAGCCCCGAAGAGATCAAACGGGCTTATAAGGAAAAACTAAAAGAGTATCACCCCGACAAACATCAAACCTCCAACTTTGCCTGGGTCAAAGAAGAGTCGGAACGCATGACCCGTTTGATCGGAGAGGCCTATGAGGTGTTGATGAACCCCTCGCAGCGCAAGCGCTTTGATGAAAAACGCAAGTCCCAAGGCCTGGCTTAGGCTCAACCCCTTTACGCCAAGAAACGAGAATAAAATGATAAAATCCATGACCGGCTTTGCCAAGGCCGAAACCAGCCAAGCGGGGCTACTGTGCCAAGTCGAGATGCGCAGCGTCAACCACCGCCATTTCGAGGTGAGGGTTTTTATGCCCAAGGCCTACAGTCCCTGGGAGGAAGAATTTAAAAAAAACCTCCGCTCTTGGATTCACCGCGGTAAGGTGGATGTACAGATCACCTTGTCTTTTGAGGGGCAGGTTGAAGAGCGATTAACCTATGACGAAAAGGTGTTGGGTGGGTTTTTAGCCCTCAAGGGGCAACTGGAAGAGCGCATCGGCCAACCCTTGCGACTCAATCTGGCCGACCTGCAACAGGTCAAGGGACTTTTTACCTATCAGCAGCCTGAGGTGGATGAAGCCATGGTGCAGAGGCTCTTTCAAAAGACATTAGCCGCTGCGGCAAAAGAAATGGTCGCCATGCGCTCTCGAGAGGGCGAGCTTTTAGCTCAAGAGATGCGGACTCGATTGCGGCATATGCTGGGCTTGATTCAACCCATCGCAGGTTATAAAAAAGAAATCACGGCGTTGTATAAAAAGCGGCTGGCGACCGCGGTGGAGCAGGCTGGGGGGATGTTGAACCCAGAAGACCCGAGAATTTTGCAAGAGCTGGGAATTTTTATCGACAAAGGCGACATCACCGAAGAGTTGGAGCGCTTCCGTGCCCATTTAACCCACTTTGGCGAGTTGCTGGCGGCAGAGGTACCGATAGGCCGTAAGCTTGATTTTTTGTTGCAAGAGTTCAACCGCGAGGCCAATACGCTTTGTTCTAAAGCGGGGCATCACAAGGTGGCAGAGATTGGGGTAGAGCTAAAGGTAGAGATTGAAAAGCTTAGAGAGCAGGTGCAAAATATTGAGTAGAGGCGCCTTTAAGCCTCAAGCTTGCATGGGCTTGGCAAGCGTTGCAGCAGGTTGGAAATCGCTGCCCGATCACCAATGATGTCAGCGAGACTGTATTGATTCAACGCGTTGAAAAAGGCTTCGTTCGCCTGGTTAAAGATTTTTTTCAACGCGCAGAGGGGGGATATCTTACAGCTGTCTTCTTCTCTAAAACATTCTAATAAATCATCCCCCTCGCCAAGTTTGCGTAAGACCTCCCCCACTAAAATTTGCTCTGCCGGCCGGCCGAGCCAAATCCCTCCGTTTTTCCCCCGGATTGTTTTGACAAAGCCGTGCTGCGCCAAATGCTGAACGACCTTCATTAAATGGTTTTGGGAGATGTCAAAGCTCTCGGAAATCTCCTTGATGGTGCAAGAGCGTTTTGGATAGGCACAAAGGTACATGAGTACGCGCAAGGCGTAATCGGATTGTTTGGTAATGCGCATGGCTTTGTGCGGGTAGTAAATGAAACCTTTTTCATTCAGGATAGCCTATTTTTCACAAATGAACAAGCGGGCTTCGGCAAAGTCCATAAAGATGCATTTTACATATTGATTTAAATCGAAGCCTGTTTTATAAAAGATGTAATTTAAATGCATCTTTAGGGGGCTGGAGGCAACCACCCTATCGTAAACAAAATCGCCTCAGCATACAATGAAACGGGGTGAAAGCATTCCCCCTCTGTTAACGCTTCTACAATAAAGGTAGGTACTATGGCTTGGCAAGCAGGACTCATAACCCTCATTGGGACGATGACCATTTTTGGCATCACCTTTTGGTTGATTCGCTCGACTCGCAGCCCTGAAAGGGCAGAGGCCGTCACCCCAGGCATTTACGCCATGCGGGGCAAATATTTTATATTTTTATCCCTGGTCATTCTCATTACTCTTTTTGCTACCTTGCGGGGCTTGCCTTACTTCCCGCCTGAGGGCGCGGCTCCAGCGTACGAGGTCACCGTAAAGGGAAAGCTGTGGTTCTGGGAAGTCACCGAGATCAAAGCCTTATCGGGCACCACCGAAATTGCCCCCACCGCTGTTCCCGCCGGGAAGTTGGTGCAATTCTCAATCAGCTCCGAAGATGTCAACCACGGCTTGGCCATCTACAATTCCCAAGGGCAATTGTTGATCCAGACCCAAGCGATGCCGGGGTATCCTTCCAAGCTATATTATACCTTTAATGAACCGGGTGAATATTTTTTAGTCTGTCTCGAATATTGCGGCATGGGACACCAGTCCATGACTTCTAAATTCACCGTTTTATAAGCATCCAAAAGGAGAAAAAAAATGTCTGAGAATCAATTGCAGACCAAAAGATTGGCGATTGTATACGCCATTACGGGGTTGGTCGTATTCTTTGTGCTGGTACTCTTGGGTTTTACCATGCGCCTCAACCAAGCAGGAGCCCTGGATCTGCCCCCGGACTTCTTTTATGCCTTAATGACCCTGCACGGGTTGGGAATGGTAGGGGTACTTTATGTAGCGGCCTATATTGGGGTCTGGTATCTCATATCCCAATACACGAAACCGAGTTTGGGGCTGGCTAAATTCAATTATGTCCTGATCCTTTTAGGGGTGGTGGGGTTGATGCTCTCGACCTTAATCGGTCGCTTCGGGGCCGGTTGGTATGTGCTTTATCCTTTGCCTTTTATCAAGACTTGGCCCGAATGGGCGGTGGGCACCGCGGTGATTTCCGTAATGCTTTTAGGGGTCGCTTGGCTTTTGGGGCAGTTGGATGTACTCCGCGCCATTGCCAAAAGGTATGGCTTTGCCGAGGGGCTGGGCTGGGGATATCTCAGTGGAAACCCCAAAGAAAAAGACTTGCCCCCCATGGTGGTGATCACTTCGGTGAGCATGATCGCAGGGGCCTTGACCACCGTTGTGGGCGCGATCATGCTCATGCTCTACTTGGCGAAATGGCTCAATCCGGCGCTTGAGTTTGATGCCCTGTTGATGAAAAACATGGTCTTTTTATTCGGCCATACTTTAGTGAATATCACCCTTTATTTTGGGGTTGCCGCGGTTTATGCCATGCTGCCCCTCTACTCGGGGCGCGCTTGGAAGATGAACAAGATCATTGCCCTTTCTTGGAACGCGAGCTTGTTTTTGATTCTTCTCGCTTACTTCCATCACCTCTATTTTGACTTCGGGCAACCGGTTTGGGTGCAGTATGTCGGGCAGTTCGCCTCTTACTTGAGTACCGTGCCGGCAACCGTGGTGACCATTTTTGGGGTTTTCGCCCAGATTTACCGCGCTGACATGAAATGGAGTTTTGTTCCCCTGGCCTTTGTCTTGGGGATCATGGGTTGGATTGTTGGCGGTTTTGCCGCCGTGGTGGACTCCACCATTCGTTTAAACCAAGTTTTGCACAACACGCAATGGGTTCCCGGTCACTTCCATACCTACTTTTTGCTCGGTGTGGTCTTGATGATCTTGGCGGTTCTTTATTACCTGATGGGGCCAAAAGAGGATAAGCTCGCTCGCTTTGGCCTCTGGAGCTTGCTTTTGGGCGGCTTTGGCTTTGTCGCCATGTTCTTTATTGGGGGAATTCAGTCTGTGCCTCGCCGCATGGCGAATTACGACTCCCTTCCCATAAAGTCGGTCGCCCAGGTAGGGCAAATGACCGCAGGCATTGCCTCTTTGTTTATCCTTTTGATCGCGGTGGGGGCAATAGCCTATTACATTGCCGTCTTTAAAGGCGTCAAGCAGGCATGGTCAGGCAACTAGGGCTTTTTTTCAAATTGGGAGCCGCCCCCCTGGTTGCCTTAGGGCTGATCTGGGGGGGGCTTTCTTGGTGGACTTTGGGTTTTAAGGCCTTTACCACCGACGAATTTGTGTTTCAAGCTGCCGAGCCCTTGCCCAGGCTCCCTCCCCTTTTATGGTTTTTGGATCATCAGGGGAGGGGCTTTCGCCTAGATCAACTGAGAGGCCGTTTTTATTTGTTGAATATTGGTTTTCTCGCTTGTTCGGTCTCCTGTCCCTTGGCGGTCGAAGCTTATCAAGGGTTGCACCAAAAGCTGCAAGAGCAAAAAGAAACCTCTCTAACCCTCTTGACCTTAACGGTAAACCCGGAGCAGGATTCAGTAAAACTATTGCGTCTGGTGTGGGAGGGCTATGGCTCGCCTCGGCAATGGCTGCTTGCCAGCCCTCAGGACATCGGGCTGGAGGCCTACTGGGAGCAACTTAAAGCCATGGGCGCTTGGGTCGAGTTGGATCTTCAGGGTCAGCTTCGTCATACCAACCGAACCTTTTTGATCAACCCCCAAGGGTTGATCACGCAATCTTTTGCCGAGGTTCCCACTTGGGAGGTGTTGCAGGCAGCCTTGCGGGAAGAGGGGTTATGATTCGCCGATTGTTTTGGGCGCTAACCGTAGCTCTGTTGATGTTCCCCCCTCTCGATCCCTACCTGGATGACTCCATGAGTCGCTTGATGCTGATTCAGTTCCCCTTGCTTTTCATTTTAGGGGCTGTGGGAGTGCGTTTCAGCCCTTTGCGCCTCTCTTGGGGGCCGGGCAATGCTTTGGGTCTGCTGATTTTAGGCTGGGGTGGGGTTTTGTTTTGGATGGTCCCTCGTTCTTTGGATTTGGCGGTAGCCCAAGAGGGGATTGATTTTTTGGCTCATTTGAGTCTTTTGATATCTGGGGCGGTACTAGCCTTGAGCTTGCCGCTTTTGGCCTTTCCCGTGCAAATTGCCGCGGCAATCTATGGCATCGCCATGTGGAGCATGTACGGGTTGATTTTAAGTCAAACATCGGTGCAGGTTTGCGCGAGCTTTTCTTTAGAACAACAACAGGCTACCGGGGTCGCTATGTTGTGGGCGGCCCCAGTTTTTTTGATGTTTCTGGTTTTTTGGACCGGAGTTTTATTGGTGCGTCAGGGGCCGAGGAGGAGCTCGGACTAGGCAATTTGCAAAGAGGAATTAGGTGAAGCAGTATATAAAAAAAATGAAGGGAGTCGGGCGGAGTGCCCCGCGAATCCCTAAAATCGAAATTTTCTGGTCCTGGTTGGGGAGCTTTTTAGGGATTGCCTGTGTCGCCGCCTTGCATTGGAATTGGGCGACCAGCAACGACCTGGTAATGATTATCGGGAGTTTTGGCGCCTCTGCCGTGTTGCTCTACGGGGCGATTGAGGCGCCCTTGTCCCAACCGAGAAACCTTTTGGGAGGGCATTTTTTCTCCGCCTTAGTGGGGGTGACCTGTTTTCAACTCTTCGGGTCTGAGCCTGTGTTGGCTTCTGCCCTGGCGGTTTCTTTAGCCATCGCTCTCATGCAGGCCACCAAGACGCTGCACCCCCCCGGGGGAGCCACCGCCTTGATCGCGGTGCTGGGGTCGGATTCCATTCACCGCTTGGGCTATCTTTATGCCTTGATCCCCGCCTTGAGCGGGGCCGTGGTTATGTTGGTGGTTGCTTTGGTGGTCAACAATCTGGCCCATACGAGAAGTTATCCCAAGCACTGGCTCTAGGCAAAAAAAACCTCCAAATTTAGGAGGTTTTTTTGATCTCAACGATCCGGGTGCTGATCTAAGATCTGCGCCTCTTTGGGCAGAGGAGGCTTGATATGGGTATGGTCGGTACTGTGGAGGTAGTCGTGCCAGACCTGAGCGACCGTCAATTGTTGATAGTTCCCGTCAGGGAGTTGGTTTGTCGTCTCCTTCAAGCGATAAGCCATGTGACCGCAGGTCCAGGTTCCATATGTTTTCATGTAGGTGCAAAGGCAGGTTTTCTCCGGTACGACCAGCTTTCCCTTGCCTTCGGTACGCTCCACCTCGGCGTTGTAGGCAGAGATATAGCTGCAATCGCCTTCATCATCTAAAATAAAACCTAAGTTTTCACATTGGGGTCTCATGCCGGTGCCGATGCAGGGACTGTCGTAGAGCATCCGCATAGGGTAGCCCGTGGGGCTATAGAGGTTGACCACAATCTCTTCTTCTTTGATCTTAAAATATCTCTGTTGGGTTTTGGCGGGAAACCCCGCCTCTCGAGTAACGGTAAAGCGAGTCGCTACCTGCACGGCCGAGGCACCGAGCTCAATAAAGTCCACGGCGTCACGGCCCGTGAAAACCCCCCCTGCGGGAATAACGGGAATATTGAGGTCCGCTTTTTTTAAATAAGCCAAAACCTCCATGGTGATGTCTTTGAGGTTAAAGGTTTGCCAATTATCGACTTTAAAGCCCAAATGCCCCCCGGCCAGGGGCCCCTCGACCACAATATAGTCCGGCATGCGGTCGATTTTGGCGGCCCGCATGAGAAAGAGTTTCAAGGCCCGCGCGCTGCTGACGATGATGCCGATTTTTACATGGCGAAAGCGAGGGTTGTCTTCAATGAGTTTCAAACTACCTAGATGCAACCCCGCTGCCAAGCTGATGCCGTCAATCCCCCCATCTAAGGCGGCGTTGAGGCGAGCCTGCATGGTGCCTTTGGAATTGGCCATGGAAAGTTTTTCCATGATATTGAGGAAAATGCCTCCTTTCCCCTGCTTTTTTTCCATCGTGTCTTCCACTAAAAGGCGAACGGCTCGATAGGTTTCTTCCAGATCAAACTGAGCGTGGAGTTTATTGACCAAATGGGCGTCTTTTTTATATTTTTTCGCCCGCTCTTTAATGTAATTGGTGCCGAAATGGCGGTCGGTCACAGCGCTGATCAAGGCATCGGATAGGTGCGCGATCCCGCCTAAACGAGCTGCTTCCAAAACCAGTTTGCTGGTGGAGATGTCCATCCCCATCCCCCCAATCATGATGGGTACATATTCATTCTTGCCTAGGCGGAGGCGGAAATCGTCTAATTTCGTCTTCATCGGAATTCTTTATTGGTTCGGTCGGCCTGCTGACTTTGTTCCGGCTTCCTGCCTTAAAAAAGCACTTGATCAAGCCCGGGGTTCTCTCTACTTTGAGGTTTGAAGACTTCAATGAATCAGCGAAAAAAGAACTCAGAAACAAGATTTGGCCTAATCTATTAAGGATTAACTGAAAAGTATTTCTTTGTAAATGAATCGCCCATAAAAAGCCAGTTTTTAGCGCACTAAATCAAAGCACTCCAAACGACTTCATCTTTCATAAAAATTACCATGCAAGCTCTTAGCCCTCTGGATCAGGCGTCGATCAACGCCATTCGCTTTCTTTCTGTCGATGCCATTCAAAAAGCGAAGTCGGGGCATCCGGGGCTCCCCTTAGGGTTTGCTCCCATGGCCTATGACTTGTTTGCCCGTCACCTGCGCCACAGCCCCAAAAACCCATATTGGGCGGGGAGGGATCGCTTTGTCTTAAGCGCCGGGCACGGGAGCGCGCTGTTGTACAGCCTGCTGCACTTAAGCGGTTACGACTTGAGCCTAGACGACCTCAAAGCCTTTCGCCAATGGGGCTCTAAAACCCCGGGGCACCCGGAATACGGCCATACCGCGGGGGTAGAGATGACCACCGGCCCTTTGGGGCAGGGGCTGAGCACCTCTGTAGGGATGGCGATCGCGCAAAAGCATTTGGCCGCGCGCTTTAATCGGCCCGGGTTCCCTCTTTTGGATTATCATATCTTTGTGGTGGTTGGCGACGGCTGCATGCAAGAAGGGATCTCTGCCGAGGCGAGCAGCCTCGCGGGGCATTTGGGGCTCAATAATCTGATTGTGCTTTATGATGACAACCAGATCACCATTGATGGGCGTACCCGGTTGAGCTTTTCTGAAGATGTCGTCCAGCGTTACGAGGCCTATGGTTGGTTTTGCCAAAGCCTTCAGGGGGACGGGCATGATTTGGATGGGCTGGATCAAGCCATTGCCCAGGCAAAGGCGCAAAATAAACCCGCCCTGATCAAGATTCAAAGCATCATTGGTTTTGGCAGTCCGAAACAAGACAGTTCAGGGGCGCATGGTTCCCCCTTGGGTGACGGGATGGAGGCCACTCGCAAGGCCTTGAACTGGCCCTACAGCCCCTTTGAGGTTCCCAGCGAGGTGTACGAGCATTTTAGCCGCCTGCAAGCTGCTTGGGCCAAAGAAGAAGCGGATTGGAATCAACTTTTTGCAGCTTATGCCCAGGCGCACCCGGATTTGGCAAAGGCCTTTAAGGAGGCTGAAAAAAATCAATGGGATGTTTCCTTACTCGATCAGTTGGAATTTAAAGTTGGAGAAAAAATCGCCACGCGCCAAGCCTCGGGTCATGTCTTAGCGGCGGTGATGCCGAAAAGCCCGAACTTTATGGGCGGCTCAGCGGATTTAACCCCTTCTAACAACACCCACTTTCCCGGGGCAGAAGACTTTAACGCCCAAGAGCCTCAAGGCCGTTATCTGCGTTTTGGAGTGCGAGAGCATGCCATGGGGGCCATTATCAACGGAATCGGTCTTTCTAAGATGCTGAAGGCCTATGGAGCCACTTTTTTAAGTTTTTCCGATTACCTTTTGCCCAGTTTGCGGGTCGCCGCTTTATCAAAGTACCCGGGGATTTTTATCTTTACCCATGACTCCATTGGCCTAGGGGAAGACGGCCCCACCCACCAACCGATCGAGCAGGTCGGTTACCTGCGCGCTTTGCCCGGTTTGGTGAGCTTTCGCCCTGCCGACGCTTATGAAACCCGTGAGGCCTGGCGCTTTGCCTTGAATCACCAAGGCCCGGTCTGCCTAGCCTTGAGCCGTCAGGGTTTGCCCGTACTGGATCAAACAAAATTGGGCAGCGCCACCCAAGGGGTCGCTCGAGGCGGATATATCTTGAGCGACCGCCAAGATTTTCAGGTTTTGTTGCTGGCAACGGGGTCGGAGGTGAGCCTCGCCTTAGAGGCGCAAAAGCGATTGGATCAGGCGGGAACTCCTGCCCGGGTGGTAAGTTTGCCCTCTGTTGAGCTCTTTGAGGCGCAAGAAAAACAATATCAAGCTCAGGTCGTACCTCCATCTTGCAAACAGCGCATTGTAATCGAGGCGGGCTTAATCCGCGGCTGGGAAGGCTATATAGGGGAACAGGGTCGTTTTATCGGGATGCGATCCTTTGGGGCCTCGGCGCCGGCAGCGGATTTGTTCCAACATTTTGGCATCACGGTCGAGGCGGTGGTTAGGGCCGCTCAAGAGATGGTAAGCGCTTGAACTCTCTGATCTCCATTCTGGTTGTCTGGTTGGCCTACGGGCTCTGGGCAAAAAACTTTGGCTGGACAAAGCGGGACTGCTTTTGGGTGGCCCTTGGCGCTTTTTTACCCCTGCTGGATTACGGGTGGGCCTATCGCCTGGGGGAAGCCAGCATGGGGCTGGGTCTCCAATTTTTTCACAGTATGAGCTATCAAACCCTACTCTGGGCCTTGGTCGCTTTAATCCATTGGGTTTATTTTCGGGATGGAAAAAGAGCCTTAAAACGCTTTTTACCGCTCTTAGGGTTATTGACTTATGCCCTGTTGACGATAATCAGCACGGAAAAGGTGAGTTTTTTAACTCCTTGGTCGAACTTCGCTTTTCATTTAGGCTGGGTGTTGACGGGCTACAGCCTGTTTTTGTTGCTGGGGTCATTGCTTTTGCCGGCGAAACGCTGGTTTGGCCTGAGTTGGAACCAAGTGAGCCGCTACGGGTTGAGCGGGGTGGCCCTCTTGATTTTACTCCAAGGGGCCATGCAAGGCATCATCTATGCCACCCTGCCCCAAGCCTTTAAGGGAAACAAATCGGTGCGCATCAGCCCCGTCAATTTTGCCCAAACCCGCTGGCTTGTCAGCTTGAGACAAAATGACCAATATCAAATCACCCACTTTAGCTGGTGGAACGGCTTTGATCCAACCATCTCCGAAGTGCCCCTAGCCGATGACGCGGAAGTTTTAAAAACTCAACTCCTCGACCCTGTTTTAGC
This sequence comes from bacterium, assembly GCA_024275165.1. GTDB lineage: Bacteria > SAR324 > SAR324 > XYD2-FULL-50-16 > XYD2-FULL-50-16 > JAJRZQ01. Next base: position 45,971 of record JAJRZQ010000025.1, on the reverse strand, counting down.
TCAAATTTACTTTCAAGACATGACCCATCCCGTGGTGGAGACGCACTTTTTGCATGAGAACCTAGAGATGACCTTTACCGAATTGGAGCCCACGCAAGCTCTAGGCAGGCTCTTTAAATTGCGGGTGGTTAAAAATTCTTCCGGGCAAACCCTCGAACTGATCCCAGAGCGACATTTTATTTTTTAGGAGCCCGTTTTTTTTGAAAACGCTTTTGCCTGGGCCAGAATTTTTGCGGTCCCTCTAAGCTAGTCGCCGCGACTTCGCGATTTTTCAACCTGCGCCCGGAGCCGAAAAAGCGCTACTCCTTTTATTCCAATTGCTTTAAACTAAAACCTTTACTATTCCGCTTTTGGATTATGTTCAAACATGCCTGCCTTTTTTTCCTTCTCCTCTTCACTGTTATCGGCTGTTCCTCCAGTCAACCCTCGCGGGATCTTTCCCATTGGCCCCGCTCGCCCGCGGCCTTGGCCGGCAAAAAGACCAGCAAGGCGCAAGCGGATTTTTTTGCCCAGGTACTCCAAAAGATTGAGACCCATCAATTAGAGCAAGCCCGCAGCGAAATCGAGGCCGCCTTGACCCAAGACCCCGACCAACCCAACCTGTGGGTCATTTGGGCAAAAATATTAAAGGATCAAGGGCAAGCGCAAAAAGCCTTGGATCAGATAAGCGAGCAAATTCAAGCCCACCCAAAAGTGCCGAGCTTGCTGGTTGCCCGCGGCCTTTTCTTAACGGAATTGGGGTATCATGTATCGGCTAAGGAAGACTTGGAACGGGTGTATCAAAAAACGGACTATCGCAGCTTTGAGTTACTCTGGAGCTTGGCCCTGATTCGGCTCAAGGAAAAAAATATCTACTCTTCTTATGAGATTTTATCCGAAGCTCTGACGCATCGCCCCGATAAACCAGAGGCCCTCTTTTTAAAGCTCCGCATCGAATTTCAATTGAAGCGGTGGGATAAAGCGATGAAAACGGGAAAACGACTTTTGGCCCTGGCGGGGGATAAACTCCAATACCAACAGCTTTACTTGGAAATACTGTACTATTCAGGGCAGCGAAAAGCCCTGGAGGAAAAATTACTGCAAAAGGTGAACGAATTCCCTCAAGAACCCTGGTACGCGAGTTACTTGAGCATTCTTTATTTAGAAACCGGTCGCTTGGAATAAAGCAAAAAGCTGTTGCAAAAAAGCTTAAACGCCAACCCCGACAACGCGACCCTGCATTTTCGGCTTGCCGCGACCCTCATGAGCGAACGAAACTTACCTGGCGCTGTTCCTCATTACCTAAAGGGGTTGGCAACAGAACCAAAAAACCAAAGTGCCCGTTTGACGGTTGCCCGAATTTTTCTAACCCAAGGCAAGCTGAACAAGGCGATTGCGCAGATGGAGATTTTGCGCGGACAGGGCAGCGCCGAGATGCTGGTTTATGGCTCTTTGGCAAAGTATTACAATCAACAAGGGGATACCTTTGAAGCGGAGCGAGTGATTGTCGAGGGGTTGAAGATCAGCCCCGGCAACCCCATGCTGATGGTGGAGTACGGCCTGCTCTTGGAAAAAAGAGGCAAGATAAACGAAGCCTTGAGGGCCTATCAAACCGCTTTGCGGGGAGACAAGACCAATGCCTTTCTTTTGAGCAAGCTCGGTACGCTTTATTTAAGAATAGATCAGCTGAAGTCCGCGGAGGATTACTTAAATCAAGCCCTCATTGCCGACCCTGATTCCGCTCGCACCCTGGCTTATATGGTCGACTTGCGGGTGGAGCAGAAAAAGTGGACCAAGGCCTTGTTTCTTTTGGATCAAATGATTGCCCGGCAGCCGGGTAATTATTGGCCCTTGGCCAGAAAGTCGTTTATCATGCTGCAACAAGGAAAGAGCAAAAAAGCCTTGGCCCTCATTGACCAAGCGATCCGCTTGGCCCCGCAAGAAGAACCCCTTTATGAGGTACGGGCCCAAGCTTTAGAAGACTTAGGCCAATACCAAAAAGCGGAAATCGCCTACCAACAGGCCTTGGAAAAAAGTCCGGGCCAAGCGGTGTTGCTCACCAAGCTGGCTTATGTGCAGCTTCATTCCGATCCGGCCAAGGCCCGACTGAGCTTGGATCAGGCCTTAAATAGCGAAAACTTTGATTTTGCCAGTCTAGAGCTTTATTATTATCTACGGGGCGAATCGTATCGAGTATGGGGGTTTAAAAAGGGGAGCCTCGCAAATCAAGTTTTAGATAATCTGGTTCGGCGTGACTTTAAGACCGCGAAGAAAAAACTCGCTCGCTTGAAAAAAAGCCCCCATGCCCCTTACTTGAGGTTTTTTGGCAAGTATTTAGAACAGCGAGGCAAGGTCGCCTTTCGCATCAAAGACCTCGGTTTAAAAAAGAGTCCCTTTGCCTGGCACCTCTTTTATCAAGGGAGCTTGGCCTTAAAGCCCGCCGTGGAGGGGATGAAAGAGGGATAACCTCCTTCCAAAAAGCGCCTCCAGCAAATCAAAAAGGCGCAAAGGCTTTTGGAACGGGCTTTGCGACAGGCGCCTAAAAACCCTTGGATCTTGGTCAAGCTGGCGCAGGTCTACGAGGTACAAAAAAAACATAAAAATGCGATTGCCTTATTAATCAATCATTTGGAACTGCGACCCCATAGCATTTGGGCGCAGATTCGCCTTGCCTTAAACTATGATCTGGCGCAAGAGGGCGAGCTCTCAGAGCAGACTTATCTACGCATCTTAAAAGAAAGACCAGAAGATCACCTGGTTTTAAATAATCTCGCTTGGCTTTACGCGACCAGTAAAGACAAAGCCTTGGCCGGAAAACTAGACCTGGCTTTAAAATACTCTTTAAAAGCCGTACAAATCAGCCCCACCTCAGCCAATTTAGACACCTTAGCGGAAATCTACTTTCTTAAAGGGGAGTACAACCGCGCTTTAAAGGCAATCGAACGGGCCTTGGACCAAGACCAAAGCAGCCTAGATTACTTTAAGAAACAAAAAAAGAAAATTTTAAAAGCACTCCAAGAGTAAACAGGGGAAAGAAAATGAACAGAAGCACGACAAGAGAGCAAGAAGTAGATGATTTTCTTTTGGATTTTGAACGGCGGGTACATTTTACCATTGCTCGGGATATGGCAAGCACCCTCCCCACAGATCGTTTTGCCGCTCTAGCCTATGCGGTGCGTGATGAGTTGGTGGATAAATGGTTGAAAACCCAGTTGACCTATTATAAACAAAATCCAAAGCGGGTTTATTATTTGTCCTTGGAGTTTCTCATGGGGCGGACCCTAGGCAACGCCTTGATGAATCTAGGCAAAACCGAGGTGGCCGTCGCGGCGATGGAAAAACTAAAAGCCAAGCTTAAAGCAACGGGAACCCTAGAGCGGCTCGGCCACATTGAAGGGGTGAACGAACTCGAAGAACTGGAGCATGACGCGGGGCTCGGCAACGGTGGCTTAGGCCGCTTGGCCGCTTGTTTTTTAGATTCCATGGCTACCATGAACCTACCTGCCTACGGCTATGGCATCCGGTATGAATACGGGATGTTTGAGCAGAGGATTCAGCGCCACTGCCAGGTGGAAGCGGCGGATAATTGGCTCGCCAAGGGGAGCCCTTGGGAGATTCCCCGCTTTGAGGTTCGCGATGAGTTCGAGGTCCCCTTTAAGGGCGTGGTTACCGCGGCCCCGGGGGCAATGCCCTCCGACCCCCATGAATGGCATCCCGCTGAAAAGGTGGTCGCGGTTTGTTATGATGTCCCGGTGCCGGGTTACGATACCGAAACGGTGAACAGTTTAAAGCTTTGGTCTGCCAAAAGCTCGACCGACTTCAACTTAGAAAACTTTAACGCCGGCGATTACACCGGCGCGATTGAGGAGAAACACGCCAGCGAGGTGATCTCTAAGGTTTTATACCCCAATGATCAGAATATTGAAGGCAAGGAACTGCGGCTCAAGCAGCAGTATTTTATGGTTGCCGCCAGCTTAAGGGATATCTTAAGCCGCCTGGAGCGTTGTGACGACCCCATTCAAGCCCTACCTGAAAAGGCGGTGATTCAACTCAACGATACACATCCTTCCATCGCGATTGTGGAGTTGATGCGCATTTTGGTGGATGAACGGCGGCTGCCTTGGGTCGAGGCCTGGAAAATCACCAAGGCGACCTTTGCCTATACCAATCATACGGTTTTACCAGAAGCTTTGGAAAGGTGGTCGGTCCCCATGATGGAGTATATTCTCCCCCGGCATATGCAATTGATCTATGAAATCAATCAGCATTTTTTAGACGAGGTGAGCTGTCTGTTCCCCGGGGATTGGGAGCGGCGTGAGCGCATCTCGATTATTGAAGAGGCCGTGCCCAAGCAGGTGCGTATGGCGAACCTCGCCATTGTGGGTAGCTTTTCGGTCAATGGGGTGGCCCAACTGCATAGCGAGTTGCTCACAACGGGGATTTTTAAGGATTTTTACGAGCTTTGGCCAAATAAATTCAATAACAAAACCAATGGAATCACCCCGAGGCGTTGGCTCCGCTACGCGAATCCGGAACTCTCTGACTTGATCAGCCAAACCCTAAAAAGCGATGCCTGGATCAAAGATTTAAGCTGTTTAAAGGGCTTGGAAAAATTCGCCCAAGACCCCGCTTTTCATGAAAAATGGCAGGCCGTGAAACAACAGGGCAAGCAGAAGCTCGCTGAGATTATCTATCATGAGTCTCATCTTCGAGTGGACCTCAACAGTATTTTTGATGTGCAGGTCAAACGGATTCACGAATACAAACGCCAGCTCTTAAACCTTTTGCATGTGATCTACCTCTATAACCGCATCAAGCGAGGGGAGTTGGAAAACTTCGTGCCCCGCACCGTGATTTTTGCGGGCAAGGCCGCGCCGGGCTACCATATGGCTAAAGAAATCATTAGCTTGATCAGTCATGTCGCCCACCAGATCAGTCATAATTTAAAGATACACAATCACTTAGAGGTCGTTTTCCTCCCTAATTATGGGGTCAGCCTGGCAGAACACATTTTTCCCGGTTCCGACCTCTCAGAGCAGATCTCCACCGCAGGGATGGAGGCCAGCGGCACGGGGAACATGAAATTTGCCCTCAACGGAGCCCTAACCATCGGCACCCTCGACGGGGCGAATGTGGAGATGCAAGAAGAAGTCGGCTCGGAAAATATCTTTATCTTTGGCTTGACCGCGACCGAGGTCATGGAGTTGAAGGCAAAAGGCTACAACCCAAGAGAATATTATGAGAGCATTCCCGCCTTAAAAGAGGTACTCGATCAAATCGCAAGCGGTTATTTTAACCCCAACGACCCGCAACGCTTCGCGGGTATCGTGCATCGCCTGCTGGATGAGGGCGACCCCTTTTGCGTGCTTGCCGACTTTCAGGCCTACATCGATTGCCAAGAAAAGGTATCGGCTACCTATCAAGACCAAAAGGCCTGGACCGAAATGAGCATCTTGAATGTCGCGCGCATGGGTAAATTTTCTTCAGACCGGACCATCGACCAATACGCGAAAGAGATTTGGCAGGTGAACCCTTGCAAAGTCGATGAATGAGCCCAGAGCCCGTTAAGCCCCGGGGCTTTATCGCCCGCTTTTTTTCCTACCTGCTGCACAGGGAATACCTGCAATTTCCGGAACGGGTAGGGGCAAAGGGCTTGATTTGGACCCAAGCCCTAGGCCGGATCGGTCTTTTGCTGATCGAGTCCTTGCGGGTCATGTTCTTGCCTCCCTTTCGCTGGAGGCTTTATACAAAGCAGTTGGAATTTATCGGCAATCGCTCCCTAACGGTGATTTTGTTGACCGGTTTTGCCGTGGGAGCCATCTTAACCTTGCAACTCACGGCAACCTTAACCCAGTTTTCTTCCGAAAACATGGTGGGCGGGATTGTTGCCCTCGTCATGGCCAAAGAGCTGGGGCCGCTTTTAGGCGGTTTGATGATCAATGGCCGGGTGGCCAGTGCCATTGCCGCTGAAATCGGCGCCATGCGAGTCAGCGAGCAAATCGACGCCTTAGAAGCCATGAGCGTCGATTCGGTGCAATATCTCATCAGCCCGCGCCTGTTTGCGGGGGCCTTGATTCTCCCCTTTATGACCCTGATTTTAAACATGGTGGCTATGCTGGCCAGTTACATGGTGGCGGTTCATCTCTTAGGGCTCGATGCGGGGATGTTTTTTTCTAAAATTTCGGATTTGGTGCAAATGGAAGACCTTTTTGAAGGCTTGGCCAAGTCGGTTGCCTTTGGTTTTATTTTGACTTTTGTGGGCTGTTATAAGGGTTTTTTCACCCGGGGAGGCGCCCAGGGTGTAGGGTTAGCTACGACCCAGGCCGTTGTGGTGGGCAGCGTCTTGATCATGCTGAGCGATTACTTCATCGGCTCTTTTATGTTGGATTGGCCATGATTCGTTTTGAGGGCGTGAGTAAAGCTTTTGGGGGGGAACAGGTTTTAGAGCGCGTGGACCTCGCCTTCCCCAAGGGGCGGATTACCGTGGTTGTAGGTCGCTCTGGCGCGGGAAAATCGGTGATTTTACAACATATTTTGGGGTTTTTAAAACCCGATCAAGGCACTGTTTTTATTGATGGAGAGGATTCGGGTCACTTCACCCCCCAACAGTGGCGCGAAAAACGGAAAAAATTCGGCATGCTCTTTCAAAATTCCGCCCTTTTTGATTCCATGAGCGTTTTTGAAAATGTCGCCTTTCCCTTAATCGAGCATACCCAAAAAAGCCGCGAAGAAATTGCCGAGATCGTGCAAAAAAAACTCGCTCTAGTTGGCCTAGTAAATGCAAAACACAAGTCCACCGCTTCCTTGAGCGGGGGCATGAGAAAACGGGTTGCGCTGGCCAGGGCGATTGCTCTAGACCCTCAAGTAGTCCTCTTTGACGAGCCTACTAGTGGGTTGGACCCCATTGTAACCACGGTGATCAACCGTTTGATCCTCGATACGCAAAAGGCGACGGGCTGTACCTATATCGTGATCAGTCACGATATCGCCGCCACTTTTCGTATCGCTCATAAGATTGCCATGCTCTATGATGGACGCATTGTCATCGACGCCCCCGCAGAAGAGGTAAAAAACACCAAGGATCCCTTGGTGAAGCAATTTATTCAGGGGGAACTCACAGGCCCCTTTGATGTTTTTTACTGATTAATAGGGCATTTTCTGCCCAGCGCCGATCCCAGGAAGGGAGCGGTTGATCTGAAAAGGGCTGGATTGAATGAGTTTCTAAAGAAACTATGGGACGGATTGCGCCAAGGATGGGCAAGTTCGACCGAAATGAAGGTGGGGCTGTTGATCCTCTCTGCCCTCATGCTATTGGTCTACGCCAGTATCCGGGTAACCCGCTATGACCCCGATTTAACCGACACCTACGAGCTGACGATTCGCTTTGACAATGTCACGGGTTTGGCTCAGGGTACGGCGGTGCGTATCGCGGGGATCAAGGTGGGGGAAGTCGCCGCCATTGAATTGGTCAAAGGCCGGGCCCAGGTCAAGGTGGCGGTTTATGAAAAGTTCCGCCTCCATAGCGACGCCCTAGCCCGGATTCAATCTATCGGTATTTTAGGCGATAAGTACATTGACCTCACCTTGGGCAGCGCCAATCAAGAGCTTTTAACCCAAGGGGATGAAATCGCTTTGGTCGCGCCCGCCTCGGATCTAGATAGCCTCGTTTCCAACCTAAGCCAAATTCTTACCGATGTAAAAGTCGTTACCCAAAGCCTGCGCCAAAGCTTAGGCGGGGAAGAGGGCAGCGCCAAGGTAGGCCGCATTGTCGACAACCTAGACCAAATCACCACGGATTTAAAAGGCACCTTGGCCGTAACCAACGAAAAAATCGGCCCCATCATGAACAATCTGGAGCAGTTTACCGGCGACCTCTAGGGGATTACGGGCGAAAATCGACAAGAATTCAAAGAGTTGGTGAGCAATTTTCGCGATTTCAGCGAGAATCTAGCGGATTTTACGGTGGAGAACAAAGAGGAGCTGGGCCGCATCTTAGACAACCTCGACAGCTTCATGGCCAATCTAGCGCAAGAAGGCCCACAGATTACCGGCAATTTAAGCGGAATGTTGGCGGAAAACCGCGGCAATCTACGCGGTTCCTTAGAAGAGATTCGCGATGCCTCGGCAGACCTGAACAAGGCCATGGATAGCCTGGACTCCATTGCCTATAAGCTTGATTCGGGCCAAGGTAGCGTAGGCCGATTGATCAACGATGAAGAAACGATTGACTCGGTGAACCAAGCCTTGGATGGGGTCAATGAATTCTTAAACCCCGTCAATCGCCTCAAGCTCGATCTCGGTTTTCAAACCGAAAAGCTGACCCAACGCGACGCCTATAAGTCTTACATCAGCTTGAAGCTGCGCCCGGTCCGCGATCATTACTATACCGTGCGCTTGGTCACCAATCCCGATGGCAAGCAGACCCGCACCGATCAATTGATTCGCGACAACAGCAGTGACCAAGTGGTCAGCAATCAAACGACCTATGCCAGCGTGGATGCCTACCGGATCAGCTTGCTGGTGACCCAACGATTTTACGATACCGAATTGCACTTCGGCTTGATGGAAAACACGGCCGGATTTGGGCTGGATCAATATTTCGGCAAGCAAGATCAATTTCGGCTAAACTTAAAGGCCTTTGAATTCAATCGGGAATCGGAACCAACCCATCTCAGCGCTGGCGGTTATTGGAGATTTATGCAAAACTTTTATCTAGTTGGCGGGGTGGATGACCTCTTAAATCAAACCCTAGATCGAAACGGCAAACCCAAAAAGAACCCCTACATTGGGATTGGGGTGAATTTTTCCGAAGACTATATGAAATCTCTTTTCGGTCTCACCAACAGCAATGTACTGACTCGCCCCTAAGCTTTAGAATAAAATGAATTTGATCACGACCCTGATTGCCGGCCTGATGGTGGGCGATGCTCTCTTTTCCTGGATGAACCTCGCGAAGCTGGAAAGCTTTCTGAGCCAGATTTTCCCTCATCTCAATCTGCGCCGGTTGGCCTTGACAGAAGGAGGGGTAGGGGTCTTTATCCTGTTGTTCAAATTGGCGACCCATAGCCTGTATTAAACATGTCTTGGTTTACGAAACACATTACTTTAGTTTATCTCCCCGAAGAAACAAGCTTAGTCAAAAAATTTCGCCTGCCTTTGCCCTGGGCTACAACCTTGGGTTTCATTTTTTTGGGGATTCTTTTCGCTTGGGGCTGGGTTTTAGTGGATTACTATCAACTGCGCAGCAATGTGGGGTTTTTAGAAAAAAACAAACAGGCCTACTTTAAGGCGGAAAACCGGATTCAAATCTTTAAAAATCGTCAGCGGGAAGCCTCTTTATACCTTGATCACCTCAAGGAACTGCATTTTAAACTGAAAAGCATCACCAGTTCGCAGGCGAGTAATTTTACCCTCAGTTCCGAAGAAATCCAAGCCCAGAAGTTGCAAGTACAAAAAGCAAAGAAGAAGGGGGTGATGGAGATTATCAATCTGAACGCGGAGCAGGTTGATGAAGATCTCCAGGCCAAGCAAAAACGCTTGGACAACCTACTCGCCTTTTATCAAGAAGAGGCCGACCCCTTAAGCCGCATCCCTAATACCTGGCCTGTCAGAGGTTTGCTGATCACTGAATTCGGCATTCGCTTTGATACCTTAACGGGGCAGAGTTCGCCCCAGCAGGGGATTGTTTTTGCCACCCGCAGCTTTGCCCCGGTCATCGCTTCTGCCGAGGGCATTGTTGAATTCGCGGGCCCCGATGACCTCTACGAGCATCTAGTGATCATCGACCACGGAAACGGCATTCGCACCCGCTACGGCAACCTTGCCAGCCCCGCGGTGAAAACAGGGGACCCGGTGCGGCGTGGGCAGGTGCTGGCTCAGGTCGCGGGAACGGGCCGGACCACAGGCCCACAACTTTACTATGAGGTTCTTTTAAACTACATTCCCCAAAATCCGGTGAAGTTCCTCCCTATTAATGATCAGGATTAGTTTGCTCTTCTTGCAATATTCCCAAACACTGCGGGGGCAGGTTGGGCTCGCTTTTTAGGTAGGCAAAGAGGCTCTCGCGGATGCTGGGGGCAAGTACCTGTTCTCGCTGCTCTGGTTGAAGCTGCCCCATCCCCGCTAAGCCGCCGCCCCCTTGGGCATGATAGCCACTGAGCAGCAGGGGCCAAGTCGCTTGAAAATCCCCGGCGCGGGGTAGCCAGGGGTTGGACTCCAACAGCAGGGGCCGCTTTAAAAAAAGATAAAGCTTTTGGTTATAAGCCACCTTACCTCGCTTTTTCGGGGGGTGGGTGAAGAGCTCAATCTGCCGGGGCGAAAGCCGGACAGAGACAATCTGATTGTCGTAGGCGATCCAATTATAGAGGTCTTGGCGTTGAATTGGCCGTTTTTTGGGCAAGTTTTTCGTAAAAATCCGGGGGAGTAAACTCCCCGCGATTCCCGGAGGTTGCAGCATCTGGGCTTGGAGTTGATTGAGGCATTGGTTTAAGGCCTTTTTGTTTCTTCTTTGGAGAGAGTAGGGCAGGGGGGCTTTCAGCCAATCCAAATAGGCTTGGGGCAAGCGTTGGAGGATTTTTTTTCGAGAAAGGGGTTGGGGGGCAATCACCTCGGCCCAACTCTGGGTCAAGCTCCAACCGCCTGGTTTGGCCCGCAAACTCAGGCGGAGGTGCATCAAGCCCTTGGCGTGATACCCGCCGCCCACCACCGCGGTGGTGCCGATATAGGGCAAGGGACCAGAGCGGGTAGGCAGGAAACGATGATCATGCCCGCTCAAGGCAAGGTCAACCCCCTTGGCCTGAAGCAACAAAGCGGTGGTGGCGTTGGCCGCCGGTAACCCCAAGGTTTTCGCGGTTTGATCATCACGCAGAGGATTTAAACCGGAGTGGACCAAAAGAATCAACAAATCCGGGTTTTCTTCTTTTTGAATCCGTTGAATCCACAACAATCCCTCTTTCACCATATCTTTAATTCGGATGCCTTGCAAGCGTTGGTCGTTGAGCCAAATATGGCTTCCTGGGGTGGTGAGCCCCAAGATGGCGATTTTGACTCCCTTTTTCTCCAATATTTTGTAGGGGGCAAAGAGGTTTTTCCCCTGGAGGTAGGCATTAGCGGCAACCCAGCGGTTGGGCTCAACCTCTTGATGGATAAAGTAGGGGTTTTCTTCGAGATCGTGGTTGCCTAAGGCAAAGGCATCGTAGTTTAAAGAGCGGACAAGAGCCGAAAAGGGATTGGGCGCGTCTGGATGCCGGTGAGCCCAGGTGATCAGGTTGGAGCCTTGAAAGCTGTCCCCTCCATCGAGCAGAAGAGTATCCGGGTCTTTTTTCCGTTGCTCGGCAATTGCCTTGACCAAGTGCGCCAGCCCGTAAGGTTTGGCTCGAGGGTGTAAGAGGCGAGAGGAATACCAGCCGTGCATATCGCTGGTAAAAAGAAGGTTGATTTCCAATCCCCAAGCATCCGCAGAGGGAAAAAACCCCAGCAAACCGCAGAGCAGTCGCAGCCAGGCCCCCTTGCGCCTAAGCTTGGCGACGCAAGGTGCTAATGAAAATACCGTCACCGTCTGGGGGTATGAAGAGGTGCATCCCTTGAGTCATTTCACCGGTGAAGGGGTGGAAAAAGGGCTGGAGAGAAAAATCAGGGTTATGCCTTAAAAAATGCTCAATCACCTCTTGGTTTTCTTTTGTAAAGATGGAGCAAGTGGAATAAACCAAAAGCCCCCCTTTCTGGGTTTGAGAGGCCCCCTTTTGCAGGAGGTCTTTTTGGGTCTTTGCCATTATCTCGGCACTGTTTGCCTGGGTGCGCCAGCGGAGGTCGGGGGCACGCCGCCAGGTACCCGAACCCGTGCAGGGGGCATCGACCAACACCCCGTCAAAGGGCCCGATTTGGGGAAGTTCTACCCCATTCCAGTGACGAAACTCCAAGTTGGGGAAAAATCCCCGCTTGGCCCGCTTGCGAGCCTCTTCAACCATTTTAGGGCGGATCTCCAAGCCGAGGATGCGCCCCTTGGGCCGCATGATCGAGGCTAGGTGTAAGGATTTGCCGCCCGCCCCGGCGCAGAGGTCCAACCATTTTTGCCCTGATTGAGGGGCCGCGAGGGTGCCCACCAATTGGCTGTGCAGGTCTTGCACCTCAACGAGGCCCTTCTGATAGGGGGGGAAGTCGTCTAGAACAACGGGTTTGCAAAGGCGAACCGCGCTGGGTAACTTTTCGTGAAATTCATATTCTACCTCTAAGGGGGTCAAGGCTTCGACCAGCTTGGCCCGACCCATCCCTTGCCTGCGCAGCCAGAGGTCGGCACGCTTTTGCATGGCATCATGCAGGCTGAGCGGCCAAGCGGGAATAAATTCCGGGTTGAGGTCATCGAGTTGCAACTGAGGTAAAAAACTTTGCAAAAGCCTTAACTTTTTTTCTAGATCAAAGCGATCCGAGTGTTCGAAATTTTTTAAAAAATCCAACCCCAGTCCCAGCTTATTGGCCCAGTCCCGGGCTAGGGGCCCGATTTCGTTGCTGTCAAACAGGTAGCCCAAAAAAAGTTGGAGTTCATCGCTTTCTAAATATCGCAGCCAGCCATGCCAGCGCCAATACCCAAAAAGAACGGCGCTGCACCATTTCCGGTCTTTACTGCCAAACTGTTTGTTTTTGCGAAAATACCGTTGGAGTTTTTTATCGAGTGGGCCGTCATTCTGCCCGAGATTCAACTTTAACTCAATAAGTTTGAGTATCTGGCTATGATAGCGATTATGCAGGTTCATTCATCCAGTCCGAGTAAAAAAGCCGGGTTGCCCCCCGGCTTTTTTAGCATTATGAGATATCGTCTAAAACTTCTTCTTCGGTTTTCGCCGGTGAGACTTTTTCGGCGATTTGCTGCTTTCGCAAGAATTCCTTGCCTACTTTTTTGTCATGGTAGATATTTTTTTTATTCCGCCTCATTTGTTTTTCCAGCTTTTCGACACAAAGGTCAATGGCCTTATACATGCTGTTTGGGTCTTGGGCTTCGCTGTTTAAGGCGGCGCCTTTCCCCTTGACGGTCGCGTGGATGTGATTGCGGTATTTTTCAACCCCAATATGCACTTCCGCGTGTAAGGGGGCATCGGTATATTTGCGGATGCGGCCCATGCGTTCTTCAATGTGCTGTTTTAAACCGTCGGTGAGTTCCATGTGTTTAGCGGAAATATTTAAATCCATATCTTTTACTCCTCTAGTTTGGCTTTTTGCCGTAGATTCGAGCGCGATCCATCGCGCTTTTGTGGACAGGTTAAATATACTCCTTTCAAGCTGCTTTGCCACCTGAAAATGCAGGAGGGCGCAAATTCAGAAGTGGTTTCTCCACTGGCGTAAACGGCCCATTCGCTCGCTGGGGCTGAATTTTTTTTCCGGATCAATCGCCGCGATCACCGTGGGTTGCTCAATGCGCAAAAAGGGGTTGGTTTGTTTTTCTTCTTCTACCGTGGTCATGGAGATGAATTCCCCTTGGTTCAGGCGGTGGCGAATTTTTTTTGCCCGCTCTTGAATTTGCCGGTTATGGGGCTCTACTGCCTGGGCAAAACGGAGGTTGCTGTTGGCGTAATCGTGTCCTACAAAGAGTTGAACCTCCTCAGGCAGGCTTTTGAAGCGTTCCATGGCACGGTAAAGGTCTTTGGGGCGCCCTTCAAAGAGGTGGCCACAGCCGAATAAAAAAAGACTGTCTCCTACAAAGAGGTTGCCTTGATAGAGGTAGCAAACGCTGGTTCTTGTATGATAAGGAGTTGAAAATATTGAGATGTACCCCTTTCCAAAAGGGATTTTGTCCCCTTCTGCGACCACGCCTTCCACCCGACAAAAGGGCTTGTTGAATGGGGGGTGGTACAGTTTGAGCTCCTTAAAGCGATGGAGCAGGCTCTCTACCCCGCCTAGATGATCATGGTGATGGTGGGTTACAAAAAGATGGGTGGGCCTTAATCCTAAATCCCCTAAGGCCTGAAAGACCTCTTTATCAGAGCCGCAATCAAAAATAGCTACATCCTCCCCATCGGTGAGCAGGTGAGCAAAATTGTTGTCAAAGTAGGGAATCGTTACGATCTTCATGAAAGGGGGTCGCCTGGGTTTGCAGTTGTGGGGGAATCTCGGCAATGAGGGTCGCGAGGTTTTTTTGACTGCGCGGATGAATATAGTCGGGTTCGACCTCGGCTAAAGGGAGCAGGAAAAAATCTCTTCCCGCTAGGTCATAATGGGGCAGAGTTAGGCGTGAACTATCTAAAACCTGACCGGCGTAATCTAAGATGTCAATATCCAAACTTCGGTTTTCCCAACGCCGTTCCCCACGAACTCGCCCTAAGCTCCGCTCGATTTCTAAGATTTGGTCTAATACCTCCAGGGGGTCGCGACGGGTTTGCAGCGAAAGAACCTGATTGGAGTAAGGGGGCTGATCTAAATGGTGATAGGGGGCACTTTGGTAGACGCGGCTCGCTTTGAGAGGGCCAAAGCGAAGGGTGAGGGCTTGTCTGGCTTGAGCGAGATGAATTAAGGGGTCGAGGCTTGAGCCCAACCCCAACAGAACTCGGGGCATTTTGGTTTATCTATAAAAATGAACTCTCAAGGACTAAAATCGAACATTGACATGCAATAGGGGGATTTGATCCGCGCGCATTTGCCGGGGCCCTTCATCGGGCAGGCCGGGCTGACTCAAGTTCTGGCTGATGCGAGAGCGATTCGGGTCAAAGCTGATATCGGATAAGGAAAAGTATGCCCCCGCGGCCAATCCAAGCAACCCCCCTCCCGTAGCGCCTAAGATAAATTTACTGGTCAGGTTTTTAAAGGAGTAGCGTTCTCCTTTGGGCTTGGAATCATCCAAGATGGATAAGGAGACATAAGTCATTCCACCAGCCATCGAGCCCCAGAGCACATTAAAAAAAACATTCCTCATGGGGGGATTTTTTTGAAGCGTCAAAGGGGCTTCATCCTGCGCCATGAGAGGGGTAAGGCTTGAAAGAAAAAACAAAAGGGTCAATGCCCCTGCCAGGAATTTATTCACGGCAAAAACCTCAAGGGAAAAAAGGTTTGTTTGGGCCTTGCCGCCGGGCTAGGAGTTCAATTCCTTACGAAAAACTTTAGAGGGGTAAAAGGTGACCACCGTGCGCTCAGAAATTTCGTAAGATTCTTTTGTCTTGGGGTTTCTACCCATTCTGGGGTTCTTGCGGCGTACCTTAAAATGGCCAAACCCGGAAATCATGACTTCTTCGCTCTGTTCCAAGCTGTTTTTCATGATTTTTAAAATGGTTTCTACCAAGTTTTTTGCGTATTTTCGGTCTAGGGTGATTCGGTTCATTACATCTCGAATGATGTCTTCCTTAATCCTCGTCATGGTTCCTCGTAATATGGCTGTAGATTGACCTAGAATAACACATTAACCCAAGAAAACACCCTTGGCAAACCCCATTTGTTAAAAAAAAAAGGACTTGAGCCTACCTTGGAACCCTGCAAAAGCCTTTTGGCGGCTTGGCTTCTTTAAAAAGGAATGCTATTTTAATTCCAAAATGACTCAGAGGGGTGCAAAAAATGCGTTTTTTTCTTCTTGGCTTTTTTTTGCTTGTCGCCATGCCCCTTTTTGGCTCTGCCCAGGTATGGGTTTCTCCATCAAGCTTAGTCCTGGGTGAGATTCTTGCGGAAATAAGGCAAAATCACTTAGAACTCTGGGTACGCATTCCCCCAGGGGCGCATTTATATTCGATTTATGTGGATCCCGAACTGGGGCCGCAACCCACGAGACTTTTTTTGTCCCCAGGGGTGGAAGTCCCCAAAGAAGATTTAACCGAATCCAAAGCCAAAAAAATATTGGATCAAGCTTTTGGTATCGAACTGTTGGCGCATGAGCGGGAAATGCGCCTGAGGGCAAGTTTTTCCAAAAATCTCCAAGGCCCGGTAACCGGTTATTTGCTCTATCAAATTTGCGATCAATTTATCTGTAGTTTGCCGCAAAAATCGGCTTTTACCACAACGCGTTAGGAGGGCTGTTGGTTTTTTTTCGTATGTTTTTAAGTACCTTAAGGGTTTCTTTGGCGACCTTGATGGAGGCGCCCTTTCCCTTTTCCAGAAAAAGAATCCAAAAAAGGTTGGTCTCTTGGGCCCAAAACTTGATCCATCAAGCAAGGGTGAAGGTTCGGGTGGAATATGACGAGCCGATTCTGCTGAAGCCGCATCAACCCTATATCTTAATGTGCAATCATCGCAGCTTTTACGATATTCCCATTTCTATTTTGGGTTTGAGTCAATGGACCATTCGCATGCTGGCCAAAAAAGAGCTCTTTGACATTCCTCTATGGTCGGCTGCCATGCGGCGGGCGGAATTTATCTCCATTGATCGGCGGGACGCGCAAAAAGCAATGGAGTCCTTGGAACAGGCGAAAGAAAAGATGAAAGAGGGGGTAATGATCTGGATTGCCCCGGAGGGAACCCGTTCTGAAAACGGTGAACTGGGCAATTTTAAGCCTGGGGGATTTAAGATGGCGATGGATATGAAGGCGGTGATCGTGCCTAGTGTGATCTTAGGGAGTGAAAAGATTATGCCGAAGGGCAAGGTATCCATTGTCAAGGGTTGCGAGGTAACGCTGCGCCTGGGCAAACCCATTGAAACGCAAAATTATGGGGAAAGGGGGCGGAAAAAGCTGATGGCCGATTTGCGCCAAACCATGGAAGCGCTGATCGCCGGCGACCCCCTGCCTCATTCTTATCCGGCTCCTTTACCGGAAGGGGAGGGCTTCCCCGGAATCAGCAAGTCCAATCCCCGTGCCTGAACTCCCTGAAGTAGAAACCATTTGCCGGGAGTTGCGACAAGTATTGCCCGGGCAGGTGATTGCTCAAGTGGAAGTCTTGCGCCCCTCGGTGGTGCGAAAGGATCATGGGGCTTTTGTACAGAGCTTAACAGGTTGTAGCTTTCAACAGGTTGAGCGCAAAGCGAAATACTTGCTTTTTCACTTGAGCCAAGGGGCCATGCTGGCTCATTTGGGGATGTCGGGTAAATTTGTTTACGATGCTCATCCTCAAGCCTTCAAAGCGCATGATCGGGTGATTTTTCATCTCTCCAACGGGGCGAACCTGATTTTTTCTGAAATCCGTTGTTTTGGTTTTGTGGAGTTTATCACCAATGCAGAAAACCACCCCCGGCTGCGACGACTCGGCCCCGATGCCTTGAGCGCTCCGCCTAGTGCGCTGGAGATGAAAGCCCGGGCCAAAAAAACCCGCAAAAGCATCAAAGAATTCATCATGGATCAGCGTACTTTGGCAGGACTCGGCAATATCTACGCTTGTGAGATTCTGTTTGGGGCAAGGCTGAACCCGACAAAACAAGCGGGGCGCCTGACTTCAGCTGATTGGGAACGCTTTTTAAGCGAAACCAAGCGTATTTTAAACCTGGCCCTAAAACACAATGGGACAAGCATTTCAGACTACCGACGGGTGGATGATAAACAGGGAGAATTCCAAAATTTTTTGCAGGTTTACGGCAAGGAGGGGCAACCTTGTCCCCGCTGCGGCAAGGGAATCAAAAAAATCGCCCAAGGGGGGCGGGGGACTTGGTTTTGCTGTTAGGTCAAAAAATCAGGTAGATCAGGAAAATTGTATTTTTTTAAGAATTTTTTTTGTCAGCTTTTCAAAGTCTGCATAAGCTGCTTGCACCGCGTTATAATGGCTTCCGATAGCGCCATCGGCCGTGGTTAAGTGAAAAATGGGCTTTCTTTGTTCTTGCGCCATGGGAACCAGACTACGGTAATGCTTAATGGTGGCTAGACACAAGGGATCCTTATCCGGTTTGAGGTGGGTAGGTTGATCTTTGCTTCTAAGGATACTATTCCGATATTCGTCGGGAATTTTATTGAGCCATTTATCATAGGCTTGAACCGGTTTGTTATTTCGGACGGCGTGCTGTTGGCAAATATAACCGATAGGCCGCATGTTTCCGTTAGGGATGTCAAACGAGGGATTCTGCCAGTTCTCGACTCTTTTTTTCCAATCTTGTTTCCATCGAGTCAAGGTGGGGCCAAGGTTTGTTAGACCTTGCAGGGAATAGATATCTGCTGCGAGAGGAATGATGATATAATCACTGGCTACCAAAACACTACGGTTTAAAGCTCCTAAGTTAGGGCCTATATCAGCGATAATGAGGTCGGCGTTTTGGAATTCGGCCACTTTTTGTGCCACTTGCCAGAATGCGGTAACAATGCGAAAAGAACGATATAGCTCATCTCCGCTGCCCATGGTTTTGATCCAGCATTCTGCTAAAGGTTCTTCAAATTCAGATAAAGCCACATCCCCTGGTATTAACCATAGATTATGGTTAATGCTTTCTGTTTTTGGGTTGAGTAGATCACCGACACGGGTTAAGGGGCGAACAGCACGATAAATCGTATTGGGTTTTTCCTTGCAGTCATGAAGCCAAATCTCGGCGAGCCGATTTTCGTCTAAAAAAGCGGTAGTCAGATTGGTTTGCGGATCTAAATCGACCACAACCACCCTTTTCCTCATTTCAGATAACATCCACGCGACATGATAAACTAAAGAGGTTTTTCCTACGCCGCCCTTATTGTTAAAAAAGGTTAAAACTGGAACGGTCATGTACACCTCCAAAGAGTACACAGAATTGTTGTTGCTTCGATGGTAAATTGAAGCTCCGGATTTCCGTTGCTTGAGGCAAATACTCCTCTTCAAAACTTCTTCGATCAATATCCTCTAGAGTCGCAGAAGCGAAGGGTTGGATATCAAAAGGAATATCCTTAAACCGTCGCTTTTCGTTTAAAACGGCTTCGTCTTGAGCACTTGCGATGCCTTTTCGGGGGCCTGTACGAATGTAAATGCGTCCTTTGTAGCGAACAGGGGGGGAAGTGGCAGGTTGTACCGAAATCACGGCAACTTCAATGTCTTTAAGCTTTCTTTTTTCAATGATCAGGCTCGGTTGAGGTAAAATCTGTCCGTCTGTTTTAATATCCGCAAGAGTTTGTAATAACTGGTCTGTAATCTCCAAACCTGTGGGGGTGCCGTTATCGTCTACTCCGACAAAGAGGATGCCAGGTTTTTGGTGGTCTGGGAGGTCGTTGGCAAAGGCACAAACCGCTGCTCGACCTGCATCTGGAACCTTTCCTTTCCAGGCTTCTTTCCTTTCGTACAGGTCGGATTCCAAATCACCTAAAATAGCCTCTAGTTGCGTATTACTATAAACCAACTCATGCCTATTTTAAAGTTTATTTCCACTAGGGGGCAGGGATTCTTCTTTAGAACATAGTCTAAACCTTCGGCATTTTCAAGAGTTCTTCAACTACCTTGTCGCCAAAGGCGCTGGTGCTGATTTGCTTAGCCGATCCGCCGAATTTAGATAAATCCGGGGTGGTGTAGCCCTGGATAAAAACTTCTTGCATGGCTTTCCAGAGGTTGTCGGCTTCTTGTTTCATGCCAAAGCTCATCTCCAACATCATGGCCACGCTGCCGATCATGGAGTAGGGATTGGCGATGTTTTTCCCCGCAATATCGGGGGCAGACCCGTGGCTTGGCTCGTAGTAGGCCTTATCGGGGCCGATGCAGGCGCTGGGCATGAGGCCCAAGCTGCCTAAAATCCCCCCGGCCTGATCGGATAAAATATCGCCAAACATGTTTTCCATCACCATGACATCTAACTGGGTGGGGTTTAGGCAGAGGTAGGTCGCTGCCGCGTCGACCAAAATATGCTCTACCTTCACCTCGGGATAATCTTGATGGACTTCGTCTAAAATCTCATTCCACAAGACCGAACTCAATAAGACATTGTTTTTTTGCACATTGTGGAGAGTTTTTTTGCGTTTCATCGCTTCTTTAAAGGCGACGATCTGCACCTGACGGATTTGATCTTCGTCATATTCTAAAAGCTCATGCACAAATCGTTTGCCCTGGGCATTGACCCCGCGCTCTTTTTTACCAAAATAAAGCCCCCCCACCAATTCGCGAATCATCAGGATATGAATCCCTTCCCCCACGACTTCGGCCTTGAGGGGACTAAAATGCGCCAAGGACTTCGGGAGGTACACGGGGCGGAAGTTCGCATAGGTGTTGTATCGTTTCCGCAAGGGGAGTAAGGCGCCCCGCTCGGGTCGCTCCTCCACCGGAATTTTTTGCGATTCCGCGTGGGTGAGCCCAATGGTGCCTTTTAAAATGGCATCGGCCTCGTCACAGATTTTTTTTGTCTCTTCGGGGAAGGATTGACCGGTTTTAAAGTAGGCGACCCCACCAAAGAGGGCTTGGGTAATCTCGAATTGGACCGGGTTTCTTTCTTCAAGAACCTTTAAGACCTTAACGGCCTCGTTCATGATTTCCTCGCCAATCCCATCGCCGGCGAGACCCGCGATTTTATAGGTCTTCATGGTTATTTCTTACAAGTAAAATGGATAAATCCGGTCCAGCACCACGGTAAAGTACAAAACCAGAAGATAGATGTTGGAGATAATGAAATTTCGCTTAAAATAACGGTCACTCAAAACAAAGTAGTTTTGCAGGTTCAAGGCGAAAAAAAGGCCCCAAGTGCCCAAACCGCCGATCAAGTAGATGAGGCCGAGGTTGCCGAAATGCCATAGCCCATATACGCAAGCCAAGACGGCCAACAGGTGCAGAAGAATCATCCCCACCACCTTTTTCCGCCCGACCCAAGAGGTGAGCATGGGGATCTTGGCCGCTTCGTAATCGGTTTGATATAAGGCGGTGAGGTTCCAAAAGTGGGCAGGGTTCCAAAAAAACAGGAGCAAAGAAAGCAGTATTCCTTTGGTGGTGAGTTCCCCTGAAAAGGCGGTGTCCCCCGCAAGCACGGCAAAACTGGAGGCAAAGCTGCCAATGGTGACATTCCAGTGGCTGTGGTGCTTAAAGATCAGGGTATAAAACACCACATAGTTGATCCAGCCCATAAAAAGCCAAAAGGCGCTGACCATGCCAAACAAGTACCAACTCAAACCATGGCCCAAGAGACCCAAAAGAGCGCCAAAGGCTAAGGCCAAGGTTAGAGTGCCTTGATCCGCGTTGACGAGGGGGCGCTTTTGGGTGCGAGGCATCAAGGCATCGGTCTTGCGCTCGAAATAGTGATTGAAGACCGCTCCAGAGCTACTGGCCAAAGCGGTACATAAAAAGAGCATCACCGAATCGACAAAACGAAAGTTGAAGAAGTCTTCTTTTAAAAAAAAGCCCAACCAGGATGTCAGGCCAATGGCTAAGAAAATTCTAGGCTTGGTGAGCTTTAGGAGCGGTAAAAATGGATTCATTTAGAATATTAAGCCGGCTAAAAGGATTATTTATGCCAGCTTTGTAGTATTGCAGCAACTAAGAACTTCGCGAGGGCCGATTCGCGAGGGGTGGTTTTTTCCCGCTTTGAGTAGCAAAAAACCTTGCCTCTGTACCTTGGAGAGCTTAGGCTTATATTCTACACAAGCCAACCCCCCTTTGAAGGAAATTTCGCATGAAACCCATTGCGCTGATTTTTATTAGTCTCTTGCTTCCTGCCGCCCTATGGGCCGCCAACCCTCAGCCCTGCCACCCCCAGAAGAATCACGGCTTGAGCGGCTCAATTCAAAAACACCCCCATGCCCCGGCCTTGATCCGCAATGAAAGCACCGCCATGCATATTGTGGGGGCTTACAGTTTGCCGACCATTGCTTCGGTGCCGGCGGTGGTTTTTGTGATGATGACCAACACCGCAAAAGTAGAAGATGAATTGCTAGGCGCGCAAAGCAAGATAGCGAAAGCCGTTGAAATTCATGAAAGCAAGCAACAAGGAGAGGTCCTGCGAATGCTGCCCGTGAAATCCATCAAAATCCCCGCCGGCGGCAAGTTGGCCTTTCGGCACGGGGGCTATCACCTCATGTTGATCGGCTTAAAAAAGAATCTGAAAAAAGGGGACCAGATTCAGGTTACCTTTGAGTTTAAAAAAGCGGGGAAGGTGACGCTAAAGGTACCGGTCTTAAAAATGGGCCCTCACGCGGGCATGCATGGAATGGGGCATTAAAATGAAAACATTGCGCTTTTTGACCTTGTTGTTGTTGTTGAGTGTTTTTTCCACCTCCTCGTACGCAAGGGAACGGTTAAGCTTAAAGGAATACAAAAAGCGGGGAGGAGATTTCACCCTCACCGATCAGTTTGGCAAACCTTGGAACTTAGCCAAACAAAATAAAATCGCTTTGATTTTTTTCGGCTATCTTAATTGCCCCGATATTTGCCCCACCACCTTAATGGAAATGCTGAAGGTGAAAAAAATGTTGGGTCCCAATCAAGACAAGGTGATGATGGTGTTTATCACCCTCGACCCAGAGCGGGATACCTCGGAAAACCTAAAAAATTATTTGATCAACTTTGATGAAAGCCTGATCGGTTTAACCGGGAGCGTGAAGGAAATCACCGCGGTGGCCAAACAATACAGCGCCTTTTTTCAAAAGCGAAAGCTCCGCAGTGCCTTGGGTTATTCCATTGATCACACCGGCGCGGTCTATTTGACGGATAAGGGGGGTGCCTTGCGTTTTATTTTCCCCTCCAAAAGCCCGGTGGAAAGATACCTGCAAATGACCGAAATGCTTTTGAAGGGTTTGGGCAGCACATCCTTAGCCCCTGGAGAAAATTGGTTGAGCAAGATGCTCAAGTAAGCAGGCCCCTGAGGCCTTGTGAGATTGAATAGAGCCCCAAGGCCATGACCAGGCAGCCAAAGGCTTTTTTTAGCTTATGGGCCGGAACGCGCCCCACCGACAAAGCCCCAATTCGGCTAAAAACAAACGCCGTGGGGAGGATCGCTCCAACAGCGGGGAGATAAAAACTCCCCCAAAGCCCCGCGATTTCGTAATCCACGCTAAGGCTCTGGGTAAAATAGCTCAGCAGGCTGACCCCCACAGAAAAAATCATGAACCCCGTGGCCGTGCCTACGGCAGCAGGTAAACTAAAGCCCGCGCTGAGGTGCAGCAAAGGGGTGACCAACATCCCCCCTCCGACCCCAAAAAAACCGGAAATCCATCCGGCGATGGCCCCAATTCCCCAAAAGCGCCAAGTTTTGGTACTCTGCTCTTGGTGATGCATGGCGTTGCCAAAAACAAAGAGCCCCCCCAAATAAAGCTGAAAAAGCCCTAAGACGGTTTTAAAGGGATCGGCGGAAATATAGCGCAGGGCCAGGGTTGCCGCCAAGGCCCCAAAAATCCCAGAAAGAATCAATCCCTTCAAGGGGCGAATCCGCAGGTTGCCTGCCTGGTAGTGGGTGTAACCACTGATTAAGATGGAAGGAAAAATCACCAGCAAACTGGTGGATACCGAGACCAAGGGGGCCAAGGAATGGGGCAGAGGGTGTTGGGCAAAAAACCACAGGTACAGGGGCACATAGATCACTCCGCCGCCAATCCCCATCAAGCCCGCCAAGGTGCCGGCCATTGCCCCGGCAAACAGAAAGATTAAAATTTCAGACCAGAGCATAGAGCAAAATGCTTTGAGGTTGCAGACCGGGCACAGGCAAGAAAAACTCGAGTTTTGAGCCGCAATATAATGTGATTTACGCATTGTAGCAAGCCCTTCCCCCCCTTTGGGCTTGTCAGTATGCCCTGTTCGGGATAAAAAGATTCTTTATGCTTTGATACCTGATCCCAACGCGACATGAAGCTCTACCAAAAACCGATCCATACCCTGCACCAACAGCGTCTCGCCAAAGAAGTCACCACCGAGGAAATCGCCCAATCAGTGCTGCAACGCATCACCGAAACAGAACAGCGATTAGGCAGCTATTTAGCTGTAGAGCAGTCTGAAGCGGTGATGGAGCGGGCAAAAGCGGTGGACCAACAACTCCAAAAAGGGGAAGAGGTCAACCCCTTAGCCGGGATGCCCATAGCGGTAAAGGATATTTTCAACATCAAGGGGCAGGCCACCACCTGCGCGAGCGAGATGTTGAAAAACTTCATCGCTCCTTACGAATCCACGGTGACCCAAAAACTTTTGGCTCAGGGCTATAATCTAGTGGGTAAAACCAATATGGATGAGTTTGCCATGGGATCCTCCACCGAGCACTCCGCTTTTCAGGTCACCAAAAACCCTTGGGATTTAGAGCGGGTTCCCGGGGGCTCTTCTGGGGGCTCTGCCTCTGCGGTAGCCGCTGGGCAAGCCTTGGCCGCCTTGGGTACCGATACGGGCGGCAGCATCCGCCAACCGGCTAGCTTTTGCGGCATTGTCGGGGTCAAACCGACCTACGGGCGCGTCAGCCGTTGGGGGATCGTCGCCTACGCGAGCAGTTTAGACCAAGCAGGCCCCATGACCCGTGATGTGGAAGACGCCGCCTTAATGCTGGAAGCCATCATGGGCCATGACAAAAACGATTCCACCAGCTTAACCGCTACCCCGCCCGACCTCATGGCCTCTTTGCGTCAAGAGGTGAAGGGAATGAAGATTGGGGTGATTCAAGATTTAGACCTCTCTGCCTGCGACTCAGAGGTGCAACGGGTTTTTGCAGAAAACCTAGAGACCCTAAAACAAGGGGGCGCGGAGATTTGCCCGGTGAGCCTGCCCAACCTCCAGCACGCCGTAGCCACTTATTATGTTTTAGCCCCCAGTGAGGCGAGCAGTAACTTAGGCCGCTATGACGGAATTCGCTACGGGTATCGCTCCCCGGAGGCAAAAAACCTCGGCGAGGTTTACCAACTGAGTCGGGAGGCGGGGCTGGGTCGGGAAGTCAAATTGCGCATCCTGCTTGGCACCTTTGCCTTGTCCGCCGGTTATTACGATGCCTATTACTTAAAGGCCCAGCAGGTGCAAAACCTCATTCGCGCGCAGTTCCAAAAGGCCTTTACCCAAGTGGACGCCATTGTGAGTCCCGTGACCCCGACCCCGGCCTTTAAGTTGAATGCCCATTTAGCCGACCCCTTACAGATGTATCTTTCCGATGCCTTTACCATTCCCGGTAATTTGGCGGGGATCCCCGGTATTTCGGTTCCCGCCGGCTTTACTCAAGAGGGCTTGCCCGTGGGCTTGCAGATTTTAGGCGGTCTCTTGCAAGAAGAAAAAATATTTCGCCTTGCCCATTGGTTTGAGCAAAACCAAACCTTGAGCCCTCCCCCACTGGCCCTATAAGATGAAAGAACAACTCAAGCGGTTAAAACAAGAGTTCCAGACCGCGCTGGAACAAGCGGGAGACTCAAAAACCTTAGAAGAACTCAAGGTTGCCTACCTGGGGAAGAAAGGGCGGCTCAGCGGTTTGATGGCGGAACTCAAATCCATACCCCCCCAAGACAAAGCCGCCGCCGGTAAGGGGATCAACGACCTCAAACAAAGCCTGCAAGCGGGCTTGGAAGCAAAAACCAAGGCCTTTGCCCAGGCCGAGCAAGCCCGGGCGCTGGACGCCGAATGGATTGATGTGACCTTAAACCCCGCTGATCGGGGCTTAGGCGCTTTTCACCCCGTTAGCTTGATCCAACGCAGGTTGGAAGGGCTTTTTACGGCCATGGGTTTTCAGATTTTAGACGGGCCCCATATCGAAACAGAGCATTACAACTTCGAGGCCCTAAACATCCCCGCGCATCACCCTGCCCGGGATATGCAAGATACCTTCTACTTTACAGACGGGCATCTTTTACGCACCCAGACCAGCACGATTCAGATTCGCGGCATGGAATACCTCAAGCCGCCTTTGCGGATTATCGCTTCGGGCAAGGTCTTTCGTTGCGAACGAGCCGACGCGAGCCATGATAGCTGCTTTCACCAAATTGAAGGCATGATGGTGGATGAAGACATCTCCGTTGCCCATTTGATCTATTTCATGAAAACCATGCTCACCGAGATTTTTGAAAAAGAGGTCAAGGTGCGCCTGCGCCCGGGCTATTTCCCCTTTGTCGAACCCGGGTTCGAGTTGGAAATCTCTTGCTTGATCTGTGACGGTAAGGGTTGCAGCGTCTGCAAGCGGGTGGGCTGGTTGGAGCTTTTAGGTTGCGGCATGGTCCATCCTAGTGTCTTGCGCTCCGGGGGAATCGACCCCCAGCGATATTCCGGTTTTGCCTTTGGCGTTGGCCTGGATCGCTTGGCCATGATGAAGTATGCCATTTCCGATATTCGCGAACTCCACAACGGCGGTCTGGGGTTCATGCGCGATTTCACCCTGCCCGCTGACCTGGCCTTTCGTCGATGAAGCTTTCTCTCAACTGGATTTTAGAATTTGTGGACCTCCCCCATTGCCCCGAACCCAAAGATTTGGTGGAATCCATCACCCTTTCTACCTGCGAGGTGGAAGCTTATGAAGCAAAGGGAAATCATCTAAAGGACATCGTAGCGGCTGAGGTCATTGCCATTGAACCCCATCCCAACGCGGAGAAGCTGCAACTCGTGACCATCAACCCCGGTCAAGGCCAAGAAAGGGTAGTTTGCGGGGCCTGGAACTTTGCCGTTGGCGACAAGGTGGCCTTTGCGGGCCTAGGGGTTGAGCTTCCCGGGGGATTTAAGCTTAAAAAAGTGAAAATTCGCGGGGTGGAGTCCTTAGGGATGCTCTGCGCCGAAGATGAACTCGGCTTTTCGGATGAACATGACGGTTTGATGATCTTAGAACCAGAGGCGAAACCGGGCACCCCCTTGAGTGAGATTTATCCGGATCAGGTGGATTTGGTCATGGAAATTGACAACAAATCCATCACCCATCGGCCTGATTTATGGGGGCATTACGGCTTTGCCCGTGAGCTTGCCGCTATTTATCGGGTCAAGCTCAAGCCCTACCCCGTTATTGCCCTCCCCTTAAAACAAGACCCTTGCCCGGTGCGAATTTCGTTGCAGGCTCCCGCCTTAATCCCTCGCTACTCCGCCTTGGCCATAACCGGGGTGAAAATCGCCCACAGCCCGGCTTGGGTCCGCCACCGCCTTTATCGTTTAGGCCTGCGCGCGATCAACAACGCGGTGGATGCCACCAATTTTGTGATGCTCGAGTTGGGTGAGCCCATGCACGCCTTTGACCTTCAGGCCATCCAGGGGGGGGAACTGCTCATCCGCCAAGCCCAAGCAGGGGAACGGCTTTCCACCCTGGTGGGGAAGGAAGCGGTTTTTACCCCGGAAGACCTCTTGATTTGCGATGCCCAGGGGCCGGCCGTTATCGCGGGGATCGTCGGGGGCGAAGGCTCGGGGGTCAAGGATTCCACCCGTCAATTGTTGTTGGAAGCGGCGAACTGGAACCCCGTGGCGGTGCGGAAAACCTCAACCCGCATTGGGCTGCGCACCGATTCGAGTCAGCGCTTTGAAAAGTCGCTCGATTCGAGCCTGACCCTGCCTGCTCTGGGGCGCGCCCTGGAGCTGTTGCGGTTGACCTGCCCCAATTTGAGCTTTTACGGGGGGCTCTTTGATCATCAAGCGGCCGCAAAGGAATCGCTCCCCCTGCAAATCAGCGAGGAGTTGATCTCTCGCCGTTTGGGAAAAAAGATTGAATCTGCTGAAACAATAGATATATTAACTCGTTTAGGCTTTGGGGTGAAGCCGTTGGAAAACCGCTTGGAGGTCGTTGTACCCAGCTTTCGCGCCACCAAAGACATCGCCATCGCAGAAGACTTGATCGAAGAGGTGGGGCGGATTCATGGATTTAACCATATCGAGCCGCAGGCGCCCAGCTTTCCCATTGAAAAACCGCGCCTGAATCCAAAGGTGCGCCTGGAACGAAGGATTCAGCAATGTTTAGTGGATTTGGGTTTTTATGAGGTTTATTGCTATCCCATGACCACCGATAAGAAAGAGGCTCCCTACGGCCTGGACCAAAAGGGGGTGATGCGTCTCATCAACCCGGTCAGCGACCTCCATAGCCAGATGCGCACCAGCTTGATTCCTCACTTTGTCGAGCGCGTGCGCCAAGCCCAAAAAGAAGACCTTCACTTTCGTCTCTTCGAACTTGGACGCAGCTATAAAAAAATCGAGGGGCAAATTGTAGAGCGCAATCACCTCATTTTAGGTCTTTCTGTCGACAAGGGGGAACTCGGTCAGGCCTTTTATCAGTTAAAAGCCGATCTGCTTTCCCTACTCGGTCAAATCCAAGTGGGGGGCTTGGAGGTCCGGCAAAAAGCAGCGGATCAATTGGCTCTGTACCAGCATCCTCACATTCAAGCAGAATTGCTCCAAGGCCAAAAAACCTTTGCCGAGATTTTTCACCTGCACCCCCAAACCTGTCAATCCCAAGAGCTGAAAGGCGAAGTCGCCTTGGCTGAAATCGACTTGGATTTACTTTTTCAGATGGATCAGGCAGAATATCGTTACCAAGAACCTTATAGGTATCCTGGGGTGCATTTTGAGCTTTCTGTAGTGACCCCAGAAAGGGTGACTTTTGCCCAAGTGCGAGACCTTTTGTTTCAGGCCAGTAAAAAGGTCGTTCAGGTCACCTTTTTAGACCAATTTACTTTAGAAAAAGAAAGGAAGTCCTTATCCGTAAGCCTGCTGTTTCGCGACCACCAAAAAACCTTGGAACCAGATGAGATTAAGGCCTTGCAAGATAAAATGATCGCCACTTTGGCCCAAGAGGGCTTCCCCTTAAGGTAGCAAGAGTCAAATCCGCTTTACCGCAATGAAAGAAAAGGTTCACTACACCATTACCATTTTACGCAATTACGGCTCTCCGGTATCCTTTACCTTAGAACGAAAAAAGGTCTGGTTGGCTTTGATCGCGCTGTTGTCGCTCTCTGTGCTGCTCGTTTTCATGGTTTCGGATTACTTGGTGCTTTCTGCCCGACAAAAAACCTTGCGCCTGTCCATGCAAGCGCAAGGCAAGAAAATCATCGCCCTCAATCACCACCTGCAGGAGATTGAAAAAGCTCGTCTGGCAAAAGCAAACCAGAGCCCCCTGCAAGACGGCAGCTTGGAAGAAAGCCTGACCCAACAAGAAGAGGTGGATACCACGGGTCTGTGGATCGGTGGCGGGAGCGAGAGCGTTAAGGTGGAGAGTCTGGATTTGGAAATTCCCAAAACCTTGGTGGAATTGCATGGCGACCGCCTTTCCATCTATGTGCGCATTCAAAATATTTCCGTGCCCCCGCAAGATATCGGCGGTTATATTTTTGTTTCCCTCATCAACAAGGATGTCGCCCCCATTACCTATACCGCCGTAACCGGTGGAAAATTGGGGAAGGACGGTTTTCCCGAAAGCTATAAATCAGGAAATCAATTTTTTATCGGCCCCAATAAATTTCGCAAGGTCGCCCTCCATTACAAGCTTTCGACAAAAGAAGAGTTTTATACGGACATGACGATTTTTCTCTATTCTTACCGGGGAACCCTGTTGCATAAAAAAACCCTGCCTCTGGATAAAAAGCTTTTCTTGGAATAATACCATGATCGAACGAATCATTAACAACCCAGAGGTGATTACCGGGGTTTTAGGCCCCGGGAGCCTGTTTGAGGGGCGTATTCTTTTTGACGGAACCCTGCGGATTGACGGGGCCGTCAATGGCGAAATCATCTGCAAAAGCAATCAGCCCTCGACGGTGATCATTACCGAAAACGCGGTGGTGGAGGCCAATATCATCGCCGATGTGATCTTGGTTTCGGGGATGCTTTCTGGAAACCTCAAGGCCATTGAAAAGCTAGAGCTCATTGCCCCGGCTCGGGTGGAGGGCTTAGTTTATACTTCCGACCTTTCGATTCAAGACGGAGCCCTGTTCCAAGGGGAATGCGTGATGCTGCGTCAATTCTCTGCCGAAGACAAGCGAGGGATGAAGCGCGAGGGCTTTTACAACATCCATCATGAGCATATGCTGCAAAGCGAGCGGGTCTCGATTTGGGAAGAATCTTCGGAAGAGGCGACAGAGCCCTAAGCAAGGGAGCGAAAAAGGCAAGACTTTTGCTTAAACCATCTTCAGCCTCGCTGGGCTTTTTTCTTAACGCTGGCTGAATATGCTGAAAAAATTACCTATTTTATTTTTGTTGTGGTTCTTCTACGGAGGAGGGGGGGAGGTTTTTGCCCAATCTTCCAACCAATTGCAACGCATTCTCAACCAGCCTACCACTGAAACCGAAACCTTACTCACCTTTGAGTTTACCCGGCGCCCCCTGTTTGAAATCCAAGAAAACCTGAAAGCGAGGGTGTTGATTTTAAAGCTTCGCAATGTCCAGTTGGGCGAACTCCCCAATTTGATCGTCTTTCAAGATCCTCTACTCGCGGGGATCGAGATTATCAAGATCAAAAAAAACGAGGTCTGGGCTAAGCTTAAAACCAAGCATCCCGGGCTGTTGTATCGCGTGATTCCCCAACAAAAAAATAAAAATAAGCTTACCATTCGTTTCAATCGAGAGGTCACGGCGGCAAAAAGCTCGGATAAGGCTGAAGTTGTTGAAATGTTTAGAGAGCTAAATCCAAATTCAGAGCGGTTGCTGATCACCCTTGATCGTCCGGTTCAGTATGATGTGATTCGGGATCAAAGCCAACCCGGTGGCCTTGTCAAGGTGCGCTTACTGGCCGCCAAGGCCCCGCCGGATTTAATCGTGCCCTCGGCAAAAACCAAAATGATCAAATCGGTACAGATGGAGCAGCGGGGTAAGTATTTGCTCTTTACTCTAGCCCCGGCTCGATTTGTCTTAAAAATCAACCAAAGGGTGATTAAAAGCCCGGAATTTCAGATCATTTTAAGTATTTCCGAAGATAAAACAAAAGCCCTTGCCGATATAGCGATCATTGAGGAAAAAAAGAAACAGCAAGCCGCGGAATCGGATAAAGAACAGCTCGAACGCGAGCGTTTCATGGCAAAAAAGTTTGAAGAGGCGGAATACCAATTTCGCTTAGGTAATTATTCTAAGGCCGGCTTGATGTTTAAGAATATCTACAACTTCAGCCCTCTTTCTGAAATGGGTGTCCGAGCCGCCTTTCGCAGCGCGGACTCTTATTATCAGGTGGAATCCGTGAAGAAGGAAGACTTTACCAAAGATCATGCCTTTGTGCTGCAAGAATACCGCATTGCCATCAATACGGCCTTAACCGCCGATTTAGGGTATGAAGATGTCCCCCGGGCCTATTATAATATGGGGCGGATATTGCTGTCGAAAAAACTCTATACCGAGGCGTTCAACTTTTTTGAAATTATTCTTCAACTGCACCCGAATTCGCCCTTTTCCAAAGAGGCGCTTTTTCAAAAAGGGGTGATCCAACTCAGTTTGCAGCGTTACGACCAAACCATTGAGACCTTGCAGGCCTTTATCAGCGAAAACAGCCGCTCGCGCCATGTTCCGGGGGCCTATTATAAAGTGGGCGAGGCGCAGTTTCAGCTCAATCGCTTTGCGGACGCGAAAAAGAATTTCGACAAAGCGTGGAGTATGGATGAAAAATATATGAAATCCGATCCGGTGCTGATGTTTCATATGGGAGAGGCTTATTTTGAAAACAAGGATTACCAAACAGCGCGCAGTATCTATGAAGACTTGATTGATCTTTACCCTAAAGAGAACTTTTCCAACCTGGTCGCCATTCGGATTGGCGACTTTTTAAGGGAAGAGGGGAAGTATGAAGACGCGATTAAGGCCTATGAAAAAGCGATTGTCAGTTATGCCAAAGAGCTTTTGCTGATCGGCAAGATGCGCATCGCCAACATCTATGCGGAGCGACCTGAAGAAAAGGAATACAAAAAAGCCCTGGCGATCTATGATTTTGTGATCCATAAACATCCCTTTTCGGATCAGGTGGAAGAGGCCTGGTTGAGAAAGGGGTTGACCCAATCTTTATTCCAAGAATACCCCAAAGCCGTTGATACCATGGAAGGCTTTTGCAAAAAGTACCCTAAAAACATCTATGTCAAAAATGGGATTCTTCATGACCGCTTGCTCGATACCATCAGCGCTTATATTACCGATTACTATGACCAACGGCTTTACCTGGAAGCCTTATCGGTTTGGGAAAAGTACGAAAACAATTATTATTATCGGCCCCAAAGCTCAGCCTGTTACCATTTACCCAAAGAAACGGGTTTTGGGGAGCGCACCCTCCCCATTGTGCAACGGGCTCCTTTGTTTTTAATCGCCGACTCCTATTATCGCTTGGGTCTGCATACAAAAGCCTTGAGCCTCTATGACGAAATCTTGAAAAATCCCCAAGACCCCTTAGCCCCTCTCGCTTGGTTTAACAAAGGGCAGATCTATGATAGTTTGGAAAAACCAGAAGAAAGCCAACAGATTTATAGCGATTGGATTGTCAAGTTTCCTCAGCACACCTTGGTTCCCTATGTCAAAAAGGCCTTTGGAGATGCCTATTACAAGGTGCATAAGTTTGACCGGGTGGATAAGGCGATTCGGATTTACAACCAGACGATTCGCGATTATCGAGACTCGGTCAACCCCTTGGATCGAGAGGTGATCGTACCCTGTTATTTTGCCCTGGGAAACCTCTACCAGGCCATTGGCAAGTATGATCAAGCCATTGATTCTTATAAAAAAGTGATCTCGATGTATGAGCATCCGCTGCAAGATAAAGATGTGGCCGAGATTGTGGTCGATACCCACTTTATCTTAGGCAACCTCTATTACGAGCTCTCTGCCCTGCCCGAGTCTTTAGCGGCCTACAACGAGGCGATTGCCCTGTTTCCCGCTTCGGAAAAAACCCCCTGGGCAAAATATCAAAAGGGCCAGATTTACATTAAATACAACCAGAAGGAAAAGGCCTTAAAAATCTTTGAAGAGTTGATTGAGCAGGCAAAAAAACAACCCGAAGCCCTATGGGGGAGCTTAGCGGTGGAATCGCACAAAATGATGGTCAATGATTTGAAATTCGATCAATGGCTAGGCCGCAAGGCAGACCCCACCATAACCCCCTAAAGCCTTTTCGGCAGGGGCTAATCAAACTCAAACCTGTTGCTGAAGGCCTTTCATTCTCCTGGGCTTAAGGAACCTCTGAAAAACTCCTTGCCTACCGCTTGTTCAAGCGGTAGGTTCATGCCCTTTGGGCTGATTATAGCCCTTGGGGCGCGTCAAGTTTTTCGGTCGTTTCGGTGGGGAAGGAAATCCACAATCCCAACGCGAATCAATAAGTCGCGCTTTTTGATTTGGCAAGGCGTCCCTGCCTTGCTGGGAAACTCCGCGTTTTTCAGAGTTTCCTTAATTTTGGCCTTTGGCTTTTAAATAATGGGCCATCGCTTGGTCTACGACTAGAATATGCTGGGTGAGCCACTCTTTAAGGAAATTCAATAAGGCTTGCCCGAGTTGAACCTCCTGCTCTTGCATATCTTGCTGTAAACTCAAGATGCGCTGTAAAAAGCGGTCGTGTTCCAGTTTATGGGAATGGAGCCCCTCATAGGACCAAACCCGCATCAATTCTTCTTCCACCACAAAATGGGTGCGGGAATAATGCACCAGGTTATCAAAAACCGCGGTGAGTTCGTTTTCCAGCGCCGCGGCGTCCTCCTGCGGATGGGTCGAGATCTGGTGCAATAGGTTGATGTTTTCGATGAGAAAACGATGCTCTTGATCAATAACAAAAATCCCCGTTTCTAGTTTTGAATCCCACTCGATCAATTGATTTGCTTGTTTCATGACAAAATGCTTTAAGTTGGGGCAAGCCTCGGTGTATGCTGGTATCGTCTTTGACTTCAATAAGAGGGCTTAAGTCGATTGCTCGAGTAAAGAACTTCGGCAAGGCCATAAGCGGTCTTATGGAATTTTTTTATCAGCATAGCTTTTCCCCTCCGAAATGAAAAGAAAAAGCAGAAGAGGGCTCTGGCCTGTTAGGGATGAATCCACTTTGATCTTTTATATTTTAACATGGACATTCATAGAAAAAGGATTAAATTGAAGCTATTAGGGATAAAGGCGGGCCTTTTGCATTGGTAGGCTCCAGTGGAGTATTTATGGGAAAAAAGTTGACAGTCAAAGAGCCGAAAAAAAAGCACCTCAAACTGCGAGGCGACCAGCAAAGTTTACTGGCGGCAAATCCCCAGGGCTTAAATAAGAATTATCAAATCGGTCAACACCGCTTTCGCGATCAGGAAACAGAACGCAAACTGCTGGACGCGGCAAATGTTCCCGTGCCGAAACTGGATGTCATGTGGCAGGTAAAAGACCTGCTCAAAGACAAAAGCCGGAAGAAAAAAGGCTTGATTGGCCGCTCTGAACTTACGGAAAAAAAACTGGTCCAACTCAAAGAGCAGGCGGAAAAAACCCCGGGCAGCACCCGCATGGAGGTGCAGAACCTCATCAAATCCTTCCCCAAAAAGCGGGACCTGTACATGCTCAGCGCGCTTTGCACCCATCGCATGTTGCGCCACACCAAGGGGGAACTTTCCAATATTGTCAGCGGACTGCGCATGGCGGTATTGGACGCGTCTACGGCGCTGCTCAGCGACGGCCTGACCTTAAACAATCTACGGCATTTTTTTGAAATCTATTTTGCCTATTTGGAAAAATTGCAGCGGCTGCAACAAAGGGCCTATGACTTGGTGCGCAATGATCAAGCCTATGGCGCCTTGCGCCTCAATTTGATCTACGCCATGCAGATTACCGATCTCTTAAAAGAAAAGCAAAAGGGCTGCAATGCCATGTTGGGCTATCTTACCGAAAAATTCAATAAATCGAGCATGGCCAATACCCATTTTGATTTTTTGACCATTAAAAAGGCGGTGGATTATATCAATGGGGGGATGCCCATGAAAAAGTTAGCCCAAGGTCAGGCTGATAAAATCGTAGAATATGTGGCGGGGATTACCAACACCTTGGCGAAGATTCCCGTGTTAGACCCTTTGGTCAACGAGCTGATGAAGGCCTTGGCCTCCACTAAAATCAACATGCGCATGCAGCAGGTGGCGATCTTTTCCTCTCGGCTTTTCTTCGAGTTCAAAATCGCCGTGACCATGCACGATATTGATACCATGAAAAAGCTTGCCAAGAGGATCTACAGCGTAAACCTAAAAATGCTGAAAACGGTGCGCAACCGCAGTATCCGGCATGCCTCTGAATTCGACCCTTACTTAAATCTGGCCTTGATTACCGAATTCAGCCTGAATTTGTATAAACCAACAGAGCGCAATAAAATGGTGAGCGCGGCCATGAAGGTTTTAGAACGGGTGGCCCTGCTGGATGGAAGCGATGACCGGCGTTTTATGCAGATGAGTGATGAGCTGATGAGCCGTTTAGATGGGCTCTTGGACGCAGACCCCAATTTAAAGCTCGACATGGAAAGCGACCCCTTAGCCGATGAAGACCTCGATACGGAAGGGAGACTGGAAAATTCAGAGAGTCAAGAAGCGGTCTAGGGTGTTAGATTTTGATTCTCATGGCCTTGGGCAGAATCCAAAAGGTGGCGGGGAGTTTTCCCGGGTTTTCTCCATCGATTTCCAAGCGTACCTCCCGCTCTTTGCATTCCGCGCTGAGTCGTTTGCTGGTAAATTCCTCCACCTTCGGATGCTCTCCAATGTGCCCGCTGTAGAGTTTTTTGGTCGAAAGGATTAAATCTAAGGGTTTGACATCCCCAAAGCAAACCACATTCAACAGCCCATCGTTCAATTTCGCCTTAGGAGCGATCCACATCCCCCCGCCAAAGAATTGACCGTTCGCCAAAGCGACCGAATTGGAACGAAATTCCAATTCCCGTTCTTCGGCCTTGATGGAAATGAGCGGATTGGGATAGGCAAAGAGGGCTTTTAAGGTGGAGAGGTAAAAAACCACCGTGCCCCCCAACAACTTCGATCCCTTGGCCTCGTTGACCCATTTCCCCACTTCGCCGCTCATGCCAAAACTCGCGGCATTGATAAAGCAGCGGGTGGACTCCTTTCCTTCCCAGTCGATAAAGCGATAGCGGCCTATATCCACTTCTTGGATGGGGTTGTTCACAATACCATGAAGCTTTGTGGGTAAATCTTTGGCCAGGGAAAAACTCCGTTCGTAATCCCCTCCCGTACCGAGCGTTAAAAAGCTGAAAAGAGGGGCGACTTTGTTCTGTTTGGGGTCAAAGAGACCGTTGACCGTTTCGCTCAAGGTGCCGTCGCCGCCGAAAACAATAAACCAGTTAAAGCCCGCTTCCCGCGCTGTTTGAGCTAGGCTCTCCGCCTCTCCCTGGGCGGTTGTCAAGGCAAATTCAAAGGGGCCGAGCTGGTTTTTTAATAAAGCTTGCACCTTGGGCCAGAGTTTTTCCGCCTTGCCGCCTTGGGCAGCGGGGTTGAAGATCACAAAGGGATTCATGGGCCCGGGGTTTGATAAAGTGGTTTGCCGGGGATGTAATGGGATTGGCAGGATTTCGCTTCCGCTTTGATCCTTGCTTCGTCCCAACCCCATTTTTGCCCGGCAATATGGGCGAGGTGAAATAAAAAAGAAGAACCGGGGTCCCCTAAGTTGCCCAGGCCCAAGCGGCGAAAGAGCAGGTCACTGAGGTGCCATACCTGTTCTTCTTCTAAAATGAATTCCACCTCTGCCCGCAGCAGGTTCAAGCCGATTTTTTGCTGTAAGCTTTTTTTCTCCATTGCCTGTTCCGCGATCTCTCTAGCCTTGCTTCCCTGCCTGCGGGCCAAGCCTTGTACCCACAGGGGGGGGAGGTTGGGGCAGGCTTCTGCTAAGCTTTGGGTAAAGCGGGCCAAGTTGCCGATATCGCCCCCCCACAAAGGGGTTGAGGCGGTTTTGCAGGGGGGGAGGTTCCACCCCTCTTGTTGCGCTACCAGATCAATACATTCTTCAGCCAAGCCCCGACTGGTGGTGAATTTTCCCCCAGTAGCGCTGTAAAATCCGGGGTAGCCCTCGGTCGCGTGATGGATAAGCTCATGCTTTCGGCTCACTTGGTAGGAGTTGGTGGCTTCTTGGGTCTGGCTCGCTGTCATGGGGCGGATGCCCGCATAAAAATGACGGATATCTTTTAGGGTTAACCGCAAGGCGGGGAGGGCCTCGTTGATCACCGCCAAAAAACGGGTCAAATCCCCTTCGTCTAAGGTGAGTTCATCGGGCCCGCCTAAAAAGGCTTCATCGGTGGTGCCGAAGAGGGTCATCCCCTGCCAGGGCAGAATAAAGAGATGGCGACCCTTTTTTGTAAACAGGGCAATCGCTTCTTGATGGGGGAGGCGGTCGACCAAAATATGAATCCCCTTGGAGCGCATGAGGTGATGCGTCGGTTTGTTTTGCAGCCAGCCGGCGATTTGATCCGACCAGGGTCCGCTGGCGTTGATGACTGCCTGGGCAGTAAAATGATAGGTTTTCTCACTCAGTCGATCTTTTGCCTCCACCCCCACGACCCTTCTCCCTTGATAGCGCAGGGCAGTGGCCTCGAGGTAGTTGTGGGCCTCGGCGCCCTGCTCCTTGGCCCCTCGGATCAAGCTCCAGACAATGCGTTCCGGGTCGTGCATCTGGCAGTCTTGGTAAACAAAACCTCCCGTCAGGTTTTTTGGGGGTAAAATCGGCGCTTGTTCCAGCACTTGAGCCGAATTAAGGGAGAAAAAGGATTTCAGCCTTTGGTCTGGGTCGGCGAGATCGGCCTTATCGTAGCTCAAGGCCTCATACAAGGCCATGGCAGACCAGAAAAAAACCCGGCTGCGCCCCCAATCTTTATAGGTCGGTAAGAGAAAGCTTAAGGGGGTGACTTGGTGGGGGGCAATCTCTTGCAAAATCCGTCGCTCGCGCAGGGATTCGCGTACCAGGGAAAAATCCAGCATTTTGAGGTAGCGCAAACCGCCGTGGGCCATCTTGCTGGTTGCCGAACTTGTGGCATGGGCGTAGTCCTCCTTTTCCAACAGCAGGCATTTTAGCCCTCTCAAGCTGGCATCCCATAAAATGGCGGCCCCGGTTACCCCTCCACCGAGGATCAGCAGATCGTAGCGAATGGGCTCTAGGGGGCTTAGGTCTCGGTGATGACGGTTCACGGGGCCTGATTTCATGGGAGGT
Source organism: bacterium (assembly GCA_024275165.1). GTDB lineage: Bacteria > SAR324 > SAR324 > XYD2-FULL-50-16 > XYD2-FULL-50-16 > JAJRZQ01. The sequence goes on along the minus strand of JAJRZQ010000025.1, from coordinate 8,216 downwards.
TAGTTCTCCTCTTTGGGCTGGAGCCCTAAAAACTCTTCTCCTTGAATAAAGCGAATATCCGCGGGAATATTTGCCTTTTCCAAACGAGCCAAGTCTTGCTTTAAGTCGGGGTTGAGCTGGGCGTTGGTTTTTAACCAAGCCTTGACTTGAGCCAAGTCGCCTTGCCCCTGAAAAAGCAAGACTTCTCGCGCTTGGGCCGTGATCTCTTTGCCCATGGTTGGAACCTGGACCCGATAACGCCCCTCTTGACGCACAATGGCGCCGGCTTGGATAAAACGATTCCAACGGGCCATGGCGGCTCGTCCGTGCGCGCTTTCCATGCCAAAGCGCATGCTGCGCAGCATGTCGGCGGTAAAGGTGAGGTAATAGGTTTCTAAGTCGCCCTGGAGTTGGTCTTCCTCCAACAATTGAGCGATAAAATAAAGGGCCAACAAATCGGCTTTGTTCTCTTCTAAATCATCGGCGACTTCGCCTAAGGCTTGCCGCACCGTTCCCGACCTGCCGACAAGGTGTTTGAGGCCCAACCCGTGGGCCACCTCATGAAACATGGTGGTGTTAAAAAAGGCGGCAAAGCTTGTTTGTTCCGCTTGGTCTAAAGCCAACAGTTCCAGGGCAATGGGTTTTAAGATTCGCTCATATTTTGCGGCCATCACATTTTTTAACTGAATCCGGCGGCTGCCCTGCTGGAGTTGAATTTCTTCGCTATTGGGCAAGTTGACGGCTAAGGCCTTGGGGCCGGAATTGGCCTGCCCCCTGGCGTAGAGTAGATCAAAGACCGCTAAGCCCGCGGTGGGGCCTGGGGTCTCACTTTTATATTCAGCCTCAACCGGTAGGCTCTGCTGAAAGTGAGGGAGTTGGGCCTCCCATTGGGAAAGCTTTTGATCCCAAGTGAAATCTCGCTTTAAAAGCATCGCCTCATAAGCGGTTTTCACCCCTAACAAACGATCATCGTAGGACTCAATCGGGCCGATGATTAAATCAAAGGGGTTGGTTTTTAAGGCAACCCAGAGACGATCCGAGGGCTGAAAGCGGTCTGTTTGCAGGCCCTCGGCCCGGGCCTTGAGATAGGCGGCAAATTGAGTATCGGAAAAAAGAGCCGCCGCTTGCCGCAAGAGGCGGGCGACCTGGGCCAATTCCGGTTGAAAGGCCCGCGCGTAGGGGACTTGCCGCAACTGCCCCTTTTGGTTTTGTCGAACCAAGCTGTAGGGGTTTTGGCGGATCTTTAAGGGGAGCTGTTTGGCCTTGGTTTCATCGAAATCGCTGGGGTAAAAGTTCGCGCCCAGGGGCTGGGGGGGGAAGTCGCCAAAAATAGGGGCGAGATCCCTTAATTTATCCCAAGGGCCGTGGTTTTCAAGCAACAATTGCCGGGCAACCTCGTCGGGGGCATGGGCCAAAAGAGGAATCGGGTCGCCGTAATGCTGCAGCCAATAGAGCCGATCAATGATGACGCTGGCTTGGATCAACAGCCCTAAGGCCTTTTGATCCTTCAAAGCCAGGTCGGAGAGGTCTGCTTTTAGGGTAACGGGGCTCAAGCGGGTCAAGGCCGGGGCAAAAGGCCCCTGCAAAGGGGCTTTTGGCGGTATCTCAGCGGGTTTGGAAACTAAATAAACCACCAATGCGGTTAGGGGGATCAAAACCCAAGTCCATTTCTTCATGCCTTACCTTTTTGTTTTGCTCCCAACTTAGCAAGAGCGGGAAAAATTTCCTAGGGCTTTGTTTTTTGTAGCAAGCAGGGTAAAGTGAGACTCCAAGGAGGAACAAATGAAAATCGGAATTCCAAAAGAAATCAAAGCTTACGAAACTCGGGTTGCCTTGACTCCTAAAGAGGTGGCAAAATTGCAGGGGCACAGGGTGTTGGTTCAAGCCGGGGCCGGGCAAAGAGCCGGTTTTATGGACGCGGAATACCTTGCCGCGGGAGCGGAGCTTGTACCGAGTATGGAAGCTCTTTACGGGGCCAGTTCCTTAATTGTGAAGGTCAAAGAGCCTCAAGTTCAAGAGATCCCGCTACTCACCGAAAAACATCAGCTTTTTTGCTACCTCCACCTGGGGGGCTCACCCAAGTTGACCCAGGCCTTAGCCGCCACCGGCGTGACCGCTTACGGCTTTGAATGCTTGGTCAAGGAGGGGCAAACCCCTCTTTTAGCCCCCATGAGCCGCTTGGCCGGGCGCTTGGCCGTGCAAATCGGGAGTTGGTACTTGCAAGCGACCCAAGGGGGCCGAGGCAGCCTTTTAGGGGGCAGCCTTGAGGGGCGGAGCGGAGTCGTTACCCTTATCGGGGCGGGCATTGCCGGAACCAGTGCTTTAGAATTGGCTTGGGGCATGGGGGCAAAGGTAAGGGTGTTGGATTTAAAGGAGGCGAGACTAGAGCGTTTGCGGGCCCAATACCCCGGGGTCACCACTTATATAAATACCCCCGAAAACCTAGCCCAAGCCTTGCAAGGGGCGGATGTCTTAATCGGGGCGGTCTACAACCCGGGGCGAAGAGCGGTCAAAGTGATCCAAGAAGAGCATTTGCGCTTTTTACCGCCAGGGGCGGTCGCGGTGGATATTGCGGTGGATCAAGGGGGATGTTTTAGCGTAACCCGGCCCTGTAGTCATGGAAACCCGGTTTTTCAATGGGAGGGGATACAGATTTCCGCTATCCCCAATTTACCCGCTGCCGTACCGCGCACGGGCTCGATCAACTTAGGGGCGGCGATTTTGCCTTATCTGCTGGAGCTGGCCGAGGGTCAGCCGAGTAAAGAATTGCAAGGGGCCTTAAACTTAAGTGACGGCAGGTTGAAAATCGAGTTTTAACGCCTTGGGGCGTTGCCTTCAACAACGCATGGAAAGCGGCAAAGCAGGTTGGCGCCCCCTTAGGCGGATTTTAAGCATTCCTCAATCCGCTGGCGCATTTCACGAAAATCAAAGGGTTTATGAAAGCAAGCTTGCGAACCCAATTGCCGGCACACCTCCAAGGGGTCGATAAAGGTACCGGCCTCGAACGCGGTCATGGTGAAGACCTTCGCCTGTGGATTGATGGCACGGATGCTGCGCATGAGATCAACTCCATCAAGGTCGGGCATATAGATGTCGGTGATCAGTAAGGCAGGGGGTAGTTTTTCATAGGCCCTTAAGCCTTTTATGCCAGAAGTAAAGGTAGAAAGCTCATAGCCTTGGGCAGTGAAGTATTTTTTTAAAAGAACTAAAAAATAAAAGTCATCGCCGATAAAATAAATCCGTTTTTTGTCCATTTAGCTCTTTTTGCGGGTTGAGCAAAGTGTAGGTTGCTTTTTTTTATAGAGCAATAAAAAAACATTATTTAAATAAAGCGACAGGCCTGGGGTTTTTTATGCCGGACGGCACCCTTTTTTAAGGTGCCGTCACCTTTTGCGATATCCGGTTTCTCTTAGGCAAGCGGATAATGATCATGAAGGAATTTTTCCACCTTTTCTAGGTGTTTCTGCTCACAAGATAGCATCTCCATCACTTCCGCGGTGGGAGACAAGGACTGATTATAGCCCCTCGGATTTGAGAGCAGATCCTTGGTAAAGCTCATGAAGCCTCGTTCAAACTTCAAGATCCCCTTTAAGGCCGCTTGCGGCCCCATGTGCTGGTGATGCTCCATATCCATGGCGACAAAATTTTCCGGTCGCATCTGCCGCAGATGCTGGTACTCCGCTTCATCAACGAAAATGCTTTCGTTTTCCCTTAAACGAGCGATCATTTCTTTAAAATGTTTTCGGTTTGCCCAGTCCTCCTGAGCAAAATTCATCATTTTTTCTTTGAACGCTGCGTCTTTGTGAAAGGTCTTGGCCACTTGGGTATAGAATCGAGCCGCTTGAGACTCGAAAATGACCCCGAGAGCAAGCAAGTCTTTCACGCTGAGGCGGCGTGTATATTTGCTTTCTAGCATGATTCCTCCTCGGATTGGGGTAATCAAGAGGGTCTTTATAGACCCTCCCACTAGGAGTATAGCAAAATACCAAAGAAGCTTCAGCTAAAAACTGTAGGTTATGCCTTGGGTCACTCGCCAATCTTGTTTGGGGTCCTCCCCATAAGGCGCGTTGTCATGCCGAAAACGCAAAGAAAGACTTAAACCCAATCCGTTTTGCCCTTTCAAGGACCAAGTGAATTCTTCTAAAATTCTAAAATCAGAACTGTTTTCAGCGGCAGGCTGGTAATATAATACCTGTGAAAAACTTGTTTGCTCAAAATTGGCTTGAGTCTGCCAATAGAAGTTGCCCCTTTTTCTTGCTTCTTTTTCGTTTGCGTAGATCTCTTCTTCCGCAAAGGCCCCGGCCCCTAAATATTGCCTCCAGGTCGCCTCTTCCTCGCTGGCCCTATAGCGGGCTCCGGCCCCCCACAAACGACGGCGTTGCAAGAGAGTAAACAGATCTCGTTCTTGTTGGATAAAGACTTCCCCTGCCCAGGTTTGCCCCCGAGGCCAAACCTGCCTTAGATGAAAAAAGCTTTCATCCTCTGCCACGACTTGATGACTTTTCGCATAGTCGTTGCTGGCAAAAAGTAGGGTTTCACTGGTTTGGGATAGATAAGCGAGGGTGAGGCTGAAGGAGGTTTTATCAATATCCTTTGCCCCTTTGCGTTGATCCAGCCTAAGTTTAGCTCGGCCATGCAGCCCCTCTTGCGAAAATAGTTTCCGCTGGCTTTCGATGTTCACGATAGCTTGCGCAGGCAAGGCAAAGCCGCAGCAAACAAGCAAATAAAGGAATGATTTCATGGATGCAGGTTAGCCTGCTCAAGGTACCTTGGCAAATCCGTGTTTTTGTTTTTTTCAAAAAGCAATCAGCTTGCCTAAGAAAACTCTGAAAAACGCGGAGTTTCCTTAACTGAACCCGCCTGCTGTAGACGCGCTTTACAAAAACAGGGATTGAGTTTTAGGGTGAAGAACGCTAAATCAAGCTGCTGAGGAAAAATGCCGGACTTCATTGATCACCTTACAGACGCGCAGACTTTCGACTTAGTCGAGCTATACCAACAAGAATGGTGGAGCGTTCATCGCCAAGTTGAGGATGTAAAAGTCATGTTGAAAAACAGCGACCTCATTTTTGGTTTTCAGGAGGGCGAACGCTTGATCGGCTTTGCTCGGGTATTGAGTGATTTTGTCTACAAAGCTTTACTTTTCGATATTCTAATCGCGGTAGACCAACGGGGCCAGGGGCTGGGAAAAAAGTTAATGACCACAATCTTAGAATATCCCAAACTGGCCCATACTTCTCATTTTGAACTTTATTGCCTCCCCGCGATGGAGTCTTTTTACCGGCCTTTCGGCTTTATCACCAAAGCGAGGGAAGCCGAACTGAGCTTCATGCGATACAGTCGCCCGAAGTAAAAGCTCTAAGCGCAGTTAGGGTTACTCAAATTCATCGGCAATGGGGGGGATATAGACCAGTTCACTCACCTTCATGGCTTGCTTGCCCTTATAACTCCCTTGAAAACCACGGTATTTCACCACCCCCTCGACTAAGATATCCAAGGGTTGATTGGCCTCGTGATCGAGGTTTAATATATCCCCCGGTTGGAGGTTCAAGAATTTTTCTACCGTTACATCGGTGCGACCCAATTCGACTAAGATATTGATCTTCGCCTCGGCCAGATTATCGCGGAAGCGTTTTCCCCAGACATGATCCTCTTCGTTTTGGTCGGATTGAAAACCGGAATCCAATTTGCCCCGAATTGGTTCCACCATGGAGTAGGGGATGCAAATGGTGAGCATCATGGGGGCCTTACCCATTTCCACATCAAAGGTAACCACCACCACCACTTCGGAATGGGGTACGATGGCAACGAACTGAGGATTGATTTCTGTACGGGTATAGGCCACCTGCAAGGGAAACACCGGTTTCCAGGCGTTTTGTAAGTCTTCCAAGGCACTGATTACCACTCGCTTAACCATTTTTTGCTCAATGGCGGTAAAATCACGGCCCTCTGCCTTGACTTCCAACTCGCCGGTGCCACCAAAAAAGATGTCGATCAAGGTAAAAACCAAGCGGGTTTCTAAAACCAAGATGGCATTTCCCCGCAGGGGGTTCATGCGAAAGAGGTTTAAGGAACTGGGTACGGGCAGGGTTTTTAAAAATTCTCCGAATTTAATCAATTCCGTACTGCGCACCGAAATATCAACGACCTTGCGCAAAGCGGAAGATAAGGTCAGGCGGAACATCCGCACAAAGCGGTCGTGGATGATTTCCAAGGTGGGCATACGGCCCCGGATAATCCGGTCTTGGCTGGTGAGATCGTAGGGGATGACCGCATCGGCATCCATATCTGGCATATCGAAGTCGTCATCTCCTCCACCGGAGATATCCTTGAGCAGGCTATCGACTTCGTCTTGGCTTAAAACCTGGGACATTTTTTCCTCTTACGACTTTTTTAAGGGCCCTTTACCCCCAAACCAAGGGGAAAGGAAGGCTTGAAAAGAGTTTTGCACAAAGTTTACCAAATCAGGGGAAAAAGTAAAATAGTCTTTCCTTAATCTAAAAGAGCGATTTCCGTCGAGCGCATGAGGGTGATCATGTTGGTGCGATGGGTGAGGTCGAAAAAGTCGCCCACTAAAACCAAGGTCTCATCATCATCGACCAGGTTATGTTTGCGGCATTCCTCCCAAATGAGGCGAATTCGGCTGGCGCGGTTACTCTGTTCCATGATTTTAGGCATATACAGGGGTTGCACCCCCCAATAAATATTCATTTCCCTGGCGGTGTGCTGGTTTTGGGTTACCGCGACAATCGGCAAGCGGGGACGAAATTTAGAGATCATGCGAGCCGTAAACCCCGATTGGGTGAGGCAGAGAATCTTGCCCCTACCGTAGCCTTCGTGCATGAGCTGTTCGCAGGCATCGTGTACCAGGTGACCCAACAGTTCGGGAATGGATTGGTTATGGGCATCGTACCTGCCGGGGTCACGAGGGCTTAAGTGTTCTTCCGCGTTTCGAATGATCCTGCGCATCACCTTGACCGCTTCGGTGGGGAAGTCTCCACTCGCTGTTTCTGCCGAGAGCATAACGCAATCGGCCCCGTCATTGATGGCGTTGTAGACATCCGAAACCTCGGCCCTGGTGGGAATCGGTGTCTTGACCATGGATTCCAGCATCTGGGTCGCCACGATAACCGGTTTGCCCACTTGGTTGCATTTTTTAACCATTTCTTTTTGGATAAAGGGCACCTCTTCGGGGCGCAACTCGACTCCTAAATCGCCTCGAGCAACCATGATCCCGTCGGAGGCTTGGAGGATTTCATCAAAATTTTCCACGGCAATAGGCCGCTCGATTTTAGCGATAATCTTGGTTTGCAAGTTGTTGTGGCTCGCTAAAATGTGGCGGATGGTGGTGACATCTTCGGCGCTGCCGACAAAGCTCGCCGCTAAAAAAGCGGGGTTGAGTTTGGCGATAAGAGCCAAGTCATGAATGTCTTTTTCCGTGGGCACCCTTAAACCCAATTCCGTGGAGGGAAGGTTTAACCCCTTTCTGGTATAGATTGGGCCGCCGTTTAAGACTTTGCAGTGAATCTCCGTTTTTTCGATGCCTAAGATTTCTAAACCAACGATTCCATCGTTGATGAAGATCATCTCTCCCTTTTTGACCTCTTTGGGTAGGTTGGCATAGCTCACACTGACCCGGTGCCAATCGCCTATGACCGGCTCGGTGGTTAAGATGAACGAAGCTCCCCGGCGCAGAATCACCCCTTCTTCGACCTCCCCAATGCGGATCTTCGGCCCCTGAATATCACATAAAATGGCCAGGGTTGGATTGGCCTGCCGTACCCGTTCAAAGAGGGTGGTTTTGTCTTCTTCTGTGCCGTGAGAAAAATTGATCCGCACGCAATTCATGCCCGCGGCAATGAGTTTTTCGATTTGTTCGGCTTTGTCCGATGAGGGGCCTAGGGTGCAGAGAATCTTGGATTTACTGATGACTAAAGGCATGAAGGGACTCCGGTAGTTTCATTATTCTATCCCTCTCCAAGGCGGTGGGCAAGGTTTTTATGGGAGAAAGCGCAAAATGCGCAGAGAGCTGGCAGGGCGGGCGATGTTGACCTATAAAGAACCTCTGAGCTTTGCAGAATTTTTTTTATTTATTTGAGACCTCTGCACAGCTAGACTCTATCTATCCCCTTTGATATTATAGGTTAAGCCCGAAACAGGAGTTCCCCATGTCATCTGAGAAAGCGGCGGCGCCAGATTTTGCCGATTCTTTAATCCCTCATTCTTCTAAGGTCAAT
>JAJRZQ010000001.1 GCA_024275165.1 bacterium | reverse complement strand
ATGCGCTTTTCAAACGCCTCGATAGTGGGGTTCGTCATGCCGATATAGGTATCAGCCCCCTGCTCTGGGCTGTCGAACAAAAAAGAGCTGGTTTGATAAATGGGCACGGCGCGGGCATGAGCCATGGGGGCAGGAACCATGGGGGCAGGAGTCGTGGCGTCAGGGGCTTGGCCCGCATGAACCGCCAAGGTATCAATATGGAGTTTTCTCTCTCCCATAGGGCCTTTTTCGCTTGAAGTTAGAATCGGTAAGTTCCCATAAAATTCAACATGGTGCCGGTGAAATCCAGGGTGAGATCCTGCCCGCCGCCTTGATTAAAGGGATCATTGGAAACAGATACATTTTTGCTGCGCAGGTTTCGCAGTTCAATGGCGATTCGCATACGCTCTCCAATCATCACATTGGCCCCAAAAATTTGCGTTGCCATGATCCCCAAAAATGAACTCCTCGTATCAAAGCCCGCGCTTCGAGAATGAATGTCACCGTTCACCCACCCCCAGGCCGCCCCAATATAAGGCTGAAACTGAGATTCAAAGGGATCGTAAAAATAGAGGCGGGCCACGATATCCCACAGATAGCTGTTTAAATTGACCGCAGGGCCGATGACATCCCCCTTGCCCGTATAAACCGATTGGGAATCCTGACTAAAACGGGCCACCTCAAAGCCATACGAAAAGCCGGCCGGCATTTCCAAATCCTCAAAGAGTTCGAGTACCTGCAGGGAGATATTCGCAAAAGTACTCGCGGGCCCGTTGCCATCGCCAAAAATGTCGGTTCTTCCCGTGAATTGGCTAAAGACATGCGTTTGATACCCATAATTGATCATCCCACTGCTGGCTTGGATGGTTTGCTTTTTTTGTCCTTGCGCCCAAAGGGTTGCCGGCCCCGAAAAGAGGGTTAGGACAAAAAGAATGAAGCAAAAAAGAACAGGCATAGTATTTTATTCCAAGAGTTTGCCAATTCGTTCCAAACGATAGCCCTGCAAAAGGTTGCTGTTTGAATTGTGGGACCAATAAATAAACAGCCCCTGCCCGGTTACATTTTTTTCTTCCACAAAACCCCAATAGCGGCTGTCTTTGGAATTTCGCCGATTGTCCCCCATGACCCAGAGCTTCCCCTTGGGCACGGTAAATTCTCGGTCATAGGGCATCCCCAATAAATTCGAGTCGAAAAACAGGTAGGGGGCCCGTTCCGGCTCGCCATTGATGTAAACCTCTTCCCCGATCAAACGGATGTGATCCCCCCCGATCCCGATCACTCTCTTGATGAAGTCGATGGAGGGGTCTTCAGGGTAAGGAAACACCACGATATCCCCCCGATGAACCGGGTTGGCCCCTAATTTTTCCTCGCTAAAGGGGATGTAAAAACCATAGGCGTGTTTATTGACAAATAAATGATCTCCAATTTCAATAGTATGGATCATACTACCTGTAGGCACTCGGTAGGGGGCATAAAGCCAAGTACGGAAAATAAAGGCGACAATCAGGGCAAAGAGCAAGGCCTCCGACCATTCGCGGAGAATCTTATTTTTAATAAATCGTTCTAAGTTGATGAATTTCATATATTTTGAACTAAAAAACAGAAGGGGGGGTAAGTATATTCTGCTCAGATTACCCTAATTCATAGGGGCTTGCAACTGGCTTTAGGGGCTTTGAGACCTTCTTTTTTTCAAAAGGGATTTGAGTTCGCGGAGTTCTTTTTTCGCTAAAATCGGCAAGGCGGAAAAAAGCAATAAACCCAAAGCGGCCAAAAGCAAAAAGAAACGAGCCGACAAGCCAACCCCCTCGAAACAAAGCCAAACCTTGACCCAATACAGGCCAACCCCAAGGTACAAGGCAAGCAAACCTTGACGAAGCAAGCGAAAAAGTAAGCCTGAGTTGACCCAGCCCCGAATCCCCAAACCCGCCAAGCCAAAAAGCAGCAACAGGCTTTGCAAGGCCTGGCTCAAGCTGTTGGCCAAGGCAATGCCTCGATGCCCTAGGCTTTGGGCCAAAAACCAGCAACCCGCTAAATTCGCCAGCATAACCCAAAAACTGATCCATACCGGGGTTTTAATTTGTTTCTTCGCTTGAAAAACAGAGAGCAATAAGCGATTGACCCCAATAAAAACAAGCCCTAAAATATGGAATTTCAGAGCCCCTGCCGTCATCATCAGGCTTTGCTGGTCAAAACGGCCCCGGAGAAACAAAAGAGCGATGATTTCTTCGGCCATCACCCAGGTGATGGTGATCACCGGTAAGGTGATCAAGGTGATGAGGGATACATTTTGCCGCAGCATGGCTTTGGCCTGTTCCAATTGGTCGCTCAAAAAAAGCTGGGTCAATTGCGGCAAGGTGACGGTCGTAATGCTGACCACCACAATTCCTAAAACGAGTTCTAAGAGGCGATTGGAAAAGGTGAGACTCGAAAGGCTACCCACGACTAAAGTCGTGGCGATCAGATTGGAAAGCAAAATATTGATCTGATAAATCCCCGCCCCAAAGAGGGCGGGAAACATCAAAAAAAGCGCCTCTTTAATATGGATCGTCCACAGGCGCAGGGGGCCAAAAAAATGAAACCCCTGGGCAAACAGAGCGGGAAATTGCATTGTCAACTGCAACAGCCCCCCCAGCATCACCCCGAGGGCAAAGGGAGTAGCGGGGTTGGCAAAAAAAGGGCTTAACCCGTAGGCGCAAGCGATGATCGCTAAATTCAGGGCAATGGGGGTAGCGCTGGAGATATTAAAAAGGCCCCTTGCGTTCAGCACTCCTTGGGCTACAGAGGACAAAGAAATCAATAAGATATAACCAAACATGAGGCGCGTCAGCCAGACGGTGATCTCTAAGGTTTCCCCACTAAAACCACGAGCAAAGATCTGCGCCACAAAAAAATCGGCAAAATAGATAAAAGCAGAGGAGAAAAGCACCAAAATCAAGCTGAGCGCCCAAAAGAAATTGCGGGCAAATTGCAGGGCCCGCTCCTTGCCCTCTTTTTGTTCCACCTCGCAAAAAACAGGGATAAACGCCGTGGACATGGCCCCTTCGGCGGTAAGACGACGAAAGAGATTGGGCAGGCTAAAGGCCAAAACAAAGGCATCGGAAAAATAACTGGTGCCTAAAAACTGGGCGCGGATCATTTCTCGCGCCAGCCCTAAAACCCGGCTGATCAAGGTGATCCCCCCGATTTGAGCCACCTTTTTAAAAAAATCGCGTCCTTCCACCATGATTCCCTCTGAATGGCCTAATCTAACGACGACACTTCATTGAGGCTAGTCTTTTTTCTCTATCCTCGCAGCCCACCTTGATTCTGGCATGATTCTTTCTTGTCATGGGCAGGTATCACTGCGTCATTAACTTAAAGGCTACCATGCAGGTAAAGAAATACATTGCTCAAGACATGCAAGAGGCCGTTCGCCTGATCAAAGAAGAGATGGGGCCCAAGGCCGTGATTCTCTCGACCCGCAAGATTCGTAAAGGCTCAGGGGCCTTTGGGCTTTTTGGGAAATATGTCTTGGAAGTCACTGCCGCCAGGGATGATAAACCAACCCACCTCACCAAGCCCAAGGCAACAAAAGTCGCCCTCAAGCCTCAAGACAGGGCGGCCATGAGCCCGCCCAGCGGGAACAAACCCAACGCGATGAGCGATTACGAGTGGGAAATCAGCCAAAACGCCCCCAAAGAGCCGCGCCAGATCGAAAAGGAAAAATCCTCAAGCTATCAGGGCTTGCAAGATGAAATCATCGAACTCAAAGATCTAATTCAAGACCTCCGCCAAGGGGCTCGCCGCGAGGCCAACAATCAAGGGAATGTAACCCACCTCCGCTACGAACTCAACGAGTTAAAGCACATGGTCAGCGATCTCGTCAATCAAACCGCGGGGGTCCAGGATTTAAACCTTCATGGAAACCTACTCTCTTTATATCAGCAATTGAGCTTTAACGGGGTGGAAGAAAAATTTGCCAAAAAACTCTGCGAAGAGGTGCAAAAAAAGGTGCCGCAAAGCGAGATCAACAACTTTTCTTATGTCAAGATCTACCTGGCGCGGATGTTCATGCAGGTGTTGCACCTCTTGCCCAATCCAGCCCAAGTATCCACCAAAGGCCCCCGAATTTTAGCTCTCCTGGGGGCTACGGGAGTGGGCAAAACCACCACCTTGGCAAAGATTGCCGCCGCGGAGAAATTAAAAAACCCGGAGTTGAAAGTCGGGCTGATTACCATTGATACTTATCGCATCGCAGCAGTGCAACAATTGCAAGAGTATGCCAAAATTCTTAAAATTCCCTGCAAGGTGGTGCATGACAAAACGGAACTGGATGAGGTAATAAAGAGTTTCGCGAAGCTTGATCTCATTTTGATTGATACCGCGGGCCGCAGCCAGCGCGATGCCTTGCAGATGGAGGAGCTGAAAAACTATCTCGAAGGTCGGGAAAACTTCACCAACCTGCTCGTCTTAAGCACCACCACCAAGGATGCGGATATGGCGGAGATGACCAAACGCTTTTCCATTGTGCCCTTGCATGGGGTTATTTTTACCAAGCTTGATGAATCGACCAATTATGGAAGCATTTTCAATCATTCCATTCGGTTTAAGCTCCCCCTGGCCTGGTTGACCACGGGGCAAAATGTACCAGAAGACATGGAAGAAGCGAGCCGAGAACGCTTGGCCGACCTACTCTTAAATATTTCCGGCGAACTGGAAGGCTCAAAATAAGGAACCTATGATCCGCGATCAGGCGCACAGCCTCCGCCAGCACTTTCCCGAGGCCAGCCCAAAGGACTACCGTCCTCAGGGGCGCAGAGTGCGGGCGCTCTCCTTTACCAGTGGCAAGGGGGGAGTGGGCAAAACCAATATTGTGGTCAACCTTTCCGTGCAGTTGGCCAAGCGGGGTAAAAAAGTATTGTTGATTGACGCGGACTTAGGGTTGGCCAATATCGACATCATGCTCAACCTAAACCCTCAATTCACGGTTGAAGATGTGTTGCTGGGCAAAAAGCAAATCCATGAAGTCATGGTCGAAGGCCCCCTTGGGGTGCATATTTTGCCCGCCAGCAGTGGCGTGAGCGAAATGACCGAGCTTTCTGGCGAACAGCAAATGCACATGCTGCAACAATTAGCGAGCTTGCAAGACAACTATGATTTTATTTTGATTGATACGGGCGCGGGAATTGCCTCTACGGTGCTGCGCTTTAATGCCGCGGCAGATGAAATCTGCGTGATCACCACCACCGAACCCACGGCCTTAACCGATGCCTACGCTTTAATGAAGGTCATGGCGACCAAGTATCAGGTGAGAAAATTCAACCTCATCGTCAATCAGGTGGGCAATATGAAAGAGGCAAAAGCGGTTTACGAAAAACTGAAAGCCGTGTTTCAGCAGTTTTTACCCGTGGATTTGATGATGATGGGATTTATCCCCAGAGATGTAAACTTCCCCAAAGCGGTACGGGCTCAAACCCCCTTGAGCCTCTTGCAACCCAATTCTTCGACCTCCAAGGCCTTTGCCCTAATGGCGAAACATTTGGAACAAAATCCCGGCCAATCCATGGAGCAGGAAGAAACCAACTTTTTTACCCGTTTAGGCTTATTTAAGCGACGCCTGTAAAACCATGCACAACCCCTACGCCAAACAGCAAAAAAGCAACACGAAGGAAGCCCTTGTCTTGGAATACGCCCCCATCGTCAAGCATATTGCCAACCGCCTAGCCGCACGGTTGCCGGTGGGGATTGATCGAGACGACCTGATCCAAGCGGGAATGATGGGGCTTTTGGAAGCGGCGGATAAGTTTGACGCCAGCAAGGGATTTTTATTTAAAACCTTTGCCGAACTGCGGGTGCGGGGGGCCATGCTCGACGATTTACGGGCCAAGGACTGGATTCCCCGCAGCGTTCGCGAAGCGGCGCACCGTCTCGAGACGGCTTATGGCAAGCTCCGCAATCAGGGAAATTTCAACCCCACAGACAAGGCCCTGGCTCAAGAACTAGATATCAACCCCAAACAGCTCCCCGGGTTTTTGGAAAAGGCCAAGCCCATTCCCTTGCTCTCCATTGAAGGCATAGGGCACAAGGCCGGAGGAGACGAAGGGGAGATGGATTTTACCGAAACCCTATCGAAGCCGGAAGATAAAGACCCCTTTACGGAACTTTTAGGGGGAGAGGCGCAAGAACTCTTAGCCGAGGCAATCGAAAAATTGCCGGAAAAAGAAAAAATGGTACTCGCTCTTTATTACAATGAAGATTTAAACCTAAAAGAAATCGGCGCTGTCTTAGACCTCACCGAAAGCCGGGTGAGCCAACTCCGCACCAAGGCAATCGCCATGCTGCGCAGTTACCTAAAAGAATTTATCGAAAGCTAGCCCTGCGCCCCTCTCATTTTTTCCAGCCCCACAGAAATCGCCAGCACAACCAACACCCCCGGCGCGATCCCGTAGAGAAGTAAAAACTGAAACTGCTCTAATCTCGGGTTCCCGGTGGCATCGAAAAACAAACGAATTAAAAAGAGCCCGTAAAGCGCCAGGAATAAAACTCCTTCGAGACGAGAAATCACCATCCCCGTCAGCAAAATGGGGAGGCAGATCAGGGCGGAGAAAACCACAAAACCAACATCCCAGGCAATCGCGTCAAAGGAAATCTCAATTCCGGAACTCGAGGCGAGCCCTGCCACCCCTAAAACCCCCAAGAGGTTAAAGAGGTTGCTCCCCACCACATTGCCCACCGCGATGTCCGGCTGTTTTTTCATGCTCGCGCTGATGGAGGTGGCCAATTCGGGGAGCGAAGTCCCCACCGAAACAATGGTCAAGCCGATCACCAACTCGCTTAAGCCTAAGTAGCGGGCTATTTCCACGGCGCCATCCACCATCCAATTAGAACCCAAAACCAGCAACATTGCCCCACCGATGAGCCATGACCAGCTTTGCCAGGTCTTATCTTTGGGAACCTCGACCTCTTCCACCTCTTGCGCGGGAGCTTTTTTCCCGCTGTATACGGCCCAACCGGTATAAATCAACAGGCCCATAAAAAGCCCTGCCGCCTCCAAACGAGAAAGAAAGGAATCCATTAAAATAGGGAGGATGAGAA
The DNA here is from genome assembly GCA_024275165.1 of bacterium. GTDB lineage: Bacteria > SAR324 > SAR324 > XYD2-FULL-50-16 > XYD2-FULL-50-16 > JAJRZQ01. The sequence goes on along the minus strand of JAJRZQ010000001.1, from coordinate 28,067 downwards.
CCGAGACCAAAAGCATGATCGGGGCCTCTTTACGAATCACCTGACGAGAAACCACCAAGGGACTCACGACCGCGGCAAGCCCTAAAATCATCAGACTGTTGAAGATATTGCTGCCGACCACATTGCCCAGGGCCAAACTGCCTTGGCCCTGCCAAACCGAGCTGACGCTCACCGCCGCTTCGGGCGCGCTGGTACCAAAAGAAACCACGGTCAGGCCGATGACCAAAGGACTGATCCCCAAGGCGGCGGCAATCGAGGTCGCGCCGCGAACCAAGGCATCTGCCCCAAAAGAAACTACAACTAAACCTAAAATCAACAAAAAGCCGGCAAACCAAAGGCTCGTCATTCTAAACCGATAAAATAAGGTCTTAGGGGCATCAAAAATAAGTTCACCCTAGCCGATGATTCCAGCTTTGTATAGACGCTTACCTTATATCCATAAACGCTCTGGTCCGCTTTAAGCTTTAGCGTTCTAGCTGTTCAAGGTCTCTGTATGCTCTAAGGCGATTCAACCCAAAAAAGCCAGCTCGACCCGAGTAAAATTAGCTGCGGCATTGAGGGGAAAAGCTATAGGAACCTCTGCATTTTTCAGAGTTTCCTATAGTGAAAAATACAATTATTTTGACTTTCGTATAATCATATATTAGAAAGGATTGATCTTTCATCGTACCCAGGGGGGGTACTGCGTTCTTACTATCCTTCAAAGAGGCTTGCATGAAACCATTCCTTTTGCTTTGTTTTTTCGTTTTGTTTTTCCATACTCCAAGCGTCATCGCTGCGGATGAAACCTATATGCCCTTTATTTTAGGGAGCCACAACCCAGGAAATTTAGCCAATGCCACCCAAAAGGCCAAAACAGCCTTAACCGCCAACGGATTCGAAATCGTGGGGGAAGTAACCCCCTATGCGGGAACCAACCTCTTGGTGGTCTCTTCCAAAGAGTTGCGCGCCATCACCACCCGATCTGAACAGGGCGCCTTTGGGGCCGTGCAGCGGGTAGCCGTGGTTGCCGACGGAGATCAAATTCAGGTGAGCTATACCAACCCCGTTTATATGCAGTACGCTTACCACTTAGAGGGCGATTTGGCCCCCCTGGCAGCCCAATTGGGCAAGGCCTTGGGCAAGCTCAAAGAATTCGGGGTGGAAAAAGCCTTAACCGCAAAGCAGTTGCGAACCTACCATTACATGTTTGGTCGCCCTTACTTTGAAGATGTGGACGAATTGGCAAGCTATCCCAGCCACGCGGAGGCTCTCGCCGCTGTCGAGGCCAGCCTGGCCGCTAAAAAAGGGGGGTGTTCCAAGGTGTTTCAACTCCCCATTGAGGGGGTTGAACAGGTTTTATTCGGGGTGACCTTGAGCAAAAAAGAGGGCAGTGACGCCTTTATCATGAGCGAGATCGACTTTAAGCCTCTTAAATCCGCGGCGCACCTGCCTTACGAAATCCTCGTCATCGGCAACAAGGTGATTGCCTTGCCTGCTGATTACCGCATTGCCATCAACTTTCCTGAACTTTCGATGATGGGCTCGAACAGCTTTATGAATATCATGAGCGCGCCGGGGGACATCAAGGATGCCCTCACCGCAGTGGCGAACTATAGAAGCCTCTGAAAAACTCCTTGCCTACCGCTTGTTCAAGCGGTAGGCTCGTGCCCTTCGGGCTGATTATAGCCCTGGGGGCGCGTCGAGTTTTTTCGTCTTTTCGGTGGGGAATGAAATTCACAATCCCAACGCGAATCAAGAAGTCGCGCTTTTTGATTTGGCAAGGCATCCTCGCCTTGCTGGGAAACTCCGCGTTTTTCAGAGTTTCCCAGAATCAATAACGCTCTCAAGCTCGGTGAAGCGCTTCAATCCGCTAACCCCATCCAGCGCCCCCTACTTACTCAGGGGGCGCTGGTCCCCCCAAAAAACAATTCCAACCCTTCCTCGCTTCCCTCGCTTTATTGGTTAAATCGACCCTAGGCCGACCTCGGCTCAATGACCGGGAAAAAAAACAAAAAACAACCCTTGACTCTATACCCAAGTATAGATTGTAGACTGAATTCAAGCTTATTTTTACCCCGATTGAAACCAGGAGACGAGTATGAAACCAATAGCCTTGCAAAGATTATCCCTCCTCTTTTTCTTCAGTCTATTGCTTGTTTTGAGTTCGGGGCAGGCCCCGCTGGCGGCGATGGAAGGTCAAGATCAAATCGTCATCGTTAAAATCAATGGATTATCTTGCCCCTTTTGCGCCTATGGAGTGGAAAAAAAGTTGAAGGTCTTAAAAGGCGTCAAAGCCATTCATGTCAAGATGAATGAAGGAGAAGTCCTGGTTACCTTTGCCCCCGAAGCGAAAATTGAGGTCGAGGCCATCCAACAAGCGGTTGAAGACAGCGGTTTTACCGCCAGAGAGATTATTCTCCCCCAACCATGACCCAATCCATCCTTATAAAAGAAGCCCCTCATGAATCAAAAATGGAAAACAAGCTTGCTGTTGCCGGCAAGTTTATTGCTTTTGAGTGCCCCCGAAGTCTCCCAAGCCCATGAACCGATTTTTGGCATCGGCCCGCATACCATCTATAAAGATGGGATTGGGATCGGCGCAGAATATGAAAAGGAACAAACAGTAAAGGGAAAGGAGCAAACCCTAAACTACGACCTGTCCTATGGTTTGACCGCTGATTGGAGCGTGACGGCGGAGGTTCCGCAAAAGCAAAAAGTGGAAGGGGAGCAACAGGTTTCCGGTTTAGGAGACCTGACCCTAAAAACCAAATGGCGTTTTTACAGAAAAGATTACCCGGAAGGAAGGCAAGACCAAGTGGCTTTACTGGCGGCGGTTAAACTGCCCACCGGGGACCAGAGTACAGGAAGTGGCTCTAGGGATTATCTCGCTGGGATTACGGTAGGTCGGGAGTCCCGTACCTTGTATTATTTTACGGATTTGCGTTATCGTAAAAATGGAACCAACAACAAAAACCTACAACAGGGGGACGCTTGGTTATATGGGGCCTCCTTTGGCTTTCGCCCCTGGCAAACCGAGTACTGGGAACCTGATTTAGTCCTGCTTTTAGAGCTTTCCGGCAAGCAGCAAGCCCAGAGCCGACTCAATGGCAGCAGCCTCCAAAATACCGGAGGCCATACCGCTTCTTTGGGGCCTTCATTTTTATTGTCCTATCAAAACTGGATGATCGTTGGGGGGGTCGCCTTTCCGGTTCGGCAAGCCCTCAATGGAAGTCAAGACACAGAAAAATATAAAATCGCTCTGGGAATAGAGCGCCACCTTTAGGCTCCAACAAAATGAAACAACGATCCTCTATCACCTATTCCTTTGCTTTATTGTTACTGCTCTTTTTATTTATGGTTCAAAGCCTTCAGGCTCAAGAATTCACAGCCCCTCGATTTATGGCCCAATGGGGGGGGTTGGGGGCCGCGCCGGGGCAGTTTAACCGCCCCCTGGGCATTGCCCTGGACGCAGAGGACCGGATCTATATCAGCGACACGGAAAACCAAAGAATTCAAAAATTCACCACCAAGGGGAAGTTTATATCGAGTTGGGGGAAACCGGGAAAGGCCAAGGGTGAATTGGATCGCCCCATGCATTTAACCGTTGCCCCAGATGGCAAGCTTTATGTTGCCGAATACGGCAATGATCGGGTGCAGATTTTTGAGCCTGACGGGCGGTTTGTCGCCTTGCTGGGCACCAACGGCACAAAAATCGGGCAAATGGACGCCCCTGGGGGAGTCGCGGTAAACAGGCAAGGCCAGGTTTTTGTCGCTGATTTTTACAATCATAGAATTCAAGTCTTTAGCGCGGACTTGACTCCCTTGCCCCCCATTGGAAAAAAAGGCCGGATTTTTGGCGGGCGCTTCAATTACCCCACCGATGTGGCGGTTGGGCCTCAGGGCTTTCTTTATGTTGCCGACGCCTATAATCACCGCGTCCAAAAGTTTACCCCCCAGGGCGGATTTGTGCGCAAATGGGGGAGGGGGTTTGGCGTTGGGCTCAAGGGGGCCTCCCCAGGGGCCTTTAATGTCGCTACCGCAATTGCCGCAGACGCAAAAGGCCATATTTATGTAGCTGATTTTTATAATAATCGCATTCAGGTTTTTACCTCCGAGGGGGAGTTTCAAGTCGAGTGGGGGAAAAAGGGAACCGGCCCAGGGGAGTTTGATCGTCCAACCGATATGGCGGTTGATTCCAAGGGAAATATCTATGTGGTCGATTTTGGCAATCACCGCGTTCAAAAATTTTCCCCTTTGGGGGTCAAGTAGGGGAGTGCCGACGCAAGCTTGCGACTTGTCTCCAGGCCCATCAATAGCGGAGGTTGTAATTTTTCGGAATTTAATATTCTGTTTTTCCAGAAGTATAAATTCCAGGGCCTGAGAGAGGTAAAATCAGCCCCAATAACGGAAGTATGATTTCTGGTTAAACCAAAAAAGCCCCCCCAGCAGGAGGCCTAAAAAAAGGAATCGTAAGAGGTAAAAAACATCAAAACAGGACTTGACCTAAGCCAGCAAACGGCCTTCCAGACTGTGAGCCCGCTTTGCCGTGATCTCGACTAAAACCAAATCCCCAATCCTCAATTCCGGGCTCAGCACCGCGACCGGGAGATGGCTCCCCGTACGGCCCGTCATCACCCCTTGCTCTTTGGGGTGGGCCTGGTCGATTAAAACCTCCAGCTTTTGGCCCAAGGTAGCCAATAAAATCTCTTCCCGAATGGACTCAAAAAGACTTAAAACCCGCGACAACCGCTCTTGCTTGACTCGCGGCGGCACATCGTCGGGTAGGCTGTCCGCCTTGGTCCCCGGTCGTGGGCTGTATTTAAAGGCATAAACCTGACTAAAGCGAGCCTGCCGCATGACCTGAATCGTTTCTTGAAACTCGGCCTCGGTCTCGCTGGGAAAGCCCACAATAATATCGCTGGAAAGCCCGATATGCGGAATTTTTTCTTTCAGGTAGGCCACCTGTTCCAGATATTGCGCTTGGCTATGGCCCCGTCGCATTTTTTGCAATATCCGATCCGCCCCGGCTTGAAAGGGCAGGTGCAAACTGGGGCAAATCATTGGATGACCAGCCATCAAATCGGTCAAGGCCGGGCTCCAATCATTGGGGTGGGGGCTGGTAAACCGCAGTCGCCTCAAGCCTTTTAAATCAGCGACAGCCTTTAAAAGCCGGGCAAAATTCACCCCGCCCGCCTGATAGCTGTTTACATTTTGCCCCAAGAGCAAAATTTCTTTTGCTCCTTTCTCAATTAAAAGCTTAGCCTCCGCTAAAATATTTTCCCATTCCCGGCTCACCAAGCGGCCTCTGGTGGCCGGAACAATGCAAAAGCTGCAAAAATTATCGCAGCCCTTGGTAATGGCCAGGCCGGCGCTCGCCCCCCTTACCTCAAAATGAGCGAGTTCTTCAGTGGGAATGAAGTTCTGCGTCTTTTGTTCTCTAGGCATCCAGGCGGTTCGCACCGCTCTCTTCCCCTGGCGGGCCTGGGCTAATAACTCCGGCAAATGAAAGATTTGATCTGTGCCCATAACAATATCCACCTCCTTTTGCCGTTGGAGGATTCTTTTCCCCTCCTGCTGCGCCACACAGCCCGCCACGGCAATAATCAGCTTGGGGTTTTTCTTTTTGAATTCCCCCAAGCGGCCTACCATGCTGTAAATCTTATTTTCTGGGGCCTCGCGTACGCTGCACGAATTGAGTAAGATAAAGTCCGCTTCTTCTGGGGCGCGGGTAAAGTCGTAACCCTCTTGGAGCAGAATTTCACGCATTCGTTGGCTGTCGTGCTCATTCATCTGGCAGCCGAAGGTTTCAATCAAGGCCTTGGGTTTGGCGTTCGCGTCAGGCATTTAAAGTATCTCCAATTGATCCGGTTTCGGCTCGGCAGGCCCTTGGAGGTGCTGGCGGGCTTTTTGGCTCACGACCCGCCCCCTGGGCGTGCGCTGCAAAAGCCCCTGCTGCAGCAAATAGGGTTCAATCACATCTTCGATGGTGTCGGTTTCCTCGCTCACGCTGGCGGCAATGGTGGATAGGCCCACCGGCCCACCGCCGTGATGCTCGATCATGTGTTCTAAAATCCTCCGATCTTGTTTGTCTAAGCCTAAGGAATCAATCCCTAAACGAGAAAGGGTTTCTTGCACGATCTCCAGCGTGATCACCCCGCCCGCCTTAAAATCAGCGAAGTCACGGCAGCGTTTTAAAAGCCGATTGGCGATGCGAGGGGTGCCTCGGCAACGACGACCGATCTCTAAGGCGGCCTCTTCGTAAACTTCCACCTTTAAGATTCCCGCGCTGCGGACAATGATTTGTTGGAGTTCTTCGGGAAGGTAAAAATCAAAGTGCAGGGGGATGCCAAAACGCTCCCGGAGCGGGGTGGACAAAAGCCCGGTGCGAGTCGTGGCCCCGACTAAGGTAAAATGCGGCAAGTCGAGCTTTAAGGTGCGGGCACTAGGCCCCTGGCCGATCAAGATGTCGAGGGTGAAATCTTCCATCGCCGAATAAAGCACCTCTTCAATGGCGCGATTCATCCGGTGGATTTCGTCGATAAATAAAACCTGATGGGGTTCTAAACTCGTTAAAATAGCGGCTAGGTCTGCTTGGCGTTCGATCACCGGGCCCGCGGTGGCGCGCATGGAAGCCCCCATCTCTTTGGCGATGATCCCCGCTAAGGTTGTCTTTCCCAAGCCAGGGGGGCCGTGAAGCAATACATGATCTAAAACTTGACCCCGCCTCCGAGCGGACTGGATGAAAACAAAAAGATTGGCTTTCATCTCTTCTTGACCGATGTATTCTTTAAAATACTGAGGGCGCAGGCCCTGCTCTTGGGCGTCTTCCGCTTGCCGGTCTCGCAAAAAAAGGTCTTTGGATTCTTCCATAACCGTACAAATGTTCTAAAAATTTTAGTTTGCGATAAAGAAAAGGCAAGGTCAAGGGAAAGGGCCGCGCGCGCTTAATGGGTTTTGCTGTTGTCGCCCTTTTGGATAAAGACCATGTTGTGATAAAAAAAGAGGGAGAGGATGTTTTGGTCGTAATAGGTGGGCTCATAGCCCTCTAACTGGAAATCGTTGTAATGCAGGCCGTGAATCAGGCTCTTGAAAAAGTTGATGGAGCTTTTCACCTCCTCTCGCTGTTCGCTGCTGCCTCCAAATTTAGGGATATAGGCGGTTTCGGTATCTTCAACAATATACCACCCTCCTGCTTTCAATAGGGGAAACAGGGTTTCAAAAGAGATCAGGACATGCTCGTTTTGGTGGCTGCCGTCATCAATGATGATGTCAATCTCTCCGATTTCTTTCGCGAGCCGGCGCAGGTAATCCGGGTCTGCCTGACTCCCTCGATGGATGTGAATCCGCCTCGCTTGATGGATGCTTTTATCGGCAATATCCAACCCGTGGATTTGCCCCTTGGGGAAAAAGCGCCGCCACATGCGCAAGGAGTTCCCGCCTAGGGCAGGGTCCTCATTGCCCCCAATCCCGATTTCCAAAAGTTGAATCGGTCGCTGGCGCAGCCCCTGTAAATGGGTTTGGTAATGTTGGCAGTAAAAATGAAACCCCCACTTATCGGAGCCGAAAATCAAGGCGAGTTTTTTTAAATCCCCGGCAACAAAATAAGAAACTAGGTTTTGCGCCCAAAGAATTTTAGCGCGATGGGTCGCAATCGCCTCTTCATCCAAAAAACGACGCACCCAGGTTTTCAGTTGACTCATTCAAGTACCGATAGATTGAAAAAAAAGAGTATGGATCAGCTAAGCCAATCCGTCAAAGGGGGGCACGCTCGCGTTGCGTCGCAAGGCCTTTAGCCCCGCCCGTTTTAAGGGGCTGTTGATCTTTAATTGGGCAAAGTCGGCCTCAGACCAGCCTTGCACCCGTTCCGCCTTCAACCCTTGCCAGCGCTCCAAACAGGCAAAGGGGGAAGGGGTTTGGGCAATCGCCTTTTGGTTATAGGGGCAGCAGTCTTGGCAATGATCGCAGCCAAAAATCCGCCCCCCGGTAATCAAGGCCTCCCAAGGGGCCAAGGGGCCTTTTTTTTCAATGGTGAGGTAACTGACACAGCGCCGAGCGTCCACCTGGTTCCCCGGCAGAATGGCATTGCCGGGGCAATGCTCCAAGCAGGCGCGACAGCCCCCGCAATCTACTCCAGTAAAGGGTTCGCTGCTTTTTAGTTCCAAGTCGGTTAAGATCTCAGCCAGGAAAATAAAAGACCCCTGCTGGGGGTGAATCAAAAGGCTGTTTTTCCCAATAAAACCGAGCCCCGCCCTTTGGGCCATAAGCTTTTCGGGCAAGGGGGCGGAATCGACAAAAACGCGGTGTAGAAAAGGGCCGTATTCTTTTTCCAGCTGGGCTCACACCGGTTTGACGCGCTTTTTGAGCTCCCGGTGGTAGTCTTTGCCCCAGGCGTAACGGCTCAGGGGACGATTGATCTCCCACCCTGGGGGGGCTTGAGTGAAATAGGGAAAGGCCAAGCAAATAAACGACTTGCCCCAGGGCTCGATGCTGGCCGGATCTTGGCGCAGTATGAGGTTGCGCTCCAGGTAACTCATTTCCCCCTGGTACCCCTGTTTTAACCAGGACTCATACCAGGGGCCAAAGCGCGCGTCTTGTTTCGATAAAAAGCCGACAGCGCAAAAGCCCGCGGCAGTAAAGCGGGATTTTATCCTTTCTTGCATGATTGACCCTTAACAGAACGGGGAGAAACTGCCTATCCTGCAAAGCAAGAAAAAGTTAGAGGCAGGATGCAAGATTTTTTGGTATTTGATTTAGAGACCCAGCGTTCGGCGATGGAGGTGGGGGGATGGGAAAACATCGAAGAGATGAAGATGTCGGTCGGGGTCTTGTGGGACGCAAAAGAGGGCCGTTTTTCCGTTTACTACGAATCTCAGGTGCAAGAGCTGATCGACCACTTAAAGCAAGGGAGCCCGGTGATTGGCTACAATCACCTCGGCTTTGACTACCGGGTCTTGGCGGGCTATTTTCCCCCAGAACAACGAGAACAAATCTTAACCGAGTTCAAGGCCTTCAACAATCTCGACCTCCTGCTGATGATCCGCAGCGTACTGGGAAAAAAGGTCAAGCTCGAAGATGTGGCCCGACCTACCTTAAAGGTGGGTAAGTCTGCCGATGGGTTGCAGGCCTTGGATTGGTATAAGGAATATCTGGCGGGGAACACCGATAAACTCAAGCAGATCGCCGATTACTGCAAGCAGGATGTAGCGGTGACCCGCGACCTGTACCTGCATGGTTTGGAGCAGGGCGAGATTTGGTATCAAGACAAGGAATTGGGAATCAAAAAAATTCTCGTGCAATGGGAAAACAAGGAACCCAAGCCCGACCCCTTTGCCGATCAAGAACAACTCAGCCTCTTTTAGCCATGCCCCCCCAACTCGTCATCACCGGAGCCAGCGGGGCCTTGGGTCGCAACCTGTTGGCAAACCCGCCTTCCGGCTTTGACATCCGCCTTGTTTCCGCCAATGACCACCTTTTACAACGAGAGGGCTACCCCACCCTGAGCGTCTCCGCTTTACCCAAAGAGCAATGGGGCCCCAGCACCTCCATCTTGCATTTTGCCGCGGCCAAACCCAAAAGCGCCCCCGCCAAATTAGAGCGGGTTCATGTAAAATTCACCTTCAAGCTCGCTGAGTTGGCTCGATCTAAGAAGGTGAAGGATTTTATCTTTACCTCTTGCCTCAGCGGGCCCGCCGCTCATCTAGCGGCCAAAGAGAGAGCGGAAAAGGCCCTGGGCAAGGTTTTTAAAGCCAGTTCCACCCGACTGGTTATTTTGCGTTTGCCCCCTTTGTACGGCCCTTATTTTAAAGGAGAGGTGCAGATTTTGACCCGCTTGGCCCTGGCTGGGGTACGCCTTCCCTTGGCAGGGCTGGGGGCTCGTTCCCCCCGCTTGAGCGCCAACAACCTAATCCAGGCGATTACCCAGATTTTACAACAAGAAGGCCCCAGCGGCAGCTTTTGCTTCAGCGATCAAGAAAACCTCACCTTGGGGGAGGTGCATGAAATCATCTATCAGGCCCTACGCCCCCAGAAAAAGGGTTGCTATGCCTTCCCCCCGCTCGCCTGGATGGAAAGACTCTCCCAGAGTTGGGAAAAAAGACACTCCCCCATCCCCTGGGCAGAGGGGTTGCATCGTCTTTTTAGAGAATCCGCCTTAAGGGGAACCCAATTAACCCAGGCCTACGAATTAAAACATCAGCAAAGCGCCCTAAAAGGCCTCCAAGAATTAGCCCGTTGGCACCAAACCCTAGACGACAGTTGAAAAAAAGACTTATTTTTTAACGAGACAAAAAAGTTCAACTTGTTTAAACTTTGTGCTAAAAGTCTCTAAAAAAACTCCCCGCAAGGCGTTTTTTATGCTTGAGCGTGGGGAATAAAACCACAACCTCAATACAAATCAATAGGTTACACATCTTGATTTAGCAAGGCACCATGCCTTGCATGGAACCTCTTCATTGTTCAGAGGTTCCCTTAAATGCTTTAGCTTGATATATCTAAAAAAGGATTCACCCCTTACCGCGCGCTCAAAAGTGAAAACCGCTTCATTTTAGCACGCTAAATGCATCAATAAAACTATAGAATCAAGCTTTCTGCTGGATAAAAATAGATACCCATAACGGGGTGCACAATGTTTGACAAAAGCCCTTACCAAGAGCCTCCTAAAGAGGCAGAAGGCGCTGAAAAGCCCCTCAACGCAAGGTGGGAATTCTTCAAATTCATTTCCATTCTCGCGCTCTTGACCGCAATCGCCGTAGGCAACCTCTTTTACCGGGGTATGCCCTTAGTGGAATTAAGGCGATACGATTTCACCTCCCCCTTTGTGTTTCGCAATATCTATCACAATGGCGAGGTTTCCTTTAAAGCCTGCTTCCAACAAAAACTCGCAGGCTATTTTGGCTATTTTGTTTGCCACAAATTTCCCCCTTCTAAACTACAGATTCCAGATGGGGAATTTTCCAGCCAACAGTTTTCGACCCTCTTTATAGATAAAGAATACTTAGGCAAATTTATCGCCAAGTTCCAAGAAAAACGCTGGGATTTAGGAAAGGACTTCTTTGGTTTTCGCATCGAGCATAAACCCGCCGACTTGACCATTACTCCGATCTTTGTCCCCCTAGGGCAGGGAGCGCGCTACAGCATGGCGCAAAACCACTATTGAACAAAAGGGGCTCATCCCCCCTTTTGCTTAGGCTATGAGACCCATCCAATTATTTATCGCCGCCAGTTTAGACGGCTACATCGCTGGCCTGCAGGGTGAAATCGACTGGCTCTTGCAGGACCAGGATTACAACTATACCCCTTTTTACAACCAAGTCCGCACCGTCATCGTAGGCCGCAAAACCTACGAAGTCTGCCAAAGTTTTGCAGCAGAGCCCTTTGCGGGTAAAGAAGTCTTTGTCTTGAGTCGAAAAAACAAGGGCAAAAAATTTTTGGCCCCCCCTTTGGCCCAGTGGATCCCTCAACTTCAATCCCAAGGTTCCGGTACGATCTGGCTGGTCGGAGGCGGTGAGGTGGTATCCGGTTTTTTGGCAGGGGGCTGGATTGATGAAATTATCTTATCCCTGCACCCCATCTTACTCGGCGGTGGGGTGCCGCTCTTTCCCGCGGGGTTCCCCCCCAAAAATTGGGAATTGGTTGCAAACGAGGCCTTTTCCAGTGGATTGGCGCAGTTGACCTATAAGAGCCTCTGAAAAAGCCCCGTCCCTGGCTGCGTTCTCCGGCAAAAAAGCGCCCCGCCCTGAAAAAGAAAAAAATCCGGTTCATCTTAAACCCTCTGAAAAATTCCATCCTCAGACTTTTTCAGCTTTGGTGTCAGGAAGTGAATTCCTGATCACCAAACAAATCAATTCACTTTGTTTATTGATTTGGCGTTGCATCCATGCGCCACCAGGAAACTCTAAGTTTTTTAGGGTTTCCTTAAGACTCGCAAGCTTTTTGCTTGACCCAATGAAGCAAAATCCGTCATATAGATCTTTTTTGTCGACCCCCTGCTGAGGAGGCTGCCAAGTGAGACAAGTCACTCATATCATCTCTGAGCTTCTTCATTGCAAAGAGAATCTCGCTCTCTTTACCGATCATCTTGCTTTAGAAAAGGTTTTAATCCAAGCCGTAGAATCGGCGGGGCTAACCTGCGTGGCAAAGGTCATGTTCCCCTTTGACGGCGGCGGCGTTACGGGTTCCATCGTGCTCGCCGAATCCCATCTAAATATTCATACTTGGCCTGAGCGGGATTTTTACATTAATCTCGACCTCTCGGTTTGCAATTACCACTGCGACAACTTCAACAAGGCGCAACGCCTTTTTGAAGAGATGAAACAGGTTTTCAATCCCTTAGACACCAATTATCGGGTCATTGAGGGCTATCGCGATGTAGAAGACGATAAATTTACCGAGTACTTCTCCAAAGATTACGGTTTTTTTATCAAACCCAGTGCCGTGCTGCACAAAAAAAACTCCGAGCAACAAGAAGTCGCGATTTACAACACCGAGCGCTTTGGCAGAATACTGCGCATTGACAACTATTTTCAGACCTCCGAGGTTGACGAATTCTTGTATCATGAATCCTTAGTCCACCCCGCCATGACCGCTCACCCCAACCCAAAAAGCGTATTGGTGATCGGGGGAGGGGATGGGGGTACGCTCCGCCATGCCCTCTTGCACAATACGGTCGAGCGCGGAGTTATGGTCGAAATCGACGACGAGGTGGTCGAATTATCCAAAAAATGGCTCCACAAAATTCATCAAGGCGTTTTCACAGACCCCCGTACCGAATTGATTATTGGCGACGGCCTAAAATACGCAGAAGAATCCAAAGAAAAATTCGATGTCATCATTTTGGATCTAACCGACCCCATTGGTCCGGCCAAGGCTTTATACACCAAGGAATTTTATCAGCGCCTAAAGGGCCTGTTGCGCGATGAAAAAGGGATTTTGTCGCTCCACTGCGAGTACCCCTTTATTTATCCCCAAGTTTTTGGCAAAATTCACGCGACCTTAGCGCAGGTGTTCCGGCAAATCGAACACGGTTTTACCTTTATCCCCCTTTACGGCGCGGTAATGAGTTTCGCCTATTGTTCAGAAGCAACGGATTTCAAAGGATTCTCTCACCAAGAAATCGAGGCGCGCATTGCCCAAAGAGACTTAAAGGGCTTGCAGCTCTATAATGCCGATATGCACTTTGGGATCATGGCCCAACCTCAATACATCAAAGACCTCTTGCAAAGCAAACACGAGATCATCAATCAAGAAAGTTTACTCGAAGAATTCATGGCCTTATACAATCAGCAGAGGAGGCAGACCAGCAATGTTGGGTGATCACTGGGGGCTTTCATGCTCTATAGACCTTTACGGGTGCAACGCGGATACAATTCGCGATCGCGAGGCGATCAAGGAATTTGCTGAAAAGCTGGTCCATTTGATTCAAATGAAAGCATACGGAGAACCTCAAATCGTCCACTTTGGCGAAGAGGAGAGAGTCGCGGGCTTCACCCTGGTTCAACTCATTGAAACAAGCATGATTTCAGCTCATTTTGCCAATGCTTCCAATGCGGTATATTTAGATATTTTCAGTTGTAAGCATTACGAGCCCCAAATCGCCGCGGACTTTGCCCAAGAATACTTCGGGGCCAACAAAGTGGTTCTGAAGCAAACCTATCGAAAATAACCCGCTGAGCTTGCCGGACTGTTATTTTAATCCTCCTCCTTGACCTCGATCAAGCGAAAGGCATCCAAAATAAGAATAACCCGCCTCCCCGATTTAGCCACTCCCTGAATGAAGTTGTTGCTCCCCTGAGAGCCCAAATCAGGGCTATCTTCAGTTACATAATCATTTAAGGACTGCACCCCGATCAAATAGTCCACGATGATTCCCATCTGCTCCCCTTGCAAGTCCACCACCACGATGCAGGTCTCTTGAGTGGGCTCGACCTCGGGCATATTCAATTTTTTGCGCAGATTCATTACCGGGACGATCTTCCCCCTGAGGTTCATCACCCCTTCCATAAAGTGCGGCATCATGGGCACCGGGTCAACGACCTGCAAACCAACCACCTCGCGGGCATAAGCAATATGGATACCGTACTCTTGACTGCATTGAAACACCAACAGCTTCGCGTCTGCGTCCAAGGCTAAAGCTTGCGTATTTTCTAAGGATAATTCCATCTGCTTCCTTTAAGATTTTTTATAATATACAACCCTAAATTCGCTTGGTCAAAAAGAAAAAAACCGCTCCTGTTTCAGCTTAAGCTAAGTGAGAGACAGCAAAAGATTGTCTATTTTCAATGAAGCAGATACTCTCAGGGGCAAGGAGATTTTTATGCACACCCTCGATATTTTAACCACCTTTGTTGCTTCTGGCGCCATTGGGCTCATTTTGGTTTTATGGGCCGAGCGCCTCCGCACCAGCCCCATCGGCTTTTTGCTCTTGGCAGGCGTTGCCTTTGGGCCTGAAGGGCTGGAACTGATCCAACCCAAACTCCTGGGGGAAGGGCTCAATGTGCTGATCAATCTTGCCGTGGGGATTATTCTTTTTGAAGGAGGCTTGACCCTCGATATTCGTGGTTATCGCAAACTCTCCAAAGAGATTCACGGCGTTCTCACCCGAGGGGTTTTAGTCACCTGGCTGGGAACCGCGGTGGTTTTATGGTTCCTCTTACGCTTTGATTTTCCTTTTTGTTTATTGGCGGCGAGCCTCATTATCGTGACCGGGCCCACGGTGGTCGGTCCCTTACTGCACCGAATTCGGATTAAGGAAAATTTACGACAGATTCTTTATTGGGAAGCGGTATTGATTGACCCCATTGGGGTATTTTTAGCCCTCTTGAGCTATGAATGGATTTTAACCGCGGGGAATGCCGATGCCTACCTGAACTTTTTCTTTCGGCTCATTGCCGGGCTCGCGCTCGGCGGCGCCTTTGGGGCGGGCTTGAATTTCATCCTCAAAGCCAACTGGCTGCCCGAAGAGCGCATCAACATCTTCATGCTCACCAGCGCGATGGTGGCCTTGACCCTCTCGAATCTGATCGTTCAAGAAAGCGGCCTCTTAACCGTTACCTTAGCGGGCCTTTATCTCGGCTGGAAAAAAAGCCCCGGTTTAGTCGGCATTATCGCTTATAAAACCGAACTGAAAGATTTCTTAATCGGGCTGTTGTTCATGCTTTTGGCGGCCAACCTACACTTTAATAATTTCTACGCCTATGGCTGGGTTCTCCTGGTCGCGCTTTTGCTGGTCGCTTTTTTAATCCGCCCGTTCAATATTTTGCTTTCCACCCTAGGGAGCGATCTCACCTGGAGAGAGAAAAGCTTTTTAAGCTGGGTCGCCCCGCGGGGGATTGTCGCGGCCAGTATGGCCAGCCTCTTTACGGTGCAACTCTCTCGCAACGGCTTTGTGCAGGCCGATTTTTTAGAAACCTTTACCTATACCATCATCGCGGGCACGGTTTTATTTCAAAGCATTACCGCTAAGGGGGTGGCCGGACTACTCCAGGTTTTGCAAACCCGCCCCAGGGGCTGGCTTTTTATCGGCAGCAACCCGATTACCCGCGCGGTGGCTCATTTCGTTGCCCGCACAGGGGAACAAAGTCTCTTGCTCGACAGCAACCCGAGAGAGGTCAAGCAAGCCCAAAGAGAGGGGCTCAAGGCGATTTGCGAAAACGCGCTGCAACTGGAGTTGGAACAATACATCGAACTCGCCGATATCGGCCATATTCTGGCCGCCACCCCCAATGAGGAACTAAACCGCCTGGTTTGCCAGCGCTGGGGGCAACTGATTCCCGAGGCTAGGTTGTTTTTCTGGCCCGGTGAGGAAAAAAAGAGTCACGGGGTTCCTAAAAAAGCTCAGGCTTGCTGGAGTGACTTCTCTCTCAAGTCCCTGCAAATCCAAACCGAAGCCAAAGAACTCTTCACCTGCGAAGACATTCACCCCCTACCCTGGAAAAACAACCAGGGGCATGGCTTGTTCTTTGTTCATCAAGAACGCTTAAGCCCCATCCCTCCCACCGCCAGAGAGGGGGAAGTCAAAGCCTTGACCTTGACCCCCTTTGCCGTCGGCCTGCTCGGCCCCATGCGAGAAGACTGGATTGTCTTTTCTCAAGCTAAAAGCCTCTATGCCCTTTATAAAGAGCTCTTAAGCCTCTTAGACGAAGAACAATACCCCCTGGCAAAAGAAGTGATGTTGGAAGAACTCATGTTGAGAGAACGAGAATACTCCAGCCTGATCGGCAAGGGGGTGGCCCTCCCCCATTGCTACGACTCCTATATCGAAGAGAGCATCCTGCTCATTGGGATTTTAAAACAACCCCTCTTCACCGAGTACAGTCAAGAGCCCATTGAACTGGTCTTTTTATTGATCAGCCCCGCAGGGCACCCGGAAACCCATTTGCAGATGCTTTCTAAATTAGCTCGTTTCGCGATCCAAGAAGAAAACCGCGCCGCTTTGCTCCAAGCCCAAAGCTTAAGCGAAGCTTACGGCATTTTAGAAAAAGGCCATGTAAAACAGCTTGAACCCAAAGCTTAAAAAATGATACCTTAACCATTATCAGGAGAACACAATGCAACTACAATTTCTTGTGGCCGATGATATGGAAATCAACCGCACCTTGATGTGGAAGATCCTCAAACCCTTTGGCAAGGTTGACTTTGCTCACGATGGGGCTCAAGTCGTTGAGGCCTGGCAAACCTCTCAACAAAAAAAACAACCCTACGACTTGATTTTTTTAGATCTCATGATGCCCGTTATGGATGGACAAGCGGCCTTAAAAAAAATTCGCGACTTAGAACAAGAAGCCGATATTGATACGGGTCATCAGGTTAAAGTGGCCATCGTTACCAGTTTAGGGGATTGGGACAACGCCTTGGAAAGCTTTAAAAAAGGGATTGAGGAATATATCACCAAACCCTTAGACCGAGAAAAAATCACTCAGCTACTGCGAGACCTAAACTTAATCGAGAACTGATTCCACCCTATTTTTTTTCTCTCGATAAAAAAGAAAAGCGTCTTTTTTTCTTTGGTTTGTCTTCCTGCTGGAGCAGGCGATAGGTTTCATAATTATCAATCGCCTCTTTGATATTTCCCAGCTTTTCGTTGATCAACTGCAAGGTGGTATGTATCTCCAGCAGAGAAGGCGCACGATACAAGGCCTGTTCCATGACCTCTTTAGCTTGGGCGTACTTGCCTGCCTGATACAAAATCTTACCTCGTAAGATTAAAATAGCCGGGGTGTCGTCCCGAATCTCATTTAAGGCATCTTCCGCCGCCTGGAGGTGTTGCAGTTTTAATTTTTTCTTTTCCGTCTCCATCCCTTTTTGCAGCCATGCCTTTGCTAGATTAAAGCAGGTAATGGATAAATGAGGAGATTCAATCAAAGCTTTTTGAAAATAATGAATCGCTTGGGCGTGCATTTTCAAATCCACCAGCATCACCCCGATATTATTTAAAACCATGGGGTTATTGGGGTTGGATTTTAAGGTACGCACCGTAAAACGCTTGCGCCGATACTCTAAAGCCTCTTGGCGACTTCCCAATTTTTCAAAGAGATAAACCAACTCGTCATAGATCGTCAAATCGCGAAAATTAAGCGCCAAAGCTTTTTTTGCCTGCTCTAGGGCGAGCAGGTAATTGCTGGACCCCCCTAAAGTTTCCAAGGCTTGCACCATTCCCATGAGCGGCTCAATACTGCTCGGCCTTTCTTTGAGGGCAAGATAATAGGCCCCTAGAGCGTCTTGATAGCGTTCCACTTCCGTTAAATCCCTAGCGTCTCGCATATATTGATGGTAATGATCCCAACCGATGAGGTCAAAGGGGTGAGTCAAGAAAAATATAAACCCTCGCTTGGGCTTGCTATAGCTCTCTGGGAGCTTCGTCAGCTGAACGCCGACAGAGGCGAGCGGCAAGGCCTGCCTTTTATCGCGGTTGTAAAGTTCATCAAGGTGATCTAAGAGCATGGCTTTTTATTTTAGCGTATCATTATTAACCCACAATAGCCAACAAGCGCGCTGTAGCAAAAGCGTAACCCAGTTTCACCGAGTTTTGAAAGGCCCTTTTTGTAAGGAAAATTGCCTTTTTACTCTGCTTTGGGTTAGGGTAAAGTACCCTGTAAACAAGGAGCTTATTAAGCCGACACCTACTATTGTTTCTTGTAAACTGGACCGACCTAGGCGCAGCCTACAGGCCGCTCCCTTTGCTTTCGCGGAGTTCGCTTGCAGGCGGGTCGTCTTGATGACGCTCTGCCCGCAGCCGGCGGGGCGGCTCGCTGGGCGTAAGCGCCCCGCTATTTAAATATGCTCCGCGGGCTGGGGCTGAGAGCCCCAGACCCCAGTGGTTTTTTAAAATCAGGAACTATATACACGCCGAATTAACATGAAGACCCTCTACTTTATCCCCTCTTGGTTTATGCTTGTCTGCTTCATTGCCTTAATGGGATGTGAAAGCAAAGACAGCCCGGCTGTCGCCAGCTGCAAACGCGCTTGTCTATCGAGCGCTACCTTGAAATCCTTAAACAGCAAGGTAATGTACAAACCCATCAAACTTTGCCAAAAACGCTGTGCGGCCACCCAGGGAACCTGTATGGACCCGCCTCAATCGACTCAGCATCGAGCTTGTATCTACTACGGGATGAATGCGGGCTCCATGACCCCGAGAAAACCCGGCAGCCTTTCCCCCTTTGGAAAATAACCCCTCTAAAAAAAGCAAAATAAAAACGAATTTTTGACGGGCTAGACAAAAATGCATAAAATATAATATATACAAATAAAAAATCCAAAAATCATAATGATTCCTGTACTCATTGTCGACGATCATAAAATCATCCGAGAAGGCCTACAAGCCTTGATTGAGGGTCAGGGCGACTTTCAGGTGGTAGGCAAGGCGGAAAACGGTAGACAAGCGGTGGAATTGGCCGAATCCCTCCGCCCGCAGGTCGTGATTATGGATATCGGAATGCCCGACCTCAACGGCATCGAGGCCTCTCGCCAACTCCTACAACTTCTGCCCAAAGTAAAAATCATCGCGCTTTCCATGCACCAAGAGCCCAAATATATCTCGCAAATGTTGCAAGCAGGGGCAAAGGGTTATTTGTTAAAGAATTGCGCCTTTGAAGAATTACTCTCCGCCATAGATCGGGTGCTAAACCACCAAATCTACTTAAGCCCAGGCATCGCGGGAATCGTACTCGACGGCTTTTTAGGCAACTCCGCGCCCCTCAGCGACTTGGCCAATTCCGCGCTGAGCAGCCGCGAACGCGAAGTTCTGCAACTCCTTGCCGAGGGATATTCGACCAAAAATTGCGCCTATCAGCTCCATGTCTCCATTAAAACCATCGAAAGCCATCGCCGACAGATCATGCAAAAGCTCGACCTCCACTCCATTGCCGAACTAACCAAATTTGCCTTAAAAGAAGGAATTACCAGCCTTTAGCCCTTTTTCTAAGGGTTTCCCCCTATTAAAATCAGGAACTCCCCGATAGACCTTCCCCCTTTTTTCTTGTTATAGTTAAGACGCCTCTGAATTTTTTAGAGGAACCTTAAATCATAAAAATGATTTTCTTGGGGGGAAAAAACATGCCAGAACAACAAGAAGAAAACCTGCTCACTACCTACCAAGCGGAAACGAAGCTTCGTATCGAAACCATAGAGCAGGTTTTAACCCACTGGGGTAACCCCTTTGACGGGCTCGCAGAAGACCTCCATCTTATTTTTAGGCAAATTCACACCATCAAAGGCGGTGCCGGCTTTTTAGATCTCCGCCAAGTCAGCCAACTCTGCCACGGCATCGAAAGTTTTTTAGCCTACCTGCGCGAGCATCAGCATCCCTTAAACAGCGAGGTTCGAGGCCTCCTCTTAGAAGGGGTTGCCCTCTTAAAACGCCTCTTCATCGCTGAGGTCGCAAGCCTCAGCGAAGAGATCCGACATTATACCGAACAGCTACAACGTAATTTTGAGGTCCATTCCGATATCCGCGAGTTCCGCCAAGTCAAAAACCACCTCTGCACCCTAGAGAAATCCTTAGATCATCTCGCCGTCATGGAGGGAAAAGCCGAGCTGTTCAACCTAACCAATTGCTTGCAAGCCATTGACGCGCTCGACCTCTTTGCCCGTAAAGACGGCCTACCGGCCGCTCAAGGATGGCTACAGGTCTTGTATCATTTTTATTCCGAAGCCGCTGAACTCAAAGAACCGCTAAGCTTGGCCAATATTTTGCGGATTCAGCGCCTGCTGCTCCAACTCCGCTCCCTGATCTTGCATCAAGGGCAAGAACCCTCAAGCCTAGCCCCCTTAGACTGCCCCCCGACTCGCCTTCCTGCGCAAAACTCTTGGTTGGACCAAAGTGAGCGCCTCGAGGGCCTAATCTTGCGACAGCTTCAAGCCACCTCAAGCTTAGAACCGGAAAAACAAAGGCAATTCAACGAATTATACTCCGCTTGGCAGGACCTAAAAACCCGTCTCTTCACCGAAGAGCCATACAATTTTGATGATTTTTTAACCCTGCTCCGCCAGAGGGTGATTGAATGGGGCGCCGCTCAAGGCAAAGAAATTGAGCTCAAAGTGCGAAACGAGATTTTACGCCTGCCTCCAGCTATCTGTAAAGACATGCAAGGCCCCCTCTTGCACCTTGTCCGCAACGCCTGCGTCCATGGAATTGAACGGGTAAAAAAGCGCCAAGAAGAAAAGAAACACCCCCAAGGCTTAATCCAATTGGAACTCAAATCAACCGATGACCAATACCTGATTCAGGTAAAAGATGACGGCCAAGGCCTTGATTTAAACCAACTCAAAGAGGTCGCGCTTTCTCAAGGCCTCCACAACCCAGAAGAACTCGCCGCCATGAGCGACGCAGAGATTGAGTCTTTGATCTATCGACCCGGCTTTTCTTCCAACTTAAATCCAGACTTGGCTTCTGGGCGAGGCGTTGGCTTAGACGCGGTACAAGATTGGGTTGCGCAATCTCAAGGGAAGATGACTCATCACAGTCAAGCCGGGCAGGGAATGAGTTTTCAAATCACCCTCCCAAGCGAATTGATACCCCCCCCGCTACCGACAACCAAGCTGAACAAAATGACCTCTTTGGAGCAAAAAAACAACTTCCACGAATCAAGAGTAAGCCAGTAAAAGGGAGAAAACTTCCCTTGGATTAAAACAATTACCTAAAATATCAAACCATAATAAAAACCAATCCACTTTAAACCCGACCAACAAACCGGCAAAATAACCAAGCTGTTGCAACCTGCCCCTTCTCGGTTTACTCTCGACAAAACAAATAGCGCAACAGCACAAAAGGGATCTAGTGAGAGGGAAAATCGACAGCCTAAAAAGATGGATCACTCTACCTTTGATTTTCTTTTTTTTCGGTTACTTTGGTTTCGAGCTGAGTCGGGTCAACTTTCTCCTAACGCATACCCTCGCAGAGGGGATCACCATCTTAATCGGCTTCGCGATTTTTGCCATCTTATGGCACACTCAAGAAAAACGCGGCCAAGCCTTTTACCTCATCGTCGGCATTAGTCTAGTCAGCGTAGGCACCCTCGACGCCTTTCACTCCTTTAGTTATCCGGGCAGTAATTTCTTGCCCTCCAGCACCAACTTAGGCACCCAATTGTGGGTTTCCTCCCGTTTGCTGCAAGCGGTAAGCTTTTTTGCCGCCGTGGTTTGGGGACGGGCAAAGGTGGATAAAAATCGGTTGTTGATTTTTTACATGCTCCTCACCGCCGTCTTATTAGCGATTATCTATCGAACAAACTGGTTCCCCTTAGGGTTTGTTGAAGGCAAAGGGCAAACCAGCTTTAAGCTCGCCATGGAGTATTTGGTATGCCTATTCAGCTTAGCCGCCCTACTCTGGATGTTGAAAGGGGATTTGGGACTCCCCAAAAAGTTGGAATTTTATTTCATTATCGGTCTGTTTTTAAATGTCATCTCTGAAATCATCTTTACCTTTTACGCCAATGCCTACGCGATTTCAAATTACCTGGGCCATTGGATTAAAATTCTATATTTTACCAGCTATTATTGGGGAATTGTTCATTGGGGGTTGAAAGAGCCCGCCACGGCCTTAAAAACGGCACGAGACCACCTGAGCGAAGAAACGATCAAGCTCAAAGACACTCAAGCGTTTTTACTCAACTCCAATAAACGCAACCAAACTATTTTAGAAACCACCCAAGAAGGCTTTTTGGTGGTCGACGAACAGGGCCGAATTCAAGAGATCAACGAAACCTTTTGCCTCCTCACCGGCTTTTGGCGGGAAGAACTTTTAAACCAACATTTAGACAAGTTAACCGCCTCCAAAGCCACCTCCTTATGGGAGCAAATGCCCGGAGCGGCGGCAAAAGGAAAAAAAGCCTTTGAAGGGGTGATCCAACCCAAATCCGGCCCCAACAAGGTGGTGGAGGTCAAAACCAGCTTTATTGTTACGGGGGTGGAAAAACTTTTTGTTTCCTTTTTGCAAGACATCACCGAACGACGCAAAATGGAGGCGGAACGCCATCACCTCGTCAGCGCCTTAGAGCAGGTTGCCGAAGGAATGGCGATTTTAGACACCGATTGGGTCATTCAATACTCCAACCTTGCTTTGAGTCAGCTTTTTTCAAGCTCTTCCACTAAGCTTATCGGTACCCCCTTGCCCCAAATCTTGAGCGGGGATTTTTGGCAACAGCAAGAAGAGATCAACCAAAAACTCCGCTTTGGGGGCAAGTACAACAGCCGCATGCCGATGAAGGCAAACCAACAACCCTTTTATGGAGAATTGGCGATTTCTCCCCTCTTTGGCCCAGACCGAGAACTACTCAATTATATCATACTATTACGGGATGTAAGCGAGCAGGTGGAAATGGAAAAAGAATTAATCCAATCACAAAAAATGCAGGCCATCGGCACCCTCGCGGGCGGAGTAGCCCATGATTTTAATAATATTTTATACGCCATGGTGCTTTATTTGAAGCTCGCGAAAAAAGAAAGCGTCGGCCAAACAAAACTCGAGGAATACTTAGATCAAGCCCTCACCGCTGGAGACCGCGCGAAAAACTTGATCCAACAAATTTTGACCTTTAGCCGCAAAGAAGAAACCCAATTCCACCCCCTCGACTTAATCGAGGCGATCCACGAAACCAATAAATTGCTCCGCGCCACTTTAAACAAACAGATTCAACTGAATTTTACCCCCTCTTTGAGCCACTGCTACATCTTGGCAGACTCGACTCAGATTCAACAAGTTTTAATGAATCTGATCGGAAACAGCGCGCAAGCTTTGGGCGACTCCCCTGGAAAAATTGAGCTTGAGTGCGAAATCCTGGAGCTTGACCCCAGCTTTGCCCAGAACCTAGGCATTCCCCCCGGCCCTTATGTTTCCTTAATCATTCAAGATAATGGGCCGGGCATCCCCCCGGAACTCAAAGACCGTGTTTTTGAACCCTTTTTCACCACCAAAGCGGCTGGGGAAGGCACGGGAATGGGGCTTGCCGTGGTGCATGGGATCATTGCCCAATGCAAAGGCGCGATCTTATTAAAAGACAATATCCCTCAAGGCCTGCGCATGGAGATTCTTTTGCCCCAACTCCTGCAAACCGAGAAAACACCCCAGCCAAGCTTAGAAGCCCAAGCCCCCTTAACACCGATCAAAATTCTCTTAATTGACGATGAACCGGCGATTGTCAAGGCGACCGGGCTTTTGCTCGAAAGCATGGGGCATCAAGTCCAGCTCTTTACCGATGCCACTACGGCCCTAGATTGGCTGCGAACTCAAAAAGGGAAGGTCGATTTGGTTTTCAGCGACCTCTCCATGCCGAAAATGAATGGAGAAACACTCACGCAGAAAATTAAAACCCATTGGCCCCAGCTCCCCGTTGTCTTGATCACCGGTTTTGCCGATACCGCCTTAGAAACTCGCTTGCGGCAAAAGGGAGTGGATCAGGTGCTGTTCAAACCGATTGGAGAAGAGCAACTCAGTCAAACCATCCAGGCCTGCTTAGCCAAGGGCTAACCGGAGCACCCCCTCCTAAAGCCATAGCGGAAAAAGAAAAAATTTAGACTTTCTTCCCCGCCTGGAACCAGTTAGAATCAGACTGAAAACAGCCCTCTTGCCTGAAAGGAGCCCCTTTGTTGATCTTGCGCTTACATCCTCGTTCAAGTGGGGTTGGCCTCTTCGTGCTGCTGAGCCTCTGCCTGTTTCACTCCCTTCTTTTTGCCGAGCAACCCCTCCCCCCCGAGCTGGCCAAAGAACTCAAACAGGTTCAACTCGATAGCCTGAACATCGTTCAATTTCAAAAATTCGCCGCTGCCATCCATCAAGAAACGGCGCAACTCTTTGCCCCCCTGCCGGGGTTTCTGCAAGCCTATATCAAAAAAAAAATCACCTTTAAGGATTTGGAACAAGCCCTGACAGGAACCGAGCAACAACTCCAAACCCTGCGCATAGGGATGCAGTCCTTTCCCCTCTACAAGGGGATGAGCCAAAGCCACTTTAACCGACTCTTTCAATCCCAGCAAAATTGGGCCCAAGCCATTCAGGCCTATCAAGAGAGTCTGGCTTGGGAACGGAAGTATCTAGACCAACCCTTAGACGAATACAAACAAGCAAGGCAAAAGCGATTGCAAGACGCCAAAGCTTTAAACCTCAAGGCCCGACGCCGTTTGCGAGACAGCCTACTCCATTTAGAAAAGGAACTCGAAGAGGTGAAAAGAAAAGTTCAAGGCTTAAAGGGCCGATAACCCAAAAGACTTATTTGGCGGGGGGTAGGCGTTCCATAAACAAAAAGCGCTCTCCCTTTTCCGCAATCTCGTTCAATCGAGCGTATAAAAAGAGCAGGGCCTTTTGCAGATGCTCTTCCTCCCAATAGGATTCAGGAAGCAGGTGCAGGGCGTGAAACAAGGACTCGTAAACCAGCGCCTTGGCCTGAACCGATTCGGGGGGAGCCTCATTATAAAGATACCCCGTTTCAGGAACAATTCGGCTCAATGCCCGACCGAAGGTCTTGCGTTCCGCCTTATGCAGCAATAAAGCATAGGGGAAAATATCTTGTTTCTGTATCCCGACCTCTTCATGCGCCTTCAAATGAGTCAAGCCAAAGCAAAATAAATGCGCCCCAAACAACAAACTCAGATGATATTCTTTCACCGCCCGATTGCTGGGCAAGGAAAAGATTTTAACATGCTCATTCTGCTGCAGATGTTTTAAAAGCAGTTCAAAGACAAAAGTAAACTGCCCCAACCCCTCTTCACCACCAAAACATTGCAGACTGATATTTCGATCTTTTTGGCTCGCCCCTTCATACTCCCCACGCAACCCCACAATATCGGTGGAAACAATTTTATATTTTTGGCTCACCACCCGCAAACTTTGTAAACTTCGCGGCACATGAGAGAGAGGAGCGGTTTCCCCATCCTCTTCCATCTCAGCGGCATTGTCTTTGATAAAGGCGGTATAAGTCGCTTTCAAGCCTTCAAAAATCAAGCGAAAGGGGGCACTGGCAAAGGCGAGGCTCTTTTCTCCAAACAAGATGACCGCCTTCCAAACCGTCTTTAAAATATTTTTTATCGAGAGTTTTTGCAAAAGACCAAACTCGGCCATTGAGCTTTGATGGGTCAAGTTTTGCATCGCCGCCTTTAAGTCTAAAATCACTTGATAGACCGTTTTAGGGGCTAAGAGATCTAAAAAGCGCGCTAGCTTTTGCTGGGTTTCTTCGCTTTGAAAGGAATTCGCGTCCATCAAAGAGGCAATGAAGTCTTTGCTGGGCGCGAGCTGTTTATTGGTCCACAGGCAAGCGGCTAAAAGCAGACTCGCCTCATAGGGGGGGACATCGCGAAACTTCCCCGGCAAGATGGCGTTTTTCAAAAACAGCTTATAATAGGCATGGCGTTTCGTGGCGTAATTATACAACGCCTCATGGGATTGAATCGAACAAACAAAAGACAACAAAGTTTTGCGCAAACGGACCGTGTCGCTGATCATTCCTTCCAGGGGCGCGGTAGGAATCTTGTTATTCGTAAAATAGGGATTGCTCTCGATGATTTGCCCCACTAAATCCACAGAGCCATGCACATTGATAAATTCCTGTAAGTACTCCGGCTCAAAGAGTTCGGTAATGATTTTCGCCGTATCGCTGATAAAGCTATACAGGCTACCTCGCTCTAAATGAATCCGCTTGCTGTCAAAAATTTGGTTGGTTGCCGTTAAGATTTCTACATTCTTGTTGATGCTCACAAAAGTGGGCTTAATGAACTCGGCGATTGCTTTTTTCTGCTCCTCCCCCTGGAGGAGGATCAAGGGAGGGATCAATTTCGCAATACTGATAGAGCTGCGAAAGAAGTCCATCGTCTCTAAAATAAAAAAACGCTTCACCGGAGGGAAACGGTTTAAATTCCCCACCATATGCAAAAAAGTATCTTTGATTTCAGAGAGTTCTTCAGGTGGGATAAGCTTTTTATATTCAGGCAGCAGCAACTCTTCAACTTGGTCGCTGCTTAGAGGGGCTAGGTTTTCGATCAAATCAGATAAGCGTTGACCTGGTTGAACGGGCTTACTTTGCAGTTTGCTCTGAGTAAAGCTCTGCACTCGCTTCAACAACGCGGCTTGAAAGGCGATTTGGGTTTTGTCTACAGGTGGCCGAGCCATAGGCGAGTCTCTGCTATGCTGATTCGAGTTCAAAAACCTTAAGTATTCAAGGTTCTTTCATGCAGGATGGAAGGATGTCTACCCCCCCGAAAGACTAAAAAATCCACCCTTGGATTTGAGCAAAGACGCCTCAAATCGTTGCGCTTTTATGACCTCAGCATTGAGTATAATACCCTATTTAAATTAAGGGAATAGATCATCAAATTCTTTTTCAAAAGAATATTTATGCTTTGCTTCCTCGTCGGCAAGATATTGAAATAACTCTTTGGAATCTTCATCTGGAGCGAAATCAACCATTCCACGATATAGCTCCAGGGCCGCTTTTTCCAGCTTCATTCCAATAATCAAGGCATCTTGATAATTCAAATTCTCGCGACTTAAGTCAACCCCCTTAAGAATTTCAGCAAGGCCTAAATCCTCATCCAGGGTAATTTTTTGTTGCGTCTGCGGTAAGGAACCACGCTCCAAAAAGCGTTCCAGGCGTTTTTTATGCCCCTGCTCTTGCGCTTCCATCTCTAAAAAAAATTTACTGATTTCAGGCTTTGCCGCCTTTGCCGCTAATTTTTGGTATATTTGAACCGAGTCGCTTTCTAGCTGGATCGCGTAGGTTAAAATATCCGTAAAATCGCTCATAAAAAAACTCCAATAAAAAAGGGCCTAAGGCAAATCTACTGCGTTTAAGCCCCTTCAGGCAATATTTAAAATAATATTTTTATAACCCCTTGGCGGCAAAGTGTTCCCCGGCTTGCTTTGCCCAGCAACTCTCTGCCAAGGCAATCAGTTTTGGGGGCAAATTGGTTTTTGTCTTGCGCTCTCTTGCCTTGAAGGCCTCGGCAAATTCGGGGACCTCTTGCCCTAAAGTAGCGCGTAAAGAGGTTAAATCCCCCAAGGAGGGCTCACCAGATAAGCTGGCCAGCAAGCTTATCGCTGCTCGGTTCCTGGCGGGAATCAAGCTTTGCAGCAACCCCAATTCCCCCTCTTGATTTAAAAAGAAACCTTCTTTTCGCAAGGGATGGAGCATCGGCAAATACGCGTCCGCTTGCCCTGTGGGTTTCGAGGTGATTTCCACCAGCTTTTTCCCTGCCTCTTTTTTCATCAGGCCCCCTAAGCTGATCCATAAATCAGCGTCATCCCCCTGCCAGGGTTTGGCTCCCAACTTTTCCAAAAGCGAGATATTGGCCAAGGACTCAATTTTCGCATAGGGTTTTTTAGAGGACTCTTTGACCTCTCCCGCCAAGTAATACAAACTCCCGCCCTTGAGTTGAGCAAACTTTTTGGCCGCGTAGATTTCTTCGACCGTTAAGCCCGAACCCACAATCAGGCTGACTTTCCTTGCCGCGTCCACCCATTCTTTCACCTTGGCCACTTCGCTCACCACCAGGGGTTGCGGGTCAACAAGCTGAAATTGAAAGCGGCCATCACGGCAGATCACCCCGCCATTGGTGGAGTCGGAAACCACTGATTCCACTTTGGTAAAGCGGCCATCTCGACT
>JAJRZQ010000024.1 GCA_024275165.1 bacterium | reverse complement strand
AACTTCAAACTTCAAACTTCAAACTTCAAACTTCAAACTTCAAACTTCAAACTTCAAACTTCAAACTTCAAACTTCAAACTTCAAACTTCAAACTTCAAACTTCAAACTTCAAACTTCAAACTTCAAACTTCAAACTTCAAGCAAAGAGCCAACAAGAAGGGTACACGCAACAACTAGAACAAAGAAAATCCAGAACCTTGCTGGCCAGCGGAGGCAATGAACCCGTTGCGGATTCGAGTAGGAATAGCGGTCATTCCGTTTTTGCCTGGGGATTTTTACAAGCTTTAAAAAACAATCACAACTCCGCTTTAAGCGCAGAAATGCTCTATTATACCAAGCTAAAAGAATTTGTTGCGGGAAACTCGGAACAAGTCCCCGAATACAGTATTATCCGCAACTCAGGTCATGAAGGCGGCGATTTTATTTTCTATCGGCGCTGAGCCTTCTCCACCAGAGCAATTTTATGAGAAGTTTCCTCAGCCTCGTGGTTATTTTGCCGATTCACTGTTACCTACTCTCTTCTTAGCTTCAAGCCCAAGAGATGGGGTTTTTTGAAGCGTTGGGGGTTTCCAGCACCAACCAAAGCGAACGAGCTTACCAAGCGTCAACCCGACCTTCCAGCGAATCCACCACAGAACTTTCCGTCCAAACAGGGCAAAAAACCGGTGATGCCGCCAATGCGAGTTATGAAAACTCGACCCTTCCCAGTGCCAATTCCAGTTCAGAGGTGAGTGCTGCCTCTAGCGCTAAAACCGCAGAGACCTCTTTATGGAGTTATGACGAGTCAACCGTCCCCAGTGCGGGGAGATTAAAAAACAGCACAATCTGGTCGGGAGAAATGAGTAGCTATTTGGGTAAAAATTCCAGTGCCGGCACCAGCTATATAGGAGGAATCACCGGGGAAGCGGCAATCTGGACCTGGAAAAACTCCACCGTGCCCTTGGCGAAAGGCAGCACGGGAAAAAGCCAAGCCAGCTTTGAATATACAAGAGAAACAGGAGGACAATCAACCCAATACAGCGGTAAAATGGGAAATTTTACCAAAGAGTTGGGAGTGCAATCCGCGGATTTCAGTAAAACAACGGGCAATGGACTGACCGATTTTTCCGCAGAGAGCGGCAGGGGTAGCCTAGAAACCAGCCGCAACACCGACCAATTTTCTGCCCGCACAGTAAAACAAACCTCCTTCAGCGAAGAGGCAACTCAACTCAACCCCTATTATGGTGAAACCTTGCTCAAAGAGGCCTACGCCGGGCAGGGACCCAATTTGCGGTTTTACGCCTTCAAATGGAGGGTTTCTTCAAGCCGCCTTGCGTGGTCGATTCGACAAACCCAGCCCGAGAACCCGAACAAACAAGAATTGAGCCAAGTCCTGCTCAAGGCCCATCGACTTCTTCGCCGAAATCAATTCCCGCAATGAGGCCATGGAAGGTAATCTTTTTGACCTTGCTGCTTTGCCCCCACTCCCATTTAGCTTTTGGAGCAGTGCGGTTTCTTGGGATTTGGGATCAAGCCGAAGCAACCCAACTACAAGACTTCACCCGGCAACTACCTGCCTCTTTTCTCCAACAGGCCGGGGTGCTCCAGGTGAAAATCGTCTCGACCCCTTTGCCCAAAGACCCTCGAGAATACGGTGGAGTTTGGGTTAAGGAGGTTTATGAAATCCCTCTTTACAGCCTCAAAGAACTCAAAGAAAAAAAAAGGCAACTCGCCTCATTGTCCCTCAAAAAACGGCAAGCTTGGCAAATTCTTTTTAACCAACATTTACTTGCTAGCCCTCAAGGGCCGCCTTCAGAGTTTCAAGCTTACCTCCAACGAGAATTGGCCCGAGGTTTGGCCCTCTCCGCTTTGAAAAAAAACGCCAAACAGCTTCAACCTCTTTGGCTGAGCCTCACCCCTTGGAAAAAGCATTGGCTCGGCTGGGAGCCCCGTAACTTAGGGCTAAAAGCCTTTGCGGAGCCTCGAGGCATGCTCAACCCCAAAGAGGATTTGGCCGCCACGCTCGCCAGTTATCTCGCCCCTCCCCGAAGCCTCTACGAGGATTCGATTCGCTGCCGCATGCCGGGAAAATATGAATTTGCCGCTCGGCTTTTTCCCGATTTCGTCTCCCCGCTCAATCACCCCTCCTTCAAAAACCGCGGTATTTTTTGCCAACACGAGCTGTGGGGGCTCTTAGGAGGAATTACGATGAAAGATATCTACAGCGGGCAAACCATAAAAATCGGCCCCTTAAACCAACAAAGCTTAATCGGTTTTGAATTGCTCTACGCCACCCCCGGAGACCGGGAGGTTTCAGAAATCGCAGGACATCTTTTATTGCGGATCAAACTCGACAACAACCGAGCCGCCCAAGTGGCCGGATTGGAAAATCCCTATGACTTAGTGGTTTCTTTTTTGGCCGACAGTAGCAACTTTGAAGTCCCTCCTTCCCCGTTTCCCGTTGAACAAACCAAAACATGCAAACAAGAAAAAAAAACCTTAACCTGCAAATAAAAAAAGGACTCACCGCTCTGGTTTCCGCCCTAAAGGGGGTGGCGGGTCAATTTTCCAGTATGGCGCAGGTCGATACGCTACAATATATCGACTATCACTATGCCACCATTGGAAACCGCAGCCTGCAACGCTATCGTCTCAAGTTAACCCGCTCCCAAGAAATGGACCTGCTGGCCCGCTTGATTCGCGCGAAATTAAACCATCAAATGGACTATCGATTTTTTACCCAAAATTGTGGCAGCATCTTGTTTCAGGTTCTTGGAGAGGGGATACAAAATCCAAAACTGACCGATTTTTCCCCCTGGGTGGCAGCCCCCAACCTATTGCTTTTTGAACTGGATCGAGCCGGACTCATTGAGCGGGTTTATCCTGATTTTTTAAGTTTCTGGTCGAAATCCTACCGCGCGAGAGAATGGATTTTAGCTAAAATCAAGGTACTCCAACAACAAATTCCCCAGCTAACTTGGCCCGGAGCAAAGCAACTCTTTGCCGATGAAGAGGCCACCCGAACCCAAGCGGTTCGGCAACTCTTCGCAAACTCAAACCAAAGCCCCCAAGTTAAAAAACAAATTGGAAAAATATTGCTGATGTTTCAACAAGCCGAGTTGTATTACGCCTGGAACGAAGAAGGATGTTTGGATTACGCGAGTCGACCCAAAGGCGAAGCGCGCAAGCTCTACCGTCAATTAGCAATAGAGGGTGACCCACCTCAAGTGGATATAGATCAAGAACTGAACCAGTGGAAGCTGGCCGAACAGAAAAAACAAGCTCAAAAAGGGAGCGGCCATACAGGTTATTTGAAACTTTCCCTTGGCAAGGGATGGCAACAAGAACCGAGAGAAGAGAAAACACCCATTACGACATTGCAAGGGAGCCTATTGTACCAAGAATTGGGTGATCGTTCTTACCGTAGTCTAGGCCGCTCCTCTTCGATTGAGCTTGCCTCCTTTGCCTTTACAAAGACGCAACAACAAGAAATAACTCAAGCGAGTTTTCAGGCCCTGCGCATCCATAAAATAAAGGAAATTTTACAAAATACGCCCAGCTTGATCCAAGGAAAGGTCAAAATGGGAATCGGCTTAACCGCGCTGGCTTGGGAACAGGACACTTGGTCCTACCTTCCTTATCAGACCAGATTGATTGAAGGAGAAGGGCGTTTTAATTTGGTCTCTTCGAGTCACTATGACGACTTTCTACTTGCCTCTATCGCGATAGCCTGGGTGCAGCCTTGGCAAAGAGCGACCAGGTGGAACCGCCGTCTCCTAGGCCCGGGAGGCCTCTTGAGCTTTCCTGTACGCTTAGAAGGCTTGGTAAGCTTAGGCAGCAAAAACAACCTGCAAATTCGCCCGCACCTAGAACAGGACCTCCTTTTTGAACAAGGGGAATTAAAACTCAATCGCCAAAAAGCAGGAATTAAAATTCAACTTCGCTTGTGGTCCGGCCCCGAAGTTGAGCCCCAATTGGTTTTAGACTTAAACCGCAAACAAGAAAAATGGGCTCAAAATAAAACATCTCATCAATTAAATGAGGTCACCTTGAGCTTGCGTCTGTTTTTTGGTAACGCTAACGGTGAACCAAACTCCAATGCACCACAAAGGTGCCCTGACCTTGAAAACGGGTAGGCATAGCGGTAAATTGCTGGCGATAGGCGATTTCTTCCACCTTGCCGATTTGCTGAGTTGACGCGGCCCCTCTTTGATTTAGCAAAGCCGTAAAAACCTTTTGCCCTGCTCTCGTTTTTTTCTGTTGTAATTTCGCGAAGGCAATATCTAAATCATGGAGTGGAGCAGCGGAAAAAACCAAAAAGAAATGCTCTTCTCCCTGCTTTTGATCAAAACGAAAAATCAAATCCCCCTTTTTCTGAGGAAAAAAATAACTCTCCCCCGGCGTTAAGGGATTGGATTGAGGGTTGACTTCTTTATTTGGAAAAATTTGATAAAGCTCCCCTGCCGCGTCTCGATTGAAAATCTGAGCATACAAGGGCGTAAGTGGACGCAGTAAAAGAAAAAAACTCTCTCCCGAACGAACCGTCGTCCCATCCGGCAGGGGGCGGCCAAACTCATCAAAAAACAACAACTCCACGCTCAAGGGACGGCAAAAACTTTGCAGCTCTTTAGGGTAATCAGCACAAATACGAGATCTAAAAGAAACATCCGCTTTCCCTAAATACAAGGCATAAAGCAGCGCTTGACTCTGCCCTCGCTGCCCTTTTTGGGTTGAAACCCCAAAACCGTTGATCCTTGGCCCCTTGAGGCTGAACAAACTCTGTCCCTCCGCTTGGGTTAAGCTCGCCTGATAAATACAAGAACCGAGGGGCACCCCGCTAGGGGGCATCGGCTCTACCGGGGCCACATAGCGTGAAAGCAGTGCCAGCGCTTGGGTAGAGAGGCTACTCGATTTTTGTTGATTCGCGTCCAAAGAAAGGTAACAGGTCGCCTCCAGCAGAGGCGCAAAATAAAAAAGACATAGTAAAAGGCTAAAAAGATATTTCATGAAAAAAAAATATCAAATTTAAAGCTATTTTACAACCAATACGCTGTTTAGGAGCAGGAAACCCTCGGTTCAAATCCGTTATCCAACGCATAAACACAAGCTTGAACAACGAGACTTCAGCCCTGTTGGCCGGCGTAAATAAAAGGCCAACCGCCTAAGCCAACTCATCTACCGCCACATGGTAACGGGGGTCTTCAATCACGCTGACATCAATCATGTCTCCCGCGTTTTTTAGCAAGGTCGCGCATTCAGGGCTGAGGTGTTTGAGGCGCAAGCGTTTACCCAAGGCCGTATAGCGCTCCGTGAGGCTGTTGATCGCCTCAATCCCGGAGTGATCCCATACCCTGGAAGCGGCAAAGTCAATGATCACCTCGTCGGGATCTTCGGCAACCTGGAATTGATCTTGAAAACTGCGAATGGAACCAAAAAAGAGAGGCCCCATCAAGCAATAGGTCTTCACTCCTTTTTCATCAACGGAACTTAACGCATAGATATGTTTGGCGTTGTTCCAGGCAAAAACCAAGGCGGAAACAACAACCCCCACACCCACGGCAAGGGCTAAATCCGTGGCCACGGTCACCGCCGATACCAAAATCAGCACAAAGGCATCTTGGCGGGGAATCTTACCTAAGATGCGCAAGGAGGACCAAGCAAAGGTGCCGATCACCACCATGAACATGACCCCCACCAAAGCGGCTAAGGGAATGGCTTCAATAAAAGAGGAGGCAAAAAGAATAAAACACAATAAAAACAAAGCGGCGGAAATTCCAGAGGCGCGGCCCCTGCCCCCTGAGTTGATATTGATCATGCTTTGGCCGATCATGGCGCAGCCCCCCATCCCCCCAAAACAGCCCGTGGCAATATTCGCTACCCCCTGGCCCACGCATTCCTTATTCCCTCGCCCCCGGGTTTCGGTGATTTCATCAATGAGGCTCAAGGTCATTAAAGATTCAATCAGCCCAATCGCCGCTAAAATCATGGCATAGGGAAAAATAATTTGAAGGCTTTCAAAAGTCAAGGGAAAGCTCGGCAAATGAAAGCTCGGCAGACCCCCGGCCACCTTGGCGATATCCCCTACGGTTAAGGTATTTACCGCAAAAGCCTGCACCAAAAGCGTAACCGTAAATATCGCCACTAAAGAGGCCGGCAATACCTTGGTAAGTTTGGGCAAAAAGTGAATGATGCCCATGGTCAACGCAACCAGGGCCAGCATCCAGGCCATGGGTTCAAGGGGAAGCCAGGCACCGTTGTTTTGGCGAAATTGATTTAACTGGGCTAAAAAAATAATAATGGCCAAGCCGTTGACAAAACCCAGCATCACCGGATGGGGGATCAAGCGGATAAATTTGCCCAACCGCAACAATCCTGCCGTGACTTGAATCAACCCCATGAGGATCACGGTGGCAAAAAGGTACTCCACGCCGTGGCGGGCAACCAAATCCACCATCACCACCGCCAGGGCTCCGGTTGCCCCGCTGATCATCCCCGGTCGCCCCCCTAGGCTGGCGGTGATCAAGCCGACCATAAAGGCGGCATAGAGCCCCACTAGAGGCTCTACCCCCGCCACAAAGGCAAAGGCCACCGCCTCGGGCACGAGGGCTAGAGCGACGGTCAAACCGGAAAGGAGGTCGTTTTTTAAGCTCGCGCTTTTATGGAGGATCAATTCAAACATGCAGGCTACCCAGGAGGAAGAAAACCAAAAACTTTAACTTTTGCATAACTATGCCTAAGTCACAAGAGATTATATATTAATACACTGAAATATTATACTTAATCAAGTAAGCTGGACGGAATTATTCTCTTTAAAAATCGGCTGGGGTGGCCCCCCTTGAGCTTGTAAAATAAAGGAACCTCCGCATTTTTCAGAGTTTCCTAAAATAGGCAGCGGGCCTGAGCTAATGAGTTTTTATTTTTTTACATCTAAAACCAGAATCAATACCGATGCTTTATTCAATCGAAAGGCAGGCCTGAAGCGGATCAAAGCGCTCTGGTTCGGAAATGTTTCACTCTGTAAAAAGAATGGACCCGCTAAATTCATAGACGAGACTTCAACTTATTGTAATGATCTTTTGGAAGGCACTTGAATGGGCAAGCAAACCCCCTTTTTCCAACCACCTTCATTCTAAACGGAGTTTGACTCTATGACCTATATTACCCTGCTGGTAATCTTCGCCATCTTAATCGTGCTGAAAACCTTTATCGTCATCCCGCAAAATACAGGGGCGGTCAAAGAGCGTTTGGGAAAATATACCGGGCTGTTGCTGCCTGGATTTCATTTCCTGATCCCCTTCTTTGATCGAGTCGCCTATGCCCATGAGATGAGGGAACAGGTTTTAGAGGTTCCCAGTCAAAGCTGTATCACGAAAGATAATATTCAGGTTGAGGTGGATGGAATTGTTTTCTTAAAGGTGATCGACCCGGAAAAAGCCAGCTATGGCATCGGCAACTATCGCCTTGCCAGCGTAAACCTCGCTCAGACCAATATGCGCTCTGAGATCGGAAAACTCACCCTAGACCAAACCTTCTCCGAGCGAGAATCCATCAATGAAAATGTAGTCCGAGAGGTGGACCTAGCCTCCGACCCTTGGGGAATTAAGGTTTTGCGTTATGAAATCAAAAATATCTCCCCCTCGAATCATGTAGTGGATACAATGGAAAAACAAATGGAGGCGGAACGACAAAAAAGAGCGGAGATCACTCTCGCCGAAGCGGAAAAACAAGCGACCATCAACCTTTCTAATGCCTACCGACAAGAAAAAATCAACCTCTCCGAGGGGGAAAAGCAAAAACGCATGAATCAAGCTGAAGGCAAGGCCAAGGAAATTGAGATTCTTGCCGAAGTTACGGCAGAAGGGCTAAAATATATCTCCAGCGCCATTGCCAAAGAAGGCGGGAAAGAAGCCGTGCAGATGCGGGTTGCCGAACAATTCATTGATGAACTGGGAAAGATTTTGCAAAGCGCGGAAATCTCAATCGTTCCTAATAATCTAGCGAATTTAAAAGGCTTTTTTGAAGGCCTCAACCAAGTGGGAAACACGATAACCCAGCAGAAGGAAACCTAGATGGAAACCGCAATGGATATCAACTATGGGGCTATTTTTAATCTTGTTGTTTGGGGGTTGCTGTTCATGACCCTGATGGTTCAATTGATCCGCAGCATGCGCTTGGTCCCCACCAAATCGGCTTATGTAGTGGAAAGATTAGGGCAGTATCATCGTACCTTAGGGCCCGGGTTTCATGCTCTTTTCCCCTTTATCGAAAAGGTGACCTATATCCAAAACTTAAAGGAAACCACGGTGGATGTCCCCCCGCAGGTTTGTTTTACCAAAGACAATGTCAAGGTGGTGGTGGATGGCGTAATGTATATCGAGGTTACGGATCCGCAACGGGCCAGCTATGGGGTGGTTGATTATTATACAGCCGCTACCGAACTGGCTCAAACCACGATTCGCTCGGTCGTGGGTCGTTTGGAGTTAGACCGCACCTTTGAGGAGCGGGCCCACATCAGTTCTCGTGTGGTTGAGGTTTTAAGCGAGGTGGGGCAAGTTTGGGGGATCACGGTTTTGCGTTATGAAATCAAAAATATTGCCCCACCCAAAAGCGTGCAAACGGCCATGGAAAAACAGGTCGCCGCGGAACGCCAAAAACGGGCGATTATCGCCGAATCCGAGGGGAAAACGCAAAGCCGGGTCAATCGCAGTGAGGGCGTTAAAATGGAAATGATCAATCAATCGGACGGGGAACGGCAACAAATCATCAATGAGGCGGAGGGAAAGGCCGCGGGGATATTGCAGGTCGCCAAGGCCACCGCCGCGTCCATTGAAAAAATCGGCCAAGCCCTAGGGGCGGCGCAGGGGGCAGAGGCGCTCTACCTGCAATTGAGCCAAAAATATCTCATAAATTTTGCCCATGTAGCTGAAAACAAAAATAAAGTGGTCATTCCTGCTGATATCACGGATATGAACGCCATGCTGGCCCAGTTTGTCTCGTTAAAACCTGAGAAAAAGTAGGATATGGAGCCCTTTGCCTTTTTTTGGATCCTTCTCGGGGTAAGCTTGATGCTTTTAGAGGTCCTCATCCCCGGGTTGGTGGTAATTTTTCTGGGCTTTGCCGCTATCTTAGTCGGGCTGGCAATCAACTTTGGCTTTATTGAGGGGGTACTGACTTCATTGACCACTTGGTTCATCAGCTCCATCGCGCTCGTTTTAGGGTTTCGGGAAATGCTTTTAAAGCTTGCGCCCCAAGGGGATATTACCATCGCCAAGTTGGACGAGCAAAAAGAACTTTTAGGGCAGATCGTCACCGTTATCAACGCGGTGGGACCTAAACCGGGAGGGAGGATTTTTTTCCAAGACAGTACTTGGCCCGCGATGACCCAAAAAGAGGTGATCCCCAAGGGAGCCAAGGCCAAAATCCTCACCCGGCTTAATTTGACCTATATCATTGAACCCCTTGAAGAAACCGAGCTGTCGGGAACATAATTCTTACCAAGGAGCCTCTGGCATAGTCCAGCCCTACCCGTTGGAGCGGAAAAGTCGAAAAACGGATTGCCAACCTGGAAACAAATCACCACCAAAAGAGGTCAGATGACAAGCTTATTTATCACCAATCGAAAATTAATCCCCAAGGGAACGGCGCTGAAAATTGATGAGCAGGATGATACCCCCTTCAACGATGTTTTCTTTTGTCGGCGTATGGGCGCGGAACAATATGAAGAATTAGGCCATCGTAAATTCTTCACGCGACTTAAAGGCGACGCGCGCCCCACAGAAGAACTGCATACAGAAATCCTTTTATATATTCACGGGTTTAATAATTTCCCTGAAAAGGATGTATTCCCCAGAGCGGAAAAACTCCAAGAGCTCTTAGACCAAGAGGCAAAAAACAAAAAATTTATTGTTGTCCCCCTCATCTGGCCCAGCAGCGATAATCATATCGGCATTATACGAGACTATTGGGACGATCAAATCGCGGCAGAAGACAGCTCCACCGCTTTTGCCAGGGCCTTTTCCTTTTTTATGAGATGGAAAACGGAAAGCGAGCAAGAACAAAGACCCTGCTATAAACGAATCAATATATTGGCTCATTCCATGGGAAACCGGGCTTTACTCTACAGCGTGCGAAAGTGGGCGGGGCACTTTGGCGGGAACCAATTCCCTCAAATTTTCAGGAATATTTTTATGGTCGCGGCCGATGTTCCCAATGAATCGTTAGAAAGCGGGCAAAAAGGAAACTTGATCTGTGATGCCGCCCGCAATGTGATGGTTTATCATGCCAACGATGATCTTTCCATGCCTGCCAGCAAAATTTTAAATTTGAAAAATAAGATTCTCAGCCGCCGTTTAGGTTTGTCCGGACCTGAAAACCTGCATAAGTTGCCCCGGAATGTATATGTGATCGACTGCGATAATTACAACAACCAAATTGACTTCCCCAAGGGGCACTCTTATTTTCTAGATTGGAACCAAGGAGAGCATCCAAAGGCAAACCCTGTCTTTCAGCATATTCTTTCCGCCCTGCTCACCGGAAGGGCCACCCCGGAGGAAAAGCTTTTTGTTCTCCCCTAGGCGAGAGCAACGCCAACAAGTACAGGTTTCCAAGGCAAGGGGATTCAATGCTTTTCCTTGATAAGCATTGCGTTTTGTGACAAAGTGCCTGATGCGTCGTTACCTGGAACCCTTCATTTTTGTTCTTTTACTCCTCGGTTTTTTGGTTGCCTTGGTCTATCGCTGGATTCATCTGCTCGGGTTACCACCAAAAACCCCAGGCCTATGGCCCCACTTTATTCTGGGCACCGCCTATGATCTCATGGCTGCCGGCCTAGTCGCACTGGTCGCGGGGCTGCTCAGTTTTGTGCTGCCGCTGCGTTTTTATCCTGGTCTTTTGGTCTCGTGCTGCTTTTTATACCTCGGGGGGCTGCATTTGGATTATCAATACCTGGTCCAGTTTGGTTCGCACCTTCCCTTTTCCAGTGTGGAGTATTTGACCCAGTTGGAGAACTTTGGCTCTAGCGCTTGGGACATGGTCAAAAGCCCCTATCTATATCTTTTGGTATTTTTACCTACCTTTTTATTTTGGGGGCTCTTTCGCCTGGGGGACCAAAAGCCCCCCACAGTAAAGGCCCGCTGGATCAGCCTAGGAGGGATCATTTTGCTGAGCGGCCCCGCAGGGACCTATGCCAACGGCTATTTAAGCAAAAACCTCAATGACCCCTTGATTTCAACGGGCCTACATTATTTTTATTGGTCGAAAACCCACTTGGAAAAGCCAATCCACTGGGCGGAACCAAAAGAATCGTGGCCCCTGATACACAAAGACCTGCTCGGTGAGCCCTTAGCCTTTAGCGAGACTTACCCCTTGGCCCGCTTGCGCCGCCCTGATGGTTGCCAAAAGCCGCAAACTCCATTGGCAAAAAACCTCTGTGGGAAACAACGGCCCAATATTCTCTTTTTATTTTTAGAATCCTTCCGCGCCGCGGAAATCGGAGCCTTGGGGGGGCCAAAAAACCTGACCCCCGAGTTTGATCAATGGGCAAAAAAAGGGGTTTTTTATACTCATTTTATGGCCAACGGGTTTCAGACTCGCCACGGGCAGTTTGCCGCCTATTGCGGAATCATGCCCAATTACGGCCCACCGGTCATGCGCGATTACTTCCGCCAGTCTTACCGCTGTTTGCCGCAAATCTTAAAGGAAGCCGGTTATGAAACTCAATGGGTAACCAGCGCGGACAGAAGCTTTGACAACCAGGGGGAGTTTTTAAAAAAAATCGGGTTTCAAAAGATCAAAGATCGCTACGATTTTCCTTCAGGGGCCGAAGAGCTAGGTTGGGGCTATTCGGATCAAGCATTGTTTGACTTTTGGTTAAGGGAATTGGATCAACTCAAAGAGCCCTTTTTCTCCAGCGCCATCACCATCACCAATCATCACCCCTTTGAGGCCCCGGAACAATATCACCAACCCACAGGCCAGGGGGATTGGAAGTTTCACAATACCATGCGCTACACCTCTGCCATGACCGCTCATTTTTTGGAAGAAGCGGAGAAAAAACCCTGGTGGAACCATACCCTAATTTTTATTTTTGCCGATACCTCCAATTTTCAAAAACCCTTAACCGAACCGAGCGACCTCAAAGAGTTCATCACCCTGCGCAGTCGGATTCCTCTACTCATCACCGGGGGCTTGGTGAAAACACCACAAAAACAAACCCACTTCGCCAGTCAAATCGACCTTGCCCCAACGATCATGGATAT
The DNA here is from genome assembly GCA_024275165.1 of bacterium. Taxonomy (GTDB): domain Bacteria; phylum SAR324; class SAR324; order XYD2-FULL-50-16; family XYD2-FULL-50-16; genus JAJRZQ01. Next base: position 13,467 of record JAJRZQ010000024.1, on the reverse strand, counting down.
CTTAGGAGCCCCTTACCAAGCTCCCTTTACCGGGCAAAGCTTACTCCAAGAAAAATCCAGAGCCTTTACCAATCGCCCTGGGATATACTGGGCTTATTGGTCTCAAAAAGGGGAACTCTATGTGGAGGCAGGGGGCAGAAAAGAGGCCGTGGGAATGGAGGAAAAAACAGCCCAGCAAGCAGAAGCAACGGGTTTGGCATGGTTGAGGGGAATTCGTTGGCTCTTGCAAGAAGACCGGATATGGCCTGCCCCGACCGCAAGCAAAGCCAATTGAAAGGTTAATTTTTTAAAAAACCTCCCTGCCCCTCACTCAAGGGAGGAAAGTTCGACAAAACACAGAGAACCCCGTAGAAGAAAGAGACAACCTAGAGGTATCTTATGTTGAAAAAACGGCTTTGTTTTGTTTTGCTCCTCCTTTGTCTTGCCCCTGCCCCGCTATTGGCCAAGGAATGGGTGATCGGCACCGACACCAGTTTTATGCCCTTTGAGTTTAAGCAAGGGAACCGCTATGTTGGTTTCGATATTGATTTATGGGCCGCGATTGCCCAAAAATTGGGTTTGACTTATCGGCTCCAACCCATGGATTTTAATGGCTTGATCCCCGCGTTGCAAAGCGGGAGTATTGATGTGGGGCTGGCGGGGATGACCATTCAACCCCAACGAGAAAAGGTGGTGGATTTTTCCCAACCCTATTACCGCGCGGGGTTGCAAATCATGGTGCGGGCGAAGGAAACAGGCATCACCAAGTTGAACGACCTTAAAAACAAGGCCGTTGCGGTCAAACTGGGCACGACCAGCGCCAACTTCATTCAAGGCAAGGCGGCAAAAGTACGCCTCTTCCCCCGGGCAGAGGAAACCTATATGGAGCTTTTGATCGGCGGGGTGGACGCGGTCATCCATGATCGCCCTGCTTTGGAATACTACGCCAACACCTTAGGCAAGGGCCAAGTCAAACTGGTGGGGCCGCTTTACGCGGGACAAAACTATGGGATCGCCTTTCCCAAGGGCTCCCCCCTGCTGGAGCCGGTCAACCGAGTTTTAGCTGAAATGAAACAAAACGGAACCTATGCCAAACTCTATCAAAAATGGTTTGGGAAAAAACCCCCCACCCATTAGAGCATGACTTCCTTTCAATTTGACGCCTCGGTGATGCTCGAAACGCTCCCCCTATTGATGGAGGGCGCGCGACTCACCTTATGGGTCACCCTGCTCGGTTGCTTTTTCGGCTTTCTCTTCGGCGTTGCCGCGGGCGTGTCGCGCAGCCTGGATTCCCCCTGGGCCCGCCGCCTTGCCGGAATTTATATTGAGCTGATTCGAGGCACCCCCTTGATGGTGCAGGTCATGTTTCTTTATTTTGGCCTCCCCCTGATTTTGGGTTTGCGTTTCCCCCCGCTCACTGCGGGGGTCGTTGCCATTGCGCTCAATTCCGGGGCCTACATTGCCGAGGTGGCGCGCGGCGCCATCGCGGAGGTGGCCAAGGGGCAAATGGAGGCGGCCCGTTGCATTGGGTTAACCCAAGCGCAAGCCTTGAGGTTTGTCATCTGGCCCCAAGCCTTTAGGGCGATGATCCCCCCTTTGGGCAATCAATTCGTGATCAGCCTAAAAGATACCTCATTATTGGTGGTCATTGGGGTAGGGGAACTCACCCGCAGCGGGCAAGAGGTGATTGCCGTCAACTTCCGCGCTTTTGAGGTATGGCTGACCGTTGCCCTCTTATACCTCTGCCTGACCCTGGGCATCTCGCTGTCCTTACGCTTTTTAGAAAAGAAATACAAATTGGTTCAATGATTCAAATCAAAGAAATATCCAAATCCTTTGGCGGGAAAAAGGTGCTGGATCAGGTAACGATGCGGCTTGACCAAGGTGAGGTCGTGGTGGTCATCGGGCCTTCGGGCTCGGGAAAGTCGACCCTGCTGCGCTGCATCAACGCCTTGGAGCAACCCGAAGAAGGCGAGGTCTGGCTCTGCGGTCAGAACATGGCGACAGCTGACCTCAACCACATCCGCAGCATAGCGGGCATGGTTTTTCAGCAGTTCAACCTTTTTCCGCATATGAGTGTTTTGGACAACCTGACTTTAGGGCCGAAAATCGTTCAAGGCATGCCCTTGAAAGAAGCGAAAGACTTAGCCAGGGCCCTGTTGCACAAGGTAGGCCTTGCGGATCAGTCCTCCGCCTTTCCCCATCAACTTTCGGGGGGGCAACAACAACGGGTTGCCATTGCCCGGGCTTTGGCCATGAAGCCCAAGGTCATGCTCTTTGATGAGCCCACCAGCGCCCTGGACCCAGAACTCATCGGCGAGGTTTTAGCGGTCATGCGACAACTGGCCGAAGAAGGCATGACCATGGTGGTGGTCACGCATGAAATGGGATTTGCCCGCAGCGTTGCCAATCGCGTGGTCTTTATGGATCAAGGCAAAATCAAAGCTCAGGGGCCTACGGAGCGTTTTTTCAACGCCCCCTCCCACCCTCGCCTGCAAAACTTCTTATCCAAGGTCCTCAACCATTAAAAAAGGCCGCATCAGCTTAAAACCTAGCGCCGCACAAGGATCCGCCAACTGTAGCGTGCCTCACAAACTGTCGTCTTTTCGTCCAACTTGCCTCATTGCGCTTTTTCGCAAGCTGCTATACCCTTAAAACCAATCAAAATAAAAAGTCGAAGAGTCAGGTCCTCTTCGTTATTTCAAGCATGGACTTGCAAGTTATTTTAAGATAATCTAAAGCATATAAATCTCAAAATGGATTTTTATGAGTGAAGAAAGGCGTCACTATTCTCGGGTTCCCTTTGACGCGGAGATTTCGATTTACACCCAGGAGAGATCCTGCCCGGCACACCTTTTAGACATTTCCCTCAAGGGGGCCTTGGTTGAGTTCCATACGGGCTCCCCCTTTTCTAAGGGAACCACCTGCCACCTGAAGATTAATTTAAACGGAGCTGAATTGGTTTTGGATATTGCGAGCAAATTGGTCTTTTGCAAAGAGGAACAAGCCGGTTTGGAGTTTCAAGAAATCGACCTCGATTGCCTGACCCACCTGCGCCGACTCCTTGAATTGAATACAGGCGACTCGGAAAAGGTGAAAGACGAGCTTTTTTTTCTTGCCACCCATGGACCGGGTTAATCTCTAGTCAAGCAGATCATGAACAGCTCCAGCCCGAAACTCGGGGCCTACAACAGCCCAAAAACCCGCAAACTGGAAGCCCTGAGTTGCCAAATCCTCTCTTTAGAGACCGAGTTGGAATCCCATATTCCCTCCACCCTTTGGATCAGCGATTTGCACGGTGAGGGAGACCGCTTCCGCAATATCCTCAAAGGTCGTTTTGGCATGCTCTACCAAACCTGTGTAGAAGCCTTACCCCAAGAAAAACCGGAAACGATTCGTTACTTAGGCAAGATTATTCGTCAAGCGCGTTATTCCGCAAACCCCGAGATGCCCTATACCCTCAAAGAGGTGGCCCTGTTTCTCGTTCAGGTTTTGCGCTACAAGATGACCCATGTGCAATACCCGGTAACCGAGATCATTCAACCAGAATATCGCGATTATATCTTACGCCTCATTTCCCAGCATTCAGTTCCCCATAGCCTTTTGCACGAGCCCGCCATTACCGAGCGCTTGATCACTCATTTGAGCAACGCGGTCAAAGCGGTTCTCTTAGATCGCATTGTGGTTTTAGGAGATATCTTTGATCGAGGCCCCCAGCCCGATAAAATCATCCGCATTTTAGCCAGCACGGCCTATCGGCGTATCGTCACCTTTGTTTTCGGCAATCACGATATCTTATGGATGGGGGCAGCGGTCGGCTGCCGCAGTTTGATTGCCGAGGCAACTCGCGTCACCTGCCGCTACGACCATTTTGACCTCTTGCGTCGTTTGGGTTTTGACTTTTCCAAACTGGAAGCCTTTGCCACCCGGGTCTACCCTGCGAAACGCTGTACGGGGAACTTTAAAGCGAAAACAGCCAAGGGCCGCTCCATGGAAAAAGCCTTGGCGGTGATTCAGTTTAAATTGGAAGATCATTTGATTCGAGAAAACCCCCAATTTGGGATGGAGTCCCGTTTGCTCTTGCCCCAATTGGCCCAAACCTTAAAATCGGGCGCCACCGAGGGGCTGAACGATACCTTTTTCCCCACCCTGGATTTGCAAGATCCCGCTCGCTTAAACGCGGAAGAAGCGGCTGTGATGGATGATTTAGAACAACAATTTGTCCACAATGATCGGCTCAAACGCCTCTTGCGCTTTTTCTTTGAAAAAGGAGAAACCTACCATGTGCACAACAATCTGCTGAACATCCACGCCTTGGTTCCCAGTACCAAAGAGGGTGAATTTGAAGAGTTTATGGGCTACCGGGGGAAAGCCTTGCTGGACTTCATTCAAACCAGCATTCGCCGGAGTGGTGAGGCCTATTTAAAGCAGGAGCGACCCAGGGCCGCGGATCGGGCCCTTTATTTTTATCTCTGGTGCGGACCCAAATCCCCCTTTTTTGGAAAGGAGGCGATGAAAACCTATGAACGCTATTTTAACCTGGACAAAGAAACCCACAAAGAGCCCAGCCTCTACTGGAAGAGCAATTTAGAAACCTTGGAGTTCAAACAGCGCCTTTTGCAAGAGTTTGCCGCCAAGCGAGTGATTTTTGGTCATACTCCGGTGGATGTGACCAAGGGAAAGAAGATGGCGAGCGATGACGGCATGGCGATTAATGTAGATGGGGGCTTTGCCGCTGCCTATTACAATCGAGGCCATGCCTTGGTGCATACCCCCCACCAGCTCTACGGGATTATTTTGCCGACTCCAGATGAGATCCAACAAGCCGATAAAACCAAGGCGGTTATCCCCTTATCAGTTGAACTAATTGACGAATTCAAAGAACCCATGAAGGTCAAACAGACCTACCAAGGTAAAAAATTAAAAGCCCAGTTGGCTGATTTAAAGGTTCAGCTTGCCGCCTTAGTGAAAGAACCCTAAAGATGCAAGAACCTGGACAGTCCCCCCCCAAAAAACCGGCAAAGCGCGCCAAACTGTTTCTCGCCCTTGCTTTTGGGCTGTTGGCGCTGGCGATGCTTTGGTGGGGGTTGCAAACCCCTCAATTCCCTGTTGACCTCCCCGCTGGGGGAACCACCCCCCAACAAGATCAAACTTGGGCAGAGCAAGAGCAATTTTTTACCGCCTTGAGCAAAACCTTGCGAGCCAACCTAGGCTACCTGGTCATCACCGGGGTGATGGAGCGAGAAGGAAAAATCGCCCAATTCCGCCAACTCTACACCCAACTCGACCAAGCTCAGCTCTTTCAAGAATTATATAGCCAAGCCGAACAAAAGGGGTTGGAACTGCTACTCAGCCGCAAACAAGGAGAGGAGTACCTCTACCAAGCGGTCTTTTTAAAAGAGAATCAACCCTGGGTGCGGGTTTTTATCGGAGTGGATCAAGAGCCTCCAGCAACGACGGAACCCGCTCTAACCGCGCCCTCCTCCCCAGAGCCAAAGGGCCGCATGGTGTTGATTGTCGATGATTTAGGGCAGAATCTTAAATTTTTTAAAAAATTGGTGAAGCTTCATCGCAACTTGACCTTTTCGATTCTGCCCAACCTCACCTACAGCAAAAAAACCGCTCTGGCCGCAGAGCAAATAGGGAGCGAGGTGCTTTTACACCTCCCCATGCAGCCTTTGGACTGGCCTCAAATCAACCCCGGACCAGGGGCCTTGTTGTTAGAGCAAAGCCCAGAAGAATTGCAAACCCAGTTGAGGGCCGACTTGGCTCAGGTTCCTCAGGCCATTGGGGTCAACAATCACATGGGCTCCGCCTTGATTCAAGATGAAGCGGCAATGGAAGTGGTCATGCGACAACTTGCCCAAGAAAAGCTGTTTTTTTTAGACAGCAAAACCGCGCCGGGGCAGGTGGCAAAAAACGCGGCGGCCCTGGCGGGGGTATTGTTTTTTAGCCGCGACCTCTTTTTGGATGACAATCCGCGCCAGCAAGCAATACAACAGCAATGGAACAAAGCGCTCAAGATCGCCAAGGAGAGGGGTCTGGTGGTGGTGATCTGCCACCCGAAGGAAGAAACCTATAACCTCTTGGCTACAGAACTGCCCAACTTGGATCAAGAAGGAATCGAGTTGGTGCGTATCTCTTATCTTTTGGCAGGGAAGCCTTAAGGGTTCGGCTTGGCAAAGCGCACCTCGCCCCCAGAAATCACCTGGACTTGCCCCTGAACATCCACCACCTTCAAGGCCCCATCTGAAGCTAAGCCGATGATCTTTGCCCCGGCCCAGCCCTGTGAGGTCTCGTGCCAGATTTGTCGGCCCAGGCTTTGGCAACACCGCTCCCAGTCGGCCAAGAAAGGAGTCAACCCCGAAACCTTTACAGCATCTAAGATTTCCCCAAAGGCGAGCAAAAAGGCCTGGAGCATTTGAATGGCCGTAACCTGCATCCCGGCCTGCTCTAAAGTAACGCTTTGGGTCGCGATTTCAGCGGAAAATTGAGAGGGGCCGCCAACCAGATTTACCCCTAAACCCAAAACCAAGCGCTGACCATAAAGGGTTTGCTTGGTTTCGGTTAAAATTCCAGCCAGCTTTTTTTCTTGCCATAAGATGTCATTGGGCCATTTGATCCAATGGCCTCGCATTCCCTTGTTTTCTAAAGCGCGGTACAGGGCTAAACCAGCGAGCAGAGTAAAGCTAGGCTGGGGAATGGCGTATTGCGAAGGATCTAAAACCAAGGAACAATAAAGGTTGCCTTCACCCCCTTCCCAGACCTTGCCTCTACGCCCCCGCCCCGCGGTTTGACGCACAGAGCGCACCACCAGCCCGGGGGTTTTTAAGAGTTCGGGGCGATCTAACAGATAAGAGTTGGTGCTCTCGGTTTCGGGTAGAAGAAGAAGACGGTTTCTAATGGACATGAAAGAAGCTTTCCGTTGGTTGACACTCTGCAACGAGGTCCATACTGTTAAAGAAAATTTTTATCTTCACCTGATGGCACCATGCAAATTTGCAGCTTTAATGTCAACTCTGTTAGAACACGGCTTGACTTGCTCTTGGCTTATTTAGAGAAAAATCAACCCGACATCGTGGGGTTGCAAGAAACAAAAGTAAGAGACGAAGAATTCCCCCTAGAGCCCTTTGGAGACCTAGGTTACGAAGTGGAAATCTTCGGGCAAAAATCCTATAATGGGGTGGCCTTGTTGAGTTTACAACCGCCCCAGAGGGTGCAAAAAGGGTTTCATACCGATGGCCCCGAGGAAGCGAAACGGATGATTTTAGGGGAATACCCCTTAAAGGACGGGCGCAAGCTTACCGTCATTAATGGCTACTTCCCTCAAGGGGAAGGGCGCAACCACCCCACCAAGTTTCCCGCGAAAAAAAAATTCTACGCTGATATGTTGCGACTCCTGAAAGAACGAGACCCCAAAGACCCTTTAATCCTCATGGGAGATTTAAACATCGCCCCCGAAGAGGTGGATATCGGAATTGGCGAGGCCAATGCCAAGCGCTGGCTCCGCACCGGCAAGTGTTCCTTTCTCCCCGAGGAGAGAGAATGGCTTGCTGATTTAAAAAACTGGGGCTTGATGGATAGTTTTCGCCAGCTCCATAAAGAAGAAAAGGCCCTATCTTGGTTTGATTACCGCACCCGCGGCTTTGCCGATGGCAGGGGTTTAAGGATCGATCAGATTTGGCTCAGCATCGGTTTAAAGGGAGATTTGGTCGACGCGGGCATTGACTACGAGATGCGCCAAGCCCCGCGCCCTAGCGACCATTGCTTAATCTGGGCTAAATTCAACCTCTAGGCTGAGACAGAGAAAAATCAACCAACCCATAAAATTGAGGGCCGGATTGAAAAAGACTGGTCAAAACGCTTTAATTTCAGTAAATATTTAGCTTCAAGGTTTTTATAGTGAGCCGCCATGACAGAATATAGCGAAATCCCAGAAGCAAAGGATTTCAAAACCGTTGGTAAGATCTTAAGGAAAAAAAGGGAAGAGCATTCTTATACCCTAGAACATGTCGCTGAGATCACCCGCATTACCATCACCAGCTTGCGCAACATTGAAGCCGGTGATTTATCCCAATTGCCCGACATTGTTTTTGTTCGCGGTTTTGTCCGCAATTACGCCAATTTACTGGGCATTGAAAGTGATTGGATGGTTCAGGTTTTAAATCAAACCCAAAACCCCATTGAAGAGCCCCCCAACGAATACGAAACTTCTGCCTCCTCCTTTGATTTAAAAAGCCTTTTAAGTGAAAAAAACTACCTCGCCTTAGGTGGAGTTTTACTCGCCCTGCTGCTATTGATTGTCTTGATCAACCTCGGGGGAGAAAACAAACCGGAACAGGTTCAGGTCATTGAGGCCATTGAGCAGGTATCAAACTCACAAGCAGCCAAGACGACCAAGGAAAACTCGTCCCCCGCGACGATCCCCAATGTACTCAGCCCCTTAAACCTAGCTCTTTTGGCCCAAAAAAACGACTGGGTCAATTTAACCGTAGATGGCAAGACCGTGCATCAGGTACGCTTAGAAAAGGGGAAAAAATATGAATGGCCCGCTCAAGAAGGGTATGAACTTACCATGACCACCGGGGCCAGCGCAAAGGTCTACATCAATGGAGAAGAGATCGAGGTTTCCAAGGATCAAAAAGAAGACCTCTATGAGGCGAAACTCAATAAGTTTTCCCTAACGCAACTGAACAATCAAGTCCGATGAAAGCCTTAGTGCTTGCCGCTGCCCAAAGCCCAAAGCTGGAACCCTTTTCCAGCACCAGACCCAAGTCCATGATCACCATTGCCGGTGAAAGCATTTTGCAAACCACCCTCAAACGGATCAAGCAAGCGGGAATCAACGAGGTCTGGATCGTGGTGGGCCACCAACGCCAATGGATTGAAAAAGCCTTTCATTACGGCAAAGATTTAGATTTGAAAATCGATTACCTGATTCAAGAAGAAGAAGCGGGGATTGGCAAAGCGGTCTTGCTGGCTCAAGAGCGCCTTGCCCAAGACGAGCATTTCTTGTTGGTTTACGGCGATACCTTAATGGGGGGGGACAACCTTTCTCACCTCATGCGGCATTTTTTGGCGACCCCCAACCAGAACCTCGCGATGATTACCCACCCCGCCTTCGCGGGTAGTTATGGGAATATCTACCTCGGCCATGACATGAAAATTCAAAAGTTCATTGAAAAGCCCGAGGGGGAACGGCTGGCCAATTACATCTTCGGCGGTAGTTTTATCTTGGAAAAAGCGATCTTTCGCCAATTGGACGCCAACGGGGGGGATATGGTCAACCTGTGGCACCAGTTGGTTGAACAGGGTCGCCTGGCCGCCAGCTTATGGGAAGACGATTGGATTGACTTAAGCCGCCCCTGGCATATCTTACGGGCCAACTCCATGGTAATGGACGCCTGGAACCAATCCATCATCCCCGCCTCCTGCCAGATTGACCCTGGGGTCTATATTAACGGAGTCGTCCACATGGGAGAAAAGGTGCGTATCGCTTCGGGCACCACCATCGTCGGGCCTTGTTACATTGGGGATGATTGTTATATTGGCCATTCCGCCTTGATTCGAGACCATTCCTCCATTGGAGCGGGGTCAACGATTGGCTACGGTACGGAATTGAAAAACGCCGTCCTCTTTGGTCACTCTAAGGTAGGCCGTTTGAGTTTTATCGGCGATTCGGTCATTGGGGAAGGGACCGACTTAGGCGGTGGAACCCTAACCCTCAACCATATCAAGGGACAGGAAACTTTAGCAGCGCGCTTTCAAAATGGAGAAGAGCTGCCGACCGGCTTCAACAAACTCGGGGCCTTTATCGGGGATAACGCCTTTATCGGGGCAGGCAATATTTTAGCCCCAGGGACTTTGATCCAAGCAGCCAGCCAAATCCCAGACCGTTTTACCGTGACCTCCAATCTTTAATCTCCTATTTTTTAGTCCATGTGTGGAATTAGTGCCATTGCCAGCCACCGGGCTGTAGCTGACAATTTATTGCAGTGCCTGCAAAATTTAGAATACCGTGGCTATGATTCTTGCGGAATGGCCATCTTCGATGGCCGTCAAATCAAACTGCGCAAAAATGTGGGGAATGTAGAAGAGGTCAACGCAGCGGAACGCTTTAAAGAGATGCAAGGCCACATCGGCATCGCCCATACCCGTTGGGCAACCCATGGCGAGGTCAACGCGGCCAATAGCCACCCCCATGCCAGCAACAGCAACGAATTCGTAGTGGTGCATAATGGAATTTTTTCCAATTACCAAGTCTTAAAAGGCCAATTGGAAGCAAAAGGCTATCAATTTTTTTCCAAAACCGACACGGAGATCTTTGCCAATGTCATGGAAGAGACCTTTAAAGAGGTTGGGGACTTAGAACTCGCCTTTCGCCAAGCCGTACAAAAAATGGAAGGAAGCTATGCCATTGCTCTTCTTTCCACCAAAGACCCCCAGCGCATCTACGCGGTGAAAAAAGACTCCCCCTTGGTGATTGGCCTCTCTGATGGCGCCAATTATGTTGCCAGCGATATCAACGCCTTTATCAGTGAAACCAGGGATACGATTTTACTCGAAGACTACGAATACGCGATTTTAGACAGCGCTGGTTACCAGGTAAAGCGAGTGGTGGATGGCAGCGCTTCCCCCAAACAGGTGATTCGGGTGCAATGGGATCGGCAAACAGCTCAACGAGGCGGTTTTTCTCATTACATGCTCAAAGAGATTTTCGACCAACCCCAAACGGTACGCAGCGCCTTAAACATCGACTCAAGGCAGATCGAAACCTTTGCGGAGAAAATTACCCAAAAAAGCCGCAATTTTTGCGTAGGAGTGGGCACGACCTATTATGTGGCCATGATCGGGAGTTATCTTTTCAAGCGCTACGCTGATTTGTATGTCCCTGCCATCAGCAGTGATGAATTCCCTTCCTTGATTCCCTTGGATGAAGACATGCATGTTTTGTTTTTCAGCCAAAGCGGAGAAACCTACGATACCCGGATGGCGGTTGATGCGGCCCAAAAGGGCGGGGCCGCCACCAGCGCGATAGTCAATGTGGTGGGTAGCAGCATCTCACGACAGGTGGAAGATTGCATCTTCCAAGGCTCGGGGCCCGAAATTTGCGTTGTCAGCACCAAGGCGGCCTTGAGTCAGGTAATCCTCTTATGGCAGATTGCCCTGGCCGTGGGACTGAAGCGAAACCAGCTCGCCTTAAAGGAAGCGACCCGCATCCGCGATGAACTATCGCGATTCGCAAACAGCATGGAACAGATTCTCAATGAAGAATCGGGTTTTGTCCGTCAACTCGCCCTACAAACCAATAAAGTGCAAAATTGGTTGTTCATGGGCAAGGATATCTATTACCCGATTGCCTTAGAATCCGCCTTGAAAATGAAAGAGGTGACCTACCTCCACGCCGAGGGGCTGCCTGCCGGTTTTTTAAAACACGGCACCTTAGCGATGGTCGATGAAAACCTCTATTGTCTCTTTTTCCTTCCTCACCCCAGCGAAGGGGGGTTATACCGCTCTAGCCTTTCGGCCATGGAAGAAGTCAAGGCGAGAAAAGGCAAGGTGATCACCTTTTGCTCTGCAGACAACCAAGAGGCGCAAGAACTTGCCGATCATGTCTTCATCCTGCCCAGCCAAGCCACCGCAGAAAGCAACCCCTTGATGCAGATGATCCTAGCCCAGCTTTTCTCTTACTATTCCGCTCTGCACTTAGGATTAAACATCGACAAACCGCGCAACCTGGCGAAGTCCGTCACCGTGGGATGAAAGCGCTGCTTGATTTTCAACTCCACCTCTTTGACTTAGACGATACCTTAATTCAAACTCGGCCCATCTACCTAGCTGCCCAACAGGCGGCGATTGAGCAAGCTTTTCCCCATCAATCTGCGAGCGAGGCGCAACAGCGGACCGCGCGCATGGCTTATTTGAGCAAAAAATTCGGTTCCAGCTTGGTGGATCAATACCTCGATGCCTTTTTGCATGAGGAATCCTCGGATATCCAGCAACGGCAGGCCTTAAAAGAGCAACTCCTACAGGTTTATTCCCAAGAGTATTGGGGCAAGCTGAAAATCCAACCCCAGGCCATTGCCTGGTTGGAACGCCTGCAAAAAGAGGGGCGTTTTTTGGGGCTGGTCAGTAATGGAATTCCTCAGCTACAAGCAGAAAAACTAAAGCGAACGGGCTTAGCGGATTGGTTTCCCTCAGAGAGACAATGGATCTCGGGCAATTTTCCTCCTGCTTGCAAAAAACCCAGTCCCTACCTCCTTGAAAAAGCTCTCGCTTACTTCCAGGTGGCCCCCCAGGGAGCGGTTTATTACGGAAATATCGCAGAAGATGTTATCGCGGCCCACTTAGCGGGGATGCAATGCTGTTTTTTAGGCACCCCCGAACCAGCCGCTCCAGCTCTTGCCCAACCGGATTGGTCGATTGCAAACTGGGCCGCCTTGTTGAAGGAAACCCCATGTTGAGTACCTGGCAAACGGATATCACCCAGGTTTTTCATGGCCTTTCCCATGATTTTTATCCTCGGGTCGGGGCGAGTCTTTTGGTGATCCTCTTGGTTTGGTTTGCCCGCCGCGTCGCTTTAGGCATTTGGATCAAGGGGCAGAGCGACCCGAAGAAAATCTTTCGGGTACGCAAATCCACCTATCACCTCACCTTACTCGTCTCGGCGATTACCCTCTTTCATTTTCTCATCGAGAGTCTGCAAAGCTTTTTTACCTTTTTAAGCCTCGTTGCCGCCGCCTTAGTGATCACCCTCAAAGAGCCTTTTCAAAACTTGGCGGGCTGGGTCTTCATTTTATGGCGCAAGCCCTTTGTCATCGGGGATCGTATCGAAATGGGAGGCCGTCAGGGAGATGTCATTGATATTTTTTTCTTTCGCACCCTGTTGCTGGAACTGGAAAAGGGGGCCCAAGGGGGACAATCGACCGGTGGAATCTTACAACTCCCCAATGGCAAGGTTTTCAGCGAGCCGCTCATCAATTACTCTCAAGGCTTTCATTACCTCTGGCATGAAACCTGCCTCCATTTAAGCCTAGACAGCGACTGGGAAAAAGCAAAAACCCAAAGCCAAAAAATCGCCTTGACGGCATGCCAGGAATTTTTGCCCCACGCGGAAAAAGAACTCCGTAAGGCAACCGAAAAACAGTTGATCCAATACAAAAGCCTGAAACCCATCTGCTTTATCAAAATCGGGCCTCAATCCCTTGAACTCACTCTGCGTTACCTTAGCCCGCCCCGTGGGCGGCGAATGCTGGAAAGCCAAATCAGTGAAGCGATTTTAAAGGCCTTTGCCCAAGAGCCCCATATTCGCTTTGAAAAGATTTAGCCTGCCGCTATTCAGGAGGATATTAACTCAGCGTGTCTATAGTTCCTGATTTTAAAAAACCACTGGGGTCTGGGGCTTTTCGGCCCCAGCCCGCGGAGCATATATAAATAGCGGGGCGCTTACGCCCAGCGAGCGCTCGCGCGAGCCGCCCCGCCGGCTTT
>JAJRZQ010000023.1 GCA_024275165.1 bacterium | reverse complement strand
TGATCAAAGAAGGGGATCACCCGGTCATTGAGCAGATCAGCGGCAGTGAGCTGATTCTTCATGGTACGCGGCTTACAGATCGCCACCTTGGAGTAGGTATCCACAAAGGTTTGCTGGTAAATCCGCCCAACCCCTTTGAGAGTACCGACATAGAAGGTATCCTGACTGCCAAGATAACCGAGGTGTTCTGTCTCGATTTCCCCAATGGCCGTGGACTCGTCCCGTTTCTTCTCAAGGGCAACCAACTGGGCTTCAGTGAGGATACCTCCCTCCTTAGCTACCTTCGCTTCCAAGGCATTCAGCCGCTTTTTCATGTTTTCTAGCCCATACCTGAGCCATATTAGGACAAGAAAAAGATGGGGTTTACTGGGTGCTTACGGCTCTTAGACTTTATTTTATTGAAGATGGAGCTGCGCTGGCGCTCAAGCCCTGTGGGGAAGGTGAAAGAGAATTTGCCCTTTTTCAAGCAAATCAAGGAATTCTGAATTTACACAAAAAACTTTACAGTATCCTAATTTTGTTACTATTTTTAATTTGTTTCCTTTTCACTATTTCTAAAGAATTTACGCTTATCATATATTTCCCCTCATGATAGAAAGGATTTCAAGAAAGTGTCGGTCATGATTTGAAACTGGAATTTATGCTTGAATTTTCGCAATATCGAAAACTAGTCCAGGATTTAAAGCAAGGGAAGCACCTTCCTGACGCTGTGTATATGCATAAAAAATTGTTCTCTGCTGTCGCTCCAGAACTAAATGCCTTCCTGCGAGTTATGTTGCGGACTCACAAGCTAAAAAAGAAAAGCTGGAATGTAGTAAAGCTAAACAAGCGAAGCTATAAAATAAGTATTCTCAACTACCCAGACTTTGATACTTATGCCTATCCGAGTCTGCATCAAAGCTTTACTATAGATGTCACCAATCTGAATTTTAGAAAAGCGGATTATTCCAAGTCCGACAATCCACCAATTTTACACAGAAAAGAGACCTTGGTAGCAGATGAATATAAGCTCTTTGATCTTTTTCAGGAAATTACGAAAGAGGGTGAAGCAATCGGCCTCTATGAAAATACTCGATCAATTGGGTTTAAAAATAATTGGAATAGGCTAATAAAGAGCAAAGGGTATTGTCTTGATGAAACGGGCCGCCTCCAACAAATTGAAAAAAAGGCGCTAAGGGCAACCGTCTCTGCTTCGCAAAAAGTAGAACGGCACAAAACTGCTATCGACAGAAATAAGCTTTCGGCACCTATGCAAATCCTAGCTAGACATAACTACTTTGATGGAACCTACTCTATTTTAGACTACGGCTGTGGGAAAAGAGACGATGTTCGGGAGTTAGAATCGCATGGGCTTGATATTGCTGCATGGGACCCTGTGCACTACCCCGAAGGCCAAAAAAGGGCAGCAAATATCGTTAACCTTGGCTTTGTGTTGAATGTCATTGAAGAACAAGACGAGCGATTAGATACTTTAAAGCAAGCTTATGGTTTAACTGAAAAGATGCTAATCGTATCTGTGATGATTGCTGGCGACAGTGTTATCAGGCAATTCCAGCCTTTTGGGGACGGCGTGCTGACTTCTCGAAATACATTTCAGCGATATTATTCTCAAAATGAGTTTAAAGAATATTTAGAAGAGAGTCTTGCTGAAGAAGCAATTGCCGTTGGCCAGGGGATTTTTATCCTCTTCAAGGATAAACTTGAAGAACAGCACTATTTGTTAGAGCGGCAGCATGTCAGGCGGCACTGGAAACAACAGGTTCAAAGGCCACAAAAAGTTGTTTCAAAGCAGTCAGTCAAAGAGCCGATTGAAAAGCATAAAGAACTTTTTACCCACTTTTGGGAAACTACTCTCGATTTTGGAAGAATTCCGGCAAATGATGAGTTTGAATTCTCAGATCAAGTTCGCCATATATTCGGCTCTCATAAAAAAGCTTTTGATGCGCTCATTGAGTATTACGGCAAAGAAAACTATCAATTGGCTCAAGAAGCACGGCGGAATGATTTATTGCTTTATTTCGCCTTAGGATTGTTTGGAAGGCGCAGACCATACATCTATATGCCGGAAGAACTTAAACGAGATATTAAGGTGTTTTTTGGCAAGTATACAAATGCAATTGAAGAAGCTACCAAGCTTCTTTTTAGCGTTGGTAATCCAGAGTTGATTGAAGAGAGTTCTGTAAAAGCTTTCGAACAACTGCAAATTGGTGAGTTTAACAACGGACACTCTTGGGTTATCCCTAAGGAACTTGTTTCTGACCTTCCCCCTGAACTCAGAGTTTATATTGGCTGCGCAAGTCAATTGTATGGTGATTTAGACCCGATGCACCTGGTAAAGATCCATTTTACTTCCGGGAAGGTATCTTTAATGCGGTATGATGATTTTTCCAAAGAAGAGCCCTTGTTGATTCAGAGGATCAAAATTAAACTGAGGGATCAAGCTGTAGACTTTTTTGATTATGGGGATGAATATGAGCCGCCGCCGTTATTAAACCGAGAACTTTTTTAGCGTTATCTTTTTCAGATAGGTTTTTCATTGGCTGATCTTAAGCTTACGACTTGAGTGTGTTGGGGACGACCAATAGTAATTTGATCAATAGCATATTCCTGGCAATAAGCTAGCAAATTAGCCAGCAACTGTTTGACATTTCGACGGTAAGGACTTGGGTCATCCTTTAGATCGCTGTGAAGTGCTTGCGTAAGCTCACCAAACCGAATTGAATCTCTTTTTGAATTTTCTAGCTTCCTGATAAGCCATTTAAAGCACTTTGACTGCCGTAATGCATTGCTAAGACTTTCACGCGATATGGGCGTTGAAATTTGCAGCATTGCTAAATCATGCTCTACAGATTCGTCTTCATTTTCAGTAAGTGAATCTGGTACAGTCCATAGAAAATCGGTCACCCAAACATCTTTGTTTTCAGGCAGCACATCTGCTGGCCAATGCGGACAATCTACTGAATTCAAGCTGATAGGATTTGCATCAAGAAAATCTTTCATCTTGGAAAGAGTTTTTTGATCCACCGAAAGTGCGCTGCTTTTGATTTGATCAATAAAATCGAGGTTTTCTTGATCTGGGGGAATTTCAGAACAAGCTTCTAAATTACCTTGGCCGTATAGTTTTAATCCATTTGAAGTAAGATTTGCACTCCCCACAAAAATCACTCTGTCATCAATAGAGTAAATCTTAGCATGAAGGTTGCTAAGGCATCTCAACCCCCATGAATTGGACAGAATTTGCTCCATGCCCGCTATATCTGATGACCCACAATTTATATCATGCGGGGTAAGCCTTCCAATAACGGTAACATCCGCAACAGGACGAATTTTTTCACTGAGCCATCGAATAGCAGGTTCAGTAATATAAGCCGAAATGAAGATAATTTTTTTTGCGTCCTTCAGCTCAACTTCAATTTTTTGCTGAAGCCGATCTCCAGAAAAGAGTCTACTCATACTCATCTAGCATTTTTTTAGCAATTGCACCCCATTCAAATCTGATGTCTTCGAAGAATTTTCTTCGCTTCTCATCATCTTTAGTTTCAATGTCTTCTAAACGAGCCCATGCTGCAAAAAGTAACTTTAAAGCTCCAAATGCATGGCCATCTTCTTTTTCGATTTCTTGAATAAATTGTTCATATGCAGGGTGATTTGAGTTTATCGTGACCTTCAGTTTACCCGCAGGCTGTGAAACATCGAAAATACAACGGCTACCTCTTAAATTTGCAGAACTAAAAATGTACTTGCCATCACTTAGCCAGCCTTTAACAATCGCCTCTTTATCGGCATCATTAACAAAAACGCCTTCTCTAACAAGTTCTTCCTCTAGCTGTTTAGTTTTTTCTTCTACCGAAAGTTTTATTTCTAATTCATCACTCTCACCTGTTTTTCCATCTTTATTTGTAACTTTATTTGCTGCCTCAGTACTGGAGTTTGTTTCTTCTCCACTTTTTTTCTTAAGCTTTACACCCTTTGTTTGTCCTTCAATCAATTGGCGTATCGTAGACAATTTATTGGAAATTTCTTCTGAAATAATCAAAATTGGTAATCGTATGTCGTTTTCATCTTCCAAAAAAGTTTTGACTTTACTGCGACTAATTTCTTCATCAATAGCTATGTCAGCAGCACTAATTTGTTGAAATGCTGTAGTTGCTTGCTTATTGTTAGTTACTCCAAATACTGCGTCTAACTCTGGCTCGAAAGACACCTCAATTCCCCACCAACGGTCTGTTGGATCATATGGAATATCAAATGCACTACTTAATTCAATTTCTCTATTAGCCCTAATTAAAGATATCCCTTGGTTTCTTTTAGAGTGTTTTCCAATTGGAAGATTACCTGCTTTAGTACCAGATTCAGCTGCGGTTCGCCTAAAATCTGCTTTGGCAACAGAAAATTTTAGGTTCACCGTGTAGTGTTTTCCATCATACTTAACTTTAATTGGAAAATTCCCATCTTCTCCTCCATATGGCTCAAATGCTGTGTTTTGATCAAAAGGCTTTGGGCAATTAGTTCCTTTGATTAAGTATAGTGGATCATTCGGAAGAATAAACTCTTCGAAAACTGCGTGCCCATCTTGGTACGCCGCCATTCGAATATCGCATTTCATATCTGAGATAAAATAACGATAAATTCTTCCTACAATAAAGGCAGTATTTGAAAAAAATGCTTTGTGACGCTTCCAACGAAGTCTAGTGAGCTTAGACCACACTATCAAAGTACCGCTAGACTCAATTTCAGACTCTATCTTATTTGTCCATTCAACCGGTAGTTCCTTGCATTCAATGGGCTCTGGGACATCATCGTAATTTTGATCAGCTATTTCTGCTGCAAGATTTAGCAACGCAGTTGGGACAAGTGTCAAAACAAGTTGAAAATATAGATGAGCGTTGTTTTAAGCTAGAAAATGCACCCAAGGCGGCAGGGGTAAAAGCCTTAACCCCCTTGGAAGATTTGCCCCCCAATCAGGTTTTGACTCTGAAGGTTGCTATTGAGTATATGGGGATTACTGAAAAGACATTTTACAATGATCCTATGCGTTATCCAGGTTTTTTTAAACAAAATGGTAGGTGGGTAATTAAGGTTAAAGATTTACAAGAGTTGACGAATGGCTGATTGGTGAATAATTGGAAAATTTATTCTTCGTTCATTTTTGTCTTACATTTTGCGAAAAAGAAGCTTAACCGCCAAGCAACTTGAGAAAAAAATTGAAATTAATCAAATTTTGCTGTCTCAAATTGTTAATGCTAAAAAGAGAAATTAGTTTGAACCGCAGTTTTTGAACGGTATACAAGATGGTATACAGGAATATGATGACAAAATTAACAACAAAACAAAATTCCTGCAAAGTCGCCCTTGCGATGCAAGGGCTCTGCGGCGCAGCCTTTGGCTGCAAGCATCTGCCCTGCGCGGGCAGCGTGGCGGAGGCGCGTAGGAATCGAACCTACCAAGGGCCTTTCCAGGCCCTTCACACGGTTTTGAAGACCGGGGGGCACACCAGATACCCATCCGCCTCCGAGAGCAAAATAAATCAATAAGTATGTTCTTGGGGCATAATTTAGCTGTCGTAGGGGAGGTCAGGTTTGCGGCGCCTTAACCTTTGTCAGCGAATTGGGCGCGAAAAAGAGTTAAAAGTTGTTTTTCCTGGGGGGTTTCGACTTGATTGGATCGCACTACCGCTTCCATTAATTCGAGTAAACGGGCCTGTTTAGCCGGGGTTAGTTGGGAGCGCAGTTTTTTTGCGTAACGCGTCAGTTTGGTGGTGAGTTCCGCTCGGGGGGCGATGAAGGCTTGGACTTCTTGAAAGCGTGCTTGATAAAATTCTGTTGGGTCGCCCCATTGGGGCTGCCAATGTTGCTCTAAAAAGTTGTAGCAAACCTTTTCTTCAACCTGATCAATTCCAAAATCAATCACTTGGGCAATAATGCCGCAAAAAAGTAGGGCTTTGAGTTCTGTTTTTGACCAATCCATTTCATTCCTCATAAAATTTAAAGGTAGCAGTTTTTGCGGGGGCTGAAAAGGTGGTATTTACAGGGAAAATAACGCTTTCCTTTTGCCTAGATCGGTTTGCTCTGCTAAAATTAATAAGATAAGATTTTTGTAGGTAACTTTATGACTTTTAGGATAAAATGAGTCAAGCTTTAGCGGATTTAGTCGCCAGCGTTTGCGGTATTTTGAGTTTTGCCATCCTGATGCGCGCTGTACTCAGTTGGTTTCAGCTGAATTCCTATAATCCGGCGATGCGGCTTTTGATTCGAGTGACAGATCCGATTTTACTGCCGATTCAACGGGTTTTGCCTAATTTTGGAGGGTTGGACTTAAGTCCCTTGGTCGCCATCTTGATCCTCCAAGCTTTGCCCACGGTGGTTGCGGTGTTGCTGCTCGCTTTGGGGGGCTAGGGGGTCTGCTTCTACGGCGTCAATATAGTCTTCTTCTGGGCGAACCTGCCGCAGACGGATTTTAACCTCTTCTTTTTCTTTGAGTAAATCCATTTCAATGGGGAGCTCTAATTCCACGAGACGCACGAGCCAGCGACCATTGCGCAAGCGGCGCTGTACCGCCCCGGTATAAAGCTCGGCGGAGTTCTGAGCCAAATATTTAATTTTCCAGTGGTCTAAAAGCCGCCGCTCTGTTTGGGCCAGGGCTTTAGATCGGGCTTCGATTTCCAAGGCCCAGCCGAGTAAATCTTCTTGATGAAACCCAAGGGGTTGGCCTGCCATTTCCGCTAAGATCTGGCATTGGGTTAAGAGGTCTAAGAAACGGCGGATCGGGCTGGTGACTTGCAAATAGGCAGACAGCCCCAAGGCGGCATGCCCCTCGGCAGTGGGCCCTAGCTTAGCGGGTTGAATCCGCAGGTCTTTGAGTTGTAATGGTTTGGTGGGGCTTGGATCGCGTAAGAGTTCATAGGGGGGCTGGTTGCGATATAAACTGGGGATGCCTTTGCGCAGGCAGTAGTCAGCCACCTGGGCATTGGCTAAGATCGCGGTTTCCTGCACCATCAAGCTTGCGGGGCTGTCGATTCGATACTGGGCGATACGCACTTGCTTGGGGTCGCTGAGGTCGAGTTGGACTTCTCTGCGACTCAGTTCCAAGGCGCCCGCCTGCTTGCGCTTTTGGGCCAGAGCCTGGGTGAAGCGGCTCAATTCCGCCCAGGGGGCCTCTCCCTGGGCGATGCGTTGATCCATTGTCTCATAACTTAAATTCTGCTCTACCTGGATCACAGTGGGGTAGAGTTGGCTTTGGAGGACTTCACCAGAGGGGGAAAGCAGGCACTCTAAGGTTAAAGCCCCTTTGGGGGCGCCTTGCAGGAGAGAAAAGGTTTCTTCGTTTAAGACTTCAGGCAGCATGGGGTAAACCGCCAAGGGGGTGTAAAGGCTGGAGATGCGTGTCTGAGCCAATTTAAACAAGGGGCTTTGAGGCCCTATTTTCCCTCCTACGCAGGCAATATGCACCCAGAGGCGTAGGTTTTCCCCCTCAAGCTGCGCGCTCAAGGCGTCATCGTAGTCTTTGGTGGTCGCGTTGTCGATGGTCAAGGCGGGCAAGTGGCGGAGGTCGGTCATTTCCAAACCCCAGATGTTTTCTGCGGGGTTGGAGGCCGCTAGGGCTTGGGCTTCTTGTAAAATATCAGGGCTCCAGGGCCGGCACAGTTCATTTCGTTCCAGCAGTAAGCGGCCCCAGCTTTTTTTCTCCCCCGTGAGGTTGAGAATGCGCAAGAGCTGATTTTCGGCTATTCGGGGCTGAGTGAGGTCCAACCCTAAGAGGGGGGCAAGGTGATCTTTTGCTGCCGCTTTTTCAAAGTGAAGGGAAAAATGGAGCAGGGTTTTTTTAAATTGCTTCCAAAGCTCACTCTGCTCTGGTAAAATTTCGGGCGCGATTCCCTGGGCTAAGCTTTGGCACCAGGCCTGCTCCCGGGCTTCTTTTTCCACTGCTTCTTGTTTCTTTTTTTCTTCCAGACAGAGCCGTTCGATCTCTTCGGGGCTGCGGGCCACGAATTGGTCTTTTTTGCTTTGGAATTTAAGGGGGTTGTTTTTTAAGGCGAGGAGCAAGGCTGCGCGGCTCCAACCCTGTTCGGGTTGGTCTAAAAACAGTTCGGCCAGTTCAGTTAGCCCGTAGGGCTGACCGGGTTCTAAGAGTTGATGGATGGTTTCTAAATCAAGGGCTTTTGCCTGCGTGGCAACTTGAGCGGCTCGCTGTTCCAAGGCCTTTAAGCCCTCGGTCACATCGTTAAAGGCCTTGTCTTGCCAACAAAGAGGGAGTTGGTTTGTAGGGGCGTGAAATTGCCGTCCCGCTAAGGGCTGTACAATCCATTTGTTTTTTTGTCGGCATAACAGCAAACCGAAGAGGATTTGAGACCCCTTATAAAAAAGGCAATAATTGGTTTCCAAACCTATCCGGCGATTTTTTTCTGGAGAAATTGGTACCAGTTGGGCCGAGTAAACAGGGCCTTGTCAATGCCGTACATCCCCGCTTTATCAATGGCTAAGACCTCTTTTAAGACCTGAGTGGACTTGATGTTGCCTTCAACGATGATATGTCGATCTGTGTATTTAGAGACCCATTCCAACAGGGTTTCTTCAGATTCAAAGAACTTGTTCATCACATGAATGGTCACGGGGTGGAAGATATCGACCCCTGCCTTTTCCAGTTCTTTAATCATGGTTTTAAGGTGTTTGGCGCTAAATCCATCTTCTAGTTTATCATGGATGGAAAAGAAATAGCCTACCATGAGCCGATTTTCGACCCGCTTTTTCATCGCTTGGATAATGCGGGTGGCGAGGCGTAGGCGGTTTTCCAGCTTGCCGCCGTATTCGTCTTCTCGTCCGTTGTAGCGGGGGTGAAGGCATTGGTCCAAAAGCTGCTGTTGGGCGCCGTTGAGTTCCACGAAATCGAACCCCGCCTCTTCAGCGCGTTCAATGGCGTGGGCGTAAAAGAGGCAGAGTTCTTCTACATCGTCTTCATCAAAGGGCCTGGAAAGGTCGTAATCCTTGCCGAAGTTAATGGAAGAGGGGCCGATGGGTTGCTCCCCGCAGATTTTTTCGTTGGTTTTCGCCCCGGCGTGGGAGAGGCGAATCCCCGCGACCGCGCCTTCGCTTTTGATGTGCTTGACGAGGTTTTTTAACCCCGCTAGATGTTCTTCTTCCGCAATGCCCAATTGCAGGGCTTGACTGCGCCCCTGCTGGGTCACATAAGCGGAATTGACGATGATGATACCGGCTCCTTGGCGAACCAAACGCATCACATGTTCAAAAATGCCATGGGAGACCTTGCCATCTCGTTGGGCCATGCCATCGTTGTAAGGGGGGACGAGAATACGGTTTTTCGCGCGGATACTACCGAGCTTAAAGGATTCAAAAAGAGACATAGGCCTTTATATTCTAGTGTTTCTTTTGCTCTTTGCAGCTTTACAGCCTGAAGTTTCTGCTGTTATATCTAGAACTGAAACGGAGCTTGTTATGAGCGAGAGGCCAAACTGCCACCGCTGCATATTTTTTTATGTCACCTGGGAGAAGAGTCATCCATACGGGTGCAAGCAGTGGGGGTTTAAATCACCGATGATCCCAGCGAGAGAGGTTTTTTCCGCCTCCGGGCAAGATTGTCGATTTTATACCCCCAAACCCAAAAAAGCCTAAAGGGGCTTTTTGCGGTGTTTTTTCTCCCCACCAAATCACGGTTGTACTACCCAAAGGATCATGCAAAATGCTCTTGCCATTTATCCGATTAGCGCGCAACCACCGACTTTAGGTCATGGTAATATCCTACGGCGCGCTGCGGCCTGTTTTGTTAAGCTTTATTGGGTTGCTGCCCTCTCCCCTGAAAAAGAGACCAGACTATCTTTGCAGAGCCAAATCGAAATTATGCAGGACTATGTAAAATATTACAAGCTCAACAATGTAGAGGTTGCTTATTTTTCCGGCAGCATTGCTCGCTATGCCTTGGAGAAAGAGGCTCGCTTCATTGTACGGGGGGTTCGTCACGGGGGGGATTTAGACCACGAAATGAGTTTGTCTGCCGGTTACCGGGGGATTACCGAGGAGGTCGAGGTGGTCGCCTTTTTCGCAGATCCCAAATACAGCCGCATTTCCTCCAGTTTAGTGCGGGAATTGGCCCGCATTGGAGAGGATATTTCCGCCTATGTTATCCCCGCCACGGTGGGGAAGATTTTAACCGCCTATGGCCCCGTGTCTTTTGAGGATAAGTTGAAATGAAGTCCGCGAATCCTGCCGTGCTGGCGTTTTTAGAGGAGTTGCGCAGTTTAGAGGGGAAAAAATACGAGATTTTGCAAGCTTTGCGGGAAATCGTTTTAGCCTGCGCCCCGGAAGCGTCGGAGCGGATGATTTACGGCGGGGTCATGTTTTCTTTGTCAGAGGATTTCTGTGGGCTTTTTGCCTATAAAAATCATGTTTCCTTGGAGTTCGGCCAGGGATTTTTGTTGCGGGATGCTGCCGGGCTTTTGCGGGGAAAGGGGAAGTTTCGACGGCACCTGAAGTTTGTTGCCCTGTTGGAGGTCCAGGAACAGCCGATTGCCGCTTATATACGGCAGGCGGTGGGGTTATTGGATTCTGAAGGCCCCCCTTGAATCCATTTTTTGAGTTTTCCCGTTGCCAAGGCGCGGTGGCTGATTTGATTTTTTTCTTCCAAAGTCATCTGGGCGTAGGTGCGGCTTTCCCCCTCGGGGCGAAAGAGTGAGTCCCAGCCAAAACCCTCATGGCCAATAGGGGCAATGACTTGGCCCTGTACTTCCCCCTGAAATTGGATGATTTCTTGAGTCCTCTTTAAGCCTAAATTCAAACAGCAGACCGCGCGGGCCGCCGGTCCCCGGTGGCGGGTGAGGTCATAGAGGCCCTGTGCCCCCAAGGATTGGAGGAAGAATTTGATGAAGGGGCCCGGTAACCCGTTCAACGCCTTGAGATAAAACCCCACATCATCGGTTAAAACAGCGTCCCAACCTGGTTCTAAATCAGGATGCAGTAAAGCCAAACGGGTCTTGAACCGGCCGATCTCTTCGAGTTTTGCCGATTGGATCTCGGTGAGATCTATTTTTTGGTGGGATATCTCGAGGTCGGGCAAGCCCAAGAGGGCTTGCAGTTCCTCAGCCTTGCCGGGGTTGCCGGTGATGATCAGCAGGCTTTGAATCCGCATTAAACCTTGGGCTCTACCGCAAGCAGGTGGCCGCATTCATCGGCGAACTGTTGGAAGTTTTCGATAAACATCTTGGCCAGTTTCAATCTTGCCTGGTCATAGGCGTGCTGGTCGTCCCAGGTGTTGCGGGGGTTGATGGTCACCCCGGGGAGGGATTCAATGTGCAGGGGAAACTCAAAGCCAAAAACCCTGTCTTTGTGCCATTCGCTCTCGCTGATGGTGCCGTCTAAGATGGCGGTGATCATCGCTCGGGTGTTGGGCAGGCTCATGCGCTCTCCCACCCCGTAGGGGCCGCCGACCCAGCCGGTATTGATGAGGTAGGCGTGTACCTTATGTTCTTTCATTTTGCTGGCCAACAAGTCGGCGTAGACTTTGGGGCGCAAGGTCATAAAGGGAGCCCCAAAGCAGGTGGAAAAGGTGGCTTCTGGTTCGGTTACGCCGCGTTCGGTCCCCGCGACCTTGGCGGTATAGCCGCTCAAGAAGTGGTAGCTGGCTTGTTCTGGGGTGAGCCGAGAGACGGGGGGCAAAACCCCGAAAGCGTCACAGGTTAAAAAGATGATGTTTTTCGGGTGGCTCGCGCAGCCCGAAGGCTTGATGTTTTTGATCAGGTGCAGGGGGTAGCTGACACGGGTGTTTTCCGTTTTGGATTTGTCGTCGTAATCGACCACGCGGCTCTCTTCATCGTAGACCACATTTTCTAAAATCGACTCAAAGCGAATGGCATTGTAGATATCCGGTTCTTTTTCCGGGTCGAGTTTGATGACCTTGGCATAGCAACCCCCCTCGAGGTTAAAGATTCCATCATCGCTCCAGCCGTGTTCATCATCGCCGATGAGCTGGCGGTTGGGGTCGGTAGAGAGGGTTGTTTTGCCCGTGCCGGAAAGACCGAAAAAGAGGGCCACATCTCCCTTTTTACCTACATTGGCAGAACAATGCATGCTCATCACGCTTTGCAGGGGTAAAAAGTAGTTCATGACGCTGAAGATGCCTTTTTTCATCTCCCCGCCGTACTCGGTACCGCCGATGATAGCGAATTTCTCTTTGAGGTTGAAGATGATAAAGACTTCCGAGTTGAGCCCAAGGGCCTTGAATTCTTGCTCGGTGTAAAACGAAGCGTTTAAGATGGTGAATTCAGGGGTGAAGTCTTCTAATTCCTGCTCTTTGGGGCGGATGAACATGTTGCGGACGAAATGGGCATGCCAGGGCTTGTGGGTGACGATCCGAATCGGCATTTGGTATTTTTTGTCGGCGCCGCAGTAGCCGTCAAACATATAGAGGTCTTGATTGCTTAAGGCTTCTTTCACCCGGTTCTTCAAGGTCTCGAAGATGTCTTTACTGATTTTTTGGTTGACCTTGCCCCACCAGATGTTGTCTTGGGTGGTTTCTTCTTCAACGAAGAATTTATCCTTGGGGCTACGGCCCGTAAACTTGCCCGTATCCACGATTAACGATCCATTCGGACCCAGTTTGCCATGCCCTGTGGCCAGTTCGTGCTCAACCAGCTTTTGGACGCTCAAATTACGGAAAATTTTTCCTAGTCCGGTTAGACCTAGTTTCTCCAGCCCAAAGGTATTGTCCATATTTCCTTTTTCTTTCAATCGAGATTTAGGGTTTTAGTCCCATGCAAAGAGTATATGTAAAAAAATGTAACTTGACTACGATGGCTCAAAAAAAAACCCAAATAAATTGAATTTATTTCGTATTTAAATTTCAAGGAGCAGGGTTTGGTTGCCTTCGGCAGGCAAGTGGGCCAGGATTTTGTTGTGGTTGATCACGGCGGACCTGCCGCAAAACAGAATGTGTTGGTCTTGGCCGTGGCTGTTGGCAATCAGGCAGGTTTGCGCAAAGGGGTAGAGTCGGTAGCGCCAATATTCCATGACCGGTCCCCCTTCATCGAGCCAATTCATCGCCAATAAAAGGAGGTTGGTCTGGGCCTGTACATGAAACAGGATAAAATCATCGAAGTTTAAATCCATGCAAACCCCTAAGCCCAATCGGCCCAAGGGGGTAGGGACGCTTTGGAAGGGGAGGTTGCCGGGCTCGGCCCAGGTCATATCCGCGGGGAAGAGATGCCGTTTGCGGTAGTGGGCTAAAAGCTGCCCCTCGGGGCCGATTAAATTTTGACTGTTGTAATAGTGGCCGGTTTGGCTCACCTCCGGGTAGCCATAGGCAAGATAGATTTGTCGCTCACGGCAAAGCCGGGAAAAGCGTTGGAAAGTTTCCCCTTTTTTATTTTCCAAAAGAGGTTCAATCTTCTTGCGGTTGGGCCACAGGTAGCCCGTGAGGCACATTTCCGGCAGATGCAGCAGTTTGGCCCCTTTTGCAATGGAGTCTTCACAGAGGGGGCGCAGCTGGTTATAATTATCCGTAACAGCGCCTTTTTGGGGTTTGAATTGAATGATGGCAGCCTGCATCTCTGTTCAGAATTGAATGAATATATTGCAAGGGCCAATTGAGAAAGCATGCAACTTGCATCTTTTATTTATGGCTTTGCTGTAATACTTTTTTTGGCAAAGAAATCGAATAAAAACAAGTGAAACCCAAAGGCCTAGCAGGGTGAGGATAACCCGACTGCGACAAGGCTGCAAGGGAAAGAAACGATTTTGTCGAATAGATTATGAAAGCGATTTTATTTTTATTGAGTCTCTTGATTTACTTCGGGGGGGCCTCTGCCTCGGCTCAGGTGGTCACTCCTAGTTTAGACCAACTGCGCCCGACCTTGGTCTCGGCGGCGAGTTCTTGGCGCTTTGGCTCAACCGTGGGGGCGGGTTCCCAATATGGATGGTCTTATAATTCCACCACCAAGGTGAACGGGCACAGCCAGGGTTTGGACGCTTTGGTCGCTTGGCAGACGGCCCGGGCCAGTCTCGAGGTTTCAGGAACCCAAAACCGAATTTTGGATCTTTGGGACCCTTCGAGCGATACCTATGGTAAAGAGACGATCAGTGAGAGCCGTTTTGGCTTGGCCATTCGAGGTGACGGGCGTGTTTCGGTCGGCATCGGCGGCCACAATGAAACCTTAAAAGGCAATATTTTAAGACAGCGCAAGGCCTTTGGCGGTAGTTTTAATGTCCGCTTGGGGGAGGGCTTTTTTCTCGGTGGAGGGCTAGAGAAGGTGAGCGAAATGGTCAGCGGTTATGAGGATAAAAGATGGAATCGGGTTTTTAGTGGAGCGGCTTACCAATATGGAACTCCTGAGAGCAATCAATTTCGGGTGGAGTATGATTTGATCATCGACAAGGGAGACTCCAATGGGGTTGTTCCCGCCGACTTGGTGGCCCCGAAAAAGACGCAGACTTACTCCGTCGAGGCGAAATTCGGTTTTCTCATCTTGACTTATCAAGATCAGACCGTGACGGAAACCAAGATTTTAAATTGGGGCACCGAGCGGGTGCAAAAAGAGGCTCGCTATGGCTTGGGGTTGAGGGGCTCTAGTTTCTCCATGAGCCTGTACCGTATGGATGGAAAAGAATTGCGCGAAACAAAAGATCAAGTTCAACGCGCTTGGAGTTTAAATTTTGGTTTTCATTTTATTTAGTTGTTTGCAGGGAGAAAATCATGTTCAAACAAAGTAGATTTGGGTATCTGCTGGGGCTTTTTGGTTTTTTGTCGCTCTTCGCGACACCGTTGCGGGCGCAGATTGCCAGCCCCAGCTTAGACCTCAGTTTCCCTACGGCAGCCCCGGCAGCGGCAGGCTGGAGAACGCAGATGGCGGTATTTGGCGGGTATCAAGAGGGGACGGGTCAACGCAGGGCGCAGAATATTGATGTTTTTGAGTATTCCTCTGTAAAGAGCGATGTCGGTTTTACCGTGCCTGTCTGGAATGCGGTTTTGGAAGCGAGTGCCGCGAATTTCACCCAAAAGACCAATGTCAGCGCCAGCCCCGGCACCGTGCCCTTGCAGGGTTCGACCAATCAATTGCGGTTGGCGATGGGGGATCAGGATTGGGCCTCGGTCGGGGTCGGGGTGAGGGAAATTCGTCAAACTGATTTTTTTGATGTGGCCAACCCGAAATTACAGCGGACCCAAAGCACGATTGACGGAAGCGTGTCCTTTCGTTTTGCCGAAAGCATCTATCTGGGCTTGGGGGGGAGTAAGGTCCGCCAGAGGAGCCCTCTTTTTGTGGATCTGGTTTATAAAGAGACTTTTGGCGGCATTGGGTTGGTTCTCGGCACCCCGGGGGAAACTCAATTTCGTTTTGAAACGGGCTCACGCAAAAGCCCGACCATCGAAGCCGTAGCCACGACCACCAAAGGCGCGGCTTGGCACTCGGCAGAGAGGAGCAAATACGCGGAGGTCGAGTTGTTGATTCGGGGGTTGCTTTTTTCGGGCCGCCTTCAGGAGTTGACCAAAAAAAGCGTCTCCATTACCCCCAACCCGCCCAGCCCCTCAGAATATAAGGAAACGGTGAGTGAAAGCGGGGTGATGTGGATTCCTAAAGAGGGGATGATGCTGGGGTTTTACTTTGTCAATTACAAGGCTGCTGAGGCCTTTGAAGATACCAATAGCCTGTTCCAGGTGCGTACGGGTTTTGTTTTTTAATCGCTTTTGGGCTCTTGAGCCCTCCTGGAGCTGTCGGGTTCGGTTTTGAAGTGAATTTTTTCTCCCTGAACAAATCCATTGACCTCGCCTTTTAATTTGGCGCGGCCTCTCCGCCTTGGCCTCTGAATTTTTTAGAGGTTTCTGAATATCTTTTGGGCTGGTTTTCCAGCTGTTTTTGCAGCAACGCCCATACCCTTTCTTTCTTTAAGTCCCGCAAGCATTCGAGTTGGCAATGAGGGTAGTGGCAGGCTTTTTTGCAGCCTGGATCATGTTCGATGGCTAGGTGCCGGTTTTGGTTGGGCGGGGTCCAGTTTTCCGCCCTAGGGCGGCCAAAGATGGCCAAGCTCGGGGTGCCCGCGGCAATGGCAAAGTGCATGGGCCCGTTGTCGTTGCCCAGGTGTAAATCCATTTTTTCCAACAAGGCTTTGGTTTCGCCCAAGCTGGGTATGGGGTAGTCACCAAGGTCTTTTTCTTTCATTTCTCGGCGCAGGGCCTGAATAAAGTGCTTTTCGCCAGGCCCCCATAAAAAAAGAATTTGCGCTTTATATTCCTGGATTAGGCGGTCTGCCAGCCAAGCAAAGTCAGCGGCGGGCCAGACCTTGTATTTTTGTCTGGATACGGGGCTGAGGCTAATCAGGGGGCGGGTCCAATCCGTTTGCAGGGTTTCTAGGATTTCCCTGGCTTTTTGCTCCTCTTTAGGCCCTGTGGGGAATTTTAAGGGAGCCTGTTGAGCGTGAATGCCTAAGGGTTCAAGCAGTTCCAGCTTTTTAAAGGGGGCATAGGGGTGCTGGTCGCGAGGGGAAACAGGGTGGCTGTAAAAGAGAGACCTCCCCCGATAGGCAAAGCCAATGCGCAGAGGAGCCCCGGTTAAATAGCTGAGCAGCGCTGTTTTGGGCAGGCCGAAGAAGTCGATCACAAGATCAAATTTTTCTTTTCGTAGCTTGTGGAGGAGTTGCAAGCCTTGAATAAAGCGGTCTTGCTTGGGAAAAAGCCAAATTTTGGCAAGGGATTTATTATAGGTGAAGAGTTGGTCAGAGGGTGTTTCCGTTAAGTAATGAATCTCCGCCTCAGGGCGGGCTGTTTTGAGGGCCTCGATCGCCGGGGTGGTCATCAAGCAGTCGCCGATCTGCTTGAGTTGGATGAAGAGAATTTTTTCGCTCATCTTATTTCGGTTGAAAAAGCTCAAGGGCGAATTCGGCGGTATCTTTAGCGGAGAAAAAATCCAAAAGCCCCCCCGTGACCCCGCCAATCAGAGGGACCGCTTTAGAGAGACGGGTAAAGCCTTTTTGGCTGGCTAGGCTGACCAAAGATTGAGCCACTCGTCGATTGATTTGCACCAAGAGCCCTTTGGGCAGCTTGCTCCCCTGCAAGCGCAAAGCCCCTTCGAGATCCTTTAGGTCTGTGTTGAATAATTGCTTGGCTTTGCTGCCCAGCAAAGAGACGGCAATGGCGGTGCGAACCGGTGGTTCGTCGATGTCAAAGCCCGCAAGGTGGGCGATGGCCGCGGACAGGCGGACTTGCAAAAGCAGATTCGCCGCCATGGAGGCCGGTATGGCGATCGGCAAACTGAAGAGCCCGCCTAGACTGGTAAAAAATCCGGTGGTAAAATTTTTTCTTTGTTCCCAACGAGCTAAGGCCTGAGCTTGGGATCTGGGGCTGGGGTAGCGGGGGTTTTTTTGGTAGGATGCGGCAAGCTGTTTGGCGCTTTCCAAGGGGGGGCGCCCCTGAATGCCTAAGTTCAACAGTTTTGCCAACAGAGCTAGGCTTTGTTTGAGTTGATCTGTTTGTTCCGGAGTGAGGGGTGGAATATTCCGCATATTCATATATCATGTAAAAAATATATTCAAAAAACACAAGATAGCTTTTGGTATAAAAAGAGACTAGCATAGCGAGAATTTTTTTGGTATAGGTCACAATCAAGTTTCATTTTACCCTGGATAAACAGGGGGAGAGAGGAATTTTTTTCAGGGAAACCGAACTCCACAAGAGGGTAGAGGAGACTCTTTTTTTATTCACCAAGGGTGAAAAAACCCCTTTGAATCATGCGTAGGCAAGTGAGGGGGCTAGTTAGGGGGAGCATACTTCAATAAGCAGGGATTTTTGTCGGTTGATTAAAATGCCGGATTATGATTAACTCCATTTCATTTTCCTCTAGCTGAGGTTTGTGGGGCTATTTAGCGTGGGAACGGATTTTCATAGAGGAACACTTTAAAATTGGAATTACAATTATGAAAGAACGCTTAAACTTTTTTGCTAAGCGGTTGGCCTTGATGATTGGGGCAGCTTTGTTGTTGTTGCCGGGGGGACTGGCTGCAGGCGAGTTTACCCAACCGATCAAATTCAGCCATAAGACGCATGCGGGCACAAACAAGGTGCCTTGTGAATTTTGTCATATCTATGCTCGTCGTTCGCTGGTTTCGGGGATTCCTCCCGTGCGGACCTGTGTAGGTTGCCATAGCATGGTCAAGGGAACCGAGCCCTGGCAGCAAAAAGAGATTAAAAAGGTACTGAAATATTGGGAGGAACAACGGCCCATTGAATGGAAAAAAATTCACGATGTTCCTGATTTTGTGAACTTCTCGCATAAACGACATATTCAAATTGGTTTTGATTGTACCCAATGCCATGGCGATGTGACGAAAATCGAAGAATGGACAATGGATAATATGAAGCAGCCGTTGGCCATGGGCTGGTGTGTGAAATGCCACATGACTCAGCACCCTACGGCGAATGGAAAGATAGCCGGGCCCGCACGGCCTACCCGGGGCGCACCCGCAGTCAGCGAGGCTGTGGCGCAACAGCCTGACGGTGTGATTTCGGGGTCTAGAGACTGCTTTATTTGCCACAAATAACTAGGAGAAGGGATGAACAAAGGCATTAAACGAAGAGACTTTTTCAAGCTCGCCGCAGCGGGGGGCGCAGCCGCTGCTGTAGCAGGGTGCGAACCCAATCCTGTAGAAACCATTATTCCCATGTTGGTTCCTCCTGACGACTATGTCCCGGGGGTGACCATTCAATTTGCCACAACCTGCAACGAATGCTCGGCCCAGTGCGGCATGGTGATTCGTACTCGTGAGGCCCGCGCGATTAAGGCGGAGGGCAACCTGAAAAACCCCTTGAACGAAGGTCGCCTTTGCGCCATTGGTCAAGGCAGTATGCAAGGGTTGTATTCGCCCGCTCGGGCAAAGGGGCCGATGACTCAGCAGGGGGGCAGCCAATCCGCCCTAAGCTGGAGCGAAGGCGTTAAGCTTCTGCGAGAAAAGCTTCAGTCTGCCGGGGGCAGCGTTGTTTATGTAGGGCAAAAGCGCAGCGGCACCTTGGAAAAACTAAAAAGGGAATTCATCCAATCGGTTGGCGGCAAGGTCTTCGCCTATGACCCCAACCCGGGTCAGAGCATTATCGCGGGCAATCGACTGGTTTTCGGCAAGGCGGAAATCCCCCATTACGCGATTGAGGACGCGAAAGTCTTGGTTAGTTTTGGCTCCGACTTCATGGAGACTTGGCTCAGCCCTGTGGCCTTCACTCGTGGCTATACAAAAATGCATGCCTTTAAGGGGGGAGAGAAGGGGAAATATATCCATGTTTCTTCCCATATGTCTTTAACGGGCACCAACGCCGATCAATGGATCGACACCAATCCCGGCACGGAGGCGCAAGTGGCGTTGGCCGTCGCGGGCCTGCTTTTGGGTGGGGCCTCCATGGGCAGCGGGGATAAAGACCGCTTGCGGGACTACCTTGCCGCTTATTCGGTGGATCGCGTTTCCGCTCAAACCGGAGTGCCCGTAGAGAAGATTCAGGCCCTGGCCAAGGCCTTTAAGCAAAATGGAGCCAGCCTGGCCATTGCCGGCGGTACCACCGCCTGCGGGTCGGACGCCACGGCCTTGCAGGTCGCGGTCAGCCTGTTGAACCTTGTGGCCGGCAATGTCGGCAAAACCGTTCAGTTTGGCGCAAACTACGATGTGGCCGGAGATTCTGTAGCTGAGATATTAAAGGCGATTCAAGCAGGGCCTAAGGTGCTTATTTTAGAAAATGCCAACCTCGCTTATTCCTTGCCCAAGTCTTCTGGAATCGTCGAGGCGATCAAGAAGGCCGGTTTTGTGGTCAGTCTTTCGACCGAGCATGACGAAACCAGTGCCTTGGCTGCTTTGCACCTGCCGGTGAGTCATTACCTTGAGTCTTGGGGTGACGCCACTCCTCGCCAGGGGCTTTATAGTCTACAGCAGCCGGTTATGGCCAAGGTTCCCGGGTACGATACCCAAGGCCTGGGCGACCTGCTCTTGACTCTCCAAGGCAACAAGGGTGAATTTCGCACCTATTTAATGAAGGCCTGGGAAGGGGTTAAAAGTAAAACCGGTTCCACCGGCAGTTTTGAGGGCTTCTGGAAGCAGGCCCTACAGGCGGGCGGTGTTTTTACCGCCTTCAAGGCTCAAGGGGCCGGCCTCTCTAGCCAAGCGACAAGCGTCAAACCCAAAGAGAAAAAGATCACGGGCCTGACCTTGCTTCCAGCCGCCAGTTCCTTGCACAATGCCAGCGGCAGCACGGGGAACCGTGCCTGGTTCTTGGAGGTCGCTCACCCGGTGACCCAGTTGGTATGGGATTCTTGGGTGGAGATTCATCCAGATACCGCCGCCAAACTCGGCTTAAAGCAGAGCGATGAAGTGGAAGTGACGACCGAGCATGGAACCCAGACCGTTGGGGTTTGGATTTGGTATGGGGTCAACCGCAACGCGATTTCCATGCCCTTAGGGCGGGGTCGATCCGTGGCGTTCCCCACCTATGTGGTCACCAAGGACAAAAGTATTCTCTTGCCCCATGTAGAGATGCAATCCTCGATTCAGATTAAAGGGATGCAGGTGGGGGAAAAGGTCACCGATTTGATGGCTTACGCCAATGATCAAAGCGGCGACCTCGCTTACAACGAAACCTCGGTTCAATTAAAGGCGACAGGGAAGAGAGCTTGGATGGTCAGCCCTGAAGGTCAGGCCTTAGACGATATCGAAGGTTTGGCGGACGCGGTTCCCGGTGGAGACCGCAGTCAAAAAGACCGCGGTTTTGTGCGGATGACCTCCGTCAAGGCGATACGGGGAGAAGAAGAAGAAGGAGCAAGCCTCGCGCATCCCCATAAAGAACATCACTTGCGCGAACGCCAATATATTACCGACCTCCCATCCAACACCGATTTCTATGAAGAAAGGGTGAAGGATGTCGCCAAATCAGTGGATTGGAGTGGGAGAGATAAACCGGTGTACTATGAAAAGTACAAGTGGGAAATGGGGATCGACCTGGATCGCTGTACGGGTTGCTCCGCTTGTGTGGTCGCTTGTAATGCGGAAAACAACATTCCTTCTGTGGGAAAAGAAAGAATGTGGAGTGGTCGGGAAATGAACTGGATCCGTATTGAGCGCTATATAGAGCACAATCACGAAACAGGGGAACAGGAAACCTACTACACCCCAGAGATGTGTCAGCAATGCGGCAATGCCGGTTGCGAACCCGTTTGCCCCGTTTATGCGACCTATCATAACGATGAAGGGATCAACGCCATGATTTACAATCGCTGCGTGGGGACTCGTTATTGTTTGAATAACTGCATCTATAAGCAGCGTCGTTTCAACTGGAGAACCTTTGAGTTTCCCGCTCCCTTGCATCTGCAACTCAACCCTGGGGTTACCGTGCGTACCCGCGGGGTGATGGAAAAATGCAATTTCTGTATCGCTCGAATTCGTGAAGCGAAAGACTTGGCTAAAGACGCGGGGAACGAGGTTTTTGATGGCGCATTCGAAACCGCTTGCCAGCAAACCTGTCCTGCCGAGGCGATTGTCTTTGGCAACATGAAGGACCCGAACAGTGCGGTTTACAAGCTTAAAACTTCCACCCAGCGCGGTTACAAGCAGTTGGAGGAAATGAATTTCAAACCTGCCATCACCTACTTGAAAAAGGTGACGCATGATAATCGCAAAGCATAGGAGCAGCCGTGAGCAATATTACTTACGCCAGCATTAACGACGACATTTTAAAGTCGCTAGAGCCGCCTGGAAAGGCTTGGCTCGCTAGTTTTTTGGTGATCATCACCGCCTTGGGAATGGGGATTTTCGCTTTCGCCTACCAGATCCGTCATGGTCTGGAAGGCAGCGGGATCAACAACCCGATTGGTTGGGGGGTTTACATCACCAACTTTGTATTTTGGGTTGGGATCGCCCACGCCGGAACCCTGATTTCAGCGGTACTCTACCTGGTACGGGCCCCCTTTAGAACCTCGATTTATCGGGCTTCGGAAGCGATGACCGTTTTCTCGGTCATGACGGCGGGCCTGTTCCCCTTGATTCACATTGGTCGGGTTTGGAACTTCTATTGGTTGATTCCCTACCCGAACCAAAGGCTCTTATGGGTGAATTTCAAATCCCCCCTTTTGTGGGATGTATTCGCGGTCAATACCTATATGTCGGTCTCCATCGCCTTTTTCCTGCTGGGCTTGATTCCCGACTTTGCCAGCGTACGCGACGATTCCAAGGGCCTAAAAAGGTTGATTTACGCCCTTCCCTCTTTGGGTTTTAGGGGAACCAACCACCAATGGCTGCACTATATGAGGGCTTACCTCTTGTTTGCCGCCATTTGTACGCCCCTGGTTTTTTCGGTTCACTCCATCGTATCTTGGGATTTTGCCATGGGCTCGATTCCCGGTTGGCACACCACCATCTTCCCGCCCTACTTTGTGGCGGGAGCGATTTTCAGTGGTTGCGCCATGGTATTGACCATTATGATTCCCATGCGTTTTATTTTCCGAGGTTTTGACGAGATCATCAAGATCAAGGATTTAGAAGGCATGGCCAAGATGATCATTTTCACCGGGATTGTGGTAAGCTATGCTTACGCTTCTGAGTTTTTCATCGCCTATTACTCGGGCGCGAAATACGAAAAAGCCCTCTTTTGGTATCGGCCCTTTGGTGAATTGAAGCTCTTTTTCTGGGGGATGATTTTTTGCAATGTCATCAGCCCGATTCCGCTTTGGTCGAAGAAGATTCGGACCAATATTCCCGCTTTATTTGTGATCTCTATTTTGGTGAACATCGGGATGTGGCTGGAACGCTTCAATATCGTGGTCACCTCGTTAGCCCACGACTTTGACCCCTATGCCTGGGCGAACTACAAATTTCAATGGGTGGAAATCTACATTACCATCGGCTCGTTCGGTTGGTTTTTAATGTGGTTCTTCCTTTTTGTAAAAATCATGCCTTCCTTGGCGGTTGCCGAGTTGAAAGAGGCGCTTAACCCCCCTCTGAGGAGCGCGAAATGAGCAAGGAATTCTCCGGAGTCTGGGCTACTTTCGAGTACCTGGATGATACCTGTAACAGCATTAAAGAGCTGAGAAAGGAGGGGTATCGTCAATTGACGACCCATACCCCCTGCCCTCGGCACGAAATTGATCACGCTTTGGGCAACCCCCAAAGCAGCATTCCCTGGTTTACCCTTTTTGGTATGTTCTGTGGTTCCACCTTGGCGGTGGTGATTATGGTGTTTATGACCTTGGATTGGGTTTTGCCGGTCTCGGGCAAGCCTGTGATTTCGGTTCCCAGTATGGGGCCCATCTTTTTTGAGCTTTCTGTAATCTGTGCCATTTGGATAACCCTTTTTGGCACCGTGGGTTTAATCTTAAAAGATACCTTTGGGACGCCGCGTCCCACCTCGAAGAGGTACAAGGGGTATGATCGTTTCATGCGCGACCGTTTTGGGGTGGTTGTTCCTTGCAGCGAGCACGACTATGAAAAGGTCGAAGCCATCATGAACCGCTATCAAGCAGAGGAGGTGCATCGTGAAGCGTAAAGTCATTATTATCGCGGGCCTGCTCTTGTTATTGGTCAGCCCCTCTATCTTTGGTAAATCGTCGATTCTCGTTTTTGTCATCGACATGTACGACCAAAGAAACATTAAACCCCAGCAATTGGGGAGCATGCTCAAATTCCCCATCCATTCGGTCAGTACCGATGGCAGGGTCTATGAGCCGCGAAGCAAGCAGACGAGTCCGGATTGGTTCGCAAAAGAGATGAACGCCGCCACGGCGACCCAAAACCCCAACCCCCCTACACCGGAGAGCTTGGCCAATGGGGAGTTGAAATATAAAACCTACTGCGCTGTCTGCCATTTTGATGGGAAAACCATGAACGACATGGGCACGGCAAAGTCGAAGGTGAATGAAAAAGGGATGATTGCTCCGGCGATGATGATCATGACCCCCGGTTTTACCGATGGTTACATCTTCCATAAGATCAAATACGCTTCCGGCGCGGTGATGCCACCTTTAGGTTATGCCACTACCGCGAAAGAACGCTGGGATATCGTCAATTACATCCGCAAAATGGAGAAGCAGAAATGAACCGAAACGAAGAAATGAAGGAAATTTTAGAGCGGGTCCAGATCAAGCCCAGTGGCGGCTTGAAGGGGATGCTCTATCTCTTCGTGGCCGTTGGAGTGATTGGCTTCATCGTGGGCTTGTTCAGCGGTCATCCTGAGTTGGCTTGGCAAGCTTTGCTGGTCAACACGGTGTTTTTTGGCAGCATTGCCTTTGGCGGTCTGATTTTTTCCATTATCTGGACGGTGACTGACGCAAAATGGTCTCGTCCCATGAAAAGGATTGCGGAAGCGGCCTTTTCTTTTGCTCCCGTGGCCTTGCTTTTGCTGGTGGTGGCCCTGTTTGGGGCAGAGCATTATTGGGAATGGGTGGATCACGATAAGGTGATCCATTCCAAGGCGGCATGGCTCGATTTGAGTTTTTTCGTCAAACGGAATCTGATCTTGTTTGTGGTGGTCATGGGCATGGCTTGGTATTATCTCAAAGCCGTCTTGCGCCCCGACATCGGCCTTGCCAAGCAGTTAAACGGGTTTTCCAATCCCTTTGCCGACCGCTTGGTGAAAAATTATGGCTCTCAAGAAGAGGAACAGGAAAAGTCGTTCCGCTCCGCTCATATGTTCGCTCCCTGGTTGGCTTTTGCCATGGTCATGCTGATCAGCATGATCGCCTGGGATTGGGTGATGAGCATTGACCAAGAATGGTTTTCCACCATGTTTGGGGTGCAGTATCTGGCCGCCAGCTTGATTGGGGCCATGTGTTTTATCAACCTCGCCTCCGGGGTGATTCGCAGCAAATTCAAACTTGAGGAGTATATCAGCATTGTCCGCTTTCACGATACGGGGAAGTTCATTTTTGCCTTTTGCCTCTTGTGGACTTATATGTGTTTTGCGCAGGTCATCGTGATCTGGTACGGCAACATGCCCGAAGAGGCC
Organism: bacterium; assembly: GCA_024275165.1. Classification (GTDB taxonomy): domain Bacteria; phylum SAR324; class SAR324; order XYD2-FULL-50-16; family XYD2-FULL-50-16; genus JAJRZQ01. The sequence goes on along the minus strand of JAJRZQ010000023.1, from coordinate 31,563 downwards.
CCCTATTTGATTTTGCGGATTCAGTCTCATTCTTGGGGTTGGATGTTCTGGCTCTTGACCGCCATGATGTTCATTATTCCCTTCTTTGGGTTGGCTCCTCGCACCGTATGCAACAGTGTCTGGGCTTCGCGGATTTTCGCGATTGAAATTCTCATTGGGATGTGGTTGGAAAAGTATTTTTTGATTGTTCCTTCCATGCAAGAGAATCAAGTGGCGGCTCGCTTGGCTGCCGAGGGCGCGGGCGCGCATGGCGCTCACGCTGTCGCGGGTCCGGTTGGTTTACCCGGTTTTCAGTACAGCATCTATGATTTTGCCTTGACCTTAGGGATCGGCGGCACTTTCTTCCTTTGCTTTTTCTGGTTCATGGCTCGGGTGCCCAATATGCCGATTTCGGATCGGCACTTTTTTAAAGACCCCAGTCTGCACCATTAGGCTGGAGTCGAGTGTAGTTGAAACCCTGTCGGCCCATAGGGTCGGCGGGGTTTTTTATTGCCTTTTTTCTCCTGCCCCTTCACCCTGATCTCAACAGCATGAGAGAGGATCTACACCAAGGCGAAACCGAAACCCTCGCCATTGCCGAGGCAATGGCAGGGGATTGGTTTATCTTAGATGTTCGGGCTCCCGGCGAGTTTGCTCAAGGAGCGGTTCCCGATGCGCTCAACCTGCCTTTGCTCAACGATGAAGAGCGACACCTGATCGGAATTTTATACAAACAAGAAGGCCCTGCCAAAGCGGTGGATCAGGGTTATCTTTTTTTGGAAAAAAAGGTTGAAGCCTTGAAAAAGGCCCTAATAGAAATCGTTGCAAAAGGGCCTGTGGCGGTGATGTGCGCCCGTGGGGGAATGCGCAGTCTGGTGATGACCCGCTTTGCCCATTCCTTGGGCTTGGGAGTCCGGCAGATTGAGGGGGGCTACAAGGCGTACCGTAATTGGGTTTTGGGTCAACTCGATGAACTGGAGATGCGGCAGCCGATCCTGCTTTTTGGGCAGACTGGAATCGGCAAAACCTTACTCTTGCGCCAATTGCCCAATCATCTTGATTTAGAGGGCTTGGCCCAGCATCGAGGCAGTCTTTTTGGGGGGTTGGGGCTCAGGCCCTCGACCCAGAAAAATTTCGAGGCCCGCTTGGTGCAAGCCTTAAGGGCCTTGGATTTGAGCGCCCCTGTTTTTATCGAAGGGGAGAGTCGAAAAATCGGCCCGATCAATTTGCCGCCCAAATTGTGGAAAATCATGCAAGCGGCTCCCATGATTCAGGTCCAGGCCCCTTTAGCGACGCGGGTGCAACGCACCATTGAGGAATATGTTACGGCGCAACAGCCCTACCAGGCTCGTTTGCGTTCCATGATTGAGCGACTCAAGGCGCATTTTGGCAAAAAGGGGGTGGAGGAACTGCTGGATTTTTTTGATCAAGGGGATTATTCTCGTTGTTTTGCCCGCATCTTAACCGAATACTACGATCCAAAATACGACCACGGGGTTGAACTGAGTCGGGTTTTTGCCCAGGTGGACTGCACGGACTTAGAGGTCGCGGCAAGAGAGATTCTGCGCCTGAGCAAAAACCAAACTTTTTTGTAAAAGTTACGAGATTGAACGGACTATGAATTGGTTTTACCGCCCTCTTCCTCTTTTGTTGCGCCCCTGGGCTTGGGTCTTGGCCTATCCTTTTTCCCTCTTGGCGGCGCTGCGGGTAAAGCTTTATGGAGCGGGCTGGTTGCCCTCTCAAAGCATGCGGGTTCCTGTGGTTTCATTGGGAAATCTCACCGTAGGGGGGACGGGTAAAAGCCCGATGGCGAGTTGGTTGGTGGATTTTGCGGTAGCCCAAGGGCTTCATCCCGCTGTTTTGACAAGAGGTTATAAGTCTCAAGGGCAGGGTTTGCGGATTTTAGAGCCCGGTGGCGATAAACTCGGTATGGAAGAAGTAGGGGATGAACCCTGGATGTTGCATTTGCGGCATCCAAAGTTGAGCATTTATATTTCTCCCAAGCGAGTGGAGGCGGCAGAGGTGGCGCAACAACAAGCGAACCTCTTGATTTTAGATGACGGAATGCAGCACCTAGCTCTGCAACGGGAACTGGATTTGGTTTTAGTCGATGCGACTCGCGGCTTAGGCAATGGCCTCACCCTGCCTTTAGGGCCTTTAAGGGAGGGGGTAAGCGCCTTGAGGCGGGCGAGCGCTCTGCTGGTAACGAAATCCAATCTTTGCGACCCCACTGCCTTGGTGGAGCAATTAAAAGCCATCGTGGGGGAGGCGGTACCTCTTTTTCTCTGCCCCTTTATCCCCGAGGCCCTGGTATTGGGGGGAGGCCCGGAGTAAAGCCCCTCTTTTTTAGCGGGGAAAGAAATAACGGCCATCTCCGGCCTGGGCAATCCCCAAGCTTTTGCCTTAACTTTAAAAACACTGGGCGCAAAGCTTGCCGCGCATCTTGTATTCAGTGATCACCAAGGGTATAGTAAAGCAGAAAGAGAGCGGCTCACCCAGGGGAGAGGATTACTGGTCACCACGGAAAAAGACTGGGTTAAGCTGGAGCCCTATCAAGAGGAGCTTCCTCCCATTTATTGGTTGAAGATGCGGATGGAACCAGAAAAGGCGCTGGAGCGTTTTTTACAAGAGCGATTGCGAGGATTAAAGCAATGATCAAACGGCTGAGTCAGATCCATCAGGAATTATTAGAAACCTACGACTCAGAAGGCGGAATCAACCATGTTGATGGGATCAATCTGCCTTCGAATGTGGAGATCATTGATGTGGGGCAAAAACTCTTGCACCTGCTGTTTCCCGGGTTTTTCACGGGCGAACGGGTGCATGCGGGGAATCTGAAGAATTGGAGCGGGTACATGCTCGATCAGGTTCACCAAAGGTTATTGGCGCAAGTGACCAAAAGCATCTGCTTTGGCTACCCCAACGAGCCCCATAGTCGGCATGTGGAGCAGGCTAAAGACGCGGTGATGGGGTTTTTGGAAAGTCTGCCGCAGATTCGCAGGATGCTGAAGCTTGATGTGCATGCCGCCTTTATGGGGGACCCGGCAGCGCGCAGTCATGAAGAGGTGATTGTCTCTTACCCCAGTGTTCTTGCCGTGGCCCTGCATCGGGTTGCCCATGAGCTTTATTTGAAAGAGATTCCTCTCATCCCTCGTATGCTCAGTGAATATGCCCATTCTCGCACCGGGATCGACCTGCACCCTGGGGCAAAGATCGGGGAAAGCTTTTTTATTGATCACGGAACCGGGGTGGTGGTCGGGGAAACCTGTGAGATCGGCAACCGGGTCAAGGTGTATCAAGGGGTGACCTTAGGGGCCTTGTCCTTTCGCAAGAATGAGGATGGACTGTTGATCAAGGGATTAAAACGGCACCCCACGATTGAAGACGAGGTGATTTTATACGCGGGCTGTAATATTTTAGGCGGCAGTACCCTTATCGGAAAGGGGTCGGTGATTGGGGGAAATGTGTGGATTACCGAATCCGTAGAGCCTTACACCGTCATTACCTTCGATGTGACCAAGCAGGAGTATCGCCGTTTTCAAAAAGGAGAAGTTTTGGACTCGGAATTGTTTAAAGGTAGCGGTATTTAGGAGACAGCTATGGAAGTCCGTCAGTTCGAGCTTATTTTGGAGGAGTTGGCTCCCTTTCGCGAGCAGTTGCGAGCCTCGCTTTTGGAAAAAAACCTAAACGGGTTTAGCCTCCCCGATTTGACCGAGATCATGTTGCCCATGGATGGGCTGTTGGAGGTTTGTCAACATCACGGGTTGGAAAACTTCGTTCAGGGGTTGGAATTTATCAATGACCTTTTAGGTCAACTCGCCACGGAAAGCATCGGCTCCTACACGGGGATGACTTATGTTTTGAACCTCTATGAATTTTTAGATGACGCTTTAGATGCCCTAGGTCGCGGGGAAGACAAAAGGGAGGAGTTTTCCGGTATTTTAGGCAGGTTCCAGCACATGTTAGAGGGTATGAACGCCGTTTCGGAAGGGCATGCCGATTACCCCGAGGAGGTATTGCAGGATTTGCCGACTGCGGAGGTTTTAGAAGATGGCTCTGCGGGAGATTTTATTAACGAGGTAAAAGATGGGCTGGAAGCCGTGGAAGAAACGGTTTTGTCCTTAGAAGAAGACCCAAGCCAAAAGAGTGAGATTGACGCGGTGTTTCGCATTATGCATACCATCAAGGGGACTTCCGGCTTTTTAGGGATGCCGGTCATTGGCAAGGTGGCCCACCGCACCGAGGATATTCTAGGAGAGATTCGAGACGGAAAACGCAGCTTGACGCCTTCCGTATTTGAGTTGCTGTTCATCTCGATTGATTGTTTAAAAAACTTGGTGGATCAACTCAAGAATTTAATCGAGGGCAGCCTAGTGGCCCCGGTAAATTTAGGGGACTTTTATCAAGCCCTGCAGTACTGTATCGACCATCCCCAAGGCGGGGCACCGGAGGGAACACCGGTGAAAGAGGAGGCGCGAGAAACAGCGCCTCGGGAGCCAGAGCCAACCTTGCCGTCAAAAGAAAGCAAAGGCGACTCCAGCCCGCCGGAAAAAATCATTCCCAAGCGCTCGCACAAGAGTCAACAGGCTGCCCCGGGGGGCAAAAAAATTGACGAGACCTTAAAGGTCTCAGCCACAAAGCTTGATGAATTGAGCAATCTGGTAGGCGAGATGGTGGTCGCCCTCTCCTTGTTAAGCCAAAACCCGGTTATTTTAGAGGAGGCAGACCGCAGCGTACTGGCGCAACTCGATCACTTGGAAAAAATTACCGAGTCCTTGCGCAACAAGGTTTTGGGGATTCGCATGTTTCCCATTGGTTCGGTTTTTTCCAAATTGAGCCGGCAGGTTCGCGACCTCAGTCACAAGTCGGGCAAGAATATCAATCTGGTTTTAAAGGGCTCCGATACCCTGGTGGATAAATCCATTATTGACAACATCTATGCCCCGCTCATGCATCTGGTGCGCAATTCCATCGACCACGGGATAGAACCGGCAGAAGAACGAGGGAACAAAGACCCCCAAGGCAATGTGACCATCACCGCTCAGCACCTAGGCGACGCGATTGATCTGGTCATCCAAGATGATGGCCGGGGCCTGGATGTGGAAAAGTTAATGAATAAGGCGGTAGAACGAGGGTTGGCCCGGCGTGACCGAGAATATACCGATAAAGAGGTCTATAATTTTATTTTTCTGCCCGGGTTTTCCACTGCCCAGGTGGTCACCGATATTTCGGGTCGGGGTGTGGGGATGGATGTGGTCAAAAAATCGGTGGAACAGCTTCGAGGGAAGATTGCCATTGAATCCGCCAAGGGCGTGGGGACGACATTCCGGCTTAAAATGCCGCTCACCACCAGTATCATTGAGGGCTTGGTCGTCGCTGTCGGAGGGAGCCGCTTTATTCTACCCATTTTGGATGTGAACCAAACCATCACCCCGGACCAGGCGGATTTAAAAGGGTACAACGCCCAAGAAAATGAATTTTTCCTCTTGCAGGGAGAGACGATTCCCATTGTGCGGCTTTTTGAAATGTACCACTTGACCCCTAAAGTTACAGACCCGGTCAAGGGGGTGATTATTGTTTGCAATGTGGGGCTGAAACGCTATGGAATTTTGGTGGATGAACTGCTGCACCGCCAGCAAATTGTCATTCAAAAGTTGGGCGACCGTTTCGCGAAGGTAAGGGGCATTACGGGGGGTACCATTTTAGGGGATGGCCGCGTGGGTTTAATCTTAGACCCCGTTAGTTTGATCAACGAGCTTTTTAGCAAGAAAAAACAAAGCGAATAGGAATCATATGAAATCTGCTAGCCGTCTTTTTGCCGAGTCTGAGGGGAAATTGCTCACCATCAGATTGGGCGATCAAGAATACGGGATTCCTATTTTGGAATCGAGGGAGGTGGTGAAGATGATGGCCATTGAGTCCATTCCCCAAACCCCTTCCTTCATGCGGGGGGTGTTGAATTTGCGAGGGCATATCCATCCGGTGATTGACTTGCGGACTAAATTTAATATGCCGAGCCAAGAAGACACCGCGGAGACCTGCATTATTTTGGTTAATTTGCACGACCATGTAACGGGGATGATCGCCGATCAATTGATCGGGGTAACCACTTTAAGCCCAGAGCAATTTGAGGAGCGACCCGATTTAGGGCAGCATATCAACAATCGGTTTTTATTGGGGGTCGCCAAATTGGCAGAGAGAGTGATTCTCGTCTTGAACCTCGATGAGATGTTGAGTAATGAAGAACTCTTAAGCCTCAGCGAACCTCATTCTGCATGAACAAGCCTCGGCCCTTTTTCCAGGGCATGCCTCGGGGCGCCCTGCCTTTGTTTTTTGCTTCTTTAGTTTTAACTTTTATTTTTGCTTGGTTGGGGTTGCGGTGGCTGCGCCCGGGCCCGGCTTTTTTTTGGGTTTTGGGCGGTGCCTTGGTTTTTTTTTCGCTGCTGCTGGGGGGCGGGTTGTATGGCCTTTTTTCTGCCCAGGTTTTGAGCCCCTTGCAGAAGCTGTTTGAAGAAAATCAAAGCTATTTGGAAAACTTGAGCGGCAATACCCCCTTGGTAGAATCCGAAAACTTACCCCAAGGGATGCTGGCTGATTTAATTCAAAGTCGAGACCATTTTTTTCAAGAAATCCATCGCTACCGTGACCAGCAAGATCGTTTGATCAACTCGATTCAAGAGGCGATTATTCTGTTTGATTTGCATGGAAGAATCTTTAAGGTTAATTTTGCCGCTTCCATGCTGCTCAGTCGATCTTTTGCGGAATTGTACCACCAGGGAATCGAAATCCTGCTACCCCCCTGGGCCTTAGAACAATTGGCTTTCTGGTGGAGTTCAAGGCGTTTTAATGAGCCGGCCAGGGAGAGTTTTTTTCAATCCAAGCAGGGGGAGGTGATTCCTGTTTTGCTCGATGCCGCTTTTTTGATTGATGGGCTGGGCAGGGCGACGAGTATCTTGGTGACGGCGCGGGATCTGACTTTACAAAAAAGGCAAGAAGAGCGGATTCGGCTTTTGAGCGAGGTCGTACGGCAAAGCCCCCTCGCCATGATGCTCTGCAGCCCGAAAGGCAAACCGGAATATGCAAACCCTGCGTTTTTACGCCAATATGGGTTTCAAACCGAAGAAGAGGTATTGGAATTTAAAAAGTTGGACCAATTGGTTCCCGGTTTGGGGTCGGTACAAGAAAAACTGGAAGCAGGCGCGCTCGGGGCGATGAATTGGCAAGGGGAGGTCTTGCGCCATAAGCAAGAATTACCCTGCTGGGAGCAGGTTCGAGTTAGCCCGCTGATCAACCAGATGGGGCAAATACGACAAATTTTAGTTTCCTTAGCCGATGTAACCCAAGAAAAGTTTATGGCTTATGCCCTACAAGAGGCGAATGAAGACCTGGAAAAGAAGGTGAAGGAACGGGTTCGCGAACTGGAAAATGCCCATGCCAGCTTGGAAAAGGCCTATAAAAAACTCAAAAGCTTAGACCATTTGAAAGACGAGTTTTTAGCCACGGTGAGCCATGAGCTACGCACCCCCCTATCCAATGTCTTAGGCTACGCTGAAGCCTTGGTCGATTTAGGCCTACCGCCTGAGCAGGTCAAAAAGTTTGGGGGGATTATCTTAGCTGAATCAGAACGGCTGCTGCTGTTGATCAATGACTTATTAGACCATTCGGCCTTAATCTCAGGGCGCTTGCGGATGAACTTCGCGACTCATTGTTTAGACGCTTTGGTCCAGCAAGCGATTCAGGCTGTTTCGGGGGGCCTAAAGGAAAAGCAAATTGAGCTGATTTATCAGCCCAGTGAGGCCTCGCTGTGGGTGGATGGCCCACGCTTGGTGCAGGTTTTGGTGAATCTATTGGGCAATGCCGTCAAATTTTCTCCTCAAGCTGGGCAGATCAAAATGGAAGTAGTAAAACAAAAAAAGCATTTGCAAATTGGGATGATCGACCAAGGGCCGGGAGTCCCCCCCGACCAAGTGCAAGAGGTTTTTGAGTCCTTTTATCAATACCTTCCAGAAGATCATGAAATTCAAGGCACCGGGTTGGGGTTGGCGATTTGTAAAAAAATTATTTTTGCGCATGGGGGGGAAATCTGGGCTCGTCCCGGCCCCGGCGGCCGCTTTTTTATTCAATTGCCTTGGGAGGAAACGACTTGATGACCGGCTTTGAAGAAATGACAGACGCTGAATTTGGGTTATACCAAAAGCTTATTCACAGCACCTGTGGAATTCATCTCACCACGGCAAAAAAACAGCTTTTGATTTCTAGGTTGCGCAAGCGAATGAGCGCCTTGGAGATCTCTAGTTTTCGAGTCTACCGTGAATTTATTATCAAGCCTGAAAACATTGATGAATTTAATCTCATGCTCAATGCCGTGAGCACCAACAAGACCGATTTTTTTCGGGAATCTGTTCATTTCGACTTCATGGCGAAAAAGGTATATCCTCTTTTAATCAAGCAGAGGGAGATTCGGATTTGGTGCGCCGCGAGCAGCAGCGGCGAGGAACCCTATACCATTGCCATGACCCTCGCCGAGGCGCTGAGAAGCACGGTTTGCGATGTAAAGATCTTAGCTACCGATATCTCGACGAAGGTCTTAGATGAAGGGGAGCAAGGGGTTTACGCCGCGGATATGGTGGCCCCGATTCCGCAAGCCTTGTTGAAGAAATATTTTCTTCAAGGGCAAAAGGAATGGAAGGACTATTATTTGGTGAAAGACGAGTTGAAGCAATGGGTTCACTTTAAGCGGCTTAATTTAATGGAGCCCTTTCCCTTGTCGGTTCAGTTTGATGTGATTTTTTGCCGGAATGTGATGATCTACTTTGATCTTGAAACCAGAGAAGACCTCGTGAACCGGATGGAAAGAAACCTAAAGCCGGGCGGCTATCTGCTGATCGGCAACGCAGAGAGTTTAAGCGGTCTTAAACATAATTACAACTATGTGCAGCCCGCGGTGTATCAAAAAAAAGCACGGTAATTGAAGAAACCTCTGAAAAACTCCTTGCCTACCGCTTGTTCAAGCGGTAGGTTCGTGCCCTTCGGGCTGATTATGGCCCCTGGGGCGCATCGAGTTTTTCAGTCTTTTCGGTTGGGAATGAAATCCACAACCTCAACGCGAATCAAGAAGTACCACTTTTTGATTTGGCAAGGCATCCCTGCCTTGCTGGGAAACTCTGTATTTTTCAGAGTTTCCTTAATTTAAAAAGGAAGTATGATGTCCAGGCGTATTTTAGTGGTTGATGATGAGCAGAGTCTCCGCGAGTTGGTCGAGTTTCGTTTAGAGTTTAAGGGCTATCAGGTTGATTCCGCCTCCAATGGAGAAGAGGCTTTAGCCAAAACAGCGCAGTTTTTACCCGATTTGGTGGTGCTTGATGTCATGATGCCGGGGCTGAATGGATTGGAGGTCTGCAAACGGCTTAAATCCGCCCATAAGGGGGTCAAGGTGTTGATGCTTTCTGCCAAGGGGGGGGTGAACGATCAAGAGGCGGGGCTTGCCGCGGGGGCGGATTGCTACTTGTCGAAGCCTTTTCGGGCCGGGGTTTTATTGGCGGAAATCGACAAGCTTTTAGAGGCTTGATGGAGGGACTTGAAAATAATTTTCACCTTCAACCTGGCGAGATTTTTGTTTCCGGCAACGGCACCTCGATTACCACCTTACTGGGGAGTTGCGTTGCCGTGTGCTTATGGGATGAGAAAAAGAAAATTGGGGGAATGAACCATGTGATTTTGCCGAAAAATCGGGATGATGAGTCCCCTTCCAGTCGTTTTGCCAATGTGGCGACCTTTGTTCTGTATGACATGATGCTCGAATAGAAGTGCCACAGAGAAGATATTCGCACCTTTGTCTTTGGCGGAGCCAATCACCTGATCCCGGGCGCGGGCCCGAGCCAGTTCGCGATTGGCGAACTCAATACGGAAATCACCTTAAAGGTACTCCATCGTTTGGAGTTGGTCGTCCTTAAAAAAGAAGTAGGGGGTCATTTGGGAAGAAAAATTCACTTTAATACCCAAACGGGAGAGATTTCCATGGAGTATTTAAAGTCCTTTGATTTTAATTCAGAAAGACAACTCGGGGAATAGAGATGAGCCCAACCCGCGTGCTGGTGGTGGATGATTCGGCGCTGGTCAGAAATTTGCTTTCGCGGGGCTTGGCGGCTCAGCCGGATATTGAGGTGCTTGCCGCGGCCAAGGACGCTTATGAGGCGAGGGATTTGATTGTGGACTTGGAACCCGATGTGATTACCTTGGACATGGAAATGCCTCGGATGAGCGGCTTGGAGTTTATCGGGGTGTTGATGCAGTATTGGCCCTTGCCGATTATCGTGATCAGTAGTTTTGTAGAAAATGAGGTGAACTTGGGCCTGCAAGCCTTAGAGGCGGGGGCCATGGCGATTTTGTCTAAACCAAAAACAGGGTTTGATTTCAATTTTGTAGAGCTTGCTCGCCTGATTCAGAGTGTCAAGGGGAAGAAACCTCGGCCCCGTAAGGTGGCTGCAATAAATTCTACGCTTGCTGTCGCGCCTGTTGAGGTGGTCTCTCAGCCCTTGACCCCGGTCCATCTTTTGAGCAAAAAGGTGATCGTGATCGGGGCTTCTACCGGGGGCACCGAAGCGATTAAAGAGGTTTTGGTGCGTCTACCCGCGGGGATGCCGGGAATTGTGATGGTGCAGCATATGCCACCGGGTTTTACCCGTTCTTTTGCGGAGCGCCTCGACCAACTTTGCCCCCATTTAGAGGTGAAAGAGGCGCTGCATGGTGATGAGGTTCGCCCTGGTTTGGCTTTGCTCGCTCCCGGTGATAAACAGATGTATCTGAAAAAAAATGGGAATCGTTATTTTGTGGAGGTAAAAAAGGGGAAGCCCGTTAATCGGCATATGCCTTCGGTCGAGGTTATCTTCAACTCCGCGGCAGAAACGCTCAGGGAAAACGCCATTGGGGTGATCTTAACCGGAATGGGGGCAGACGGGGCCAAGGGATTGTTGAATATGCGTCAAGCCGGGGCCAGAACCCTAGCCCAAGACGAGCAAAGCTCGGTTGTCTTTGGCATGCCTAGAGAGGCCTTGGCCAATGGAGGGGCGGAACGAGCCGTTTCCTTAGGGGCGATGGCTCAGGCGATTGTCAAGTTAGTCTAAGGCTCCCAACTCCCCCAAAGCCTGCCCCATTTTGAGTTTGATCCCTTTTTCCAAGTCCGGGTGAGGGGTAAAGCCGTTTGGGGGCAACAGCAGAATGACCGTGCTGCCCAACTGGAAACGGCCAATCTCTTGCCCTTTTTCATAGCCTACCGCGGGTTCAACGGGTAGATCGAGTGTCGTGCCTTGGCCCTGGTTGCTGGTCACGGGGGAATAGGTGGTGCGAATTTTCCCCACTACCGTGGCCCCCACCTTGACCATGCCGATGGGGCCATGCGCCGTTTCAATGGGGGTGTAGATGCGTTCATTGAGGGCAAAGAGCCCCCCTACCTCTTCGACTCCAAAGCGATTGACCGGCCAGAGGTTGCCGGAAAAGTAACTGAAGCGGTTGACCTGACCGGCAAAGGGGGTATGAATGCGGTGGTAGTCCGCCGGGGAAAGGTAGAGAGTTAAAAAGGTGCCTTTTGTAAATCGCTGGGCTTCTTTTGCCCCAACGAGGTCGACCAAGCTGTAATAGATTCCCTTGGTCTGTACCAGCAGGTGGTTTTCGATGGGCCCCCACTCGGCGAGGGTGCCATCCACGGGGCTGATGAGGGTGTCTTTGCCCTGGTCAATGGGCCTGGTTTCCTCTTTTAGCTCACGGGTGAAAAAATCGTTGAAACAGGCGATTTCCGCCCAAGGGGTTTTCATCTCGCTCAAGTCGATTTGGTAGTGCTTGGCATAGGTTTGAATCACGCCCATCAAGAGGGGGGTTGGGGCCTTGATGTCGGCAAGCTTACCCATAAACCGACTCAAGAGGTTTTTAGGGAGGAGTTTGAATAAAAGATATCGCATCTTTTGGCCTAGTTGGCAGGTTGCGGCTCCGAGGGGTCGCGTCCGATAAGTTTTAAAAACTCGCCACTCGTTACCGTTTCTTTTTCCATGAGCAGCTTTGCTAGTTGAACCAGTTGATCCTTGTGCTCTGTTAAAATAGTTAAGGCTCGGTCATAGCAGGTTTGCAGCATTTCTTTTGCTTCTTGGTCCACCTCTTCTTGCATCTCTTCACTCACCGTGTCTTCGGCAACATAATCCATGGCGAGATAATTCCCGGAGTCCCCCTGGGGCACGGTCAAGGCACCGAGCCGTTCGCTCATGCCCCATTGGGTGATCATCTGGTAGGCGATGTTGGTCGCTTGGCGCAGGTCGCCCTCGGCCCCGTTGGAAAATTGCTTCAGTATGATCTCTTCTGCCGCGCGGCCTCCCATGGAGACCACGATTTTGGCCTGGAGCCCTTCTTTGTTGAGGCTCAAGCGATCTTGTTCGGGCAGAAAACTGGTCAGGCCTAAGGCTTGGCCTCGGGGGATGATGGTGATTTTATGCACCGGGTCTGCCTGTTTGGAGTAAGCGGCTGCCAAGGCGTGACCCGCTTCGTGATAGGCCGTGGCGAGTTTTTCTTTGTCGGTCATGATCATTGATTTTCGTTCCGTGCCCATCATCACCTTGTCTCTTGCCCATTCTAGGTCTTCTAATTCGACCAATTCTTTGTTGAGGCCAGCGGCGTGCAAGGCCGATTCATTGATCAGGTTGGCTAAATCCGCGCCGGAGAACCCCGGTGTGCCCTTGGCAATGGTACTGAGGTTTGTTTCTGGTTTGAGGCGCACCTTCTTGGAGTGGACTTGCAAGATCTGCTCGCGTCCTCGCAAATCGGGCAAGCTGACATGGACTTGTCGGTCAAAGCGGCCCGGACGGGTCAAGGCAGGGTCTAAGATATCGACTCGGTTGGTGGCGGCAATGGTGATCACTCCTTCGGTGCCGTCAAAGCCGTCCATTTCCACCAGTAAGGCGTTGAGGGTCTGCTCTCTTTCGTCGTGTCCGCTCCCCATGCCCGCGCCTCGGTGGCGTCCGACAGCGTCGATTTCATCAATGAAGATAATGCAGGGGGCGTTTTCCACCGCCTCTTTAAAGAGGTCGCGCACCCGACTGGCCCCCACTCCGACAAACATTTCCACAAAATCCGAACCGGAGATGTTGAAAAAGGGAACCTGTGCCTCTCCCGCTACGGCTTTGGCCAGAAGGGTTTTTCCCGTACCGGGAGGGCCGATCATCAAAACCCCCTTGGGGATTTTTCCACCTAAGCGTTGGAATTTATTGGGGTCTTTTAGATATTCTACGATTTCAACCAGTTCTTCTTTGGCTTCTTCCACTCCGGCCACACTGGCAAAGTTGATGTCGTTGCTCCCTTCTTCAAAGCGGCGTGCCTTGGATTTTCCAATCGACATGATGCGTCCGCCGCCTCCGCCGGGCATGCGCCGCATCATAAAGATCCATACCCCGACCAGCAATAAAAAGGGGCCCCATTGCAATAAGAGGACCCAGTACCAGGGGGTTTCGGCTTCAGGGCTGACCTTGATCTGCACATTTTGTTTCCGCAGCCGATCCAACAAGGTGGGGTCATAACCGCCTAGGGCATGAAATTGTTTGTTGTCTACCGTGGCCCCTTTGATATGCTCCCCCTGTAGGGTTACCGAGGCGACTTGGCCGCGCTCCACAAATTGGAGAAAATTGCTGTAAGAGATTTCAGTGACCGCTTGGCGTTCAAAGCTGAAGTTGTTTAAAATGGTAAAGAACAGGACAAGCAACGCGAGGCCGGTTAAAAGGGAGCGGTTATTCAAACTGAGCCTTGTGTGAAGGGGTTCCGCTTTCTTTTAAGAAAGAAAGTGATTGGTGATAAAGGGTGGAGTCAATTTTACCTTGGCCGTAGAGGCGCTCTAAAATCGCGTAAATGCTCAAGATGGCATGGAGGCGGTAGCCCTGCTGGGCTAAGAGTTCTTTGCCTCCCTGCTCGCGGTCGATTAAAACCACGATGTCTTTGACCCGCAAGCCCACGGCCTCTAAAGGGGCAATGACTTCAAATTTCGAGTGCCCCCGGGTGATCAAGTCGTCTAAGACCAAGACGGTTTCTCCCCGGTGATAGATTCCTTCGATTCTTTTTTTGGTGCCATAACCCTTAGTCTCTTTTCGAGGATAGATCATGGGGATTCCGCTGGCGAGGCTGAAGGCCGTACCGATGGGCAGGGCCGTATAGGGGATGGCCGCCACCCGCTGAAAGCCCAGCCCCGCGGCCTGTTGAACCAAGGCCCCGGCAATATCCCGCAAGAGTTTAGGACTCGATACCAAGAGCCGCAAGTCGATATAGACCGGTGAAAGCAACCCTGACTTTAAGGTAAAGGAGCCGAATTGAACCGCGCCCAAGGCAAAGAGTTGGTCGATGAGGGCGTTTTTCATGATTCGTTGCCTGTCAGGCGGGTAAAGACTTCTTTATACCGCGCCAGGGACTCAGAGATTACTGTTTGGGGCAACTCGGGGCCGGGGTAGGTTTTATCCCAATCCAAGGTGTTTAAGTAGTTGCGGATGATCTGCTTGTCAAAGGAGTTTTGCTCTTTTCCCGGTTGGTAGTCGTCGGCAGGCCAGAAGCGACTGGAATCGGGGGTTAGGATTTCGTCGATGAGGATGACCTGACCCTTTAAGACCCCGAACTCGAATTTGGTGTCGGCGATGAGGATGCCTCGTTTTAAGGCGTAGGCGGCAGCGCGTTGGTAGAGATCCAAAGCTTTTTCTTTGATTTCATCAACGAGCTTGGGGCCGAGCTTTTTTTTGATCTCCTGTTCGCTGATATTCATATCATGGCCTTCAAAGGCTTTGGTGGAGGGGGTAAAAAGGGGCTCTTCCAGTTTGGCGCAATGGGCCAACCCGGGGGGAAGCTGAATTCCGCAGACGCGGCCTGTTTTTTGGTAATCCTTAAAACCGGAACCAGAGAGGTAACCGCGGACAATGGCCTCCATCTCGACCAATTCGGTTTTTTTCACCAACACGGCCCGGCCCTTTAAAATATCTTTGTATTTTTGGCATTCTTGGGGGAAGTCTTCCACTTCGGTGGCAATAAGGTGATTGGGGACTTCTTTAAAGTGGTCAAACCAGAAATTGCTCACCTCGGTTAAGACCTGCCCCTTGCCGGGGATCAGGCTGGGCAGGACCACATCAAAGGCGCTGATTTGATCGGTGGCGACCATCAAGAGTTGCGCGCCGAAGTCGTATACTTCCCGTACCTTGCCTTTGCGGTAGAGGGGCAGGTCGGGACAAAGTAGAGTTTGCGGTTTCATAGCGGTTTCAAAAGCTTTTTTAAAAACATTTCAGTGTAGCTTGCCCGTTCTAAGCTGGCAAGCATGGGCCTGGGGAAACCGAGAATTCTTTGGCAATCTCTTTTGCGGGGAGTCCTTTAGACTCTGGGCTGTTCTCTCCCCTTGCCCAAAGGGAGGCAAATATAGCATCCTATATATATTAAACGGTCCATTCGACCGCTTCTCAGGTAGCGGGAAAGTGTTTTTTATGGCTTGGCGCGCATCCATTTTGAGGGAGTAGGTCGGTTCAGTGAATCTCTCCTGTTAAAAAAAACACATCAGTTTGCGATGCGGTCGGATTGGGCGGGTCATCCCGGGCCCTGACTTTTTTAGAGGTTTTTTGAGCGCAAGCAGGGGACGCAATGGAATGGGACTCAAGTTGGAATATTGGGATCAACAGCATCGATGGGCAGCATCGCAATATATTGCGGGCGATTAACGCCTTAGAAGAGGGGAAGGAGCAGGTTTTGAAAAAAACCTTCGCCGCCTTGGAAGCTTATGCGAGGATTCATTTTGACCAAGAGATGCAACTTTTAGAACGGCATCAATTCCCCAATTTGGCCGGGCATTATCGCGAGCATGAAAATTTTTTGCTGCAATTGCGCAAGTTCGAGCAAGCTTGCCTGGTCGCGGGGGATACCCAAGCTTTGATCAAGGAGGTACGGCTTTACTTGGTCAATTGGCTGAATGTCCATATCAATGAGGTGGATCGGGGTTATGTGGATTTTTTGCGTTCCAAGGGGGTGACTTAAGGAAACTCTGAAAAACGCGGAGTTTCCCGGCAAGGCAGGGGAGCCACTGTGTTGGTGACAAAAATTGCCTTTTGCCGCGCCTTCGATTATGCTGCGAATTGACGCAATCTTTGGACTTATGGATTATGAAAAGCTTTCCTTTTTTATGCTTGCTCTTTGCTTTTTTCTTCGCGGCTTGCTCCCCTCTGGCAGAGATTCACTTAGGGGCCTTGCAGCATTTTAATCGAGGGAACGATTTTTTAAGCCAACGGCTTTATAAGCAGGCGATCCATGAGTACCAGTCCGCAATCGCTTTAGAGGAGGGGCAAGAGGCCTATCATTATAATCTAGGGCTCGCCTATTTTAACCTATTGCTCTACGAGCAGGCACAAGACGCTTATCAAAGGGCCTTGGACTTAAATCCGAAGCTTGCCGAAGCTTGGTATAACCTTTCTTTAGTGTATAACAAGCTGGATCAACCCGACGAGGCCTATATGGCTTATGAGAAATATCAAACTTTAAACCGGATCAAGGCGCAGGCGCAAAAAAAGGTGGTTCAACCTAAGCCTCAGGTTCTCTCTGGGCCGGGGCTGCCTCCGAATGGAGCGGAAAGGGCGCCGCGGCGTTGATCTTTCTTAGCGTCTGAGGTAGTTTGTGACTTTTATTGATATTAGGCTATGGATAGCAAAGAACGATTAAAACAGATTTTAAGCCCCATTGAGGATCACCTGATGCGGGTCGAAGACTTGGTGATGGCCAACCTAGAAACGGATATTCCGTTGTTGACTCAGGTGGGGCAACATATTTTGAAGTCCGGTGGGAAACGGGTTCGACCGGCAATGCTTTTATTTGCCGTGGGAATGTTCGGCCCCATCACGGAACAGGCCTATTTGGCCGCGAACCTGATCGAATACATTCATACCGCCACCTTATTGCACGACGATGTGGTAGACAACGCGGACCTACGCCGTTCCAAGCAATCAGCGCGTAGTATTTGGGGAAACGAGGCCAGCGTGTTGGTGGGGGATTACCTGTTTACCGTTTCCTTTAAGGATTTATCCAGCTTGGGCAACATGGCCCTAGTGGAGTCTTTAGCGCGCTGTACCACCATGATGGCGCGAGGCGAAATCCTACAATTGGTTCGTGTCAATGAAACCGCAACCGAAGAAGAGTATTTAGAGATCGTAGAGCATAAAACGGGCAGCCTGATGGGTTCCGCGATGGAGATCGGCGGCCTGCTCGCCGGGGCAAGGCCCGAACAGGCCCGGGCTTTGTATTCTTGCGGGAACAATATCGGGATGGCCTTTCAATTGATTGATGACGCCTTAGATTACCAGTTGGAAAATAACGCCTTGGGTAAAAGCCAGGGTACCGACCTCAAAGAACGAAAAATCACCCTGCCCTTAAGCCACCTTTTAGAACAGGCAAATGGAAGGGATCGCCGGCAATTGTTGGAGATCCTCGATGAGGATGACATTACCGATACGCATGTGGTTCAGGTCGCGCGCTTGATGGATCAATACGCTTCGATTGAATACGCCAGAAAGCGGGCTGAGGCTTTTGTGGAATCGGCAAAACAAGATCTGCAAGGGCAAAAAGTCAATCTTTTTTCCCAAGGGATTCAAGAACTCGCTGATTTTGTGGTGAGTCGGGATCGGTGATTTCGCTTTAAAATTCGCTTCAATCCGGTTATCCTTATTTTTAATCTTTGAGCGCCCATAGCGAGGGATGACCCCCCCCTGCCCTAAGCCAAGCCCAGGTGGGAAAGCGTTCCGAATTTTCTCGGTTCGCGGCTCGTTTTGTTGCGTTTGGTTTCATCCTGGTAGCTTTATGCATCGATCTCAGCGTGCTTGGTTTAAACTCCTCCAGCTTGCTTTAGTCTGTTGTTTTTTGCTGCATGGTTGCGCCCGTAGGCTGCCGTTGGTAGAAGACGCCTCTGCCAGAAAAAGCCCCTTAAGCAACAAAAACCTAATCTATTCAAGCTTTTCAATCTCTGAAGTGGTGACCGGGGATTACCTCCCTAAAGAAAGCCTGATTGCCAGTGTGAAGCAATCGCTGGCTTACTATACAAAAATCCCCGCCAAGACCTCTTTTTATTATGGTAAAGTTAAATATCGGGCGCGAGAAATCGCGGCGAGCATGCGGATTTTTCTACGGGCCTTAGAAAATTACCAAAGCCAGGAGCAGTTTGTGCGGGTTTTGGAAGAAAACTTCCACCTTTTTGCCAGCGCCGCCAATGATAACCGGGGGGTGCTGTTTACCGGCTATTATGAGCCCATTTATCAAGGGAGCCTAAAGCGGACCCGTGTTTTCCGTTATCCCGCTTATCGGGTCCCCCCGGATTTGAAGGTGTTGGACCTGTCTGATTTTCGAGATTCCTTAAAAAATCGGACCCTGGTTTATCGTCTGGATAAGAACAAAACTCCGGTGCCCTATTTCAACCGGAAAGAAATCATGAGTCAGCATGCCCTGAGGGGGAAAAAGCTGGAACTGGTTTGGTTTAGAGATCCCTTGGATCTTTTTTTTCTCCAGGTGCAAGGTTCGGGTATCGTGGTCACCCCCGAGGGCAAACGGGTCAAGCTCAGTTACGCCGGGGCGAACGGCAGGCCCTATTCCAGCATTGGCAAGTATTTGCTGGATGCGGGTAAAATGACCTTAGACGAAATCAGTATGGGGAGCATTCGCCATTATCTCAACCAACATCGCGCGATTAAAAATAAGGTGCTGTATCATAATGAGAGCTACACCTTTTTTAACATGCATGAAGAAAAAGGCGGCCCCCGAGGGGTGATCAATGTGCCCTTAACCCCCTTGCGCTCGGTTGCGGTGGATGTGAATATTTTTCCTCGCGGGGCCTTGACCTATATCCGCACCAGCGTGCCGACCTTTGATGGGGATTGGAAGAAGGCCGGCGAGTCGCCCCTAGCGGGCTTTGCCTTGGCGCAAGATACGGGCGGGGTGATCCGGGGGCCCGGTCGGGTTGACCTGTTTTGGGGCAATGGGGAGTTGGCGGAAAATTCCGCCGGGGCCATGCGGAGTTTTCGGCAGCTTTTCTTTTTGATCGCCAAAAAAGAAGTGATTTATAAAGAGCTTAATTCTTTGGTTTCAAAGTAATATAAAATCGTCTTGCCTGCGACTCCGTGGTGGTGCCTTTCGGGTTTTTGGCCACAATCCGCCAAAAGAGGTGATCGGTCTCGTGCTGATCCATTAAGGAAAGGGCCAAAATGGGCATTTCTCCGCGCATGGGGTTGAGTTGCATGGCCGGGGTCCATTTTTCGTCTTTCGGCATTTCAAAGTAATCGCTTTCGTTGGTAAAGGTCGGGTCGGCTGAGATTTGTACCTTGAATTGGTTGTATTTGCGGGATCTCCACTCAAATTGGTATAATCCTTCTTCTGCGAAGCTGTGGTTGTTCCCGGGGAAAACCAAGGCGATATCCCCAAAGATCAGTTCTTGCTCACTGCGTTGGGTATTATTGGTTTCATCGGTTTCAGCGATTTGCTCTTTTTCGTCAATGAGAGCCTCTACCGAATAGTTGCCCGGCTGTTCTCGGTCTGGAATGGTGACGGGAAGCTCAATGACCTTCATTTCCCCAGGGGCGATCAAATCAATTTTCCCGTTGAAAAAGGGGATTTTTCTTCTGGGGCGTTGGGAGAAGAACCAACGCAGGGAATACCCCACATTGCGGGCCAGGTCGCCCCCATCGTTCAAGAGATATAACCTTAAATGCGCGGTTTCGCCACGCAGCACAGAGGTATCGATCAGTTCCACCCTGGCCCATTTCAGGTCGGGGGGATCAAAGGTCATGCTGTGGGTTTTGGCGATTTCTTTTTTGAGTTTCGCTTGCTGTTCTTTGGCGATTTCTTCTTTGCTCATCCGGCCTCGTCGCCGTTTGGGCGCTGTTTTGCGAATGGCGGGGTCTAAAGCGTAGAAGTATTGGGTTTGTTTTTTTTCCGCGCTGGTTAGGGTTTTACCGCGGCGGTTTAACACCTTGGCCCCCATGGTGTAATCGCCAAAGCCTTTAGCCCCAATGGGGTAAGAGAAGATGACGGAGGTATCTGAGTTGGCTTTGGCTAAAAAGGGTTTGTTGCCAAAGGTGACAATGTTCCGGTTCGGCAGGGTGACGACGAGTTGCAGGGTTAAGGGGAGGTCGCGCTTGCCGGTATTGCGAACCCAGACCTCTACGATTTGGGTTTCTTTGATTTTCAGCAGATCGGTCGCCAAGACGATTTTTTTGATGGACAAGCCCTCTGCCCAGAGGGGGCTGGCCCAAAATAGCGAGAGCAATAACAAAAGAATGCGGGTCATGGTTCCTCCAGGTTATTTTGCTCATCCAGCTCATGGATGATCGCGTCATTGCGATATAAAAAGATTACGCCCACATCGCTTCCCGTTACGAGGTCTAAATCTCCGTCATTATCAAGATCCACCGCGGTGGGAGAGGTGCCTTTGGCAAAATTCTGCTCTCCCCCCCAATGGGGCAGGAGTTCCCACTGGCCGCTATAGCCGGGGCCACTGTTGCGGTAAAAGTGAATGGGGCCCGCGTCCGAGCCAACCATCAATTCCAATTGATTGTCATTATTGATATCGGCCAGGTTTGGGGTAGAGCCGATACCGACATCCATGGCTTGGTAGTCCCGGCGGATCACCGCAAAGCGGTCCGCTTCGTTTTGAATGTAGATCAGTTTCCCCCAGAGATTGCCTACCAGAATATCTAAGATGTTGTCATTGTTCAAATCCAAAACTCCAGGACGAGAATTTTTCCCCAACCAGATGCGGTGGAAGGCGGCTTTGTCTAAAACAAAGTTGGCCTTTTCGCTCGAACCTTGATTGACATAGAGTAAAAGTTGCCCGGAACCGGTGCCGACCAAGAGGTCTAAGTCCCCATCCTGATCGAGATCGATTAAGAGGGGGGCGGTGTTGATCACGCCTCTGATTTTTAAAAAGTCATTGCTTTTTTCTTTGAAGTCCCATTCCTTATCAGAGCCTTCATTTTCAAAATAGAAGAGTTTCCCCGTAGAGGTGCCGACAATGAGGTCGAAGTCTCCATCTTGATCTAGGTCTCCAAAGGTAGGGCTAGAGCGGCGAATATGCCGATTGCTGAGCAAGGGGGTAGCGACGCGCACCCATTTGGGGTCGATGAATTGTTGTTCTTCTCTTCCAAGGGTGCTCAAAGACAGATCAAGCGGCTCTAAGCTGCCTTCATCCTCCAACTCGCTGGTCACTTCTTCGGTGATATCCAGTTCAATCGGGCCTTCTACATTTTCGACCACCAAACTGCCTGCCTTTTGGTCAATGGAGTTGTCCACCACCACTTGCAAGGCTTGGTCTTCGGTTTCGGTGCCCTTGTTGAGGTATAAGAGAAAATCTCCCTCCTCATTGCCGATTAAGAGGTCGGGAGCCCCATCCCCGTCAAAATCGTCAAAAATAGGGTGGCTGAGGGCGGAAACATCAAAGGTCGATAAGGGTTCGGTATCCAGGGGCCAATTGACGGTGTCTTTGGCGTCTGGGCCGGGATTGAGGTAGAGCTGGAGTTTTCCCTGGGCATCGCCTAAGATCAGGTCGGGCAATTGGTCTTGGTTCCAGTCGAAAAAGGAGGGGACCGCGTTCCTTTCCGCCTTGGCAGAGGCAAAACGGGTTGCCTCCAAAGCAAATAGGGGCTCTTTGGGGGTGCCTTTGTTTAAATACAAAATCACCCGACCCGTAAAATTGCCGATTAAGAGGTCTAGGTCTCCATCTTTATCTATATCCAGTAAGCGAGGGACCGCATTGGAACCCACATCAATCCGAAAATAGGTTTTGTCTCGCAATTGCCATTTGGGGCTGTTTTTATTTCCCGTGTTTTCCACAAAGGCGATCCTCCCCTGTTTATCGCCGATCAGCAGGTCTAAGTCCCCATCTTGATCCAGATCGCCTAGGGTGGGGGCGGAGTTTTCCATGCCCGTCATGAAGATCAGGTCTTCGGTGATCAACTCCCAGTCAGGTACATTGGTTTTGGTTTTATTTTCAAAGTAGTTGAGATTGCCGGTTTTTTCTCCCACGATGAGGTCCAAATCCTTATCCCCATCCAAATCGCCGGCAGCGATGCTCGCTCGGTTCCCGGTGATGACCAGCTTATTGAAGTGGAAGAGGTTGGTGGTAATGTTCCATAAAACATGGTTCCCCCCCTGGATACGGTTTTCGTAATAGCTCACCGTTGGGTTGGCGCTGCCGATCACCATATCCGGGTCTTGGTCGTGGTCGAGATCAACGAAAACGGGAGCTGATTCCCCGCCGATATCAATTTGCTGAAATTTATCTTCTTTTAACTTCCAATTGGGGAAGAAGCGGTCCCCTTCATTGATGTAGAGGCTCAAGGTTCCGTTTTTTTGCCCCACCAACATATCGAGGTCTTGGTCGTTGTCCCAATCAAATAGGCTCGGGCTCGCGTGGGTTTCTAGGCCAAAATCAACGACCTTGGTCGGCTCTTTGGATTTAAAATCCGGCTTAAAACGCGTTCCTTCATTATAAAACAGCCAGACCTTGCCATCGACGGTGCCGATTAAAAGATCAAATTTTCGTTGCAGGTTGACATCATAAAACACCGGGGCGCTGTTTTTCCCCACTAAGATATTTTCAAACTTAGGGGTAATGAGCTTAAAGACGGGAATCAGGTTGTTGCCCTGGTTTTCAAATTGCCAGATGCGGCCATCATTGCTGCCGATAAAGAGGTCATAATCCCCGTCATTGTCGATATCCACCAAAAAGGGCGCGCTGTTTTCCCCCACATCAATTTGATTCCAGACCTTGATTTTTTTGCCCTTTTTTCGCAGTTCAAAAATTGCTTTGTACTGTTGGGTGAGCAAAACAAAATTGGGTTTTTTTTCCGTTCCTTGATTTTCAAAAAAGGCGATTTCACCGTTCGCTTTCCCCATAAAGACATCTTGGTCTCCATCCCCATCAATATCCGCGAAGGCGAGCTTGGAATTGCGCATTTCTCTGGAAAACAGCAGGCTTTGCTGGCCCTTGAGCAGGCCGTAATATTGTTGTTCCCATTTGTACCGCACCGTTTTTGCCTCTAGGGGGGGGGAGAGGAAGAAAAAGGTGAAGAGGAATAAGAAAATAGGGTACTTCATGTTGGAATTGGCTTGGATTCTTTTAAGGGCAATGCAAAAAGTGTGAGCAGCTTCGGCCAAGAGGGAAAAAATCTCCAAAAGAGTTATTTTTTATGGGGATAAGAAGCGATATCAGTTTGAGTTATATTCGGTTTCAATTTAATAAGAAAGCCTGGAAGGGGGGTTGATTCTAAAAAAAAAAGGGCTCATACTGAGTTTATCTTATCGAGCAAAACAACGCGTGAAACGCTTTTATTCAATTTTCTTTCTTCTCCTGGTTTTTTTCTTAGTCGGTTGCGCCCAGTCGGCTTTTGAAAAAGCCAAGGCGAGCCGCAGCCCGGAGTCGCTCCAAGTATTTTTGCAAGAATACCCCCACAGCGAATTTACCGCCGAAGCCAAAAGGGTTTTGTCTCAACTTTTGTTAGAGGCGATTGAAAAAAATCCGACCATTCTTTACCTGACGACTTACTTGGAATATTTTCCCCAAGGGGAGAAGAGGCAAGTTTATCGCGCTAAGCTTGAGGCCTTGCTGTTTGCCCAAGCAAAGCGAGAAGACAGCGTGAGGGGCTGGCAAGCTTACCTGCAAAGGTTCCCCCGACATCGGCGGAGCAGTCAAGCAAAAAAGGCGCATGAACAGGCTCTGTTTCGGCAGGCAAAGCGGGTAAAAAGTTCTTCTCAGTTGCAAGAGTTGATCCGGCTTTACCCTCAGGGGCGCTTTGCCCGCACAGCCCGTTTTTTAGCGGAGCAATTTGATTTTGCGACAGCAAAAGAAAAAAATACTCCAGAGGCCTATGAAGCCTTTGAGCTGGCCTGGCCCTTAGGCCAACTCAGGGGGGCCTCCATGGCCGTTCGTGAAGAGTTGCTTTTTAGGGCGGCCCAGCAGTCGAGGGATTTAGCCAAGTTAAGGGCCTATGAGAAAGCCTTTCCAGCGGGGAAACACCAAATTGCCGCCAAGGAGTTGAGAGAGAAGATTTATTTTGAGCGGGCGCGGCAAAAAGGAACGAGAAGGGCCTATCGCGCCTTTTTGCGGCGTTATCCCCAGGGGTTGTTTAAACACAAGGCCTTGGCTGAATTGATTGAGCTGAACAGGCAAGTGATCTTGACCCAAAAGGGTTGCCCCGGTTGCCTATTAATGGCCCTCCAAGCCCCAGGCGCGGATTGGCCGGGGGTAGACCTTTCCGGGGCGGATTTAAGGGGGGCCAATTTAAGAAAAGCCAATTTAAAAGGGGCAAGCCTCGTCGGGGCGAAATTAGCTTTAGCTGATTTTTCCGGGGCCACCTGGACAGAGGGAACCCTTTGTTCAACCCCCTCCATCGGGTTGTGCGCAAGGTTTAACGCCCAGCACCTAAAAAGGGTGCAAGCCAAGTTGGATTGCCCCCGCTGCAATCTCATGGGGGCCCCCTTAAAGGGGTTGAAGCTGGATCGACTCGACCTTGCGGGCGCGGACTTGCGCTTTGCGCAATTGGCTGAGGCGGATTTGGAAAAAACCAATTTGCGCGGCGCGGATTTAAGTGGCGCGAACCTAGCAGGGGCAAATCTCAAGTTTGCTCTTTTAGAAGACGCAAAATTGGTTCAGGCTCAATTGCCTCGGGCCGTCTTGAAAGAAGCCCATATGCAGGGAGCCGATCTCACCTTGGCGAATTTTTCCCAGGCAGACCTCCGGCGTTCCAACCTGCAGAGCTTGGTTTTAAAGGGGGTTAATTTTGCGGGAGCCGATTTGCGTCGCGCCCACCTCAACCGAGTGGTGATGCGGCGGGAAAACAAAACCCCAACAAGTTTGGTGGGGGCGGACGCGAGGTGGATTTTTTTTGAAGGAGGTTTGGTACAGGCGGATTTGGCCCGGATCAATCTTGCGGGCGCGCGCTTGCGGAAAACCCGTTTTCTCTTGAGTAATTTAAGCCACGCCGATTTAAGGGGAGCCGATTTGCTGGGCAGCGACCTCTCTCAAGTGAAGCTTAACCAAGCCGATTTATCGGGGGCTTTATGGAAGGAAGGCGTAAAATGTAAGCCTCGGAGCTTAGGCCAATGCAGGTTTTAGGATCGCCAACCCTGCGCAAGGCCAGGGTGGCCCTTGAAGCGCTGGAGAAACTCAGAGGCTTTTTTAAAAATCATCGGTGGAAAAATCAAGATCGTTGATATCGACTTGTTCCTCATCTGCGCTGGAGCTTTGGTTCGCGCTGCTGGGTACAATCGCCGGTTCAATGCCTAGGGTTTCGTAGAGGAAGCGAAGAAAGGTTTGGGTATCTGTCGATTCCCATTGGTTGAAGGGAATTAGGTGCAAGACATCCAAAAGAGCGGCGTAGCATTGCCTGGCATAGGTTTCTACCCTTAGGTTCAAGGCCTTGTATTCCTCTGGTTTGATCTTATCCCCTTGAGCGATCAGCTTGCGGCTGCGGGCATTCATTACCGTTTCTTCGTTGCGGGTGGTCATCAAAAAGGCGTAAGGGTCCATATATTGATCTGCGATGGAGTCGCCCGTTGGCGCCATATTGGTGAGTTCCTGCTCGAAATAGCCGATTCCCAGGCAGAACAGCAGAGGTTCTTGATTGCCTGTTTGCGGGAGCAAAAAGGCGGTGTAATATTCCTGTACCGGGTGTTTGGGGGCCTGCGGGTGCTTGAATTCGTTGATGACAACCGCCGAGTCGCCCGATTGCTTGAGGTAGTCAAAAAGACTTAAAAAAGCCTTTTTCATGATGTATAAAATCGGCTTGGACTCAAACATTTGGAGGTTGCTCGCTAGAGCCCGCTTTCCTGCCTCACTGCATTCGCCGCGTACGCCTACGACATTGGTTTGCACTAAACGATATTCCTTTAAGCGGTTTAAGCTGGCGGGGCTTTTTGCGATGAGTTGAAACTCTTCGATATTGTTCATGCTGGTTGCGGCTTCATTGAAGATTTCCTCAAGGCCTTTGATTTCACCGCTGGCTTGTTTTTCTTTATATTCCTCAACGACTTCGCCGATAAACTCCGTCACCGAGTTGATCGCCATGATCCCAATGCCCTTGAGTTCGTTCATGGCACGGAAGAAGCGGCCTAAGATACTGTTGTCCTTTTTACCCTGTTGCTCTTTTTTGGCGATTTCCGCAAACACCTTTTGCAGGTCCCTACTTGGGGTCGAAAGCAGTTTGGAGAGAAAATCACGAATGTCCTTTAACAAAGCGTCAATGGTTGAAGGCGCTAATTGAACCGTGTAGCGGTTCAGTTCGATTTGGGTGCTTTCGGTGTCGAAGGTAATGGCATCGGTCAAGCCCGTGATCAGTTTTTTGGGTGGTTTGAGTTGGTCGTTGGAATAAAGAAAGCAAACCACTACCTTGGCCATGTCTTGGGGCTTGATCCCCTCAAATTTACCTTTGATCGTTAAGTCTTGTAAGAAAAAGCGGAGGAAGTCATAGCGTTTTTTGGCGTAGACCGGCATCATGCGGTGCGCTTGAGTGTAAGAGATCACCTCGGCAATCGCGATGTTGAACTGGCTCCCCGTGATATGGTTTTCCTTGATTTCATAGCCCGGTCGATTTTGCAAGATGCTGCGTAAGAGGTCTAAGGTCAGTTCCGGGTCCACCTCCAATTCTTCGGCTTTCGATTGCAGGTAAGAGGGGGTTAAGAGTTTGGACAGCTTTGCCGCTAAATCAAAGCGAAAGTTGTTGAGGCTGTATTTTTGTGAGTCCGCGCTTTTGGGATCAAAGAGGTCGGGGGAATCTAAAAGTTTGGCGATTACCTCATCGGTGCCCTTAAAGGCTTTTAAAAAGCTCCATGCCAGTTCAGCGAGTTGGT
The DNA here is from genome assembly GCA_024275165.1 of bacterium. Lineage (GTDB taxonomy): Bacteria > SAR324 > SAR324 > XYD2-FULL-50-16 > XYD2-FULL-50-16 > JAJRZQ01. The sequence goes on along the minus strand of JAJRZQ010000023.1, from coordinate 4,713 downwards.
CTTCTTCAGAAAAAAGGGTGGTCTCCGCGGTGATTTTCAAGGCCTGCGGGTTCCCTAGAAAATTGATGGTTTCTAAGGCAAAGAGGCGGCGCGCGTTGTTGAATTGATTGAGCTCGTTGATTGCTTCTAGGTAGATGCGATGAATGGCCTGAGCTAAATCGACATCGGCAAAGGGGTCTTGAGTTAAGGTTGTCAGAATCGCATTCGCCTCCGCTTGGTCGATGGGAGGCGTGTTTTCGATGAGTTTGAGAATCGTTTGGTCCCGCATGGGGCTGATAATTCGCTTGCGTTTTTGTAACTTTAAGAAGTCATCCACATTTTTTTGCAATTTATCGGGTTGGCGTTTCATGGCTAGGACCAGGTTTTGACTGAGTTAAAAGGCAAAGCGGGAGGTAATTCTATTTGTTGCTATAGAAAGCTTTAAAAAATTAAGGAAACTCTGAAAAACGCGGAGTTTCCCAGCAAGGCAGGGATGCCTTGCCAAATCAAAAAGTATAATTTCTTGATTCGCGTTGAGGTTGTGGATTTTATTCCCAACCGAAAAGACTGAAAAACTTGACGCCCCCCCAGGGCTATAATCAGCCCGAAGGGCACGAAGCCTACCGCTTGAACAAGCGGTAGGCAAGAAGTTTTTCAGAGGGTCCTTAAGAGTTCGATAATAGAGTTCCACAATATCTACAATATTTTGAGTCAGCTTCCAAGTCCTTTTTTCCGCAGGCGGTACAAGGTTGGTTTGTGGATGCTTGGGTACCCTTTGAAAGCTCTGCGGTGACAATTCCCGTGGGCACGGCCAAGATGGCGTAACCCATCAACATCACCAAGCTGGCCAAAAATTGTCCCAGATTGGTTTTAGGGCTGATGTCTCCATAACCCACCGTGGTCAGGGTAACAATAGCCCAATACATACTGCGGGGGATGGAGGTAAACCCGTTTTCACTGCCCTCAACAAGGTACATCAAGCTGCCTAAGATGATGACTAAAATCACGATAAAGCTTAAAAAAATAATAATTTTACCCAGGCTGCGGCCCACGGCAGCGCTAAGACTCTGCGCTTCCTTGACATAAAAGGTGAGTTTTAAAACCCGAAAAATGCGCAAGGTCCGTAGAGTGCGTACGACTAAGAGGTACTGGCTCCCCGGCGCCAATAAGCTGAGATAACTAGGCAGAATGGCTAAAAGATCAATGACGCCAAAAAAGCTAAAGGCATATTGGAGGGGTTTTTTGGCTGAATAAAGCCTCAAGAGGTATTCGAGGGTAAAAAACAGGGTAAAGCCCCATTCAGTCCAGAAAAAAACCCTTCCCCAGGGGGCTTGCAAGGAGGCAATGCTATCGAGCATGACCACCAAAACACTGAGCAGGATCATGCTCATCACGCCGAGGTCAAAGGCTCGGCCCGCAACGCTGTCAGCCTTAAAAACCACTTTATGGATAGCCCGTTTCATGGTGTTTGAACGGGGTTATTTGGTCTGCTTGTCGGTGATCGTCTTGGTCTTTTTTTCGTCTTGTTGTTTTTTGCCCTTTCGCGTGAGGCTCAGGATATAGATAATGGGAAAGAAGACAAAAGAAAGCCCGAGCAAGGCATTGAGCGTGGTATCTAGGTAATCATGCATAAGTGGATTAGCTGGGGTGTTTAGCTCAGAGGATAGCAAAACAGCCCAAAGGGGCAAGACCTCAATGTTAAAAAACCGTTTTTTCAAGGGGTAAAAAGAGAAATAAACTCTAGACCAAACCCGCCACGACCCTTAGAAGTGAGGATATGAGTTACATTGCCGACCTGCACATTCATTCGCCGCATTCCAGGGCGACCAGTCCGCGCAGCGACCTTTTGGGTCTGGCTGGTTGGGCCTCCTTAAAGGGGATTGCCTTGGTGGGGACGGGGGACTGCACCCACCCTGGGTGGCTGGAGCGTTTACGAGAAAACCTACAGAACGCGGAGGCCGGTCTATTTCGACTCAAAAAAGGGGTGAAGTCGCGGGTGGGCTCGGTTGAGGGGAGTTCGACCCGTTTTATTCTCAGCGGCGAGATCAGCAGCATCTATAAAAAAGACGGCAAAACCAGAAAGATTCATAATCTGGTTTTTTTCCCCGATTTTGCGAGCCTGGAGGCCTTTAATGCGCGTTTGAGGCAATTGGGTGGCAATCTCCATTCCGATGGTCGCCCCATTTTGGGGTTGGACGCGAAAAACCTTTTAGAGATTCTTTTGGAAACGGCACCGGATGCCTTTTTGGTGCCCGCTCATATCTGGACGCCCTGGTTTTCTTTGTTTGGCGCTAAGTCGGGGTTTGATCGTTTAGAGGATTGTTTTGAGGATCTGAGCCCTCACATTTTCGCGCTCGAGACGGGGTTGAGTTCGGACCCGGCGATGATCCGCACCCTTTCCGCTTTGGATTCCTACAGCTTGATTTCCAATTCAGATTGCCACTCTCCAGAAAAATTAGGGCGTGAGGCCAATCTTTTTTCTTGTCCCTTGGATTTTTTTTCCCTCCGCGAAGCCTTGAAAAACCCGGTCAAAGGGTTTGAGGGAACCCTGGAGTTTTATCCTGACGAGGGGAAATATCACCTTGCGGGCCATCGCAAATGCAAGGTGGCCTTGAGCCCTTGTGAAGCGGAAGAGGTGGGTGGTCTTTGCCCCCTATGCCATAAGCCGTTGACCCAAGGGGTGCTGGGTCGGGTGCGGGAGTTGGCGGATCGAACAGAGCCGGTTTATGCCCAGGGGGAAAGCTACGAGTCCCTCATTCCTTTAGGCGAAATCCTGGCCGAACTTTTCGGGGTGGGGGTCGGGAGCAAGAGAGTTCAGGCTTTGTATTTTTATCTAACCCGCCGATTCGGCTCGGAGTTCAATATTTTAAGGGATTTAGACCCGCAAGAACTCCATGAGGCCTCTTTTTTGTTGGTCGAAGCCCTCACCCGGCTGCGCCAGGGCAGGGTGATCCGCCAGGGGGGTTATGATGGGGAGTATGGGCGTATCTTGTTGTTTCAACCCGGGGAGTTGGAAAAAGAAGCGGGAGCGAGAAAAGAGCTTTCCCTGCTCGCTAAATAATGGGCTGGTGTGGTGAAGTCCCCGTTGGCAAGTCGCGGGGAACTTGATACCCAAAACTTAGAAAATAATTGGGCCTGCCTTCTTTGGAGCATCTATGCTGGATCAGATCGTCAACGAATATTTTTTACCCTATTTTAAAGAGGCGGAAAAACCTCCAGCCCAGTGGAAGATCGGGCTTGAGCAAGAGGTCATGGGGTTTGATAAGCACCGGCATCAACGAATCGGTTATGTTGATCACCTGCGTCCAATTTTGCAGGGCTTTGCCGACCGCTTTGACTGGGAACCCTATTATGAAGGGGAGAACCTAGTCGGCTTAACCCAGCAAGGCAGTAGCATCACCATTGAGCCCGGTGGGCAGTTGGAATTGAGTCTGGCCCCCCTGGCAACCCTGGGCGAGGTGGAGCGGCAATTAAAGGCCTACCGCTCCCAACTGGCTATTTTGAGCACGGATCGGGATATCTATTGGGTTTCAATGGGCTATGACCCCCTTTCCAAGCCGGACGAGATTCCCTTGGTGCCTAAGAAGCGTTATGAAATTATGGCGAATTATTTGCCTCCTTTGGGCTCGGGGGCGGCGCATATGATGCGTTTGACCTGCACGGCACAGGCGAACCTCGATTACGCCAGTGAGCGGGATATGGTCGATAAGATGCGCATTGCCGTGGCTTTTAGCTCTATTGCCAGTATCTTGTTTTCTTCGAGCCCCTTGCGGCGAGGGGGGATCGCCGGTTTTAAGAGTCTGCGCAATTGGAGTTGGCGAGCCTTGGACCCTGCGCGAAGTGGGTTTTTAGAATTTGTTTTTCAGCCCGATTTTGGCTATCGTCGTTATATTGAATATGCCTTGTCGGTTCCCATGATGGTCTTGGAGCGTCCTCAGCAAACGGTGGACGCAAGCGGGTTTGATTTTCGCGAGTTTTTATCCCGGGGCTTGCGACAAGAACGGTTTACTCCCCGGGATTGGGCGGTGCAGCTCGGAAGTCTTTTCCCCGTGGCTCGGTTGCGCAATGCCATTGAAACCCGCACCTGCGATGCCGGGCCGATGCCCATGCTCATAGCGCAGGCCGCTTTTTGGAAGGGGCTGCTCTATCACCCCGCCTCGCGGGAGCAAGGTTTGCGGATCATTGAGGCGGAGGGGTTGCCCGTCTTTTTAAAACTCCATGAGAAAGCCTACCTAGAGGGCTTTGATTGCTTAAAAAAGTATCCAAAACGGATTGCCTTGGTCGGCCAGGTGCTGGACCTCGCTCGTATCGGTTTAGAGGCCTTGGGTGAGGCGCATTATTTGGAACCCTTGTACCGGGTTTTTTTGCAAAGGGAGGCGATCAGCGACCGTTTGATCCAAGCCTTTCTTTCTGCTGAGGACAAGGGTGTTTATGGGCTTTTGCAAGAGCAAGACTTAATTTTTGCTTGACGCCGGTTCGATTTCCTGATTAATTGACTTCTTCATTAGTGATTGGCGAGGTAGCTCAGTCGGTAGAGCAGAGGACCGAAAATCCTCGTGTCCCTGGTTCGATTCCTGGCCTCGCCACCAGCTCATGAAAAAGGCAAAAAGTAAAAAAAATCATTTTTACCTTGCCTTAATTTTTAGTTCGGTTATTCTGGCTGAGTTTGCTGGAAACAGCGAATTAAAAAAGCCAACCTTGAAGGGTTGGGCGGTTCATTTACAATTGAAGATA
>JAJRZQ010000022.1 GCA_024275165.1 bacterium | reverse complement strand
GCCCTTCGGGCTGATTACAGCCCTTGGGGCGCATCGAGTTTTTTAGTCTTTTCGGTTGGGAATGAAATCCACAATCCCAACGCGAATCAATAAGTCGCGCTTTTTGATTGGGCAAGGCATCTCTGCCTTGCTGGGAAACTCCGCGTTTTTCAGAGTTTCCTTAAGCCATGGTGGCTGGGGTTAATGAAAGACATAAGCGGCACCAGAACTGGAAGCAAAATTGTTGGCGTTGGTCGTAGTGGTGATGGTTGTTTGATTGGACGCTTCATATACCGCTCCGATCAAGATGGTTTTGCCGCTGATTCCCGCAGAGAACCCAAAGAGATCATTGGAGTCCATATTTCCCGCGGGGAGCAGCTTGCCCTGTTGGCTCCAGCTTGCGCTGGAGCGTTGAAAGAGGTAGGCTGCTCCGGCATTGGTCCCGACTCCTCCGTGTTCCCCTGAGGCGCCCACAACAATCTTATTTCCCTCAATGGCAACGCAAGTGCCGAAGATTCAAATCATCGAAGGGCTATGTCTTTTCAGCGGACACAACGAACATAAGAGTTGCCGGCCTTACCGCCGTTACTGATATTGCCGTTGCCAAACCCCACACTCCACGCGTTCGCGGTATTCGGCGCATAGGTAGTGCTCGTCCAATAGAAGCTGGCCACCGCATTGGAGAAGGCGGCATTGATCAAAGGGGTGGTGGTAATCGTATTATCCACCAGAGATGCCAATTCATTTCGATTGGGCAATCGCCAATCCGTTTGTCCGGCATGAGCCGAGGTCTCGCAATAGGTTAAGGCAGCATCCCAGGCCATGATGGTCGTTTCTCTTTTGTCCCAGGTTAGGCTGCGGGCAGTATCGGTGATCGTTTGGTCTCCGTTATCCACCAAGTTTGGGGTTGGAGCGGCTGAACCTCGAACACAACGGACATAAAGGCTGGCGGCTTGAGTGAGGCTGTTGACCATGCCATTGCTAAAGTACACGCTCCATGTGTTTGCGGTATTTAGCGCATAGGTAGTACTCGCCCAATATGTGCCCGCGACCGTGGAGGGGAAGGTCTTGGCATTGATTGTAGTTCCTGCGGCAGGTTCACTATCTACAATCCAAGCTAGCTCGGTCTTAGTCGGGAGTCGCCAACCTGTACCGGGCAGGCCCGGCGTATTTCCACTGCAATAGGTCAAGGCGTTTGCAGAGGTGTAGATCGCGCCCGTACCGGTGGCGCAACCGGCCCCGCTTAAGCCGGCGGAACATTGTTGCCAGACCAGCTTGGTCACATTATCGGTTACCGTGCCATCACCATTGACAGTGTAGCTCTGCTGGTTGCTGGTGTTGTAGTCGTTATCTTCCCCTAAGGTAGCCGTATAACCTGTTACCTGCCCCGTATCGGGAATGGGGTTGAGAGTTAAGCCCACCGTAACGCTATAATTTTGACTGCTGCCATCTGCCGCCGTAACCGTATAGGTGATCGGGCTGGTGAAATCATTGGCCGTGCTGCCGCTGGTTTGGGCGGCGGCGGCGATTTGTACATTACTCCCGGTAGTGGTAAAACTGGCAATCAAGGCCGTGGGGTTGGTGCGGATATGGGAATTGAGTTGAATCTTCAGCTTAGCTTGGTCAATCACTCCCGTCACATCGGCGGAAAGCTGGGCATTTGTGGTCGCCAAAAACTGAAAGGAGGTCAACTCTTTGGAACTGGCAAGGGCTAGGGTCACGGTTACCAGGTAATCTTGCACAGTGCCGTCTTCCGCTGTCACCCTATAGGTCACGGGGTTGGTGAAGTCGTTGGCCGTGCTTTGGCTGGTTTGGGCTGTCGTGCCGACCTGAACTTTCTGGCCCGTAGTGCTGAAGCTGGCCACCAAGGCGGTTACGGTGGTGCCAAAGGGCAGGTTGAGACTGATGTTGGTTCCGCTGATTACTCCAGTTACATCGGCGGCCAGACCCGGATTGTCGGTTTTAAGGAAACGAAAAGCACTCAGTTCCTTTGCTGTAGCGGACGCAACCGTAACGGTGACCTCATAATCCGCGATACTGCCGTCTTCAGCGATAACCCTATAGGTTATTGCTTTAGAAAAATCTTGAGCCGTCACCCCGCTTTCTTGGGCCAGACTATTGACTTGAACCTTGGATTTATCGCTGGCAATAAAGGTAGCGATCAGGTTTGTTGGGTCTCCGCTGACGGGAAGGGTTGCGGTGATCTGGGAACCCTCAATGACCGCGACTATATCTTCATTCAAGTTTGAATTTTTTGCCGAGGTAAACTGAAAGCTGCGCATGGATTTTTCGCTGCTTTGAACAGAGAGCGGAGTGATTCCTGCGTCTTCATTCGTAGCTGGCTTACAAGATATAAGCCCCAACATTAATAATAGGGTTAGCCCGATTGGGGCAAGAAACCGATAGATCTTGTTTTGTGTTTTCATCTGTAATTCTCCAATTTTTGGGCTAAAAAAAAGGTTGATTTTCAACTTAGGTTGAAATTCGTTGCCCTATAGGCACTATAAATTTTAAACTCAGTATAATTCTCTTTTTCATCCAAGCTAGAAAAAACAGGGGTCAAAGCTGGGTAAATATTATTTAATAATTTTATTTAACTACTATTTACGCCAAAAATTCTGAGGAATTAAAAGCGAAATGAAAGGCTTTAAGGAGGTTGAAGTCCGTGATTCAGGGAATTAATTTGAGGCGGGAATCGAGCGAGAAAAAAGAGATAAGGAACGGATCTAAAAGAGTAAAATCAACCATATTCTTGGGTTTTTTAGATACAATAGCCTAAAAGGATAAATTTTTTTGGGGCTGGAGACTGAACCTGTCTTTGCAGGGTTAAAACTTGGATTTGCGTAAGGTGGGTATGGGGATGGTGAAGCGAGTGGCCCCCGGCAGGGGGCATCTTGAGTCGAATTTTTAAAAGGCTTAGCCTTCTAAGAATTTTTTAGAGTCGAAGCAGGCTTCGATAAAGTATTGGCCGCTTTTGGTTTCAAAGGGGATGACAATGATTCGGGCCTGTACAAAGTGTTTCATTTCGTGCCCTTCCCCTTTAAATGTAATGGGGATGCCGGCAGAAAAATGAAACCCCAGCTTGGCCAATTCGCGCCGGGCCTCACCACTGATCATGTTGACCAATTCACCTACAATATCAATTACTTCTTCGTTTAATTCGGTGTATTGATCGCCAAACATCTGACTGGCTACATCTAAAATACAGTTTTTTGAAAAGCTAACCGCAATGCTTCCCTTGGATTCGCCAGAGAGCTCAATCACCGCAGAGATCACCCCCAAAGCTTGTTGGTTGTCTTCTGGTTTCAGATAAGGCTTGCTGGGTTTGGAGTCCACAAAAGCCATGGTGCTCAACACCTTGCGGGTCGCCAGGATGAAGGGGTTGATGTATTCAACTTTCATAGTGCTTTTGTATTTCTCAACCTAGAAATTAGATCGGCCATGTCAAGGGGTAGATCTATGTTAAATTCCATCCAGTCATTTGTTTCTGGATGTCTAAAGCCTAAAACCGAGGCATGCAATGCCTGCCCGGAAAATTTTTTTAATCGGCCGGCGAGTTCAGCCCCGAGCAAGTGGGTTAAGTCTCTTTGCCTTCCATAAAGCGGGTCGCCGATTAAGGAGTGACCGAGGTGACTTAAATGCGCTCTCACCTGATGGGTGCGCCCGGTTTCTAAGCGGCACTCGATCAGGCTTAACCCGGGAAAGGTCTCGACCACTTTCCAGTGGGTTACCGCGGCTTTGCCTTGGGCGATGATCCCTCTCTTTTTTCGGTTCGAGGGGTGCCTTCCCAAAGGGGCATTCACCTTGCCGATACGCTGCTCCAACAGGCCCCAGCACAAGGCGAGATAAAGCCTTTTATTGGTTTTTTCGTAAAACTGCTTTGCCAAGGCTTGGTGGGCCGCATTGGTTTTGGCAATCACAATCAACCCCGAGGTATCCTTATCCAAACGGTGCACAATACCGGGCCTGGTAGGGTATGCGTCAGAGAGTTGGCAATGGGCCAATAAAATATTGGCGAGGCTATCTGATTCATGCCCTGCTGAGGGATGTACTACCATTCCTCGAGGTTTATTGACAACTAAAAGATATTGATCTTCAAAGAGGATAGGTACTTTGCCCGAGGTGGGAACCAACTTTAAGGCGGTCTCCCACAACTGAATCCTAACCTCTTGGCCCGGGCTGAGAGGGGTTTTGGTTGAGGGGGTTTCGACCCCCTGTACTTGCACCCGGCCCTCTTTAATCAGCCGTTGCGCCTGAGAACGACTTCCAACTTGCTCCACCTCTTTTAAAAACAGATCCAACCTTGGCCAGGGTTGATCGGGTATCCGTCGCAAAGCTGCCCTTACCCCATCTCAAAGAGCTCGAATTGCTCATGATGATATTTTTCGGAAGTCTGCAGGGAAATATTTCCCTTGATCAGGCGTTCCATGGCTTTAAAGGTGTCGATTTCTTCGATCTCTAAATATTCGGCAATATCGGGATGCACCCCTAAGAGTAGGTTTTCCGGGCAACTAGGTTCGTTGACCAGTCGTTGCACCTCGCGAAAGATATCATAGGTGGTCGTCGCCGGGGATTTAATCCTCGCGCGGCCTTCGCAGTACGGGCAAGACTGGCGTAAAAAGCGGTCTAGGTTTTCTCGGTTTCGTTTGCGGGTCATTTCGACTAAGCCCATCTCGCTAATGGGGAGGCATTTGGTGCGCGCCTTATCCTTGCGCAGTTCTTCTTTTAAGAGGTTATAAACCTTGCCGCGGTTTTCAGCCGACTCCATGTCGATAAAATCAATGATGATAATCCCGCCTAAGTCGCGTAATTTTAATTGATGTACGATCTCCACCGCGGATTCGAGGTTGGTGGTCAAGATGGTATCTTCATGGTTGGAAACCCCGGTAAAGCTACCGGTATTGACATCAATGGCGCATAAGGCCTCGGTTTGGTCAATGACCAGATATCCCCCGGATTTGAGCCAAACCTTACGGTTTAATCCGCGGTCGATCTCTAAACTGATCCCGTAATAATCAAAAAGCACGGCTTTTTTCTTGAATAGTTTGAGGATCGGGCTGTATTTGGGTAGATATTGGTCAAGGTACTTTTTTAAGCGCTCGTATTCGGTTGGGTCATCAATGATCAAGGAGTCTACATCCTTAGAGAGCATATCGCGCAGGGTGCGGGCGGTGAGATTGTGATCCTCGTGCAAAATGGCGGGGCTGCGGTAGGTTTTTAAGCGGCGTTCGACCTCGATCCAGGTGTTATTGAGGTATTCGATATCGCTTTTGAATTCGTCTTCACTGCGCCCTGCCGCTACGGTACGGACGATGAACCCGGTTTTTT
>JAJRZQ010000021.1 GCA_024275165.1 bacterium | reverse complement strand
GCACGGGGAAGCTCATTTTTTCCAAGGCCCATATCGACGCGCTTTTAACCGGGTTAGATCGCCTCAATTTAATGATTGATGATTCAGCCAACTCCAACAACCTCGACATCACCCAAGAAATCGCCTTATTAGAGTCTCTCGGCGCCGACGGCACCCCTCGCCAGGCAGTGCAGGCCCAAACACAAAACATCGAACCCGAAGAGGCCGCCCCCGACGACCTACCCGCGACAGCGCCTGCCGCTCGGGTTTGCCGTTTTAAGATTTCTTCTGAGGAGCTGGCATTGGCGCAAAAAGAGCATATGCACCTCTACGCCGCCTCCATGTACTTAAATCGAGACATCACCGCCAAGGGAAAAACCCCCTTTCAGTTCATTGCCGACTTAGAAGAACTCGGTCGCTTTATCGACTCCTACTTGGATACGGCCTTGCAGGGCAGTTTAGATGAAGGGATTAGCGATGACCTGCTCTTTACCTTCATCTTTGCCAGCATCCTAGAACCCGCTCACGCCTCCGACGCTTTAGCCATCGCCCCCAACCAAATCACCCTAATTGACCCCGAAAGCTTAACCGGCAAATTTTTAGATGTAATCACGGAAAATCAGGTCAAGGCAACAGGCGCGCCCACGACGCCAACAGAAGCGAAAAAACCCGCTATTCCAGCTCCGGCCAATGCCCCGTCTCCAGCTCCGGCAGCCCCTCCGCCGCCGCCTCCCCCAACCAAGCAGGGTAAAAGTGTCGCCCCCCCCCCTACCATCAGCAAAGGGACAAAAGCAGAAGAGTCCATCCGTGTAAGCGTAGGCAAACTCAATAAATTGGTCGATTTGGCGGGAGAATTGGTTTTGGTGAGAAACCAGCTTTTGCAAACAGGGGAAAAAATCAGCAAGCAAAACCCCGGGGTTTTGTCCATCATGCAAAGCCTCAACATTGTCACCACCGAGTTGCAAGAAGAAATCTTAAATACCCGCATGCAACCTGTTTCTACCGTATTTGGAAAATTCCCGAGACTCATTCGAGAACTGGGGAACCAATTGGGTAAAGAAATTACCTTAAGCACCGAAGGGGGCGAGGTCGAACTCGACAAAACCGTTTTAGAAGCCCTCAGCGACCCCTTGACCCACATGATTCGCAACACCGCCGATCATGCCATTGAAATGCCGGAAGAAAGAAAGGCCGCCGGCAAATCCGTGCAGGGAACTCTCTTGCTCAAAGCCTACCACGAAAGCGGTCAGGTCATTATTCTCATTCAAGATGACGGCAAGGGGATTGATGGAGAACGCATTGCCCAGGTCGCCTTTGAGAAGGGATTGATCACGGCTGAAGAGCTAGAAAACCTCCCTTTGCGAGAAAAAATCAAACTCATCTTTAAACCCGGGTTTTCCACCGCGGAGCAAGTTTCTTCTGTTTCGGGGCGCGGCGTGGGCATGGATGTGGTGCGCAGCAATATCGAAAGCATCGGCGGCACCGTAGAGCTCAACTCTCGTATCGGCGAGGGCACCCAGATTAAGATGACCTTACCCTTGACCATGGCGATTGTCTCTTGCCTCATCGTACAATCCGAGCAACAGCGCTTTGCCATTCCCCAAATCAATTTAGAAGAACTGGTCATGCTCAAACCCGAGGATTACCGCAGCCAGTTGGGTTTTGTGCAAAACAAAGAGGTGTTGAAACTCCGCGGCGACTTGCTCCCCCTCATCTCTCTCGCTGAAGGTTTAGGCATCGAAAACACCCTAACCCCCGCATACAAACAAACGATTCGCGAGGTCGAACATAAAAGCGAAGAAGATGAAAACCTACAAAGAAAACGCGGCTTCAATCTAACCGAATCCGGTAACAGCACGCAAGAAGCGGTGCGGATTCTGATCGTCTCCATTGGAATCAACAAGGTCGGGATCATTGTCGATTCCATTGTGGGTTCCGAAGAGATTGTCGTCAAACCCATGCCCGAATACCTCAAATATCTGGCCCAATTCTCTGGGGCGACCATTTTAGGCGATGGAACCGTGGCCATGATTATCGACACCTTAGGGTTTGTGCAAAAAAACAAGCTTTTCTTTACCGATTACAAAAACGATGCCCATGCCACCGAACTGACCGACCGCAAACTCACCTCCGAAATGCAATCCTTGCTGGTTTTCGACAATGGAACCGAAGAGCAGTTTGCCATCACCATTCCTTTGATTCAAAGGGTGGATGAAGTGGAACTTGCGCGCATACAACGAGTAGGCGATAAAGAATATTTAGAATACCGGGGCCAGCAGATGCGGCTCTTGCATTTAAGCGATTACCTGCCCATTCAAAAACCAACCAACCAGTTGACCACCGCGCATATCATCATTCCCAAAGAAACCCGCATCCCCGTAGGAATTTTAATCCACAAGGTGATCGACACCAAAACCATGCACATTGATGTAGCCGCCGGGGCCATTCAGGCAGAGGGAATTTTAGGTTCTACCTTAATCGACACCAAAATCACCCTGCTCTTAGACCTCTATGCCATCTTAGAAATGGGCGAACCCGACGCCTTACACCGCATCAAGTTTGAACAATCCATCATTGCCCAATCCAAAATCTTGCTGGTGGAAGATACCCCCCTCTTTTTGACCATTGTCAAAGAATATTTAAGCTCCGTGGGATTGGATGTCGTCACGGCCGAGGACGGGCAAAAGGGCTTGGATAAATTACAAGAAGAGCATTTCGACCTTGTCTTATCCGACATTGAAATGCCCGTCTTAGACGGCTTCGGCTTGATCAAGGCCATTCGCGCCCAAGAAAAATACAAAAACCTCCCCGTTTTGGCCTTAACCAGCCTCTCGGATCAAGACACCATCAAACAGGGCTTGCGCTTCGGTTTTAACGAATGGTTAGTCAAACTTGATAAAGAACAAATCTTAAGCACCATCAACAAATATCTAAAATAACCCTATGCCCCAGATAGCTACCTTTTTTCTCGGAGACGAAACCTTTGGCATTGATATTCTCATGACCAAAGAGATCGGTAAAATCCAAGAGATCACCCGTGTACCCGAGGCCCCCGATTACATCTTAGGCCTCATGAACCTAAGAGGGCAAATCGTCACCTTGATGGACCCCGGTGCCTTTTTAGATCAAAATTCCGCCGTAGACCCTTCTACCCGCCGCCTCATCATCTTAAAAACAGAAGAAGAACTCGAAGAGCTAAGGCGGCATAACCTGGTCTCCGGAAATCGGGTCAGTCAAGATATTTTAGCTCTGGTCATTGACCGAGTCGGCGATGTGCTGGAAGTAGACAACGCAAAAATCACCCCACCACCATCCAACCTTTCGGCAGGAAAAAAAGAATTTGTCACCGGAGTAATCCAACTGGAAAAAAAATTAGTGATTTTACTGGATGTGGTTGCCCTAGCCCAAAAGTGCACGCAACAAACCAAAATAAATTAGTTTTATTTTATTTTTTGACCATCATAAATTAGAAATTCATGCCTCAAGTACGCATCATGGTAGTGGATGACACCATCACCTACCGACAAATTCTTTCCAAAGTCGTTGAAGGCTTCCCCCAAGCCGACTTAATCGGCACCGCGTCTAGCGGGAAAAATGCCTTGATGAAAATTCCCAGCTTAAAGCCCGACCTCATCTTTTTAGATGTCATGATGCCCGAAATGGACGGGATTGAAACCTTAAAGCACATCAAAAAAGACTTTCCCCACATCAAGGTGGTGATGATCTCCGCCTTTGATATGGAAAACGCGAAGGCCACCCTGCACTCTTTGGAAAACGGAGCCTTAGACTTCATCGCCAAGCCCATTGCGCAAAATATGCAAGAAGGGATCAAGCAACTCACCGGGGCCCTTACCCCCTTGATTGAGTTGGTAGCGCAACAGCTCAAAGGCCCCCAGGTCAGAGCCACCACCCAAACAGCGCCCACCAAGCCCTTACATAAAGCAGATAGTTCCACCATTCAGGGTCAAGTCGATTTTGTCTTACTGGGAATCTCGACCGGCGGCCCCAACGCGTTGCACATCCTCTTTGACGAGCTTCCCACAAAGATTGCTTGCCCCGTTTTAATCGTGCAACACATGCCCCCCATGTTTACGCAATCTTTGGCCGAACGGCTGGATTCGACTAGCTGCATGACGGTGGTCGAAGCCAAGGAGGGGGATGTTCCCCAAGCGGGCACCGCCTACATTGCCCCTGGGGGCAAGCACATGGTGCTGCGCAAAAAGGGAAAGGGTTATGAGTTAGGGGTGACCGACGGCCCGCCGGTCAACCATTGCAAGCCCTCTGTCGATGTCTTATTTCGCGCCGCCGCCGCGATCAACCAGATTCAAACCCTCTCGGTGATCATGACCGGCATGGGCCGCGACGGCACCGACGGAATGCGCTCCTTAAAGCGGCAAGGCACCTATACCCTCATTCAAGACGAAAGCACCAGTGTGGTCTGGGGCATGCCTGGAAGCATACACGAAGCCAAAGCCTATGATGAAATGCTCCCCTTGCAAAAAATTGGAACTCGCATCTTAGAACTGACTCAGCATTCGGCTTAATTATGGCACGCATTAGCCCCATTACCGAGCACGAATTCACTAAAATTCGAGACCTCTTAGTTTCGGTCTGTGGAATTGATTTAAAGCCCGACCAAGATTACCTGGTCGAAACCCGCCTCACCGAATTGGCCGTAGAGGTTGGAGCGGCAAGCTTCAGCGACCTGCACCGTTCTATTGTAGGGGATCCAGAACTCCTCCCCCGCGTGGTGGACCTGATGACCACCAACGAAACCCTTTGGTTTCGAGATGATTCCTTTTGGCACACGCTTGAGCATTTACACCTCCCAGAACTGATCGGCAAAATAGATCAGGGGCAAAAGGTGCGGGTCTGGTCTGCCGCCTCCTCAACAGGGCAAGAGGCCTACAGCCTGATCATGCTTTTAAACGAGCTGCTCCAAAAGTCAGGAAAGCTAAATTATTTCGACTCCATTGAAATTATTGGCACCGACATCAGCCGTTATGCGGTGTATTTAGCCCAGCAGGGCCGCTATGATGCCTTTACCATCAGTCGTGGCCTCTCCCCACAACGACGGGATCAAAACTTCGTTCGACAGGGCTCTTATTATGAAATCATTGAGGATCACAAAAAAAAGGTTCGTTTTCAAACCTTCAACCTCATGGATCACTTTACTCCCTTGGGCAAGTTTGACTTGGTTTTTTGCCGCAATGTGGCCATTTATTTTTCCAAAAGCTTTAAAGAAGAACTTTTTGGAAAAATCGCGCAGGTATTAAGGCCCGATGGCAGTATGATCTTAGGCGCCACCGAGTCTCTTTTTGGGTTAAATCATCGCTTTGAGAGCTATACCTTTGGCAATGGCGTCTATTACAAAGTTAAGGAGTAATCATGGAAGAAGTAAAAAAAATTCTCATCATTGATGATAGTCCGACCTTGCGCAAAATCGTCCATCAGGCTTTGGAAATCTTTAACTTCGATATTTACGAGGCCGAAGGAGCAACCCCGGCTTTGGCTATTTTGCAAAAACAACCCATTGATTTGATCTTATTGGATTGGCATATGCCCGAAATGGAAGGCTACGACCTCTTTTTACTCCTCCAAGACAAACCGGAATATGCCCAAATTCCCGTTATTATGCTCACGGCTGAAGACCGCCGAGAATCCATGCTCAAAGCCATTCGCGCAGGAATTCGCCATTACTTAACCAAACCCTTTACCCATGAGGATTTGCTGGCTCGAGTGGTTCAAGTGCTCAAGCTACAACCTTGAATTACGATGAAAGTTTTGTTCCTAGACCCCAATCCGCAACGGGGGCGAACCTGGGCTGCGCAATTAGAGAGCGATTCGCTTCTGCTGGTCCCTTTTTCCGAAGCGACCAACACCTTAAGTCTCTTGCAAAGCCACCCCGACATCGGGGCTTTGATTACCCGCCAGCCTTTAAATGACGCTTTAACTTTAGTCAACAACTTAAAAAGCAAATTCCCCTCGGTGGTTTATCTCGCCTGGTTGGAACAAGCAACCCCGGAAACCGAGGCCTCTATTTTACTCCAAGGAATGGATTTCGTTTTATCGGGTGACAATCCCTCACAAATCAAAGCCCAATTAACCTCCATTTATCGGTTGCAAGCGCGCCTCACCCCCTTCACCTCGGGGCAAAACTTTTTCAACAAACAGATCATCGACCTCAACCAGGGCCAGCTTTTTTCCAACCACGACTTAAATTTGTTTTTTGAAATCTTGCAGATCTTAGTCGAAAATATCTCCAGCTTATCCAAGGATTGGGGTTCGGTCACCCCTTCGATCTTAGATGAGTTAAAGCAAAACGCCTTGTCTTTAGGCACAGAAGAACTCGCCCATTGGTTGGGTTCCGCGATTCGCCTGCTCGACTTAGGGCAATTCAAAGAGGCCCTGCAAAAGGGGCTGGAACAAGAATTCCAAACTGTTTTTTCGCGGTTATGCCAAGCCATTGAGGCTTTAAACCGTTTCGATTATTTTTCCAGCAAAAAAAAGGATCAACCCGCTGAGGTTTTGGCCGGACGCAAGATTCTCATCGTTGAAGACATGACCCACAACCGCATACTTTTAACCCAAATTTTAAAAAAATATCATCCGCATATTTTAGAAGCCAAACAGGGACAAGAAGCCTTAGAAGTCTGGGAAAAAGAAAAGCCCCTTGATATAATTATCATGGATATGAACATGCCGATTATGGACGGCTTTGAGGCGACCCAACAAATCCGCCGCAAGGAAAAAGAGCTGGGATTAGAGGCGGTACCTATTTTAGCTCTCACCGCGTTGGCGATGCGAGGGGATCAAAATCGCTGCTTTGAGGCCGGTTGCGACAGCTACCTCCCCAAACCCATCGACAACCTCAACTTAGTCGCGGTAGTAACCCAGATGATCAATGACAAGACTCCAGAGACTTGCGACCTCCCCCATAAAACTCCTTTTGAAATCAAAAAAATCGGAATCTTCACCCCGGATCAGGTTTATCAAGTGGTACTCAAAGCCGCGCTCGACTCCATGGGCCATGAAACCGAGTTGCTCTTTGACAACGCCTCGGTGATCAACCAAGCTGAAACAGGGGACTTTGACCTTTTAATCCTCGATGTACAGCAGGCAACCCAACTCGTCATCTACATCCGGGAAACCTACCCCAATCAAGAAATCGCGCTTTTCTGCAATCATGCAGAAAGCAGCGCCGCTTTAGTGAAGCGCTTACCCCAATCCCTACACCACCCGATTAATTTAGCGAGCTTGACCCAACTCTTAAGGTATCATGCCACTCACATCAAAGAGGTAAAACGAAACCGCTACCTCGTCGAGGATTTTTCCACCTTAAAAGCGATCAGCGAGCAGAGCCATATTCAAGAAACCATCGAACGCTCGCAGGGGCAATTGGCGGTTTGGCAAAAAACCTTTCGCAAAATCGGCGGCGACTTGGTCATCAGCCATCGTTTTAATCGCCATGGCCGTTTTGGCTTAATCCTAGCCGATGTTTCAGGCCATGACATTCAATCGGGTTATACCGCTGCCTGGTTTGCCGGGTTGATCAAGGGGGTTTGGGCTCAAAAACCCGATCCCTTAGACCTCTTGCGCCACTTAAATAGCCTTTCGGCCGACCATTCCGAAGAAGAAGACAAACGCTATGTCTGCGCCTTAGCCCTACTCTGGGACCCTCTACGCAACAAACTAAAATACGCCAATGCCGGCATTCCCGGGGGGATCTTAACGAAAAAAGAAACCAGTAAAGTCGAGTTTCTCAACTGGAAAGGGGTTCCGGTCGGCATGTTCCCCGGGGAGGATCTCTTTGAACATGGAGAAATCGACTTCCACCCGGGAGACCGCCTCTTCTTGGCCACTGATGGGGTTTTAGAGCAAATCCCCGAAGAGGTGATCGCCAGCTTAAGCCAAGTCTCCGGCAAGCTCGACGCGGAAAAAGCCCTAGAGGGGATGGTGGATTTTATCTTGCGCTCCATGCAGGTCAGCGACGACCTCACCTTAGCGGTATTTGACCCCAAATGGCCGGAACTGGCCCCCGGGGCCTACCGCAACTCCTTTAGCTCGGACTTAGAAGAAACCTACGCCGAGGTCCAACGCATGAAGGCCTGGTTGAATGGAGCCACCCCCCTAGACTTTGATTGGCCCATGACCTCGGTCGCGCTCAAGGAGGCGTTGCTCAACGCGGTGGAACACGGCAACCGAAACAATCCGAAAAAGTTTGTGGATGTGGACGCGGAAATCTTACCCACCGAGCCCCCGACCCTACAGATTCGCGTTTCCGACTGCGGCAAAGGTTTTGACTTGCGTCGAGAAAAAAAACGCATCGCGGCAGAAGGGCAATTGCGGATTCAAGGACGCGGATTAATGCTCATTGAGCATATAGCCCAAGCAGTCACCTTTGACGGCAGCACGGTCTTACTGCACTTTAGCCCTCTTTAGCCCGAGAAGAAGAATTCTTCTAGCCAAATTAAAGTAAAATGCTTAACCTAAAAGAAAATAATTTTTTTTACAATAACCTATGAAATTTTTGATTGTTGACGACGATTTGATCAATCGTAAACTGCTGACAGCCTTAATCAAACCCTTTGGCGCTTGTGAAATCGCCATCAACGGAAAAGAAGCGGTAGACGCCGTCGCCCTTTCCATTAAAGACAATCGCCCCTTTGAGGTGATTTTTTTGGATATCATGATGCCGGAAATGAATGGGCATGAATCCCTCCAGCAAATCCGGCAATTAGAGCAAGAAGCGGGGGTCACCTTAGGGCAGGGGGCAAAAGTCGTCATGGTTACCGCCTTAGGCGACTCGCGCAATGTGCTGAGCGCCTTTAACGAAGGGGCGGAATATTACCTAGTCAAACCGATCCAGCAGAAAAAGCTCTTTGAACTCATGGAAGAGATGGGCTACAAAGCCCAAGAACAAGCCTAATATTTGCGCCCCTTCTTTTGAGGCGAGGCAGACTTTTTTGACTTTGCCTGCCTGCTCAACGCGCGCGTAGCGACTCGACTCAACCTAAGCTAAAATAAGATAACGCTCATCACTGATCAGCTCAATGGGGGGCAATTGATCCAGTAAAGGGGCCCCTTCCAACAGGGTCTTGCCCATGGCGCGGTCTTGCTCGTCCAAGGGCAGATAGGGCAAGCGAAACACGGGTTGACAATAACCCAGCATGGGCATGATGCTGTTGAGGCTGATGGGATTGGGCTCTTTAAAAAGCCAATCAAAAAAGGGCAATAGGGCCTTGTTGCGCACCTCATCCCGATTCTCCGCCAAATGACGCATGGTTTTGGGCGCTAGGTTACTGGCAACGGAAATCAACCCGTGAGAACCCGCCAGATGAACCGAATCATGGGCCTGATCATCATTGCCCGACCAGCAGGCAATCCCTTCTTTTTCATAGATGGCGATGCGGTCATTGCCCGCGCATTCTTTCACCCCAAGAAAATTCCGATGCCCCGCCAGGTGCCGAATCAAATCGGGTTGCAGGTCTTGGCCCGTGCGAGCGGGAACATTATAAATCAAGGCGGGGCCGAGATTCAACAACCGGTCAAAGTGAGCCCGTAAGCCCGCCTGACTGGTTTTTCCATAATAGGGGGGCACCTGCAAACTGGCCTGCATTCCCACCGCGAAACCTTCTTCGGTAGCGCGCAAGGCTTCGCGGGTGTTGTTGCTCCCCGTGTTGCCAATCATGCTCAAGCGATCCCCAAAGAGATTGACCGCGTGAGCGATCAAGGCGACATGCTCCTGCCAGTCCATCAGGTGGCCTTCGCCAGTGGTTCCACCAAGAACCAAGCCTTGCACCCCGCCTTCAATCTGCATCTCCACATGGCGATCAAAAGCCTCAAAGTCGATTTTATTATCCCCCCGATAAGGAGTTTTAATCGCCGTAATCAATTTTGCTTGAGAAATCCGTTCCATCTATGCTTGCTGGTTTTTATAAGAAATGTTATATTTATCGCATTTTCCGTTCAAATTGTCCATTCTCTTTTATGCCCCTTCAAAGCTTCATTCTAGATACTAATGTTCTGCTTGCAGACCCAGAATCTATCTACGCCTATCCTGCCGCCAAAATCATCTTACCCCTGATGGTTTTAGAGGAATTGGACCACTTTAAACGAGATTATAACGAACGAGGTCGCAACGCCCGCTTAGTCAGCCTCAGGTTAGACCAACTGCGCAAGGAGGGAAGCCTGACCCAAGGCATCAAGCTGAGCAATGGGGCACTGTTGTCCGTCTTGCTGGAAACCCCGACCCCCACCGGGGCTTTGCGCAACCAGCGCAAAGGCAATATCCTCGCAGCCGCCTTGGAATTAAAAAAACAAGGGCACATCGCTTTGGTGACCAACGACATCAACCTACGGGTGCGGGCCGCTGCCATGGGAATTGAGACGATTCACTATGAAGAAAAGGTCAAACTCCCAGAAGAGATCTATGACGCCTTGCCTCAACTGGAGGTCGATCCAGAAACCTTTCAGCGACTTCAGGAAAAAAAAATCTGGACCCCGCCTCCAACAGGCTATTGGGCCAACCAAAACCTGATCTTGCATTGCCAAGGCAAGCAAGCCCTCGTCCGCTTCCATTTAGCGAGCGCGTCCTTTCATTTGGTCTCCCCCGGGGAAAAGGAGATTTGGGGTTTAAAACCCAAAAACCTAGAGCAACAAGCTGCCTTAGACCTCTTGATGGACCCCTCCGTCCCCTTGGTAACCTTAGCGGGCAAGGCCGGTACGGGCAAAACCCTCTTAGCCCTCGCCGCCGCTTTAGAGATGCTGCTCAAAAGAGGGCGCTATCAGAAAATCTTGGTGAGCCGCCCGATCTTCCCCATGGGGCGCGATATGGGCTACCTGCCGGGAGACATCGACGAAAAAATGGCTCCTTGGATGCAACCGATTTTTGACAACCTCGAATTTTTATTTTCCAACCAACCCAACCTGGGCAACTTTGAACGGCTGCAAGAAAAGGGATTAATCGAACTCGAACCCCTGACTTACATCCGGGGACGAAGCATCCCCCAGCGGATCATGATCGTCGACGAGGCGCAAAACCTAACGGCCCATGAAACCAAAACGATTGTCACCCGCGTGGGGGAAAACACAAAACTAATTTTTACAGGCGACCCCTACCAAGTCGACAACCCCTATATCGACCCGAGCAGCAACGGATTGAGCTACCTCATCCAACGCTTTCAAAGCTACGAGATGGCAGGCCATGTCACCCTCTTAAACGGGGTACGCAGCCCCTTAGCCGAATTGGCGAGCAACATCCTTTAATCTACCCCCCTGTGCAAGCTCACAACTTAGAAGAACTCAAAACAAAGGCCAAAAGCTCCAGACAAAAGGCCTTGGTTGCCCTGCTGCTCTTTTGGCAAGAAAACCGCCTCGAACTCGAACCGGCCGCCGCCTTTTCCCGCCCTGAAGAGGTGAGCCTCTATCGGCTTTTAGTACTCCGCAGCGTTCGCCATCTCGCCGCCACCGACTGGCTTTTAGAAAAATTAGCGGAGAGAAAACTGCAAAAATTGGACTTAGAAGTCCGCGCCGCCTTTCATTTAGGCATCACCCAATTAGCGGAAGAAGAACGCGTTCCCGCCCACGCCGCCTTAAAAGAAACGGTGGATCTCATGCCCTTTTGCAGGAAACCGCAGCTCACCGGCCTGCTCAATGCCCTACTCCGCCGCTACCAACGAGAAAAGGAAAGCTGGCTCCACGCCTTAGGCCAAGAGCCCCTATGGCGGCAAACCAGTCACCCGAAATGGCTTGCCCAAAGGTGGCAAGAACTTTATGGGGCAAAGACCACTCAATCCATTTTACAGGCAGACCAATGCCCCCCGGGGATCGCTTTGGTTGTAAACCCCCGCCTAGATCCCGCGCCCTTCATCCGTTCCCTGGCCGACCAAGGCTTTCGCCCCTTAGAAAACCCCCTGAGGGTGGAAGAGGCGCATGGCTTGTTCGAGACTCCGGCCTTTAAAGAGGGGGCCTTCTTCATACAAGACCCTTCTGCCCACAAATTGATTCAGCTTTTACAAGACTTGCCTAAAGCAAACTGGCTCGATGCCTGCGCCGCCCCGGGGGGCAAACTCTTTGCCGCGGAATGGCTTTACGGCCGGGAGATTGAGCGCCTCGTGGGCTTAGAGCCCGAAAAAGGCCGTTTTGCCCGCCTCGAGGCCAACCATCGGCGGCTGGGCTCTAAGGCCCGCTTGGTGATGGGCGATGCCCTGAGCTGGACAGATCGAGAAAAGTTCGACTTAATCTTAGTTGACGCGCCCTGCTCGGCAACCGGCACCATCCGTAAGCACCCCGAAATCAAATGGACCCGCGACCTAGAGGGCTTTATGGCCAACCAGAAAACCCAAGGCAAACTTTTAGCCAGCCTCGCCCCACAGGTGAACCTCGGGGGCCATTTGGTCTATAGCACCTGCAGCCTCGAAAGAGAAGAAAACCAAGCCGTGGTCGAACTCTTTTTACGGTCCCACCCCGACTTTGCCTTGGCGCCCTTTCGCGCAGGTTTGGAAATCACTCCCTCCGGCTTTTACCAAGCCCTGCCCAGCCCCTTGCAAATGGGGGCCTTTGCCGCCCAATTAAAAAGGGTAAATCTCTGATTTAAATAGCCTACCCCTCTTTGCAATTTTTTTCTTTCTATGCCAGCCTAAGATAAAACTAATGAGGTCTCGCATGTTAAAAATTGCCCCTTCTCTGCTCTCTGCGGATTTTAAACAGTTGGATCAAGAGATCCAAGCGGTTCACCAAGCAGGGGCGGAATTGCTTCACTTAGATGTCATGGACGGGCATTTTGCCCCGGCCATCACCTTTGGCCCGCCTCTGATCGCCAGCCTCAACAAGCCCGCGGGCATGGAGTTTGACGCCCACTTGATGGTGCAAAACCCAGAACGGGTCATTGAGAGCTTTTTTGGTATTGGGCTGGATCGCATCTCCATTCATGTGGAGTCCACCATCCACCTCCACCGCCTTTTAAAGCTTATTTCCGAGCAAAACATCCTACCCGCGGTCGCCCTCAACCCCTCCACCCCCTTAGAATCTTTAGAGTGGGTTTTAGACGATGTGGGCATGGTTCTCTTGATGACGGTCAACCCCGGCTTTTCAGGCCAATCGTTTATCTCTACCGTGGCCCCGAAGGTCGAACGCCTAAAAGAGCGCATCGCACAACGAGGCTTGTCCGTCGAGATTCAGGTCGATGGCGGAGTCAGCGCAAAAACGGCCCGCAGCTTGGTCGACGCGGGAATGGATATCGCCGTGGCCGGATCAGCGGTTTATGGGCAAACCGATTACGCCGCCGCGATTCGGGCACTAAAGGAGGCTTAAGCCATGCGCATTGGTCAAGGTTTTGATGTCCACCAACTCATTGAGGGGCGAAAATTGATTCTGGGCGGGGTCGAAGTCCCCTATGCCAAAGGGCTTTTGGGCCATTCCGATGCCGATGTCTTGAGCCACGCCATTATGGACGCTCTGCTCGGGGCTGCGGCTCTAGGCGATATCGGCCAATACTTTCCAGACGATGACCCCGCCTACTCCAATGCCGATTCCTTAGAACTACTCGCCAGGGTGTGGGATCTCATCCAAGACCACGACCTGACCCTAGGCAACCTCGATGCGACCCTCATCGCCGAGTCCCCCAAACTAATGCCCTACCTCCCTCAAATGCGGGCCAAAATCGCCCAAGCCCTGGAAGCGGACCAAGACCAAATTTCCCTAAAAGCAACCACCACTGAAAAACTCGGCTTTACCGGACGGGGCGAGGGAATTGCCGCCCAGGCGGTGGTTTTGCTCAAAAAGGCCCCATGACCCCGCTGGAACAAGAACTTTTAACCCTCTTATCCATGCACAGCCCCACGGGGAAGGAAGCGGTCATTAGCGCCCATATCGAGCAAACCCTAGCGGGGGCAACCAGCCTTGACTCCATCCGCCAGGGGCAAAGTCTGATTTATTGCGGCCCCATAAAAAAAGGCAAGCCCACCCTCGCCCTCTACGGCCACTTAGACAGCATTGAAGCCCCCGTAGTAGAACCGACCTTCGACGAAAGCAAAATCTACGGTCTCGGGGCCAGCGATATGAAAGGGGGTCTGGCGATCATGATCCAACTCTTAAAAGACTTCGACCCCCACAATGCGGCCTACAACCTGCAATGTGTCTTTTACGATAAAGAAGAGGGCGCCTACGAGCAAAACGGCCTCGGCCCGGTCTTAGAACAACAAGCTTGTTTGCGCCAAGCCGACTTGGCCCTGGCCTTGGAACCAACGGACAACCAGGTTCAAGCAGGCTGTGTCGGGGGGCTGCACGCCCAAGTGAGGTTTTTGGGCAGGGCCGCCCATTCGGCCCGCCCCTGGCAAGGGGAAAACGCCCTGCACAAGGCCTGGCCCCTCTTAAAACGCTTGAGCGAACTCAAGCCCGTCCCCCATCAAGTTGGGGGATTGGAATTTTTCGAGGTTCTCAACGCCACCCAAGCCAAAACCAGCAACAGCCGCAACACTCTCCCCGGGAGTTTCGAACTCAATTTAAATTATCGCTTTGCCCCCGGTAAATCACTAGACCAGGCAAAGGAAGAATTGCTAAGGTTGATTGGCGAGGTCGCAGAGGTTGAGTTTATCGACGAATGCCCTGCCGCCCCCGTGATCGCGCACAACCCAATGCTCAATCAACTGTGTGAAAACAACCATTTGACCCTGAAAGCCAAACAAGCCTGGACCGATATCGCCCGCCTCGCCCTCTATGGCATCGAAGCGGCGAACTTCGGCCCGGGGCAACCCGCCCAGGCCCACCAACAGGGGGAATGGATCCAACGGCAAAGCTTGGCGGAAAACCTGACGATTTTAAACCGCTTTTTATACCCTCTATGAGTTGGCAAAACCTCAAAGAAGATTTTCAAAATAAAGCGAGCGACTTGTTCACCTCCTTTTATTTTGATCCCGCGCTTTTTAAGAGCCGAAAGTTCTGGGGCAAGGTATTGCTCTTGGCGATCTTAAGCGGAACCATCGGGTACATGATCGCGCCTAAAATCCTCTTAGAGGATGTGGAGTATCAAGAAGGAGATATCATCCGCACCACCATCGTCATCAATGAAGACTTGCTCTTACCCGATGAGGTCTCCACCCGCTTAAAGGCCGAGCAATTACTCAAAGATCAAGGCCTGATCTTCGATTTCGACCCCCATCTGGCAGGCAGCGTGATGGAGCGCGTGCATCAAGTTTTCAACGCCACCCGGCAAAGCTTTGCCCAAATCACCAACCGCAAGCTCAGCCAGAGCAACGCCATTCGCCAGGTGGCACTCAATTATTTTCATAGCCAACAAACCCAGGCCCAAGCAGCACAAGACATAACCAACCTCCGCAGCTTGCGCGCCGTTTGGAAACAACGCATTCAAGACCTACCCAATTCCGGCAATCTCAGCCCAAAGGACTTTAGCCGCAAGGCTAAGCTTGACCAAGACTTGCAAATCGTCTTGAAACTCAATCAAGACCTCACCCAAAAGGCCCGGATTGAACAACAAGACTCCGCAAAATATTTTAAGGAATTAAAAAAACTGCAGCAGTCCGCAGCGAAGTTGCGCAAAGAATTGGAACAAGAAAAAATCGCCTTTTCTGAAGAGTTCCTCAGTCAACTCAAGGCAGAAATCAAAGTGGATTTTCTCACCAAGCTCAATTTCCCCTTTTATGATAAAGAGATTGAAAACGAACTCACCACAATTTTAAGTCAGCTTTTATCTAAAAAAATCCTTCTTTCCAAGCAGCAAATCCCGCAAATCCCGGGCACCCAAACCAACATTACCCTACGCGATCTCGCCAACGGAGAAAGCCAAAAATACGAGGATTTAAGCGCCTTCCCCGATGTGGCCCAACTGCGTTTAGAACTCCCCATGACCTTGCAAAAAAACTTCCCCCAAGACGGGTCCGGGCAAAAACGCAACCTGTTGCAACACTTAGCAGAAGGCCTGCTCCAACCAACCGTGACTCTCAACAAACTCGAGATGGAAACCCGAAAGGCAAAAATCCTCAACGAGATGAGCCCCGTTTACTTCTCGGTTAAAAAAGGAGAAATCATCGCTCGGGCAGGGAATCGAGCCACCCCCCATCAAGTCGAGTTGATCAACGGCTATTATAAAATGCAATATAGCCTAGATCAAATTCCAAAATTTATCGGCATCAATCTATTGGTTTTCCTTGCTCTTTTAATCATCTATCTCGCCTTTCGCAACGAAAGCCAAGGGAAGGTAAATTTTACCTGCCTTCTCTTAATCGGGGTGAGCCTCACCATCACCTTGGTGTTGGTTAAAGGAGGGGTGATTCTCTCTGAAATGCTCGAGATGCGCTACACCAACCTCGACTCGCAGAGCTTTCGCTATATTCTGCCGATCGCCTTAGCCCCTATGCTGGTTGGTATATTGCTGAGCTTTGAGGCGGGCTTAATGACCGCCCTCTTAACCAGTCTGTTTGTCTCCATTATGCTGCAGGCGAACCTCTATTACTTCTTTTTCAGCCTCTTGGGCAGTTTCATCGCCACCTTGCCCCTAACCCGTTTTGTAAGCCGTTACTCCATTTTATTGCATGGAATGAAGATTGCCAGTGTCAACCTGCCCATGGTATTGCTGCTCTATCTCATTGAGCAAAACAAAATCTCTGGGGTCTTGCTGTACAACTTAGGGGCAGCGGCTCTAGGCGGCATTTTAGCGGCAATCATCACCGGCATCTTGCTTCCCTTTTTCGAGTCCGCCTTTGACATCACCACCAATTTAAAGCTCTTGGAACTCTCCAACCTGCACCATCCCGCCTTGCGCAAATTGATCGCCAACGCGGCGGGCACCTTTCAGCATTCGGTGGTGGTGGGAAATCTAGCCGAGGCAGGGGCTCAACGCGTTGGGGCCAATCCCCTCTTAGCGCGCGTCAGTGCCTACTACCATGATTTGGGCAAGGGGGAAGACCCCGAATATTTTTATGAAAACAAACCCCCCAATGTGCGCAACCCCCATGATGACCTCCCCCCTTTAGAGTCGATCAACATCATCGTCGGCCATTTGCGCAAAGGGGCTCTTTTAGCCGATCAGCACCGCCTCGGCAAGGCGATCAAGGATATCATGCTCCAACACCACGGTACGACCTCGCAAAAGTACTTTATCGCCAAAGCGCGCGAACAGGCAAAGACGCAGGGGGTACTCCCTCCAGATGAAGAACTTTTTCGCTACCACGGCCCGAAACCGCAAACCTTTGAAGCCGCCTTGGTCATGTTGGCCGATGTGTGCGAGGCCTCTACGAGGAGCATTGAGGCCCCCACCAGAGAGGCCATCTCCGCCATGGTCAATAAGGTCTGCTGGCGGCTTTTGGAAGAAGGCCAACTCGACGAGTCCGGTTTGAGTTTAAAGCAGTTTAAAGAGATTGTGGATGAATACATCAACCTGCTTTGCCAGGTCCACCACAGCCGCATCGCCTACCCGGAGCAAGAAAAACCCTCCATACCGCATCTGGCAAGGGCTACCGTTCAAGGCAACCTGCTTTAATGGCCCCCCTTTGCATCCAATGGGAGACCGACCTCCCCCCCCTGCCCCCGCGAAGCCTCACCAGCTTAGAAAAAAACTTTGCGACCCTTTTGCGGGTCGCGGGATTCCCCCAAAAAAGCGTCAATCTCTTGTTCGCTGAAAAATCCAGAATGCAAAGCCTGAATTTGGAATATCGAGGGAAAGATCGCCCTACCGACATTCTAAGTTTTGAATATGGCTTAAAAGAAGACTTAATCGGGGATTTGGCAATCTGCGTAGAAGTGGCTAAGGCCCAAGCCCGAGAAAACGGTTGGGACATAGAAACAGAGTGCCTCCGCCTTTTGACCCACGGCTTGGCTCATTTAATGGGAATGGATCACCAAAAAGCAGAAGCAGAAAAAGAAATGCTGCGGCTGGAGTTGCGGCTTTTAGAGGCGGTGGGCCTAAAGACGATTTACCCCCCGCAAAAGGCAGGGGGTAAATAGCTGCTCGCGTTAGCCG
The DNA here is from genome assembly GCA_024275165.1 of bacterium. Classification (GTDB taxonomy): domain Bacteria; phylum SAR324; class SAR324; order XYD2-FULL-50-16; family XYD2-FULL-50-16; genus JAJRZQ01. Next base: position 26,082 of record JAJRZQ010000021.1, on the reverse strand, counting down.
AAACTAGGCTTTGGCGGGAATCACCTCAATAAAGGAGCGATCCTTACGCCCTTTTTTAAACTTGACCGTTCCTTCGGTAAGAGCATAAAGGGTGTAGTCCTTTCCGGTACCTACATTTTCCCCGGCGTGAAAGCTGTTGCCGACTTGGCGAACCAAAATGGTGCCGGTCGTCACGGCTTGCCCGCCATAGCGCTTCACCCCACGATATTGAGGGTTGGAATCGCGTCCATTTTTAACACTACCTTGGCCTTTCTTGTGTGCCATTGTTTTACCTTGTCAAGGGAGAGGTTAGCCCTCAATCCCGGTGATTTGAATGCGGGTGTGCTGCTGGCGATGGCCTTGCGTCTTGCGATAGCCCTTGCGCCGCTTCTTTTTGAAAACCCGGATTTTTTTGTCTTTAAAGTTCTTAATGACCTTGCCGGTGACCTTGGCCCCAGCCACTAAAGGGCTGCCTACCTTAAAGGTATTTTCTCCGGTCTTTAAAAACAAGACCTCGGTGGTACTGAAGTCGGCGCCTTCTTCCAAGGGCAAAAGATCGACATCAATGTGAGCGTCCTTCGCTACACGGTATTGTTTGCCGCCGGTGCGGATAATTGCGTACATGTTCGGTCCGAAAGTTTATGATTCAACGGAAACTAAAAATATAGGTTCCCTATGAGGAAGTTGTCAAGCACCCAGTAGCTCAGGAAAGCCAAAGACAGAAAAAACAGGTTCGCAAGGGCTTTGCGCCACCAGCTCTTGCCCTGTAATCGGGTGCTGAAAACTTAGTTTGGAGGCATGCAGCAATTGCCGGGGAATCCGCCCAAAGGGAGGGAAAATCGGCTCTTCCAAACCATCTAAAAAGCGTAAAAAGCGCTCATCGGGCTGACCGTACAGCTTATCGCCTACAATTGCCTGACCTAAATGCTCCGCGTGAGCGCGAATTTGATGGGTGCGGCCCGTAAAGGTTTGAATTTCTACCAAGGTGGCTGTGGCGCTGGTTCTGATTTTACGAAATAAGGTTTTGCAGGCCTTCCCCTCGGGGCGAACGATCTGGCGAATCCGCACTCGCCCGGGCATCGGGTCGATGGGCGCCAGGGGGGCATCGAGCAGGATCTCGCTTTGTTGCATGACCCCGGTTAAAACAGCGTGGTATATTTTTTTCGGTAAGCCCTCCACAAACTGCTGCGCCATTCGCCGAGCCACCTCGCTGGTTTTGGCAATCAGCACAATCCCGCTTGTTTCTCGGTCGAGCCGATGCACGGTGAAGAGGTCGGTGTAGCCGTGCTCCGCTTTTAGAATCGCGACCAAAGTATTGCGGTGGTAACGGCCCGACTCGGTAATGGGGAGGTTGCCGCTTTTTTCTACCAGCAAAAGATGCTCGTCCTCCAGCAGGACCTTAAAGCTCGAATCGACTTTTGGCTCTTCACCAATCGGCCTTTGATAGCCGATCACCTGACGACTCTCTAAAACCTTGCCTGCAAAGGAAGGCTTTCCGTTCAGCAAGATGGAGCCTCGCTCAATCGCGGCGCGCCAGCCCGCCTCATCATGATAGGGAAAACGCCGCAATAAAAAGGCGAGCAAACTCTCTTTTGTCTTCTTACTGGGCCGCATGTATTGAATGCTTTGCATCTTGGCTTTTTTATACGCAAAGGTTATGCTTGTTCAAACCTTCTGCATAACTCCATTGCCTCAAATCGTAAAGCCCCATGAAGCTTCATTTGCTCCTTTTAAGCAGCTCGGGTTTTCCGCCCCGGCTCCTGAATCTGTTTGAGAAAGCTGATTTAATGATGGAACAGGCGCGGGGGCGGCTCAAAATCAAAGAACTGGCCCAGCGTCTGCGGTTTGACGCAGTCATCTGGCTTTATGGGGAAGAAGATCACGCCTTGACAGAAGACTTAGCCCAAAGTTTAAACGAATTTAGCCCCCAACCCTTGGTTTTAATCACCCGAGACCTAGCGCAACCCCCCTTGTTGGAAAACCTCCCTCAACAAGTCGCTCTGTTGGACATCAATGACGAACCGACCGACATCCTCCGCGCGGTACAGGGCGCCTGTAGCCAAAGCCGGATCGGAACCGGCCAACTCCCCTCGCAGGTGAATGAGATCGACTTTAAAAACATGATGGGCCAGGGCCCGCAAGAGGTTTCCAACAAAAGAGGGAGCGGTCACGCCTTAAAACTCGAAACCCCCTGGGCCGCTGTAGACGCAAGTGAAAAACGCCTCTTAGCGGGGCAGCATCCCCTTAAAAAATCTCGCTTTTCCTTTCTCGGTCAACTGACTAAAAAAGAAGAGGGCTAAAGAGGCTTAAAACAATTCAAAACCCTTCCAACCTTAACTCACAGGGGTTCAAACCCTCCCCTTGATTGACCTTTAAAAACCGCTTTGAGCCAAAAAGGCACAAGCACAAAAGGCCTCAAGGCCCCTTGCGCATTTCAAATAAATGAAGGAGCCTCCGCGTTTTTCAAAGCTTCCTTAAGGTCGCGGTGGTTCACCTAAGGGGATGAGGGTCAGGCTGACACGCCGATTTTGTTTGCGCCCTGCGGCGGTCTCATTGGACCCAAGAGGAACTTCAGCGCCGTGCCCCAGCGCGACGAGGCGTTGCCGGATCTTGCCTTCCTTTTTTAAATACTGGGCCACTTGCTCGGCGCGCGCCTTGGACAAGGAGAGATTATCAGGGTAAGTTCGGGCTAATTTCGCCCCAATCGGTTTGGAATCCGTATGCCCATCCACCTGTAAGGAGTACCCCTCATGCTTTGCCAGTACGGTTACGATCTCCTTTAAGGTTTTCTTCCCCTCTGCGGTCAACCGGGCCTGACCGGACTCGAACAGAATCGTTTCTGGTAAATTAATCTGGGTTTGGGCAAGCTTCGCCTCCACCGTGACCTGTTCGTTGGCAACCGCGGATTGCAATTCTTGGGCAATCGCTTTCGGCGGCTCTGGCTTAGCTACCGGGGCTTTTTCAGCGCAAGCGACAACCCCAAAAAGAACCAAAAAAATCAATCCTAGTTTATGCTTCATTTTTTTCTCAAGACAAGGTTTAAACGCTCTTGAAAGAATTCACAAATATTTAAAAATAAATATCCTCACCTGAAAACTTCCTTAATATTACCTTAGTAGAGTACAATATCAAAGTCCAGCAATTTACCTCTAAAAAAGCCCTGGGAAAGGCCTGATAAGAATTATGATCTTTTATATGCTTTTTACCCAAACAAACTTCGGCATATCGCTTTTTACGAAAAAAGCCTCTGCCGAGATTACCGAAAGAGTGAGATTTAAAAAAGAAAAACAGAGCGCGTTTGGCTCTGCCTAAAAATGAGAGAACACGGCAATCGACATGGATGAACCGGTCATTTTGTAATTGGCGCGGTAGCTGTTGCTTCCCACTAAATCACGCCTCACCCCGGTAACCTGTCCGAAGTCCAAGCGGATGCCGCCGTAATCCATAATCAAGTCAAAGCCCCCACGCAACAGGGTAACAGGAACCACCGCCTTGGTGGTCTCTTCAGTCGTGGTCGTAGAGCCCGCTGTGGTCAAGGTTAGGGTATCGCTAGCCGACATGGTGCCGAAACTCACCCCAAGATAAGGCTTCCAGCCGTTTCGCTTGTGGCTTTTAAAATAGGCGCGAAAATCCACACTGCCCAAGGCGACCTTCTCCACTACATTAATATCCGTTACGCCGTCTTTTACATCCATGCTGCGTTCCATTAAGCTGGTGTAGGTCAGCCCCATGGAAAAGCGACTTAAAAAAATCCGCTCATAAAAAAACGCGGCGCCGATCAAGGGGCCTACGCCCGTGACCTCATACCCGGTCGTCTTGTTGCTCAGCACATAAAGCGCGCCGGAATGGGCATAATAAGAGGCCCCCATCTTATTTTTTCCTTCTTCCCTATTTTGCTGAGCGTAAAGAGGGAAGGCGAAAGATAAGATAAGAAGCAATAACAATCCCTTTTTCATCTCTATACCTTCATGAATGCATTCACTAAAAACCAATCCGAAAACCGAACCCGGTCAAAAGCCCGGAAAAGGCTTGAGTCTCTGCTGTAGTCGGGCTCACCACCCTCACCTTCGCAAAGACTCGGGCAGCCAAAAGGTGAAAATCCCCCCCACCCAAAGGCACACCCAAAAGGGCTGAAAACTGATGACTTTCTTTGTACTCAAAATTGAGGGCCGCGCAGTCGGCAGCTTGACAATCAAACTTACCATAGCCCCAACCATAGCCGAGCAAGAAATTAAAGTCGTCGGGGGATAAATCCCACCAAAGGTCGATGAGTTCCAACTTTAAACTGCTGCTTTCGGTGGACACCGCCGTGCTGGCTAAAGAGGTCACCGGAATGGTCCATTGGCTGTAACCCATCGGTGGCAAACCGGGGATTTTTAGCTGGACCGAGTTCCCCGTAGGCTGTGTACTGGCGTTGGTATCGTGGCTATAAGCCCCGCTGCCGCTGCTCGACCAAGTAAAACCTGCCGGCAAACTCGCCGCGGCCCACAGGCCCGCTTGAGCAGAAGGCAAAAAAAACCCTACAAAGATAAACAATAGCAAAAAATGTCGAAAAAAGCTTACCATGGGCTACATCATGCAGGTTTTAGACCGAAAAGAACTCCGTTTCCCTATTCGAGATGGAACTGATCTACCTTTTTCTCAGCTTACTCGCTTTAGCCTATAGTGGGTTCTGGATTTTAGGATTTTTAGCCCCGCTGCGCCATCAAGTTCAAGAATCCATAGAGCTAGCCTGTACCCCAGAGGTATGTTGGGAAAAGCTAACGGATTTTGCGACCTATCCCACCTGGCAACAACATATTAAAGCGGTCCAAGAACTTGAACCCAATTTATGGGAAGAGGATTATGGTCGCTGGCGGCTCATCTTCCGCACTCTTGAAGCGGCACCGCCTTTCCTCCTGGCGCGGAAGATAAAAGACCAAGGGCAGGGCTTTGGAGGGGAGTGGATTTTTCAGTTGGAACAAACCCCCTTCGGCACGCGCTTGACCCTAACCGAAAAAGGTTGGATCCAACATCGTCTCTTCCGGGGGATATCCCACTTTCTCCTGGGGCATAAAAAAAGCATCCGCCGCTTTCAGGCGGCCTTGCTCGCTTCCTTTACCCCACCCCCTCTTGAGGAGTAAAAACCTAAAAACCGATACTGAGGTTTAAACTTTGATACTTGCCTGAGATATTGACATCGGAAATAGCGACCGAGGTCCCCGAAACGGTAACCGTATCCCCTGGAAGCGTCATGGATACATTATGCAGGCCGTAATGCAAGGCCACCAGACCGAAACTGTAACCCACCGTGAGGTAAGTCAGGGTGCCGGTGCCTTTTTTGTAATAGCTTGAATTTGTGATCTCGCTGCTCCCCACCCCAGCGCCAAAACCAATTTCAATCAAGGGAATCGGCAGGGTATAGTAGACACTATAATAGTTTTCTTGCAGGTTGTTGGTTGAAGTTGAGGTTGTATCCCCCAGGGTGGTTTTTACCGAATCCACGGCAAAACCAAGCAAAAAAGGCAAGCGGGCAAAGATCCTGCTTCCGCTGACCTTGTCTACGGTCGCGTTGTTCATATCCGAACTGGAAAAGCTGCGGTTCATGGGCACCCCGGCCCCGACGCTAAAAAAATCGGCATAGGCTGCCCCAGGCAGAATCAATAAGGCCATGCAGGCGATCCAAAAGGATTTGAGTTTAATCATAGTTCCCTCTATACTCAGGTTCAAGATGTGGATAAATCATAGCACATTTTTTATTTGAAAAGAAATACGCCGATTACTCACTTGTTATTTAATGTTTTTTTATGCATTTACTTAGCTTTTTCCAATAAAAAAAATGACTTCCCCCCCCTTGCAACTCATCAGCTTTGACCTCTGTCCTTTTGTACAGCGCGCGGTGATTACTCTGCTGGAAAAAAAAGTCCCCTACGAGGTTACATACATAAACCTTGCCAAAAAACCCGCTTGGTTTTTAAAAATTTCTCCCTTTGGCAAGGTTCCGGTCTTAAAAGTAGGAGAAGAGGTTTTATTTGAATCCGCGGTTATCGTGGAATATTTAGATGAGGTGTATGCCCCTTTCATGCAACCGAAAGACCCTTTAGCGCGAGCCAAGCAACGGGCTTACACCGAGTTCGCCAATCAATTGTTCATGGCGCAATACCAACTTTGCCAAGCGGACAAAAACCTGTTCGACCACCAACTTGAATCGCTCAAAGAGCTGTTGAGCCGACTGGAACCGGTTGCGCAAGGGCCCTTTTTCGCCGGGGAACAACCCCATTTGGTCGATTGGAATTTTGCCCCCTTTTTTCACCGCCTGCTGCTTTTAGAACAAGCAGGGGCCCCGCAACTGCTGACCCCGTACCCGAAGCTGGCAAAATGGGCGAACAATCTGCTCAAAAGACCGAGTATCCAGGCCTCTGTTCCCGAAGGTTTTAAGGAAAAGTACCTGAATTATATCTTAAACCAACAAGGTCATTTAGCCGGCCTGATCTCTCTTTAAGTCTGTCGCGGCACTTGAGCCAAGTCCCAATGCTCCCTTGCCCAAGACAATACCTCAACAACGCCGCCCAACCCCCTTGGGGGTTGCTGACCCAAAAAACGCAAGGCTTGGACCAACAGATAAGGGGCTTGAGCTTGCTCAAGCGGGGGCGCCTTGGTTTGCTTGGAAATTTTTTCCCCCTCTTTGTTTTTTACCAAGGGCAAATGCAGGTATTGCGGAGGTTGATAAGCAAGCCGCCCCGCCAGGTATATATGCCGCGCGCTGGAAAAAAGCAGATCCTGCCCCCGCACCACTTCCGTGATTTGATCCAATTCTTCATCCACCACGGTCGCCAGATGATAGCTGGGGATGTCCTCGGCGCGCCAAAGGGGGAAGTCTCCCAAAGCTTGTTCCAACTGGATTTGCTGTTCCCCCAAAAGACGGTCAACCCAATCTACCGCCCCATCGGTAAGACAACGCCAAAGGCGAAAGGGCCGATTTGGATCGGGCTCAAAATGACATGTTCTGGGGTAAATCGGGCCCTCCAGGCCCGTGTGCGCCGCCTCATCCACCTCTTTTCTGGAACAATGACAAGCATAGGCGAAACCTGCTCGCCGCAACCGCTCTAAAACAGCTCGGTATTGGGGAATGCGCCGATGCTGGTAGATTACCGGGCCATCCCACTCCAAACCAAAAGCTTCTAATTGGCGCAAGATTTCATCCCCTGCCCCCGGCACAACCCGAGGCAAATCAAGGTCATCGACCCGCAAACGCCATTGCCCATTCAATGACCGGGCTTGCAGCCAGCCCGCTAGAGCGCAGACGAGACTGCCAAAGTGCAAAGGGCCCGAGGGGGTAGGGGCAAAGCGGCCTATATAGCTTGTCGGGGAGGAGGTTTGCGCCTGCGACAGAGGCTGAGGGTCTGCGTTCCAACCGGCCTGTGGAAGTTCCATAAGCTCATTTCGTTTCTGGCCCAACCCGGTTTTATTCAGAGGCGGTACGCCTCATCTTAGCAAAGGCGCTCTCTTTTGTCGCCCAAAAGAGAGGCAGGGCAAAGGAGCTTGCCCCTTTGTTTCACTTCGGGCAGACTATCTTTTCTATTTCCCTTTTGCAGGTCCCATAGTTTAATGGATAAAACATCGGTTTCCGGAGCCGAGGATGCAGGTTCGATTCCCGCTGGGACTACCAACTTATTCCCCCCTTTCGTGCCCCAAAAGGCTTTAGGCCTGAGCTTCATGCAATTTGCCCACCTGGCATACCGCTTGAGCTATTTTTTTATGCACGCTTTTATCCAGCGGATTGGGCACCAATTGACCCTCGGGGGTATTTTCGGCAATGGCTTCCGCGGCGGCAAAAAGCATATCATCGGTAAAACGCACCGCACCGGCGTCCAAAGCCCCCCGAAAAAGCCCGGGGAAGGCCTGAACATTGTTCACATTCTTCCCGTCCGCGGCAAAGGCGGCCCCCTTTTCTAAAGCTAAAAGCGGTTCAATTTCCGCTTCCGGATTGGATAAGGCGAAAATCAATTGCCCCTCCCGCACCCACTTTGGTTGAATCAGGCCTCGAACGCCGGTTGTGGCCACAACAATATCAGCCTGTTGCATTAATTCGGGCAGGCTCACCCCCTTGCCCCCCATTTTTTCCAAATGGGTAATCGCCTCCGGGTTTAGATCCGCCCCCACCACCCCCTTCACTCCGTATTGCAGCAAAAGACGAGTGATCCCTAAACCGGCCGCGCCCAAGCCAATCTGCCCCACCACGCTGTTTCTCAAATTGTGTTTGACTTGGCGCGAAGCGCTTAAAATCGCCGCCAGCACGACCACCGCCGTACCGTGTTGGTCATCGTGCAAGACGGGGATGTCTAATTCTTCTTGCAGGCGGCACTCGATTTCAAAGCATTGGGGGGCCGCGATGTCTTCTAACTGAATGGCGCCAAAAGTGGGAGCAATGGCTTTGATGCTCTGGATAATCTCTTCGGTATCTTTCGTTTGGAGTAAAATGGGGACCCCGCTCACCCCGGTAAGATCATTAAACAGGGCCGCCTTTCCCTCCATTACGGGCATTCCCGCCACGGCGCCAATATCGCCTAAACCTAAAATCGCCGTACCATTGGTGATGATCGCCACCGTATTGTGAATACTCGTATAATCCTGGGCGAGTTTAGGGTCTTTTTGAATGGCGAGGCAAACCCGGGCCACCCCTGGGGTATAAATGTCACGCAGGGTTTGTAAACTATTGATGGTAATGCGTGATTTAGTTTCAATCTTCCCCCCGCGGTGCTGGGTAAACACGCGGTCCGACATCCCTAAAACCTGGGCAAAGCCCAGGGCATTAATCCGGCAGGTCAAGTCGAGTTCGGTTTCTTCATTTAATTCAATGGTCAATTCCCAGATTGTTTTATCTTGAGTCCGGTTGACCGTACTCAACCCTTCGATGGTCAATTCAGCCTCGCCTACCACAGCCAATACTTTTGCCAAACGCCCTGGCGCATGCTCCACCGCGATCAATAACACTTCTGGTATCTTCATCTTGCCCTTAAATTAAACCCTTTGCCAAACAATTAGTTATACCAGGTTAGCATAAGAAAAACGCAAAAGCTAGGCCCTTGCGCTTAGCGAATTTTATAAACCAGGGCCTGAATAAATAATTTGCAATATTCCAAACAAACACAGACTTTGGTTAAAATCCATCGCCTTTACAATTCTGCGAAAAGATCAATCTGATTCCCATCGGGATCATAAACAGAGCCATAGCGTTGCCCCCAAAAGGCATCCCAAGGTTGGGCGCCCCCCTGATAGCCCGCCTGAACGAGTTGAGTAAAGAGTTCATCCACCGCCTGGGGAGAAGCTTGCTTAAAACAAAGCACAATCGCTACCCCCTGAGGTTCTTGCCACAGAGAGTTGATTTTTTTCATTAATTCAACTGAATCGAGCATGAGCCTAACCCCGCTCTGGGTCTGGCCTTCAAAGTGACCGGAAGCGCCAATTTCTTTCAGCTTTACCCCCAAGTAACCATAAAACCGCACTGATTCTTGCAAGTCTTTCACAATAATCCCAATGGCGTCTCAACTCATCTTTACCTCGTTTGGTTTGCGTTGCCTTTCCCCTCAACCTATCCAATCATTAATCCGATGTGCATATAATTCCTGATTTTAAAAAACCACTGGGGTCTGGGGCTTTCAGCCCCAGCCTGCGGAACCTATTATAAGTAGCGGGGCGGGCTGCCTAGCTCTTTATTTCATCCGCTATGCGCTCCCTTGGGAGCCTGCCCAAGCTTGCCTCAATTCACAAATCCCGCCTCTTACAGGGAAAGGGCCCCTTGTGTCTGTTCTCTTTACAACTCCCACCCAACCCGCTAGGAATTAGAGCATGCCGACTTGGCTCAACGGTAGAGCATCGCTTTCGTAAAGCGGGGGTTGGGAGTTCGATTCTCCCAGTCGGCACCAACCGCCCATGGGCTATCATTAAAGCCAGAGACTTGCGCTAGGAGCTTTCCCAGGCAAAGCGACCTACCTCAGGCGATCAAAATCAAACCGCTTGAGGGCTCTCTGACCCAAGTCTTGCAGACTCCAACCCAAACAACCGAACCGGCCACTCCACTCCACTCAAAAAATCCACCAAGCAAGCTTTTGCCTGCAAACCCCGTGAATGCAAAAGGAAGCTTAACCCAAGGTAACCCGTTCGGTCAGGGCAGTCTGAGAGGCATAACCCAAATCGGCCAAAAAGCGATCCATAATCCCCTCAGGTTGATAGTCCGCCGCTCGTCGCAAGGCTTTTTCACTTAAATTCTGTAGTTGTTTTGGCTCTTGCAACAATTTCCCGACCTTTGCCGTCAAGCTAGGGAGGTCTTCTGCCAGCACCCCGTTGACCCCATCTTGAATCAAATCCTTCGGCCCCTTGCAGTCAAAAGCGGCAACGGGGAGCCCACAACTCATCGCCTCTAAAACCACGCAACCAAAGGTGTCAAAACGGTTGGGCAAGATCAATAAATCCGCCGCGCTATAATAAAGGGGCAAGTCTTGCGAGGCAACCCAGCCTAAAAAAATCGCGGCTCCTACTGCCTGCTCCAATTCCGCTTTGGCCGGGCCATCCCCCGCAAAAACCAGTCGCAGATCAGGAAACCGCGATTTAAGTTGCCGATAAAGGCTGACCACCTCAAAAACCCCCTTTTCTCGGCTCATCCGCCCGGCAAAAATCAATACCGGTGTGTTTTCACTCACCCCAAAAAGTTTTTGCTTGCTTGCCCTTTGAGGCTGAAAGCGTTTCGATACCCAATGAGCGGTGGTATGAATCTTTTCGGCTGGAATCTCCATCGCCGAACTGCTCAGCCATTGACGGTGTTCCTCATTCAGAGCAAAAATACCGTCAAAACGCTGGTAAAAAAAACGCAAAATCCGCCGGATCCGGTCTCGCGCATGAATATCCAAATCGGTTGTACGGGCAAGAAAATCCATCCAATCGGTATGCATATAAAAATAAGCGGGGACATTAAACGCCTCTTTGAGAAAAAGAGCGACCGGCCCCATAAAAAGTTCCGTCGAGGTGATGACCCCGTCATAAGCCTTGTCATAAAAAATCTTTTGCGCCTCCAACAGGTTGGGAACGCGAAAGGCCTGATTCGCAAAATTTTCTAAGGTGAATTGCGCGACGGGGCGCAGCACGATCAAGTGATCCTTGGTTTCCATTTTTTCATCCAAAACCAAAAAATCAATCGGTAAATTCCTCCGACGCACCTCGGCTAAGGTCAACTGCAATACCGAAGAGACCCCATTGTGATCAAAAAAAGTATCGGTAAGCCACAAAAGGCGCTTCCTCGGTTTAAGGCATTGGAGGTCTTCTGCCAGTTTGTCTAAAAAAGAACGATTTTGGTGCAGCACCCGGGTCGCCGCGAGAGAAGAACCCGCTAAAACCATCCAGATCAAACTGGGAAAAGAAAGCCCATCGGTTAAATCACTTAAGTTGACCGGGGTCATGCCTCGGCTGCTCTCCAATTTTGTTTTCCCCTCCGAGGTAAACAAATCGCGCAAGCTGCTGGGAACCTCCAACTTTTGAATCCAATCTTCCATACTTAAGGATTGGAGTTTATCCCAATGCAGATTTTGTTTTACCTTTTCCCCCACCCGTTGGTTTAAAAGGCGGTGAATCTCTTGGTTGAATTTCTCTAAGAGGGGGCCAATTTGCCCCTGGTAGCCTATAGCATGCTTCTTCTTCTCTTGAGCAAGCTGGTCCAACACCTCCATCACGGGCCGGTAGCCCTTAGCGACCCCTCGTTTCAGCAAAAACCCGGGTCGCTTCCCCCCTAAGGCCTCGTGAAAGGTTTTTAAAAACTTCATGGTGTGATTGTGTCGACGCATCTCCATCATCGCGTTGCCGATCCCGAAGCAAAACAGCTTGTCTTGGATTTCGCCACGGTGCAAAAACATCCTGAGCAGCCCGGGATCGTTCATGTTGAGGCCCACTTGGGCAAAGTAATCCAAAAAGGCTAAGTTGAGCCGTTCTTCTTCACCAGGGAGGCCGTAAGGCGCTATGCGGCCCTCTCGAATCGCCTCTAAAGCCAAGGCGGAAAGGGGTTCTTCCTGGCGGCGCTGCGCTAGGTTGGGAACCGAGAGATAAGAGCCCGTATAACCTGCCAAAACCCCAAGGTGATCATCCGACCCTCCGGTTAAAACCTTTTTATAAGGCTCCTCTAAAAAATAATGCGCTGAAATTCCATGTTTTTTTTCTAGCTGGAGGATCTTTTCTTCCTTCAACCCCCGCGCCCATTCCAAGGTCAGGTAGTTTTGCCAAGCGTTGCGTTGGCCGTTTAAGACCTCAAAGGACCTAAAAAGTAAGGCAAACTTTTCTAAAAGTTCCAAGGGGGGTTGCTTGGCCCCACTGTAAAAAAACAGAGGGTGCGGCAAGATCAAGGGAATGCTCTGTTCTGCCGCATAGGCGCAAAAGCGATAAACATTTTTGCGCAAGACTTTGAACTGTTCTTCTTGGCGCGGAGTAAAACCGTAGGCCAAAACATGCACCTTGATCCCGTATTCGGGAAAGGTACAGGTGAATTCCGCCCCCACCAATACATCCCGCCCCTGATCCAAGAGTTGCCAGCAAGAATCCGCGTTATTGTGGTTGGTGACGGTTATTAAATCGCATTGATTTTTCTTCAGCACCGTTGCCAAGGATTCGGTACTCAACCAGGTTTCGGGCAGCCCCAAGATACGCCCCCAAAGCTCGTCCGGTTCGCGGCTGTTGTGGTCGTGGCAATGCAAGTCGATTTTCAAGCGATGTTCGGGTTGAAAGCACAACTCTTTTAAGTTCGCGAATTGCTGCAACTCGAGGCGAACCTCTTGACGAAAGTCCTCAGGGTTTAAGTTCAAGCTTCGGTTCATGGTTTAGGTTTTTGGGTAAAATGATTTGACCCTGCTCCCCTTCTAAGGGGAACAGGCTGCGTAAGACACCAAAAGGAGATAGACCCTTAGGGATGGCAAAATGGTTTTGGGGGAGGGCTAAAAAAAGGGGTTGGCGCGCGAAACAACTTCCTCGTTCCAGCTTCCAGGTGAATGTCAGAAATTTTTTTTCTTGTCGCAGCTCGTAGCTTAGGCTGCCTAAGGGGGTAGCGGCTTCTTCCACCTTGATCCGCAATCCTTCGACAAACCAGGCGGGGTCGAACCCGGCGCCTAAAATCAGGCCCGATGCCGTTTCCAACACACAAAGATCATGCATGAGATTGATCCATTCCGCTGCTGCCCAGCCGTGATCTCCATCCCCCATGCACCCCCCGCCCGTATGAGGGTGAATCGCTTCGGGCCAAGTCCAAAGAGGCCCTGCCGCTGCGCTTAAAGCCTCTAAAATAGGGTATAGCCTGGGGTCGCCCCGCATTAAAAAGGCGCGGGCTACCTGAGCGCTGAGATAGGCGTTAAAACCCGTATGAATGATGCTCTGAAAAAAAAGCCCCTCCTGTAGGCTGTTTTCCCAGAGCCAATCTAAGGTAGGCTTGACCCAAGCCTCCTGCGGGGAAAAAAGGTTTAAGGGGCTTAAAGCCACCAAGTTGCCGACCGCCGCCGCGTCCATCTGACGATAAGGCGAAGGGGGCAGGCACAAGGTTCCCTCGCGAGCCAGAGCTTTCTCCAAAGCCGATAAAAGGTCGGCCTCATAAGCGGCGGCCAGGGCCTCAAACTCGGCTTGATCCTGGGAGTCGCCCAGAGCCTCTGCCGCCTCGACCAGAGCCCGCAAGCCCCAAAGCCCCCAAAAGTTATCCCAAAAATAATGATCGTTGGGGCCAAAATGCTCGGCAGATAAACCCGCGGGCAACAACCCAAAATGAAGGCTTCGGCTATCGGGTTCTTCTTTGCGGGTTTTATCAATCCATGCCCCGGCCTTGCGCATTGCCGGATAATAACGCTTGAGAGTGGAAAGATCGCCACTGTAACGAATATAATTCCAAAAAATAAAAATTCCCTGGCCGGCCCCGTCCCATTCTCCATCTTGACTTTTAAAAAACCCCTCACGGGTTTGCAGCGCCAAAATAGCCTTAAGCTTTGACTCCACCTGGGCAAACCAGCCAAGCTGTAAGTGAGCCAGCGCCAAAAAGGAGGAATCCCGCAACCATTGCTCATGATAAAAATAGGACCCCGCCGTAAAATAATCCTGGTCGTCAAAGACATGGATACGAGATTTAATCGCCTCGAACCCTTGAACCCAGACCTTGTTGGGCAGTCGCAGACAAAAGCCTTTTTGGGTTCTCGCCTGGGTTTCTTTTTGCGCCTCTTTTTTGGCTCCTTGCAAATTTTCCAAGCTGTAATGACTGAAATTACGGTTCGGGAAAGACCGATGAACCGGCAACATTACCGAGACTTCCTGCTTTTCTCCAGGGGCTAAGCGGATTTCATACTCAAAGTAGCCGATTAAAAGACCGGAGGCACTCCGCATTTGGGTCGTATTGAGTTGGAAGGCCTCTAAAATGGGGTCTTGCATCTCCGAGGAAACGACCCCTAAGCGAGTGGGCTTTAAAGGCATAAAGAGAGCGGGCTTGCGGTTGATCCGCCAAAGCCCGTTTTTGACTTTAACCTTATTGATATGCCCCACCGTGAGCATATTGTAGGGGCGCAAACTAAAACCTAAAACCACTTCCATCAAGGTTTCACTTTGGTTGCGCAGCTTTTGGGTCATCACCGCCACCTCTTCCCCCTCAAAGCAAAGTACCTGGATATGGGTCTTCCAACTTAAGGCAAAGGGCAGGAAGTAATAGGTTTTCACCCCCGGGCCTTGTGGGGTAAGCCGCTGCTTGATCTCAGGCAGGCGAGGGGGGACAAAGCTCTGATTTTCCACCTTGAGGTAGGGTAACAGAGACCAGCCAAAGGCATGAGGCGTCAACAGGCCTTGGCGGTCTACCATGATCTCATGGCGGCTACCGGGCAGACCCAAGGAACACCAATTGCGTTCGGTCAAGTTGGGGGTCAGGAGGTTCACCCCCGTGGGGATGAAGGCGGGGTTGTGAGGGTCTTTTTGCGCCTCGATCCAGTGGGGCCATACCCAATGCGGATAGGTCTGCACAGCGAGCGTGTTGTTTAACCCCGAAAGCAACATGGCCAGACCCTGCTCTAAAAGCTCGGGCGGAAAAAAAACCTGGGTAGGCCGACCCACATGACTGAGCCCCTTTAAAAAAGGGATCAAGTAGTCTAGGCCTCTTTTGCGCAAAAGATAATGCAGGGCCCGCTCAACTTGTTTGGTGGAGAGTAGTTTTCCAATAATTCCCATAAACGACTTTTTCCCTTTTTCCTTCTAGTTTAGCTGAGACAAAAGGGAAAAATGCAAAACTTCTGTAAAATGAAAGCAAAACCTAGGCGTATTTTTTTAAAGCTTAAAGACCTGAACCTTGGAATGGAGAAAATCGGCCATTTTGGTCAACTCGGTCGTGGTTTGATCCACCTGGCGAATGGCAATGGCCAAGCCCATCATGGCTTCTGAGTTTTCTTTACTGATCGAGCGAATCAATTGAGTTTCTTGGGCTAAGCTTTGGGTTTTTTGATCCTGCTGAATCAGGCTTTGACTCATCCGATCCAGCCGTTGCCGAATCCCGCTAACATCAAGGGTGATCTCGCTGAACTGGTTTTGCGCCACCTCCACCACTTCTTTCCCCAATAAAACCTTTTCTTGGCTCCCCGCCGCGAGTAGCCCGATCTCTTCGCTCGACTCATGGCTCGCTTCGGCTAGACGGCGGACCTCCGCCGCCAAAACCTGAAAGCCTTTTCCCGCGTTCCCCGCTCTTGCCGCCTCAATAGCGGTGTTGAAGCTGAACATGCTGATTTGCTGGCTAATGGTTTTAATCTGGTAGACGATCTTGCCGATCAAGTGGCTGGAAGACTCGATTTCTCCCATTGCCTGCTGAGCGGACAGCATGGTTTGTTGCCCCAACTGGGTTTTGGTTTCAACCGCCTGGGTGCTGTTTCGCAACTCGACGATTTCATGGGTAATGCCCCTAATGGTTTCTGCCAAGACATCAATATTTTGCGCCGTTGTTTGTAAACTGTGATGGGAGTGATCGACTCCCTGGTTTACCCCTTGGGTGGTCTTTTCAATCTCGCTGGTGGTCGCGGCCAACTCCACCGCCGCGGTGGAGAGGTTTGCGGTATTTTGATGGATGGTTTGAATCATTCCCCGCAAGTAAACGATAAAACCATTAAAACCCTTGGACATGGCGCCCACTTCATCCCGGCGTCGGTCGTTGAGCCGAATCGCCAAATCGCCTTGGCTCAGTTTGCGGGTGAGGGCAAAAACCTGACGGATCGGCTCGATAATGGAATAACTCAACGCCCAACTGACCAAAAAGATCAAGGCCAAGGCGATTAATCCGCCCCAGAGCAAACGGGCGCGAATTTGGGCCATGACTTTGTTGGCCCGACTCCCAATCATCATTTGCCGTTGTAAGGTGACCTCATCTAGAGTTTGTAAGAGTTGGGGCAGCCTCAAGAAGTCTTCCTGAAACTGCTCACTCATTTCAAAGGCTTTCATGGTATAGGTTCGCACCCGGTCGAAATTTGAGAGGTAGCCGTCCAACAAGCCGGCAGGGCGTACCAAGGGGTGGTCGCTTCCTAGGCGGCGCGTTAAGCGAGCCCGCAACAACTCCGCGCTTTTACCGACCCGCTTGCCCGCGCTCGCGTCCCCGAGAAAGTAATCTTTTTCTTGGTTTCGCAGCAAATGAAACTGTTCCAATAAACCCTTCAGCTTCAATCGCTTCAGCTCTGCCTCAATGCGGGCCGCGCTCTCCATAAAGCGACCTCGGTAACCGGAAGCAAAATCAAAACCCATGTTTTCATTCAGACTAAAGACCTGCTCAAAGGATTGGCGGTACTCACTTAAAATCTGTCGCACCCCCTGATTGGCTTGCAGGAATTTCAATACCTCTTCCTCTTTAGGGCTCAAGGGGGGTAATTCCTTGGAGGGTGCGGTTTTTTCCGGGGCGGGGATGGAGGGTTTTTCGCTCGCAGGGTCAAAGTTTTCATCAAATACACTGGTTAATTCCTCTTCGGCCTCCACCGTCGGTTGAGCCAAGTGAGCCTCGACCTGAGGGGTGACCCCGGACAAGGTCAACCGCTCGGCCGCGTTTTCTGCGGCCTGCAACTTTTCTAAAAAGCGCTCTTTTGTTTCTAAGCCGGGGCGAAGAAAAAATTCCTTTTCCAAAGTGCGCGCTTCCAAGGCTAAAGTTTGAATCTTAGCGGTCGCCTTTTGCGCCTCTTGGGCCTCTTGCAATTTCGCCACTTCCCCAATAACGATACCGTACCCCCAATTGGTTATGCCCACCTCCGCCAAAAAGAGCAGGGCAAATAAAAACACCAGCAGCGTAATTTTTTTACCAATACTAAGAAAACCATATTGATTTGCCAGTAAACGGACCGCTCGTCTGAAATTATATAAAAACAAGCGTAGGGCTTTACTGCGCTGCTTGTGAGGAGAAATCTTTAAGCTTGTATTCATCTAAGCTCCCTAGACTGGGGGGGTACAATGGATATTTGAATGATCTAGAATTTTATTTTATCCCACCCAGTGGCGGCTGTAGAGTTAAATTGTTGTAAACTTCTCTGCTGCCCCGATTTGGCAACCCTGATCTCTCGCTTTTTTCAAGGTTAAGTTTGCCGCGACTAAAGAAAATCATCTTTTAAAATAAGGTGATATTTTATATAATCAATAACTTATATAAAAAATATTACGCCAAGTACCCTTGCGATGGTTTTACATAAATTTAACCTAAGCTTCACAGCGCTCCAGAGAAAAAGGTGTATGCTCCGCTTAAACCCGAACAACTAGGTTGACCCCATGAGTAAAGCCACCATGAAACAAGGCCCCAGCAAACCAACCGGAGAGGTCACGGCGCGAGACGAAAAAACCTTTTTGAAAATCACTCGACAAAGCCTCACGGTGGAAGAAAAAAGGTTGCTCGCCCAGCCCCTGGAGGTTTTTCCTAAAGAAACCGAAGTGGTCGCCGTACATTGGCACCCTGAGTATCTACCCCTCAACTTGATTCGCCAACGGGTAGAACACACCTTTCCTAAAATGGAGCAGTCCTTAATCATTCCCACTCAGCACAATCATTTAATGGTCTATGACTTTTACGCTGGGGTGGAGGTGGATTGTTGGTCCCCTGAATTTGGCACCAAGGTGCAGCTTTTATTGCACTTTCATCCAGGTAAGATCAAAGAGGCAAGCGTACTCAAACAGATGTTGGACCACACCTTTCGTTACCGCTCCAGTCAACTCTTTGGCTTTTTACATCGACTCGCCGTTAAATCAGCTGACTTTGAATTGCAAAAGGCCGCTAGCAATACCGGAGCCAGCAAGGAAGTCGTTGAATTCTGCCGCGCCATAGCGCAAAAGCTGGAAACCCTGATTGATCGCCATAGCGATAATCTACCCCCCGATGTGATCAAAAATAAATTGATCCGTAATTTTATCGAAGAGCAACGAACAGGCGAAAACGACAGCTTCATTGACCTAGCGCAAGCCTTTGCCAAGGAAGTAAAAAAACAAGTGAAATCCTCCTTTGATCTCAGTTATTTTTACAAAACTCAAGAAATCATAGAGGAGACCCGCTCTTTAGGCGGTGGAATTGTCATCCCCCACCCCGAACAGTTTTGGCCTGTCTTGCTCGCTGAATATGATGTGGATGGAATTGAGGTCTGGAACCCGCAATCTTTCACCTACACCGAATTTCTCATTCAGGTGGTACAAAAACAAAACAAACGCCGCAAACGAGGCCAAAAGCCCCTGCTGATCTTTATGGGCGATGACACCCATCTAGGGGAAAAGCTCAACCCGCCCCGTGAGCTCAACCGAGAAAAAGCGAGTCGAGAAGTCGGGGTGCAGCCTTTGTGGAACGATATGAGAATCCAAAAAGCGCTCATCCAAGCGGGGGGGCTGAAAGCTCAAGTAATCCCCGAATATAAATCCCGATTAGGAGTGTAAACATGTCTAAGGCTCAAGAGTTTGATTTTACCTCCATGGTGGATCAACAAACCATTGTGCAATATTTAGAGACCCTGACCAAAGGCTTTCGCCAAGGACAACTGACCCTAGCCAGCAATGGGGAAAAAATCATTTTAGACCCCAAGGGCTTGATCAAGTTGGAACTCACCGCCAAAGCAAAAAGCAAGGGAAGCCGACTGCATTTAAAATTATCCTGGAAAGAAAGCGGCAAGGTTGCCATTAGTTGCGATGAGGATGAAGACTAAACCCTATTCCACCTCCCTTTTAGAAGACGGCCTACGAGCATTGGTAGTGGAAGTCACCCGCCAGGTGGAACAGGCCTTGGAACTCTTAGATCGGGGAGAAACAACGCTACGCGAATCCATCGTAGATCGAGACGACTATGTGGATAGCTTAAAACTCTACCTGGGAAACAATTGCTTTAACCTGATGTATCAAGAAGCAAGCTTAAAAAAACGGCAAACCAATCTGATCCGCGCGGTAGGCATTATCGCGGGGAATTTAGAGCGCATTGGCGACCACACGGTCAATATTGCCCGTCAGACCGTTTATTTAAAAAACCCCGCTTTTATGCACGGCTGGCATTATCATAAAAGCTTTAAGCTGATTCATGACAGCCTGCAACGAATCAGTAAGGCCTTGTTTAATCGAAACTCAGATCAAGCGATGAAAATCTGCAAAGCCGAAGAAACGCTAGATCAAGAATATATCCGCAATTTTAACGATATTTTAGAAGCCTTGCGCAATGGCAAGGAAGTGGAAAACCACTTAACCGCCAGCTTTATTTTACGCTACCTAGAGCGGATTGGGGATTGCCTGCTCAACATTGGGGAAGCGATTTTGTTTTCTATTGTCGGTGATCGTTTAAAGTACGAGCAGTTTAACCGCTTGAAAAAAGGCCTGGATAAGTTAGACGCCGGTAAATTCAATCAATTGGAATTAGAAGGGTTTTTGGGTACCCGCTCGGGCTGCCGCATTGGTTTGGCGCGCACTAAAGGTGGAGACGGCTTGCCCATGAACTTCGTTTTTAAAGAAGGGAAACGAAAAAAAATCGAGGCGGAAAAAAACAAAATTGAGCATTGGCACGGCATCATGCCTGGAATTACGCCTAAAGTTTTAGAGTTTCAGTCAGATAAAGACCATGCCAGCTTGATGACCGAGTTTATTACCGGGAGAACGCTGCAACAAAAGCTGCACCACAAAGACGGCCTAGCCTTTCGCTTAGCCTTGCGGCGACTCTTAGAAACGCTGCAATATATTTGGACTAAAACCAAAGAACCGACAAAGCGCTCCAGTCGCTTAATTGAGCAATTGCTGCAACGGGTGCCCGATGTGTTTCGGGCTCACCCCTACTTTGAAGAATCGGCCAAGCAAATCGGAGACCTTCAATTAGCCAGCATCGGCGAGAAACTAGAACGCTTGCGCAAGTTGGAGGCAAAATTAAAATTACCCTTTCAGGTCTGGGTCCATGGTGATTTCAACTTAGATAATATCTTCCATCTCAGTGAATCCAACAAGATTCAATTTATTGATGTGCATCGCAGCGAACCTGGGGATTATGTGCAAGATGTAACCGTGTTCCTCGTCTCTGGTTTTCGCCAAAAGGTTTTTGATCGCACCACCCGGCTGCGAATTCAAGAATGTATCGGTGAGATGCTGAGCTTTACTCGGAAGTTTGCCCAAGAAAACCAAGACCCGGATTTCGAAGTACGACTCGCCTTAGGTCTGATCCGCAACCTGATCACCTCGACTCGTTTTGAGTTTCAAAGCGGTTTGGCCTACAGCATGTTTTGGCGGGCCAATTACCTGATTGATCGGCTAGAGCTATGGCAACGAGGCGAATTAGATGAATTTGTCATCCCTGATGAAACCTTTATTTATTAAATGAATATGTTGAAAATTGGCGTTTTGGGACTACCGGGAAAGTGGTCCAGTGAAATTCTGGCAGAAGAGTTGGAAAAAATGACCGGAGAACGGCACCTCTTTAGCGTGCATCAACTTCGCCTAGATATATCCGAGCGGCGCGTCTTTTGCGGCAAGGTCGACTTGACCGAGTTCCACGCCCTGGTGGTGAAAAAATTGGGGAATCAATACAGCCCCGAGATGAATCAACGCTTGAGTATATTAAAACTCTTAGAGGATCAAGGAGTTCGCATCTTCTCTTCCACCCATGCCCTAGGACAGTTGATCGACCGTTTAAGCTGCACGGTTACCTTAGCTAAATTAAACATCCCCATGCCCGCGACCCTGATTACCGAGTCCGCGGAAGAGGCCTATGAGGAGCTGAAAAAATTCAGCAAGGCGGTTTTTAAACCTCTGTATACCTCTAAGGCAAGGGGAATGGAAGTGATGGAGGCAAAAAATACAAACTTGAGTGACATCTTGGCCTACCAACAAAACAACCCCATCCTCTATTTGCAAAAATTTGTGGACTCCGCCAAGCAAGACCTCGGGATCTCCTTTTTAGGCGGACAATATTTAGGAACCTATGCCAGGCGAAAAAACAACTCCTCCTGGACGACCTCAACCTTTTATGGAGGCTCCTACCAAGCCTTTGACCCACCCCAAGAATATATCGACCTAGCCCAAAGGGCTATTTCCCCCTTTGATTTAGACTTCACCTGCGTTGACTTGGTGGAAACCGCAGAGGGCCCCATGATCTATGAGGTAAGCGCCTTTGGTGGTTTTAAGGGCTTAAAGGACGCCAACCACATCAACGCGGCGCGTCTCTATGCTCGTCATGTAATTCAACAACTCAACCAAAATTAACATGAAAAAGCAAATTCCCAGTTTAGAGCGATTGTACACTGCCCTGCTAGCGGGCACGCAAACCGAACATTATCTAGACCTGCGTTTTGGTGAATGCAGGGTGCGGGTGCTTTCCAACTCCAAACGGCTGATCAGTAAGTTGCGCTTTTACTATCGTCCCTTTTTGGGCAGCGCAACCCAAAAAGACATCACCCTAACCCTGTATCAAGCCGACAATCTGGATTTAGACATCCCCTTTCGCCTGCGGGAACCCTCTCCCAACAAAAGCAAAATTAAAGAAGAATATTGCGACCTCGAGGGGGGCAGGGTGGTACGCAAACGCCTCACCGGGCTCTCTCTCCTATTTGGTGGGGGAACCATCAACCTTGCTTTTGGGCAATGTTTAGAAAACGAAAGCCAAGTCATCAACTTCATCAATAATCGCTATATTGAGTATTACCTTTCTCAAGGCGGGGTTTTGGGTCATTCCTCCGCGGTTCGTTTCCAGGGGAAGGGGGTCGCCATTGCCGGTTTTTCCGGAATGGGCAAGTCAACCCTAGCCCTGCACTTGATGAGTAAGGGGGCTGATTTTGTCAGCAATGACCGGCTTTTAAGCAATAAGGTGGAAAACCAGACCTGGATGCGAGGCGTTCCGAAGTTACCCCGCATCAACCCCGGCACCGCCTTAAACAATAAAGACCTACTCGCTATTTTAAGCATGGAAGAGATCAGTTATTTCTCTCGCTTACCGAGAAATGTCTTATGGCAGCACGAACAAAAATTTGATGTATTTTTACACCAATGTTTCCGGCCCGGTCATTTTATTTTAGAAAGCCCCATGGACTATCTTTTTATCTTGAACTGGCAACATCAAGCAGGGCCCACCGAGATTCATCCCGTCTCGCTGGAAACCCGTCAAGACCTTCTCCGCGCGTTTATGAAAGAGCCTGGGCTCTTTTATCAACCTGGGGAATTCTCACCTCACTACCTGCAACCGGTAGAAGACTACCTCCACCACTTAGACCGCGTAACCGTCTATGAAATTACGGGATCTGTGGATTTTAAAAAGGCGGAGCGGTTTATCTCTCGGTTGTGCGGTACGGGGTCATCTCAATCACGAAGTCAAACCAAGGAGCCTGTATGGCAAAGCAATCCATAGAATCGAAGTCTTTAATGAAGCGTGAAGATGTAGCTCATTATTTAGAAGAATTGGCCAAGGGCTTAAAAACAGGCCGATTGAACTTAGAATACGGTGACGATACGGTACTGCTCGAGCCCACCGCTTTAATCACCTTAGAACTCGATGCCACCGCGAAAAAAGAAAAGAGCAAGCTGGCCTTAAAGTTCTCTTGGGCGATTGAAGAGACCAGCCTACCCGAGCCGAGCCTCAAGATCAGCAGCAAGCAGCTTGCCGCTTCCGCGACAGCCGCAAAAAAAGCTGAGATGGCAGCTAAGTAAGCTTTTGGCGGAAAAAAAATGCCTCTAGTTACCTTGAACAAGGCCCTACAGGTGCCCGACTCTTACAAGGTCGAGCGTTGCCGCCGCTTACCCTCCTTCGGCCCGCGCATCCTTTTTTTTACAGGAGGCTCTGCGCTTGCCGAATTCTCCAAAAACCTCATCGCCTATACGCATAACAGCGTTCACCTCTGTACCCCCTTTGATTCGGGTGGGAGTAGCGCAGAAATTCGCAAACATTTTAACATGCTCGCTGTGGGGGACCTCCGACACCGCTTGCTGAGTCTGGCGGATCAATCCCTACAGGGCAATCAAGAGGTCTTTCAACTCTTTGCGACCCGCTTCAGGCCCAACAGCGACCCACAATATTTAAAGGCGGAGCTGGACAGCTTGGTTCAAGGGAGGCACCCCTTGATGCGCGCCGTACCCGACCCTTTACGAAAAATCATTCGCAATCACTTAGGCTACTTTCAACAGGCCATGCCCGACAGCTTTCAGTTGGCCGGGGCCAGCCTGGGCAACCTGATCTTAGTCGGGGGCTACCTCAACAACCGCCGCCAAATTGACCCGGTGCTTTATCTTTTAAGTCGCTTGGTGGAAACAAGAGGGATCGTTCGCCCGACCAGTTCCTCTGATTTGCAATTGCGCGCGACCTTGCAAGACGGCGCGGTGGTGGTGGGGCAACACAACCTGACGGGGAAAGAACAACCGCGACTTTCCAGCCCCATTCGTCACTTGGAGTTGGTCAATGAAAAAGAACAGGTCAAACGCCCCAAACTCAAGACCAAGGTAGGCGAATTCATCCAGCAGGCCGAATTGATCGTCTATCCGATGGGGAGCTTTTTCTCCAGTTTATGCGCTAATTTTTTAATCCAAGGGGTGGCCGATGCCATTGCCAAAAACCCGGCTCCAAAGGTCTATGTGCCCAATTTAGGCCATGACCCCGAGCAATTAGGTTATGACTTACCTCATTTGGTTGAAAAGCTCTTGGATATTTTAGCGCAAAACTCCAGCGCCAAAGCCCCCGGCAACCCTTTTCTCAACTATCTGTTGCTGGATTTGTCCCAAGGGCAGTATGCGGGACTTCAAGACTTGCCGCGCTTAGAGCGTCACGGCATCCAGGTGCTCGACTTAGATCTCGTTTCACCAGACACCCAGCAGATTGACCCGGAAAAGTTGATTGCCGCCTTGCTCTCCTTAGTGTGAGTCTCAGGGCTCCGATCCCACGCCAGGGCTAGGATCAAGCTTTGGGCCTCGGCCAAGGCACGCAAAAAAAACCCTCTGGGCAGAAAACAAAATTCCCTTTACAAAAAAGAGCCCCCCCGCTAGCCTTTTTAGATGTTCTGGGCCTTCGGGCAAAAGAGCGCGAGAGTGGCGGAATTGGTAGACGCGCTAGATTCAGGTTCTAGTGTCTTCGGATGTGGGAGTTCGAGTCTCCCCTCTCGCACCAGTTAAAAATAAAAAACCTAATTGTTTTCAAGTGGTTGGAGTTAATTTTTCCAGCCTTCAAAAACAATTAGGAATGATTAACAAACTTGTCATTCTCTTGACAGGTGGTGTGGGCAATGCAATATCTATCCCAGCAATTCGTCTCTTATGGCGGATTTCACCACCCGATGTGATTAAAAGATTGCAGAAACAATCTTTATAGGGCCTGAAGAACCCGGTCGCGATTGAGGATGGTGGAAGAAGGCCTTAAGGATTTGGCAGCGTCGGCCCCTAACCAGCGTGATGGTGTTTCTGCACCGCCGAATTCTTAAGGTCTTCTTGCGTTTAGGGCTTTAAGTTTTCGGCGGCGACCTTGCCCAACCTCTTTTCGGGGGTCGGCAATGAAAATCGTGATTTCCTCTTCCGGTTCGGTTTTAGGGCTGTTCCCTCCAATTTATTTTCCGCTTTTTTTAAACGCTTTTCAGCGACCTTTTGCTTGGTCTAGTTGTGTCCGGAGGGTGCCTTGAATTCGCGGAACCAAACCGACCTGTTGACGCTGCAAGAAACGGCGGATTTGCTTTCGATTACTCCCAGAACCTTTCAAA
Organism: bacterium; assembly: GCA_024275165.1. Taxonomy (GTDB): domain Bacteria; phylum SAR324; class SAR324; order XYD2-FULL-50-16; family XYD2-FULL-50-16; genus JAJRZQ01. The sequence continues at coordinate 943 of JAJRZQ010000021.1, read as the reverse complement.
GATGGAAAACAAAAGGATTGACTCCCCCGGCTTACCCCTTGGGAGGAAGAGAGTATTACGCAAAAAAAGAAGTGCTGGATTGGCTTGAATACCACAAGAACGAGCAATCGACGGACCGGGCCAAGCAAGGCAGAGTCTGCCTTTCCTGCGGCGCGCCTCTCTCAGGCAGACTGGATAAGCAATATTGTTCCAATCGCTGCCGACAAGCGGCCTATCGTTCACGAGCATTGTTACGGTTATCCGTAACAAGCGTAACAGGAAACCAGAAATGAAAAGGAAGAAAATTTTTTTTAGGGAAGCTGGCGAGAGGAGCTTCCCTCACCAGAGAGAGGCAAGTTTTAAACAAAAAAAAGCCCGGATGAACCGGGCTGATTTCTTTTGCAGCGATTGCCGTCGCTACAAAACAACTACTGATTGATGGAGAAATAATCTCATGATCCTTCCAAACAGGCAAGAAAAATCGACAGCAAACTTCATCCCCTTTGCCGCTGGGGGGTTGAGATGAACATGACCCTGACCTTTGACTTTGATCACGCCTGCGGATACGGCACCGACGAGGCGATCGTTCTGCAACACTTCATTTATTGGATTCGGCACAACAAAAAGGCGGGAATCAACCAAAAAAAGGGGAAAACCTGGACCTATCATACCTTGGAGGCCTTCCATAAAATCTATCCCTTTTGGTCGGTAAGGCAGATTCGGCGGATATTGGATTCCCTGGTGGCTCAAGGGGTACTGATCAAGGATCACCTGGGCGAACATTGGACGGACCGCACCACCTGGTACGCCTTTGTGGAAGAAGAGAAGTTCCTGGAGGAAAAACCCTTGGAAAAAACCAAGTCAAAGAGAAAATGGGCCCAAGGCGAATCAGAGCCGAGGCAAACTGACAACTCCAAGGGGGAAAAGATGGATTTGGCGGTTGAGCCCGAAAAATCCGAAGTCG
>JAJRZQ010000020.1 GCA_024275165.1 bacterium | reverse complement strand
TTTTCAACCCCCAGCCGCCGGAGGCATTGGATTTATTCCCGAGGCGGTTCCTTTCTGGGAGCGGCACGCCGCGACCCCGCCTCGGGTGGTGTTTCGATGCCTCAGTGATTTGCGCCGCCCGCCCTTTCGCACCCTTGGGGGCGTATAGCTAATAAATGCTTGTTCTCAGGGCCTTTTCATCGGATTTATCTCGCAAAGGCATAAAAAATGATCGGGAAATCAAATCGAAAATCATCTTAAAAACAACAGATAAGCCTTTTACAAGAAAGAAAGGCTTGTGCTGGGTTGGCAAGTCGATGTAAAATGTACATATAATTATGATAAAGGGGGTAGCTATGAAGTTATTTTTGAAAGGTTTGGTTCTTCTTTTTTTAGTCGTCGCTTTGTCTGTCGGCTGTAAGAAAAAAGAAGAAACGGTAACCACCACGGATACAGCGAGTACCTTCAATGATCAAGGGAGTACAAAAATAAACAACTCCGTGGTCAGTTTACCTAAAAGTTTACAGGCTACCACTGCCGCTGCGGCTAGAGTGGGGAAACTTCTCGCTTCTGACCCGCAGTACGCGCAAAGTAGCGGGATGGAGGGAATTTATTCAGGAATCACGAATTATGTTTCCTTGGCTGAAGCCATGAAGGATCTGGTAAAACTTCTGGTAAGCAATATCGTAAAGAGTCCTTTGCTTGCCAGTGCCAATGTGGGACAAGAAATTCTTATTCCCGACGACCCCGCCGACCCCAATGCGCCCAAAAAGGTCAAGGTGGAAAAACCAGCCACCGGCTATGACTGGAAAGTCAATCTTTATGATAGCGCGGCCGCAGTGACGCCCTATTTGGTGATTCAATTCTCTCTCACTACAGACAGCGCTAAGGGCATCATGCGTTGGAAGTTTTCCGAAGAAGATTCCAGGCTGACCGCCGCGGGGATCACCGGGGTGAGCGTTGGTAGGTCTGTAGAGGTTGTTTTTGACGGAACGGCCACCAGTAAGGGGTTAGAGGTAAAAGTCGTGCAAGACTTAGCCGCGTTAAGAACCTACGCTGAAGCGAATTGGTCCACTTTAACGGCAGCACAAAAAACGGCCATTGATTTGGGCCAGCCAGACAAGGTGTTTTTAAACGCCAGCTTTGACGGCACCTATTTTACCATCTATGGCACCAGCTACCATCCCGGTTGGAGTTTGCAAGACAAGTTAAACGGGAATAGCAATTTCTGGGGAACGGGCCGCACCATGTACAGCTTTAAGGCGATGAGTAAAGAGGGCACCACCAGCATTGCAAAGCTTTACTTGGCTTTGCCTACGGAAGATTTGACCGATACCACCAACATGTGGACCAATGATTCGGTGGGTAAACTTTTTGGTCAAGCCATGACCAACCAGTTTAACAAATATATCAATCCTTTCTTTGATGCCACCGCCAATAATGCCTCTAGCGCCGGTACGATTGAGGTCGAAAAACAAAATGGGGCCTTTATGCTCAAATACATGTTTGGCACCGAAATGCTGCCTGGGGTAACCGCTTTGACAAAGTTTACGGGCTCTTTTACGCAGGCGCAATATGATGCGGCCAAAACCTTTTGGACAGGAAATACAGGGATGAGCAGCTTTTTTGGTACGGACCTGGCAACCTTCCAAAGCGGGTTTACTGCCGCAACCAGTACGAGCAGTCCTTCCAAAGAGAGTTATTACTTTGCCATTATGTCGCCGGTTACCGTCGCTTCGGTGACCACCGCGGGCGGGATTACCGAGGCCCAATTGCGAGATTTCATTAATAATAGCAATACCGATACCAACGCCGCTTCTTTAAAGGCGACCTATGCCTCTGTTACCTCGTTGGTGAATCCCGCTTTCTATAATCAAACCAGTGGGTTCTTAGGTACTCTGGATACCAGTACAGATACCTTTTACAAATGGAGCGGTACCAGTTTAGCCGCTTCAACAGATCAAAGCAGTATTACGGATATGAAGGCTTTTGATTTAAGTAAAATCAACCCCTATGTTCCCGCCGATGTGAAAGCGGCAATTCTGCTTGTTGAATAAGAACAAGGGGCCGGGCAGGTCTCGGCCCCTTGTTCTCTTTCCTTGATTCTCTCTCCTTTTCAGTTGAATCTTTCCTTTGTCCCTTGCCTTAGGTTAAGCCATAATGTAGGTTGAAGATTGTTCTGCCTTCTTCACGAAGGTGCCGACTTTATGGATTTAACGAGACAAGGATAATAATGAGTTTCAACCCCCTGCCTCCAGTGGACCAACGAATTAAGAATTGGTTTGATTTACAAAGGCAAAGTCAAAAAGGCCCACAGTCAAAATATGATATTTCCATTACGATTTCCCGCGAGTTCGGCTGCGAAGGATACCCCCTGGCAGTGCAACTTAAAAAGGATTTAGAGGCTGCTTGGGGCGGAACCTGGACGATCTTTGATCGGCTTTTGCTCGATAAAATTCTTGAAGAAAAACATGTCTCCTTAGAACTTTTAGAGCGCATTGGTGAGCGCTCGCATCTTTTGGACAGCTTAATTTCAAGCTTAAACCCTCATTGGAAAACCGATCAGGATTTATATGAAATTATGGTGGAGACGATTCACACCCTGGCCCAAAAAGGACGGGCAATTTTTGTAGGTCGCGGCGCGGCAGTGGTAGCCCAAGACTTAGAAAACAGCTTTCATTTTCGTCTAGAGGCTCCCTTAGAGTTTCGTGTCAACAGCATGGTGCGCCGCACCGAGATGAGCGTTGAAGAGGTGGAGAGCTTAATCAAGGATAAGCAAGACCAGCGCGAACGCTTCATTAATCATTTTTTAGGGATTGATATAAAAGATATCTCTTATTATCATTTGATTTTTAACAATGCGAAAATCAAAAACAAAGAAATCAGCCAAACGATTCAGACCTTGATTGAAAACTTTATCAGCTAGCTCTGCCGTAAGGGGGAAGATGGATACAGAACAGCCAAAAGATGAGGGAAAAGAACCTGAAGAATCCGAAGAAGGCGAAAGAAAAGAGAATGCCGCTGTTGAGGCCGAATCCTCATCCCTCTCTGCAAAAGACCGGGCTACCCTACTGCGGGAAATTCTAGCCAAAGAAACCTATGTCGATCCTCTCGACCCTGAGGTGATCACCAAAGCCTATAGTGTTTACGACTCCGATCCTAAAAAAATAGTGGAGGCTTTAATAACCAGTTTCCAAGCCCATTGCCGAAAGTGCATCCGTGACGCGGCCCAGATCCGGGTAAAAAATCAAATGGCTCAAGCGACAACGGAAGAATCAGAGCGCATTCGAAATAAGGCGATTGAGGAATTATCGGATCAAGTTCGTTCCGATCGAGAGCTAGAGCGAAACCTAGCTTTGATGATTTTTAAAAATCAGTATTGGAATTGGTTGCGTTTTGGCCTGAGAGATATTTTTAACGAACAGCGCAAGCAACCTGGAAACCTGATCAACAACCAGTTGAACCGCCGATTTCACAAATTGAAAACGGAAAAGGAATTTAAAACGGTCGCTGATTTGGTTGTCTATGATCTAACCGAAATCATCAACTCCTTTAAAGCGGAGATTACTTCTGATCGAGTTGGGGTTTTTCATTGACCATTTACAATTAAAAGGGCTTGTAGATGACCAAAACCGTAATCGCGATGAGCAGTAAGGTGGGGACTTCATTCCAGATACGAAAGAAGGTCTCGCTTTTTTTGTTTTGATCCTTGGCGAAGTCACTGATAAAGTAGCCGCAGTAAAGCTGGTAAACCACAAGAAAGAAGACTAAGGTCAGCTTGGCGTGGAGCCATCCCGCTTCTCTTCCATACCCTATTTTTTCCCACAGTAAAAAACCAAACAGCAAAGTGGAGATCATGGCCGGGGTCATGATGGCTCGATACAGCTTGCGTTCCATTACCTTGAATCGTTCATTTCCCGCGGGCTCGGAAACCGCCATGGTATGGTAAACAAAGAGTCGAGGTAGATAAAAAAGACCAGCGAACCAAGAGATGAGTGAGATGAGGTGTAGGGTCTTTAATAGTTCGTAACTCATTGTTGACATAATAAATATTGATAATAAAAAAGCCCAGATTTATGCTTTTTCATAAATCTGGGCTTTTTTCACAAATCTAGGCTGAAAAGGTCGGAGCTTGCCGAGTTATTTATTTACGCTATCGCGCAATTTCTTACCGGGGCGAAACTTAGCGACTTGAGCCGAGGGAATTTTGATTTTTGCCCCTGTTTTTGGATTACGGCCTTCGCGAGACTTGCGAGTGGCGGTGGTAAAAGTACCGAAACCAACCAAGGTTACATTTTTACCTTTAGTCAGGGCACTTTGGATTGAATCCAAAACGGCATTCAGTACCTTTTCGGTGGCGGCTTTGGTGGCGCCAGCAGCTTTGGCGGCGTTGTTTACTAACTCGGCTTTAGTAATGTTGTCGCTCATGGATCTCTTCTCCTAAGAATTGAGTATCTTTATTGATATTGGGCCAATGCGAAAGATTGCAAATGTATCTTTATCAAAAATTTTGCAAAAGGCAACAACATTTCTTCAGAAAGGTAAAAAAATTATTTTTGCCAAGAGCCTTAAACAAAGGGATGAGATAGAATTATTGTTTCTTCTCTCTTGGGTCCGGTGCTGATCATCGCAATGGGAACGGATAAAAGTTCTGATATTTTAGAAAGATAGTTCTTTGCTTCTGGCGGCAGTTCTTCGTAAGTGGTGATGCCTTGAGTGCTTTGTTGCCAGCCGGGCATCTCTTCATAGATGGGGGTTAGTTTTTCCTGCTCATTCCCTTGGTGGGGGAGGCGGGTCAGCCGATTGCCTTTGGAGTCGGCATAGGCGACACAAAGTTTAAGGGTCGGGAGCTGATCTAAAACATCAAGCTTCGTCAGGGCTAATCCGGTCATGCCGTTGAGCTCCACGGAGTTTTTCAGCATGCAGGTGTCAAACCAGCCGCAGCGGCGGGGGCGGCCCGTGGTCGCGCCGAATTCACGGCCCACTTGACTGAGGTGTTCTCCTGTTTGATCAAACAGTTCGGTAGGGAAGGGGCCGGCTCCGACCCGGGTGGTATAAGCCTTCACGACCCCGAGTACCTGGTCCACTTTGCCCGGGGCCAAGCCCGAGCCGGTGCAGGCTCCCCCGGCGGTGGTGTTGGAGCTGGTGACAAAGGGGAAGGTTCCGTGGTCGATGTCTAAAAAAGTGCCTTGCGCCCCTTCTAAGAGGATGTTTTCGTTTGCCGCGGTGGCGGTTTGCATCAAGGCTTGGCTGTCGATGACAAAGGGGGCGATGGCCCGGTGGGCCTGTAAGAGCTTTTCAAAGACCTCGTTGGGGTCTAAAAAGGGCCCTGTATGCTCTAAAATATATTTTAAATAGCGATTTTTATCTTCTACGATTTGATCCAAGTGGGCCTTAAATTCCGCATTGTTTTCAATGTCAATAAAACGGATTCCCTGGCGGCTCACCTTGTCTTCATAGGCAGGGCCAATGCCGCGTACGGTAGTGCCGATTTTATTGTCCCGCAAGCGATCTTCTCGCGCTTGGTCGATGAGCTTGTGATAGGGCATGATCAAATGGGCGGAATCACTGACAAAAAGCCGACCCTCGGTTTTGATGTTTAAATCTTTAAGCATCTGTAATTCTTCTAATAATGCTTCTGGGTCGATGACCATGCCATTGCCTAAGACGCAGCGGCAATTGGGTTGGGTGATACCTGAGGGGATCAAGTGGAGGATGAATTTCTGGTCCCCAAACATGACCGTGTGCCCTGCGTTGTTCCCCCCCTGAAAGCGGACGACGAGGCTCGCCTTTTCCGCGAGGATATCCACGAGTTTGCCTTTGCCTTCATCCCCCCATTGGGAGCCGATTACGATCACATTTGCCATCTTGCTTCCTTGATTAGCCGGTGCGCAGAGCCCGGCCTTGCGTAAGCCGAACCTTACCCCGGGCGACATCGTCCAGGGCTTGCGGAAAAATAATATGTTCTTGTGCCAAAATTCGTTTTGCCAAGCGGGCCTCGTCATCGTCGGGCAGTACTTCAACTACCGCTTGATCAATAATGGCCCCGGAATCCACCCCGTCATCCACAAAAATGACGGAGCAACCTGAATACCTTACCCCGTATTCTAAGGCTTTTTTATGGGTATGTAGGCCCTGAAAGGCGGGGAGTAGGCTGGGGTGAATATTGATCATCCGGCCACTCCATTTTTTTACAAACCAAGGGGTCAACAACCGCATGAAGCCGGCTAGCGCGATGAGTTCGATTTGATGTTTTTCCAAGCAGGCATCCATGGCTTGATCAAAATGATCTCGATCTGGGTAGGCAAGGTGCTCGATCACTGCCGTGGGCAGGTTGGCCTCTTGGGCGCGGAGCAAGCCCGGTACCCCTTTTTTGTTGCTGACGACCAATTTCAGGTCATAGGCGCTGCCCCCTGCTTGCCAGCGCTGGATCAGCGCTTGCAGGTTGGACCCCGTACCGGAAATGAGCACTGCGGTTTTCATCAAATTTAAAGATTCTTTAAGCGGTCGTCAATTTCTTGTTGGCTCGCAATCACCTTGCTTGCCAGCTTGAAGCGGTATTCTTGGTGAATGCGTTTCAATTCGGGAAACTTCGCGCCTAAAATCTGTAAGGCCAATAAGGCGGCGTTGTCTCCCCGACCGATCCCCACTGAGGCAACGGGAATGCCCGGAGGCATCTGCACAATGGCGTGCAGGGCATCGGCCCCGCCTAAGTTGGAATCCACCGGTACCCCGATGACCGGGCAGACCGTTAAGGAGGCGATGACTCCGGGCAAATGCGCCGCCAAGCCCGCAATAGCGATAAAGACCTCTACCCCTGCGGTTTCGCAATCTTGAATAAAGTCATGCACCCGTTTCGGGGTGCGGTGCGCGCTGGCAACGATGATCTTAAAGTCGATCTTGAATTCTTTTAACAGCGCAGCGGCCTTGAGCGCGATTTGTTGATCCGAGGCACTCCCCATGACAATGCCCACCAGAGGGCCTGTGGTTTGTTGTTCCATACGATTTTTTAGTCCCTTTACCCCGATATCGCGGCGGTATTGCATTTGAGGCCAATGGATGGAGCGAGCGAGTCGGTAAGCCTCTTCCAAGGCTTGGGGCAGTTCCTTGCCCCAGGCGGTGCAGCCTAAAACCCGGCCTCCATGGGTGATATAATGTAGGCCCTCTTTTTGGGTGCCGGCGTGAAAAATCATGTGGGTCGCGTCTAAATCTAGCTGGTCTAACCCCGTGATGGGAAGGCCCTTTTCATAACTCCCCGGATAGCCCCCGCTAGCCAGCACCACGGTGGCGCAGGCTCCTGGTTTCCATTGGGCGAGTTTTGGGTTCAGCCCTCCTTGGGCGCAGGCCTGAGCGAGTAGGAGCAGGTCGGAATCGAGCAGCATCATCAAGGGTTGGCATTCGGGGTCGCCAAAGCGGATGTTGTATTCTACGACCCGCGGGGCCCCCTGATCAATCATCAAACCAATATAGAGGATTCCTCGGTAAGGGTGTCCTTCTTGTTTCATGCCCTCTAGGGTGGGGGTGACGATCTCTTTTATGATGCGCTGCTCCACCTTAGGGGTGACTACCGGGGCGGGGCCATAGCAGCCCATGCCGCCCGTGTTGGGGCCTTGATCCAGCTCAAGCTGTCGCTTGTGGTCTTGCAGGCTGGGCATGGAAATAAAGGAGTTCCCATCGCTGAAAATAAAATAGCTCGCTTCTTCTCCGGGCATGAATTCTTCGATGACTACCTGATTGCCCGCCTCACCAAAGGTTTTATCCACTAAAATAGATTGCAGCCCTGCTTTGGCCTCTGCTAAACTCTCTAAAATCAGCACCCCCTTTCCTGCGGCCAAGCCACTGGCTTTTAAGACAAAAGGGGGCTGGAGGGTGGTTAAAAATTCCGCCGCGGCGTCATAGTCGGTAAAAACTCCATAGCGGGCCGTGGGCACGCTGTTTCGTTGCATGAAGTCTTTGGAAAAGGCCTTGGAGCCCTCGAGTTGAGCGGCATATTGGTCGGGTCCGCAGCAGGCAATTCCCACCTTGGCGAGTTGATCGGTGATGCCCTGCACGAGGTAGTCTTCTTGCCCTACAATCACGAGGTCGATTTTGGCAGACTGCGCCCGGGCAAGGATCTCTTTTAAGTCGGTCAAACCCCAGCATGGGGCTAAGTCTTCTATGCCCGCGTTCCCCGGGGTGACGAATAGGCTCGTTAAGCGGGGGGACTCTTTTATTTTCCAGGCTAGGGCGTGTTCTCGTCCACCGGCACCGACGATTAATACTTTCATTGAATCTAGTTCTTTTTAGCGCGTACTCAACTCCCTTGCGGTAAAGCGGCGCGGCGCCAAAGGATGCGATTTTTGTTCCAAGGCAAAACCAGGAAGGAAAAGGCAAAAGACCACTCTGGAACAATGCCTCCAAGGCGTCAAGAGGGGATTGCCCCAGCTGGAGAATGTAGCTGGGGTGCGGCTTTCAGTCTAGGTTTTGGGTAAATTAGCCAAGGCCTTGTCGATCTCTGCTTGGGGGAGGTGATGGTTTTGCAACTGCCCGGAAAAATGCAGATCATAGGCCGCCATGTCAAAATGGCCGTGGCCGGAAAGGTTCATAAAAAGGCATTGCGGCTCTTTGCTGCTTTTGCATTCAATGGCGTCGTCGATCAAGGCCCGAATGGCGTGACAGGATTCAGGAGCCGGGACGATGCCTTCGGCTTTGGCAAAGGCGACCCCGGCCTCAAAGGTGGAGACATTGCCCACCGCTCTGGCTTCGACCAAGCCTTCGTGATGGAGTTGGCTGACCAGAGGCGAATCGCCGTGATAGCGCAATCCCCCCGCATGGATGGAGGGGGGCACAAAGTCATGGCCTAGGGTATACATGAGCATCAAGGGGGTTAGCCCGGCGGTATCCCCGAAATCATAGGCATAGGCGCCCTTGGTCAAGGTGGGGCAACTGGTGGGCTCGACCGCGACGAGGCGGAGGTCTTTGCCTTCGAGTTTATCTTCTAAAAAAGGAAAGGTGACCCCCCCAAAGTTGCTGCCGCCGCCGCAGGGGGCATAGATGGCGTTGGGGAAATCTCCCGCGAGGGCGAATTGTTTTTTGGCTTCTAAGCCGATGACGCTCTGGTGCAAGAGGACATGGTTTAAGACAGAGCCTAAGGTATAGCTGGTATCGGCATTTTGGGCCGCCTCTTCTACGGCCTCGCTGATGGCGATGCCTAAGGAGCCCGGGCTCTTTGGGTCTTGGTCTAAAATCTGCCTTCCCGCGGCGGTTTGGTCGGAGGGGCTGGGGATGACCTCGGCCCCCCAGGTATGCATTAAGGATTTGCGAAAGGGTTTTTGTTCATAACTCACCTTGACCATGTACACCTTGACCTTGAGCCCGAAATAGCTCCCCGCGTGGGCGATGGCGCTGCCCCATTGTCCGGCGCCTGTTTCGGTGGTGACTTTTTTGATTCCCGCCTTTTTATTGAAGTAAGCTTGGGCTAGGGCGCTGTTGGATTTATGGCTCCCCGTGGGGCTGACGCCTTCATATTTATAATAGATGCGTGCCGGGGTGCCGAGTAGTTCTTCGAGTCGTCTGGCCCGGTACAGGGGGCTGGGTCGATAAAGGGCGTAGGCTTGCCGTATTGGGGCGGGGATGTCGATCCAGCGCTTGGAGGAGACTTCTTGCTCAATGATGTCATCGGGGAAGATCGCGCTCAAAGCATCGGGGCTGATCGGGTTCCCGTCCGGCCCTAAAGTGGGGGCGGGGGGATTGGGTAGATCCGCAACCACATTGTACCAATGGGTGGGAATTTCGGATTCGTCTAAAAGGTATTTTAGCTTTTGCATGGTCTTTTTATGGATAAGGGAAAAGATACATTCAAGCATATTGAAAAAAAATCGACTTGAGAAGAATAAAAGAGCGCGCCTCTTTTTCGTAAAAACTCTGTTGAGTTTTTTAGCGGGTCTGTGCGGTCAAGGGGTCGCAAGTAGAGCTTCTTTGCTGTTTCAGGCCCTAGGGGCAACTTGTATTGATCTTGACTTTTCTTCTTGATATTTAATAGGCTTAGGCACAAGTTTTAGGTCGAATTTAGGGAGGGTATCCTCTTTTTTATTGTTGATTCGTTATGATTATTTTTCGCGTCAAAAGCCTGGTTTTATCCGGGGCTCTTTTTTTTCTTCCCTGGGTGATGCAGGCTCAGCCCCTGGTATTGGATCAGGCTGGAGTCGAATCGTACCATCTCGGTCGTCATTTAGAGATTTTAGAAGACCCCCAAGGGGCTCTTACCTTAGAAGAGGCGCAAAAAGAGGCGAACAACCAACGGTTTTTTACCAGCGAGAAAGAAATCCCGAATTTCGGGTTCACTAAAAGCGTATATTGGGCGCGTTTTACCATCGCCAATCCCTCGGACGGCAAAGAAGAATGGTTGCTGGAGTTGGGTTACCCCCTCATCGATCAAGTGGATGTTTGGTTTCCCAAGGCTCAGGGGGGCTATCAACATTTGCAGACCGGGGACGCGCAACCCTTTTCCGCCCGGGAGCTGATTTATCATAATTTTTTGTTTCACCTACCCTTAAAAAAGGGGGAAGAAAAAACGGTTTACCTTCGTTTTAAAACGGAATCGAGCATGCAAATGCCGTTGACTCTGTGGTCGCACAAGGGCTTTACCGAAATGATCAACCACGAGCTATACGGCATTGGGATTTATTACGGGATCATGCTCTCCATGATTTTTTACAACTTGTTTATCTATCTCTCGGTGCGTGACGCGAGTTATTTGAATTATGTATTGTATATTCTCGCTTATGTGATGTTGCAGATGAGCCTCAACGGGCTTGCCTATGAGTATCTCTGGCCCAATTCAATTTGGTGGGCGAATGTGGCGGTTCCCATTACCATGGCCTTTGCTTTGATTTTTGCTCTGCGCTTTGCCCAATCTTATCTGATGGTCGCGGTATCCATGCCCAAAACCAATCAGGCCATGTGGGGGATGATCGGGCTTTTGGGGGTTTCTTTGGGGGTTTCCGTTTTTGCTCATTACGCCTTGGCAATTAAGTTCTCCACCGGTTTGGCGCTGCTTTCGGTGGTGATCATCGCCCTTACGGGGATTCGCTCTTGGAAAAAGGGCTATCGCCCGGCGGTCTATTACCTCTTGGCTTGGTCCTCCATTCTGGCGGGGGCCATGGTTTTTGCCTTAAAGTCCTTTGGGGTCTTGCCTGCCTCGTTTATCACCAACAATGGGATGCAGGTGGGCTCGGCCTTGGAAGTGATCCTGCTCTCTTTAGGTCTGGCCGACCGCATCAATGTGATGCGTAAGGAGAAATACCTAGCGGAAAAAGAAGCCCGCGAAGCGAGCCAAAAAGCCTTGGAAAACCTACGCATCGCCGATGCCCAAAAAGAAGAAAACCTACGCATTATCAGTGAGAACAACCGTACCTTAGAAAAAAAGGTGGCAAAACGCACGGCCGCGATCCGTGATTTGATGGACAACACCGGGCAGGGCTTTTTGAGTTTTGGCGCGGATTACCTTATTCATAAAGAATACTCCAAGGCCTGCGAGCAGCTTTTAGGGGAGGAACTCACCGGAAAAAATGCCATGGAGTCGCTTTTTGCCGCCTCCAAAAGCCATGCCCCTGAGCAGGTGCGAGAACTTATGGAAATGCTCTTTTCAGGCACGGATATCGCTTTAGTCGAGGTCTTGTTGCCCAAGCGGTTGACCTTGGGAGAGCGGGTTGTAGCGGTGGAATTTAAAGTTATTGGGGATCAAAAACCAAAGGTGATGGTTATTTTGACCGACATTACCAAGGAAGTCGCCCTGGCAGAACAGGTTCAAGCCGATGAAGAGCGGCAGGCGATTATCGTAAAGGTCGCCGTGGATAAAAACGGTTTTTTGCAATTTCTGCGAGAAATCGAAGAGTTGTTTGGCAGTATCCACAGTAACTTGATCCGCCCCTTGGACGAGTTTGACTTAAATCAGTTGCTGCGTGACTTTCATACGGTCAAGGGGGGCTGCGCGAGTTACGCCATGACTCAGGTTGCCCATTACGCCCATGAGGTTGAAGATCGCCTGATTCCCTTATCGCGAGAGGGTGCTGTGCTTTCCGCCGAATTCCTGCAGGAAATTCGAGAAGAGACTCAAAAGCTTGAGGCTTTACTGCATGAGGTCTTGAGCATGTTGGGGGATATTCTTCCTCCCGAAGAACGGAATCGGCAAGAGAGGGTGTTTCGGGTGCCCAACTCGAAGATTATTCAACTCGAAGAGTTCATGCTGGAAAAAATCGGTAAGGCGCATCTGCGTTTGATTAAAAATGAGATCGAGCATCTCTGCGCTCAGCCCATTGCGCCTTTATTGCGCAAGTACGCCTCGGCGGTGGAGGATTTGGGCAGCCGCTTGAACAAAAGGGTGAAGGTGGAATTAAAGGGGATGGAGACCGAGATCCCCTCGGTACGACTGGACTCCTTTTTTGGGGCTTTTATTCATTTGGTGCGAAATTCGGTCGATCACGGTTTGGAAGAAACCGACCTGCGGCAAATGTTGGGCAAACCCCCAGAAGGGCGGATTTGCATTGAGGCGAAAAAGTCGGAGGGGCAATTGCATCTTTTTGTGCGGGATGATGGGGCCGGGATTGATACGGACAAAGTAATCGAAATCGCGAAGAAAAAGGGGGTTTTAAACGATCAAGAAGCTGCGGAGATCTCGAAAAATCAAGCTTTGGCGTTGATTTTTGAACCTGGTTTTTCCACCAAAGACGAGGTGACCGATGTTTCGGGCCGGGGAGTGGGGATGGACGCGGTGAAGACGGAGGTGGAAAAGCTAAAAGGGAAAATCCTGATCCGCACCAAGCAAAATGAGGGGACTACCTTTGAAATTGTTATTCCCCTGGCGAGTTGAAATCGGTAGGGCTTACCTCGATGAGTTCGGCGCGAATGCTGCCGATGGGAATGTCACTCTGGATGCGTACAGGGAGGCGCTTGCCTGTTTGTTCTACCCAGATGAACAAACGCTCGCCTTTGCGTTTAAAGAGCCCGGTCCCCTCCATGTGGGGCTCGATTTGATAGACTTTGCGGGTGGTTTTTTGTCGGTTGATCTTGACTTTGAGTTCTTCTTTTTTACCGATTTCCATGGCGATGGAAGCGATTTTTAAGTCGTCAAAGACTTGCAGGTTGAATTGGAGGCCCGAAACCACTTCGCCTTGCCAACTGCGGGCGAGGTACAGGGTGCTGAGAGGGTCTTGCAGGCTGGGGGGGATGGGGATCTCTCCGGTTGCTTGGTTTTTTGTGGTTGGGGGGGAGAAGCCTCTTTGCTTCCAATAGGCTGTTTGTTTAGGGTAATCAAAGCGAACTTCGTATTCTTGGTCAAGCCGTCCTTCTTTGATGCGCTTGTAATGCCATAGGGTGCGGCGCTTTTTTGGATCCCAATGGCTTTGGATCAAATCATCCACAGGGTAAATCCCCTTCAGCCAATCGGCCGCCCAGGTGCGGGTTTCAAAAACATAGCAATCCACCCCCTGTTCTTGCGTACGGCCTTTGATCCGCATCTCGGCAAAGCCTAAGGTGAGCCAACCGGAACAGCTGATGCGGTACAACAAACGCTCTGGATTGGGTAGGGGGAGAGAAGGCTTTTGGGCTGCTAGGCAGGGGACGAGGCTCAGCAATAACAAGAATAAAAGAGCGAGACGGGGCATTTTTAGCTTTCTTCGATTGATAAAAGTGCCTTGAGTTTGCTATAGTTAAAGTTAATAAGCAACGGAAGCGCAAAGTAAAAATGATGGGCCCAAAAATCCCCCAATTGACCGAAGAAGAAGCCATCTGGACGGCAACCCGAGCCGGTGGCGCGGTGATTTCGGATGGAGCGTTGCATGACGCGGAACTTAAATTTCTGGATCGCTACTATGACCTGATGCAACATGCCGATCCGGTGAGTCAAGCCTGTAAGGATGCTTTGATGCGGGTCAAGGTTCCGGCGCAGGAGCCGTTGAAAACCACCGCGAAAAAGAGCGAGAAGATTTTTCGTTTTATTTTACAGGCGCTGACCAGTGATTTGGAAATAGGAGAAAAAGAGGTGGCCTTTGCCTTGCAAACCGCTATACTGCTTGGCCTAAGTGAAAAAGAAGCCCGCCCTGCCTTGAGCGAAGCCGTTGAATTTCTTCGCTTGGAGTTTTTTTTAAGGTTGATGGCGCGTTTGGACTCGTCACAACTGGAGTGGCTGGCCCTGGTTGTAGTCAAGCTGGTCTATGCCGATGGAAAGGTAACCCCGACGGAGCGAGCCTATTTAAATCACCTCAGCTATCTCTTGGGGCAGGATTATGCCAAGCTGCGATATATCCGTGGGCATTTTCAAAATCACCCGATTGATGAAATCAATACAGAGGGTTTTTCTCATGGTTTATCTCTACAGGTTTCTCGTTATTTAATTGAAATCGCCTTGCAGGGGCATAGTCTGGAACCCAAAGCCTTGGGGCTTGCCCTTCAGGTTGGGCGGCACCTTGGTTTGAAGGCGAAAGAACTCGAACAGGTCAAAATGCAGAGTTTAGCCCTTTTGCCTTTAATGGCGCCAGAAAGATGATCCATCATCTCCGCCGGATGGTTGACGGGAGGGGTGGCCCTTGGGGCCGAGCCTTTGATTTTGCGGTGCAGTTTTTGGTCATTCTTTCCATTATTAGCTTTTCTTTAGAAACCCTGCCTGATTTGACCGCCAGCGAGGCGCTTTGGCTCTATCGCGTTGAGCAGGTCACCGTTGCTCTTTTTTCTTTGGAATACCTTTTGAGACTTGTGGTCGCTCCGAAGAAAAAAGCCTTTGTATTCAGTTTTTTTGGGATGGTTGATTTACTGGCGATCCTTCCCTTTTTTCTCTCTTTAGGGGTTGATTTAAGAAGCATTCGGATTGTTCGCCTGATCCGTTTGATCCGCCTTTTTAAACTGATGCGCTACAGTCAGGCGATGCATCGGTTTTCCCGCGCCTTTGTTTTGGTGAAAGAAGAAATGACCATTTTTTTTGTATTCACTTTGTTTACGCTTTATATCGCGGCGGTGGGGATTTATTATTTTGAAAACCCCGTGCAGCCAGAGCATTTTAAATCGGTTTTCCATTGCCTTTGGTGGGCGGTGGCGACCTTGACCACCGTAGGTTATGGAGATATCATCCCGATCACCCTAGGAGGGAGGATTTTTACTTTTGTTATTCTCATGATTGGTTTGGGGGTCGTTGCGGTACCGGCGGGCCTTATTTCCGCGGCGATCAGCCAAGCGGTGCGGGAAGAAGCCTTGAATAAGAGAGAGAATTCGCCTATACCCAAAGAGGAAGGGGAGTGAAAAACGAACCGATTTACCTTTGAACTTGAGAGACAACCCATATAGGCCTTGATGAATTTGTTGAATTGCCCCCTAGGCTTGCCAAATCCCTTGTTTCTGCTTGGGCGGAGAGGGAAACTCATCGGTTTGCTGCTTTTGTTTCTTTTTCCTGGCTGGGTTCACGCTGAGGTCTATTTGTGCAATCAAATGGCGAGTGAAGATACCTTTATCGCTGTCGGTTATCAAACCAAAGAGGGCTGGGTCTCAGAGGGCTGGTTTCTCGCCCGTCCCGGCCGCTGTCATACCTTTCGTAAAAAACTCAAGGGGCCGTTTTTTTATTATTTTGCCTATAGCAAAACCAAAAGCCAGACCTGGCAGGGAAAGAGTCCCTTTTGCGTCTCCACCAAACCCTTTCAAATCCTTGCAAAGAACCCTAAAAATCTTGATTGCGCGGCTCAGCGGGCCTCGGAAGAAAAATTCAGACAAGTCAGTTTAGAGGGGTTTAAGGTGACTGAGGTGTATCTCAATCCCATCAAAGGGCCTAAAGTGGAGGCGATTCCTTACGAAAAGGCGGATGCGGAGACGCTGAGCCTTTGGGCCGCGGAGGGGGATAAACGGGCGACCCGAATGCTTCGCTCTCGGATGAAAGGCCCCTAGGGCCTGGGGGAGGGGTGAAAAAATCCCCTTGTCAAACCCGATTTTTCACGCTAGCATTTCCTCTTTTACTCCATAAATTACTTAACCCCTTTTTGGATACCCAAAGGAGCATTGGAACATGGCAGTTATTTCCATGAAAAGCTTGTTTGAAGCTGGGGTGCATCTCGGTCACAAAACCGAGCGTTGGCACCCTAAGATGAAGCCTTATATTTACGGCAGCAAGGCAGGAATCTATATCATCGACCTGCGCATTACTTTAGAGCGTCTTAAAGAAGCTTACGACTACATCTATAATATTTCCGCCAACGGCGGCAAGGTTCTATTTGTGGGCACCAAATTCCAAGCGCGCGATGTGATCATCGAAGCGGCTACAAAAAGCGGCAACCACTTTGCCAACCTCCGTTGGTTGGGGGGGATGTTGACCAATTTTCAAACCATCAAAGCCTCTTTGACGAAGTTGAGAAAGTTAGATGAACTCGCCGGGGCAGAAGGCAACTACCCGGGTATCATTAAAAAAGAAGCGGTCCGTTTTGAGCGGGACCGTGGAAAATTGCAAAATGTATTAGGGGGAATCGCGGAGATGCGTAAACTGCCCTCTGCCCTGTTTGTCGTCGATCTGCAACGAGAAGAGATCGCCATCAAGGAAGCGAAACGCTTAGGCATCCCTGTGGTCGCCGTAGTGGATAGTAATTGCGACCCTCGTCTGGTCGATATTGCGATTCCCGGCAATGACGACTCCGTGCATTGTATTGAACTCTATTCCGAGGTGATTGCTCAGGCCTCCATTGATGGAAGAAAAGCTTTTGAAAGCAGCAATTCTGTTGCGGACAAAGAAGCTGCCGCCCCGGCCACCAAATAACCGCAACCTGTAGACATAAAAAAAGAGCCATGACTCAAATTACCGCTACGATGGTCAAGGAATTGCGAGAGATGACCAGCGCGGCCATGATGGATTGCAAAAAGGCATTGACTGAATGCAATGGCAACCTGGAAGAAGCCGTTGAGTTTCTCCGCAAGAAGGGCCAAGCCACGGCAAGTAAAAAATCTTCTCGTGAAACCAAGGAAGGGGCCATTGCCACAGCTCAAAACAGCCGCCGCGCGGCCCTGTTGAAGGTGGCTTGCGAAACCGACTTTGTTGCTATCAATGATGATTTTCAAGGTTTTATCCAGGACTTAACCACCCAAGCGTTGGAAGTCGGTACGGATAACTTTCTCGAGCAGAGCGGCTCGAAAGGAAAGATCCAAGATCAACTGGTTCACGCGATTGCAAAAATGGGCGAGAACATGGCGATTTTGGAAGCCCTTAGTTGGGATGTTTCCGAAAACGCGATTGTCGGCGCCTATATCCATGGGAAGGGGAAAATCGGCGTTTTGCTGGAGATCCAAGCCGATAAGGCGGTAGATGAGGCCCTTTTGGCTGCCTTGGCCAAGGATGTGGCCATGCATATCGCTGCCAGCCAAGTTGAGGCAATCAGTGAGGCGGATTTAGACCCTAAGGTTTTGGAAAAGGAAAAGGCGATTTTAGTCGAGCAAGCGCGTGAATCCGGCAAGCCCGATAACATCATCGAAAAGATGATTGTAGGGCGTTTGAAGAAGTTCAAAAAAGAGATTTGTCTTTTAGATCAAAGTTTCGTCAAAGAGCCAGATAAAAACATTGCTCAGTTGCTGGAGGAAAAGGGGAAGGCCTTAGGCGCCAGCTTGAAGGTAACTCGCTTTCACAAAGCAACCTTTTAAAGCAGGGGACTTAAGTCCCCTTTTTTTTTGTTTTTTTTATCTGGATAATGATGAAGCCATACAAACGCATCTTGCTGAAATTAAGCGGTGAATACCTTGGGGGGAAAGCAGGACAGGGGTATGATGCGACAACCGTCGATAGCCTCTGTTTGCAGATTCAAGAGATTCACCAACAGGGTTTTGAGTTGGCGATTGTGATTGGGGGGGGCAATTTTTTTCGCGGTGCCCAGAGCCAGCCTTTTGCCATGGATCGGGTTACGGGGGATATGATGGGGATGATGGCCACCTTGATGAATGGCCTTTATCTGCAAGAGGCCTTTCGCGCAAAGGGAATGAAAGCCCGCACCATGACGGGGTTGCAGGCACCCCAAGCGGCGGAGCCCTTTAACAAACCCGCAGCCTTAAGGGCCTTGCGAGCCGGGGAGATTGTTCTTTTTGGCGGGGGGACGGGAAACCCTTATTTTTCTACGGACACCGCCGCGGCTTTACGAGCCTTAGAAGTGGAGGCCGACCTCTTAATCAAGGGAACGAAGGTGGATGGGGTCTACGATAGGGACCCGGTGAAACATAAGGAGGCAAAAAAGTACGATCAATTGACTTATGCCGAGGTTTTTGCCCAGGATATCAAAGTGATGGATCAAGCGGCAATGGGCTTGCTGCGAGAAAACAACTTGCCCTTAGGGGTGGTTAATCTGGCGCGTAAGCAAGACCTGCTGGATTTTCTTCAGGGAAAGGCCGTGGGCACGCGCATCGTGGGATGAATTCACGCTGATTTCTTCTAGTTGACAAAGGGCGAAGTAGCTTGCTTTGCTAAATTGGAAAAGCCGCTACAGGGATCAGAAGCTATGGAGGAATCATGATCATTCGAAAACTATTTAAAGCAGAAGTCGCGCATCGGGTGCGCTACGCCTACACCACAAGGTGTCAAGGTTTGCACGGCCACTCTTATTTATTTGAAGT
Organism: bacterium; assembly: GCA_024275165.1. Lineage (GTDB taxonomy): Bacteria > SAR324 > SAR324 > XYD2-FULL-50-16 > XYD2-FULL-50-16 > JAJRZQ01. The sequence continues at coordinate 19,546 of JAJRZQ010000020.1, read as the reverse complement.
CTTCTTGCGAGGGGAAACCCAAGACCAAGCGCAGATGTTGATGGACTTCAAGCGGGTCAAAGAAAAGCTTAATGCTTTTTTAGATGCCTTTGACCATGCGCTGCTGGTCTGGGAGGAAGACCAAGAATTGGTTGAAATGGCCCCTCGGCTCAATACTCGATACCTTATCTTACCTTATAATCCAACAGCAGAGCAAATGGCTCGGCATATCTATTATCAAGCTCAAGCCTTGACCCTGCCCATCCACCAAGTCATTGTGCATGAAACCAAAACAGGCTATGCGCAGTTTTCTGGAGATGATGAGATTCAAATTGATCTATCTAGGGTTCGCTTTTCACCGGAGTTGGAGCAAAGCTTGAATGCGAATTAGCGAGTATTTTTACAGCCTGCAAGGCGAAGGGACGCATGCAGGCCAAGCGTTTATTTTTATTCGCTTTACTGATTGCGATCTCACCTGTTCTTTTTGTGATGAAGAAAAGCATAAGGAGGCGCAATATCAATGGTCGATTCCTCAATTAATTAAAAATATTCGTTCTTTTCCCGCAAAACGCATTTGTCTTACCGGTGGGGAGCCGAGTTTAGAAGACCGCAACCCCCTTATTGTCGCCCTACAAGAGCGAGGTTATTTTGTGGCGGTGGAAACAAATGGTTATCAGCCGGAAAATATCCAAGCAGCGGATTGGATTACCTATAGCCCGAAACGGATTTCTAAAATCAATTACGGCCCTTGGTTTGACGAGATGAAATTGCTTGTCACAGAGCAGGTCTCTTTAAACGAGATTCAGCCGATCTTAGCCCAAGTCAAGCAGCCTTTTTTTCTCCAGCCCATTACATTGGCGGATCCCCAGCAGAATCTAAACAGTATCCACCACGCCCGTGATCTGATTTTGCGAGAGCCGCGCCTGCGCTTGAGTCTGCAAATTCAGCATTGGATACAAATCCCCTGAAACTTTGCATCAAAGCTTGCCCTGGGGCAACGCCTTAGATAGCCTAAGTCAAAACAGTTCAACTAAGGAAAACATGAGCAGACAAATCCTGGTAATCCTTTTCAGCGTATTTTTATTTCCTCTCCCCGCTTTGGCCGAAAAGTTGGTACTCCGCTTGGACTTCTCTTTACAAGCGGCGGGCAACCTAGAACCTCACGATTGGCTGGTGGTGCAAGAATGGACTTTTCAAGCGGGGGCCAAAAAAAAGAAGGAATTTCATCCCTATTTTGATCAGAAAGGGATGGTTTTTGCGATTCAAGAAGATCAATTGGGTTTATTGGTCAAGCGTACCGCGATTCAAGGGGCGACCAAGGTCAAGGTGCGTTGGGGGATTCGCAAGTATCCGGTGGGGGCCAATTGGTCTGCCGGGGAAGAGCGAGAGACCTTGATGATCGCCTTGGCTTTTGGCAAGGAACTTTATGACAGTGGAATTATGTTTTTACCTCAGGTTCCCCGGGTCTTAGGTGTGTTTTTAGGAGAGAAAGAGGTTCCCGGTAAGGCCTATCAAGGGCGCTATTATAAACAATCGGCCCGCTATTACTGTATCCCCTGCAATAGCGCGGAGAATCAAGTGGTCACGACAGAATTTGAATTTGCTCAAGCCTATCAAGACGCTTTTGGGGAAAAGGCCCCTGAAGTGACGGGGGTAGCGATTGAGTTTGATACGAGAAAAGTCGGTGAGGGCGAGGCCTATTTAGAAAGCATTGAGTTTTATAGCCCATAAGCGGTTTGGGGTAAAAGGCAATAAGTGGGAGGGGCTTGCTGTAAGTGCCGCACCTGATCGAGCAAGGCAAAAAGTTCTTGCTCTGCTTCGGGGTGCCCAAAATAGCTTTTCGCTGCCTGCTCTTCGCTCAAAAAAAGTAAACGGTAGCCGGGGTAGAGCGAAAGTAGGCTTGGATAGATTTGCTTTAATCGCTCTGGGGTTTGAAAGAGTTCTTTGGGGGCCAAGATCACCAGACAGACCCCTCCTTGGGGCAAAGAACAGGCGTAAGCTTTGAGGCTCAATCCCAGTCTGAGGGCGCCCGTCCACTGTTGGGAAGGGGCAAGGCTTGTGGTGAGCGGCTTTTTAATAAGATTGCGCGGATTGTTCTTCATAGATTTCCTTCATTCTGTGGAATATACTCTCCATGGCTTGTTGGTCGAGGTTTTCGATTCCCTGCCTGCGGTTGTCGATGGCGAGGATTAAATTGAAATCCAAGCAGAGGCTACGGCAAAATTGACTTAAACCCACATCTTGATTGCGCTGAGATAAGAGTTGGTTGATCTTAAAACGCAAATCTTCTTTGGCTTCTTGCTCTTTTTCTGCGGCTTGCAGCTTTCGTTCTTCAATTTTGGGTTGAATGGGGGTAACTTTCGCTAAATGCTCTGGGGGAGGGGGCTGAACTGGTTCCGCTTCCAATACCGGGGTGGGTGGGGGGATCGGTTCGGTCTGTTTTGGGGTGGGAGCCGTGACCTCCTTTGCGGCTTGGGTTTTTTGCCTGGGGTGTGTTGTTGTTGGCAAGTTGGGGCGTTGCTCTGTTCGGGGACGCGCGTCCTGGCCTTTTTGAGGTACGGCTGGTTGAATCGTTGCCTGTTCTTTGGCGCTTTGACGCGGCTGGGACGGGGTTTGAGGGGTTGATTCTTCTTGAGTTTGCCGCAATGGGGTATGCTTAGCGACTGGTTGGGGAGTCGGTTTTGGCACAGGAGTCGGTAGCTTTTTCTTTGGGGTCGTTTTTGTGTTGATCTGGCTTTGGCTGAGGGGGAACGGGTTTGGCTGAGCGAGCTGAACGGGTAACGCAGGAGCAGTTTGCAAGGCTTTTTGATAGGCGAAGGAGGCTTTGGTTAAGCCGAAGTGGGCCTGGATTTCTTGCCTAGGCCAAGCCTGGGTTTGTTTTTTTGGTTCTTTCCCCGCGCGGTAAAGCCACCCGGCTAGCCATACGCAAGATAGATTGGCCATTTGCACCCCGAGCCGCAAGGTGAGGATAAAAATCACCTCAAACCAGAGGCTGCTCAGGGGTTTATTTTTCCGAACCGCTTGAATTAAGGCTTGACGAGCCTCTGCCTTGCGTTTGGCCGTGACCGCCGTGTTGAGCCTTTGGTTTTGCTGAATAAAAGTCGCAAAGTTTTTTTCTTGATCCTCAATTTGCTTTTTTAAGAGTTCAATGACCTTTTGGTGGCTTGTCTGGTCTTGGATGATTTGAATTTTATCATAAACTAAGTTGAAGCTTGCTCCCCCCACGGTGGTGATGAAGAGCAAGAGCATGAGAAAGCGAAAGAAGTAATTGATGGGGTGCGGTTTGCCTTGGTGTTCGAGTTTTGCCCCCGCCATAATGGACATGAAGACTTCATTTAAGCCGGCGGCGAGAAAGCCTAAGGGAATCCAACCGATTTGCTCGGGGTAGAGTCGTTGGTAAAAGCTACCGGCTTCTAAGATCATAAAAAGAGAGGCCACCAAACTAACGCAAATCAAACCGAAAATGAGATTCCAACGAAGAAAGGAGTGCATGAGGCCTCATAAGTGTACTTATGTTCATATACTAGTGAACAAAAATTCACTTGGCAAGCAAAAAAAATTCCTTTATGTAAAGAATATCTCAAAAATATTGAATTTTTCTTAAACTTCACTTATTGTTGGAGATAACAGGCCTTATAGATGCCTACGGTATTTGGCACCATGAACCTTCGGAGTATTTAATATGGCAGCAAACAAGGATATGCGTATTTTAGTGGTAGATGATTTTTCCACCATGCGCCGGATCATTAAAAATATTCTTCGCTCATTGGGCTATAATAATGTGATCGAAGCGGATGACGGCACAACCGCCTTGGTGAAGCTTAATGCGGAAAAGGTCGATTTCGTGATTACAGATTGGAACATGCCTAAAATGTCGGGGCTGGAGCTTTTAAAAGAGATTCGATCCAGCGATGCCTTAAAGCACATTCCTATTTTGATGGTCACTGCGGAAGCCTTACAAGAAAACATTGTCGCGGCGATTAAGGCCGGGGTTTCGAACTATGTTGTTAAACCCTTTGACGCGGCGACCATCTCGGAGAAGATGGAAAAGATTTTTGGCTAACCTTTAAAAAAAGCGGTTGTTTTTTTTTCATCAACAACAGTTTCCCCCCTCTTTTTTTGGCTTGCTTGTTTTACGGGCAGGCTGCCTTAAATTGCTTTAAGAAGGCTTCTTCTTGCCACAGGGGCTTGTAATCGGGGTCGAGATGCAGCCGACGGCAAGCGGCGACCCTCGATTTATAATCATACTGGTGGCGCAACACCTGAAAAAATTCGGCAAAGTTTTTGGAGAGGCTTAAAAGTTTTAAGCTTTGATAGCGAACCTCTGGGTTATCTGGGTCAAGCCACTGGGCAAAGGTAAGAGTTTGCTGGGCCTGGGTAAATTCTCCGGCTAGGGCTTGTTGGCGGAGGGGCTTGGCTAAAGTTTGCGCCTTTTTAACCGCCACCCCATTGCGTAGCAAGGCAACCTGCTTCGGCCCCCAAACCAGAAACCCCTGATTGCGTTTGCTTTGTTCCAGCTTATATTGGCCTTGATCCCCTTTCAGGATGTTCGCTCGGTAGGCATTGGCTTGCAGGGATTTTTTTTGGGTAAAGGGTTTTTTCGAGGCGAGGTAGCCGATTCGCTTTGAACCCGGGGTTAAGCGCACCTGATTCAAGACCCCTTTTTTTAATCTGACCCAGAGGAGCGCGCTTCCTGATTTTTCCCAGGCGAGTTTTGTGCAAAATCCCTGGGGGCAGAGGTTGGCTAAGATTAAGGGGTAGGCTTGGTCTGTGCCTTTGGCCAGGTTGTAGAGGTGAGGGCGAAACCAGCAGCGGGCTAAGCCATCGGCTCTTTGGGTGCCGGTTTCTTCTAAGAGTTTGGAGGGGGCTTGCAGAAGGGCGGCTTTTTCTTTGAGCTTTGCCCCGAAGTTTTCTAATTGTTCAGAGGTAACCGCTTCAATGGTGATGGGCTCGCTGTAAAGAATGTGGGTGAAGTCACGAGAAACCATCAGGTCATTTGCTTTAAAATGAGCCAATCGCTCCTTCCCATAATCGTAAAAGAAGTATTGATTTTGCTCACAAGCCGTGGCTGCGGTGGGGGGGCGGGTCGCCGCCAGCAAGATGGCTTGATGGGCAAAAGAGTGAAAGGCTTGCAGCTGTTGGCCCGCCTGGGGCCGAACCAGCTCAAAAACGCGCTGCGCTCTTTGGGCAAAGAGAGCCCCCTTTAGGCTCAGCAATAGCACGGAACAGAGTAAAATAAGTTTAGCGATTCGCAGCAATCCGCTCCTTGGCAATGAGGTCATGGCCCAACCAGACAACGGGGGCATGGGGTTCCCAGGATTCGCAAAATATGAGGACTCCCGAACTCTGAACCACCACCTCGCTCAAGAGGTCGGTGACCACATCCTTGCGGTTTTGGTTCATGGCCATCATGCGATTGGAGGCATTGAGCATCAAGTCGGCAAGCTTTGCGTCATTGTGTTTCGGCCAGGCGGCAAAGTCTCGGTAATAGGCTTGGACAACGGGGTCGCTGTGGTAGGCTTCTACTGCTTGGAGCAGGCCTTCCAAGCTGGAACTGGGATTTAGCTTTTTTTCTAGGTCTTTTTCCAGTCGCTCTAACCAGGGGCAGGTGCCTTCTTTTCTCAAAGCGGCGACCAAGGGATATAAAGAGAGTTCCACCCCTGAAAAGAGGTCGCTGGAATTGGTACGGATTTCAGGGCAATTATAAACGGTGGCCCGCACCCCTTGCTGCCAATATTCTTCTGCGATCTCTTCTAAACGAATTTTCGCCGACCCTTGCAAATAGGGGTTATAGCTCTGCCATTGCAGTTGGTTTTGAATCTGAATCTCCGTGCCGTGATAACCATAGGCGGTGTAAACCACTTTCCCCCCCCACCCGGCGACCTTGTCGCGGATGCTCGCGCTTTCCGCGAGGAGTTCACGAAAGGTATTGGCCGTAACGCTGTAAAAGTTATCTTCTACCAGCTTGCCGATTTCCGAGGCCCAAAACTGGCCGCTGGGCATAAATTTCTCGCCTTGCCCTTTCACCACGCGGTTGGTGAGGACTAAGATGATTTTAGCTTTGGGGATGCCACCTGCCATGGTGTGGGCAAAAAAGATATTGGCCCCTTGAGGAATCAAGTTTTCGATTTGTTTTAAACTCTCTCGGCTCGCAGAGCGAAAGCGAGCGATTCCAGCTTGTTTGGATTCTTCGATTTTTTTCCAATCCAGGCTGGGGGTTTGCCAATTACTTGTTTTAACTTTAGAGAGTTGGTCTACCGGAGTCGTCCCGTCCAGGGCGGGGTCTTGGTCATATCCTGCCCAAAGGGGGATGTTGATGATTTGACCTCCTAGTTTTTCTTCTGCTGCGGTTAATTCGTCTTTGTTTAAGGGGCGTAGGGTTCCTTGCGCGTCTCGGCGGCCGACCGTGATGCCTACAATCGTCATGCCCGCTGCCTTGGCTTGATCTATAAGCCCATTGGCATAACCTCGGTTAAAGAGTTCGCCAAATAGTACAAATATATCTCCTTTCTTAAAACCGGGATTGGGTTGGTAATCTCGCAGGGGATAGAACTGAGCCATAGCGTGCCTTGAATAAACCATTTGTGAGGTAAAGAAGCGATATTAATATCGCCTTAGAATGGGTGAAAATTAGCAAATCAGTCAGATTAAATCAAGCTCCCTCATCATTGCTTTCTAGGCTTGGTACGGGTATCTGCTTTAACATGCTTTGGCTTAAACTACAGCTCGAAAAATCAAGCGCGTCAAGTTGGCACTGGCTGAAAGCGCAATCAACGAACTTTACTTTTTTAAGTGTTAATCCGGTGAAATCACAGCTTTGAAAGAGGCAGTGGTAAAACCCCACTTCGTTTAATTGGGCATGATTCCAACTTGTGGTGATAAAACGGCATTGGCTGAAGTTCTGTATCCCCTGCGTTGGGGAAAATTGAGCATGGCTAAAGTCGGCGGCAGTAAAGTCGCAAGTAGCAAACTCAACGGCACCGGTAATCTGTACCCCTACAAAGCGGCTGGCAGCAAGGCTGCCCCCCGCAACGCGCGTGAGAGGCAGTTCGGAAAAATCCAAAGTCGTACCGATGAAGGTAAAACCGGCTGCCTGAGGCAGTTGCCGGGCTAAATCCGCAACTCCGCCAATCGAGATGACAGGGTGGTTTTTGAGGGAGGGTTCTGCTTCTGGGGCGTTCTGCTCTTTTTTTTGCTTGTTGTGTCCCTCGTTCAGCCAAATTCGTTCTCGGCTCGCGAGGCGTTTTTCAATGATTTTATAGCGCCGCTCCATGGCTTTAAATTGGGCGCGAAAGCAACGGATTTCTTCGTGGATGCGGGGCGAGAGGCTACGCCGAAAAAAGTGGGTTTGGAAAAAAGCCTCATCGTAATCCCACCAAGCCTGCAATAGGTTTCTCGCTGCCTGCTCATAGGCGGAAAAATCAGCTTGGGTGCGCGCGAGCGCGTCATCCACCTTTTTTTGCAAGCGTTGCAATTGAAGTTTTTGCGTCGCTTGTTCTTGCGGGGGCAGGTTTTTCCACTTCGCGGCAAAGCGCTGGAGGCGGTTGTTGGCAAGCTCGACCTCGGTATTGATCAAGCGGGGCGGATTGGGGCATTGGGCCAGTATTCTTCGGTCTTCCCCTTGGGCGACATAAAGATAGAGCGCGATCATGCCGCTTAGCATCAACAAGATAAAGAGGAAGGCCGGTATCATGAAATGTTGGATCAGCTCAATAGGGTTGTGATAATATCAAAGTGACCCTAGTTTAGAAGGTAAGGGAGCATAGCGTCAAGACAGGGCTGTTGCCAGTTGGGCCAAGAGCGCTAAGGGGGGGGATTTTTGGGGCACAGGGGCTTGAGGGGCTGGATTGGGCCTTAATTTTTTTTGCAAAAGGGTTTCAAAGCTGGGGGCAGGGTGCCTGTTGTTGCGCCATGGTAGGCTGGGTTGGGTTTTCATTTGTTTTCTCCTTCTTTCTTATCGGTGTTGGAGAAAAAAACTTGAGGCGCTTTACCCGATGAGCATGCAATCTCCATAGGAGTAAAAACGATATTTTTTTTCTATGGCCTGTTGGTAGGCATGGAGGATTTTTTCCTTCCCCGCGAAAGCGGCGACAAGCATCAAGAGAGTGGATTCGGGGAGGTGGAAATTGGTCAGTAAATGGCTGGGAATCTGAAACTCGTAAGGGGGATAGATAAAGATATCGGTGCTTTTGCGCCCGGCGGTGACCCGGCCTCGGCTTGCCGAGGCCTCTAGGGCGCGGAGGCTGGTGGTCCCTACCGCGAGGATCGGGCGGCCCTGGGACTTGGCTTGATTGATTTTGCTCGCCGCGGCCACGCTGATTTCATATTCTTCGCTGTGCATCTGGTGTTGGGTGAGGTCGTCGGCCCTGAGGGGCTCAAAGGTGCCCAGGCCCACATGCAGGGTGATTTCTAAGAATTCGTGCCCCGCTTCTTCCATTAGGTTTTTCGCGCGCTCGGTAAAGTGCAGTCCTGCCGTGGGTGCCGCCACCGCGCCGTAGGACTCGGCAAAAAGGGTCTGGTAATGTTTTTTGTCGGTTTCTTGCGCTGCCTTTTCTCCCCTGGCCGCCAGAATATAAGGGGGTAGGGGGGGGTGGCCCAGGGCCTCGAACAGCTCGAAGAGGTCTTTTTCTCCCCCAAAACGAAGAAGGCAGAGCCCCTTTGGGTTTTTTTCCAGTAAAGTGGCTTCAAGGGCGCCTTTGCTGAAGAAAATTTTTTCCCCAATTTTTAAGCGAGAGGAATTTTTTACCTTACAGGTCCAGGTTCGAGAGGCGGTTTCTTGGACCAAAAGGGCCTCAATTTGCCCCCCGCTCGCCCGATTGCCCTGAAGCCGAGCGGGTATTACCTTGGTGTTGTTTGCGATAATCAAGGAGTTGGCCGGCAGCAGGCGGGGGAGGTCTAAAAAGGAGTGGTCCGCAAAGGAGTCGAGGTGTTTTTGTACCCACAAGAGCCGACTTTCGTCTCTGGGGGAATGGGGCTCTAGGGCGATTAACTCTTGGGGTAGACGATAGGAGAAATCTTGTTTGGAAAAATTCACTTTTTTATTTGTCGGGTCTGGCATGTTTCTTGGTTATATGGAAGGCATGAAACTGAGGGGGAGGAAGCCAACGGCGCGAAACCGCCCTCAGGTAATGCATTGTTTTTTGTCAGTCAATGGGGCAATGAATGGGGTCGCGGCCAAGGAAGGTAGGACTCTATTCTTTAAACCCCGCCATTTATACAGCCAAGGAGGGCTTTACCATGAGAATGGACGAAAGAAACCGAAATATCCTGATTTCAAAACTGCGTTTTTCCCCTGCCGCTGTCTCGCGGTTGGAGCGTAACAGTCACTTAGCCGGCAAGACCTTAAGCTTTTTAGCGGTCTTAAGGGCCCCCGATACGAGCCGCGCCACCAAAACCCTAGCGACCCGGCAATTGCAAAAGATTCGTCAGTGGGTCGAGGAGTTGGGGTTCAGCAATCAAGAGATCTTAAAAAAAGAACGGCAGAATTTTTATTCCTTTTGCCGTTGATTTTTCAGGGGCCAGACCCCTGGAACAAGTTAAAATTCCTTGGCAAAACCTAAGTAGGTATCGGGCTTTAGTTCCAGCAGAGCCCTTTTCACCTCTTCTGGTAAAGCGAGGCCTTGGATAAAGGCCTTCATTCCCGCCTCCTCAATCTCGCGCCCTCTGGTAAATTCCTTGAGTTGGTCGTAGGCATCGGCCATACCGTATTTTCTCATCACCGTCTGCACGGCTTCGCCTAAAAGGGGCCAAGCCTGGGAAAGGTCTTGGGCTAGCTTTGCCTCGTTGAGCTTGACCTTGCCCAAGCCCTTGAGTAAGGAGCGGTACGCCAATAGGCTGTAACCAAAGCCGACCCCGATGTTTCGCAAGACCGTTGAATCGGTCAAATCCCTTTGCCAGCGGCTTACGGGCAGCTTGGCGGCCAAATGGGCAAAAATGGCGTTGGCGAGGCCTAAATTTCCTTCTGAGTTTTCAAAGTCGATGGGGTTGACCTTGTGGGGCATGGTGCTGCTGCCCGTTTCGCCCTGAACGGGGATTTGAGTGAAATATTCGTTGGAGATGTAACCCCACATATCTCGGTTGAAGTCGAGCAGAATATTATTGAATCGGGCCAAGGCGTCAAAGAGCTCGGCCATGTAGTCGTGGGGCTCGATTTGGGTGGTGTAGGGGTTGTAACTCAGACCCAAAGACTCCACGAATTCTTGGGAAAATCCCCGCCAAGGGAGCTCTGCAAAGGCGGCGCGGTGCGCGTTGAAGTTCCCTACGGCTCCATTGATCTTGCCTAGGAATTCTTGGGCTTGCAATTGCGTAAGCTGCCGTTTGAGCCGGGCATGGACATTGATCATTTCCTTGCCTGCCGTGGTGGGGGTGGCGGGTTGACCGTGGGTCTTGCTCATCATGGGGATGTGGCGATATTGTTCCGCCTTGGTTTTTAAGTCGGCAAGTATCTCTTCCATGACCGGAAGGAGGCAGCCGAGCCCTCCTTGGAGCATCAAGGCGTGGCTTAAGTTGTTGATATCTTCAGAGGTACAGGCAAAATGAACCCAAGGTTTGATTTTCTCCATGCCCCAGCGCTCGAGCTGTTCGCCGATATAATGCTCTACGGCCTTGACATCGTGATTGGTGATTTTTTCTCGCTCCTTGACCCATTGCGCTTTTTCCGGGGTTAAGTTTTGGTAGATTTCTTGGAAGCGTTTTTTTTGTTCCGGCGTGAAGGGGGCTAAAGGGGTTTCATCGCGGTCTGCCAAGGCAATCAGCCATTCCACTTCCACCTGCAGGCGGCAGCGGATGAGCGCGTATTCGCTGAAATGTGGGCGTAATTCTTTGACCTTGCTTAAATATCGGCCATCTAGCGGGGAAAGGGCGAGGAGTGCTTCGCTCATGAGGTCTTTGGGTTGAGTTGAGAACAAATTTGGCCTAAGGCGGCGGAGAGTTCAGGGTATTGAAAGTGGTAGCCTGATTCAAGCAATTTTGCGCAACTTACTCTTTGCCCTTGTAATAATAGGCAAGACATTTCCCCTAGGGCGAGTCTTAAGGCCACGGCAGGGAGAGGCAAAAAGGCGGGGCGGCGCAAGGCCCGGGCTAGGGCTTTTGTGAAGGCTTGGTTGCTGGGGACTTCAGGCGCGGCGAGGTTGTAGGCCCCCCGGCAATTTGGGTTGCGCAGCAGGTGCAGGATCGCTCCCACCTCGTCGTCTAAATGAATCCAACTCATGGGCTGTTTGCCCCTGCCGAGGGGGCCGCCCAGCCCGAGTTGAAAGGGAGGCAGCATTTTGCGTAAAGCCCCGCCCTGCGGGCCTAAAACCAAAGCTGTGCGAATCTGACAGAGGCGGATCCCCGCCTGGGCCAAGGGGGAGGCCGCGGCCTCCCAGGCTTGGGCCAATTGGCCTAAGAAGTCCTGTGCCGGGGGGTCGGTTTCTGTAAATTCTTGCGTTGCGGAAAAACCATAATACCCAATGGCCGAGCCTTGGATGACTACTTCTGGCGGCCGCGGCAAGGTTAAAAGGAATTGAGTCAGTTGTTTGGTGGTTTGAACTCTTGACTGGGTCAAGGTTGTTTTGCGCCGCTTACTCCATCTTTTTTCGGCAATCGCGGCCCCCGCGAGGTTGACGCAAGCCTGGAAGGTTTGTTTGGAAAATTGATCTAAGCTTGCCTCAACCTGAGCATAGGGAAAACGCTGCCTTGCTTGGGTTGGGTTTCTACTGATCAGGTGAAGCTTCCATTTTTGTTGGGTTAGGACTTTTACGAGACGGCTGCCGATAAAACCGGTAGCCCCCAAGAGCAAAATATTGTTGGGGTTTTGCATAAAATCTTCTCGATTCGCTGTGGGTATGCTTTATTTTAGAGTTCCTATAAAACTTACTTATTTAATAAAATAGGGTTTTTTCCCGATTTTCAAGTAGTAAAAATATGTTAGTATAAAGTCAACTTCGGAATTGGCTATTCTCCGAATCTACTTATAAGTCAATTTGTATTGAGGACTCAATGAAAAAGAATACCACTAAGGCTGAATTGGTTTCCCATGCGGCGCAACAGGCTGGAATATCAAAAACTTCAGCTGAAAAAATTCTCAACGCGCTGGTTGGGGGGATTGAAGGCGCGATTTCCACAGGTCGCACGGTTACTTTGGTGGGTTTTGGGTCATTTAGCGTGGGCGTCCGTCAAGCACGAAACGGACGCAATCCACAAACGAAGGTGGAGATGAAGATTCCCGCCTCGAAGGTACCCCGCTTTAAAGCGGGTAAAAGTCTGAAAGAGGCCGTGAAATAATAACGACTACACGGTCTTTTTCGGAAAGGGACTTTAAGAGCACGAATGATCGATACCCTCTATGATCTGCTTTTAAAGTATTATGGGCCACGGGGCTGGTGGCCCATATCCCTCTCCAACCCCCTCCCTCGGCACCCCTATCATGTGGGTGACTATACTTTCCCCAAAAACGACGCGCAACGCCTAGAAATTGCCTTGGGCGCGATTTTAACCCAGAACACGGCGTGGAAGAATGTGACCCAAGCTCTGGCCGACTTGAGCCAAGGGGGGCTTTTTTCCGTTTCCGCCTTGCTGGATACGGATTTAACCCCTTTGGGGCAAGCGATTCGTAAGGCCGGGTACTTTAATCAAAAAGCAAACTACATCAAAGCTTTTGTGGAATTTTTGCAGCAGCATCCCTTTGGGAAGCTGGCTGAAATGTCGGTGTCGGAGGCCCGGGCCAAGCTGCTTACCGTAAAAGGGATTGGTTTTGAAACCGCCGATTGCATTCTGCTCTACGCCTTGGGTCAGACTGTTTTTGTGGTGGACGCCTACAGCAAACGCTTTTTGCGTCACCTAGGCTGGATCAGCCCTCAAGCGACCTATGCCCAGGTTCAAAGCTTATTCCAGCAGGCCTTGCCGTTGGACTTGCCTTGTTATCAAGAATATCACGCCTTGCTGGTCGAGCATGGCAAAGGCTATTACAGCAAAAAACCCTACGGTTTGGGCGACCCTTTCTTGAAGCTAGCGCAATTAAAATCAAAGTGCTAGCGTAAGCAGAAGCACCTATAGGGGGCTTGAGTTTTATTTTTTCTTCAGTCTTTTTTCAGCAATCAATCTATGGGTTTGAATTTAGAGCGCTTTACCCGTCAAGCGGAGGAGTGCATTTACAGCACGCACGCTTTGGTGAGCCAGCACCAACAGCAACGGATGGAAGCCGAACACCTTTTGTTTGTCCTTTTAGATGAGCGAGAGGGGCCTTTGGCCGAGGTCTTTGCCCAGATTAAAATCAAAAAAGAAAAGATCAAGGCAGAGCTGGAATATTTTTTAAAACAGCTTGAACCGAGCCAGGGGGAATCCAAAGATGTTTACCTTTCTTATTCCTGCGAACAATGCATCCGTAAGGCGGAATATGAGGCAGACCGCCTGCGTGATGAATACCTCGGTCCAGAGCATCTTTTTTTAGGCATTTTGGCCAATACCGCTACAGAAGCCAGCATGCTGTTGCGCGCCCAGGGATTGGATTCGACCAGCATCACCCGTTTGGTGGAAGAGGCCAAAGGGGGTAAACGCATTACCCAACGGGGCGCGGAGGTCGAAGACAACGACATTCTAAGTCAATACACCATTGATCTCGTGGCCCAGGCGAGGGCGAATCAGTTCGACCCCGTGATCGGGCGGGATGAAGAGGTGCGGCGGGTGATTCAGGTGCTTTCTCGGAGGACAAAAAATAATCCCGTTTTAATCGGGGAGCCCGGGGTGGGCAAAACCGCGATTATTGAAGGGCTCGCTCAACGGATTTATCAAGGAGATGTGCCCGAGGGGTTAAAGCGGGCTTCCATTCTGGCGTTGGATTTAGCGAGCATGATCGCCGGGGCCAAGTACCGGGGGGAGTTTGAAGATCGCTTAAAAGGGCTTTTAAAGCAGGTGGAGCAAAGGGGCTCAAGTGTGGTTTTATTTATTGATGAGTTGCATACCTTAGTGGGGGCCGGGGCCAGCGAGGGGGCCCTGGACGCCTCCAACATGCTCAAGCCCGCCTTGGCTCGAGGGCAAATCAAATGCATTGGGGCCACCACCATTACCGAATATAAAAAACACATTGAACAAGATCCCGCCCTAGAGCGTCGCTTTCAGCAGGTTTTGGTCAAGGAACCGAGTGTGAGCGATTGTATCGCTATCTTGCGGGGACTAAAGGGGAAGTATGAAGTCCACCATGGGGTACGGATCAAAGACAGCGCGATCATCGCGGCGGCAAAACTCGCGGATCGGTATTTGACGGGCCGTTTTTTGCCCGATAAGGCGATTGACTTGATTGACGAGGCCGCCAGCACCACCCGCATTGAAATCGACAGCTTGCCGACGGTCATTGACCAGGCCAATCGAAAAATCATGCAGTTGGAAATCGAAAAAGCCGCCTTAATCAAGGAAGAAGACGCCCAATCCAAGGCACGCTTGAGGATTTTAGATCGAGAGGTAAAAAAACTGGTCCAGGAGGTCGAAAAGCAAAAGGCGAAATGGAATGACGAACGAGAAGCGATCAGCAAGGTGCGTCACTTAAAAGAAGAGATTGAGCGAACCCTGCAAGCGGAGCTGGAAGCCCAGCGGGCGGGTAATTTAGAGCTGGCGGCCAAGCTGAAGTACGGCACCCTAGACGCCCTGCAAAAGGAGTTGGAAGAGGCCAATCAAGTCTTGGCGGAATCGGGGCAAACCCGCTTGGTCAAAGAAGAGGTGGATGAAGAGGATGTAGCTAAGATGGTCTCGAAATGGACGGGGATTCCCATCGCGAAAATGTTGATGGATGAGCGGGAAAAGCTTTTAAAGATGGAAAAGCAATTGGCGGAAAAGCTGGTGGGGCAAAGAAGAGCGCTTTCAGCCGTGGCCAATGCCATTCGTCGCGCGAGAACGGGGATTCAAGACCCCAATCGCCCTTGGGGGAGTTTTATGTTCATGGGGCCGACCGGAGTGGGCAAGACCGAACTGGCCAAGACCTTAGCGGGTTTTTTATTCAATGATGAAAAATCCATGATTCGACTGGACATGAGCGAATACCAGGAAAAGCATACGGTGAGCCGTTTGCTTGGGGCTCCTCCAGGTTATCAGGGCTTTGACGAGGGGGGAATTTTAACCGAGGCGGTACATCGCCAGCCCTATTCGGTAATCTTGTTCGATGAGATTGAAAAGGGCCACCCCGAGGTGTTTCATATCTTGCTGCAAATCTTGGATGATGGCATCTTGACCGACAGCCACGGGATCAAGGTGGATTTCAAAAACTGCATCATTATCTTGACCACCAACTTAGGCAGTGAGGCGGTGCTGAAGTTTTATGAAGAAAAGAAAAAACTCTCCGGGGAGATGGCCAAAAAGTTGCTTTTGACCCGTTTTCGCCCGGAGCTGCTCAATCGCCTGGATGAGATTATCGTTTTTGATCCCTTAGAGGTCAAAGAATTAGAGCAGTTGGTGGCCCTGGAGATTGAAAAACTCTCCTTGCGCATGCAGTCGAGCCACAACACCCAGCTGCGGGTTACAAGTGAAGCCTTGCGCTTTCTGGCCCGTCAAGGTTATGACGCCGAGTTTGGGGCGCGTCCCCTCAAACGCACCATCCAACGGGAGGTGGAAGATGTCATGGCCTATAAGATTTTAGATGGCACCATCAAGCCTGGAGATGTGATTGAGGTTCGCTTGCGCAACCCGACCCAGCTTTCCTTTCATCGGGTTAAGGCCGGTGAGGAGTTTGCCCCCCTTTAGTGAGGCTGGTTGGTAGTCGGCGGGGTGGGTTTCGCTTCTTTTTTAAAAGCATCCAGAGGGTAAAGCAGGCCTTGGGCAACCTCATCGCGCTTTTTGGCGCCGAACAGGGCTTTGACGCAGGCCAGGGCAAAACCCATTGCCGCGGCGGGGCCTTGGCCGGTGATGCAGTTGCCGTCTGTAAGGTTGCCTTGGTGGTGTTTTTCCTTGGCCTCTAAGCGGTCCATAAAGGTGGGGTAGCCGGTTGCCGCTTTATCTTTTAAGAGGCCCCAGGGGGATAAAACCAAGGCCGGACTGGCGCAGAGGGCGGCGTAGTGGCGGCCCGCTTTTTTCTGTTCCATCAGCATGGCCTTTAAGGTCATGGAGGTGGCCAGCTCGGCTGCCCCCTGCCCCCCACCGGGCAGGGCGATTAAGTCAAATTCTTCTGTTTGGAGGTCTTCTAGCTGGGAATCGGCGAGGAGTTTTGCCCCTCTTGAGCAATGGATTTCTTGTTGGGGGTCGATGCTGGCGGTGAAAACCTGTGCCCCCGCGCGGGTGAGTACATCCATTAAGGTGACGGCTTCGATTTCTTCAACCCCTTGGGCCAAGGGGATTAAGACCCGTTTCATGGCGGGGCTTAGTTGGTTTGGGTTTTGATGTAGCCCATGAGGCTCATGAGGTCTTCTAGTTCCGCCGGGCTATAGGGCTTGAGAAAATAATGATGGGCCCCCTGCTCATAGCTGAGGATGACATCCTTGGTGGTTTCCTGATTGGTGGAAATCACCACCTTGACCTGATCCTCCTCACGGCTCACCCCTTTGGATTGTTCAAATTCGCGAATCAAACGCAACATTTCATGGCCGTCCATTTCGGGCATCACCAAATCCAAAAAGATCAACTCAATCGGGTCTCCCTTTTGGTGCGCTCGTTCAAAGGCGGCGAGCCCCGTTCTGCCGTTTACCGCGACTTCGGTTTCCCCGTATTGAGACAGCAGGGTTTGCAGCATGCGATAATTTACGGGGTTGTCTTCAACGATTAGAATTTTCATGGCTTTTTTGGCTGTTTGGCAGCGATAGGCATAAAGATACAAAAAAGCGGAGCAAAAGCCTATCTATATTTTATTTAATCTTAAATTATAAGCTCTTTTTAGATGAGCAATGAATGCAAGTCCTTCTCCAAAGTTTCCATTTTTTTTAAGAGATGGCTTCTTTGTTGGGGGCTGGTGGTTTTTAAGAGATGAATTAAAAAAATCTCATAGGTTTTAGAACTTTGGATTAACGCGCGACCGTAGGGGTCTTGGGGTGGGCGTTGAACCCAGATTTTTAAAAGTCGGCCTCCGAGGGCGTTGATTTCTGGTTTTTGTCGCAGGGCAGCAAAAAAATGGGCTTGCTGTTCTTTCCGGTATCGCAGGCGGAGGGGCTTGAGTTCGGGCAGGCGCAAAAAAAGTTCTTCAACCATTTTGTTTTGTTGCCCGGAGAGGTCGCCAAGCCAATCCTCTAAAGTACTTTTGAAGCCGGCGACCCGCTTGGCGAGTCGTTCGGGGGCGGGGTCGTCGAGGCTTTCTCTTATTTCTTGATTTTCCTCTTCCAAGATTTCTTGGAGGTGATCAATCTGTTGTGGGTTGAGCTCCATTAAAATAGGGACGAGCGCCTGAATAAAACCTTGATAGAGGTTGTCGCGCAGGTTCTTGTAGGCGGCGATGCTTTCTTTGACTCCTGGAGCGTATTTTTTTTGCCGCAAGTATTTTCGGGCCCGCCGGACCGCTTTTTTCAATTTTGGGAGTTGGGAACTGCGGTGCCAGTTGGCCAAGGTATTCATTTGAGCTTGGGCCAGGGGTTTTTGTTTTGCGGTGAGGTCTAAATAATGATGAAGCTTCCAAGAAAGAATCCATTCCGCATGATTATAGGCCCATGTATAATAGTTGCAACTGAGCAAAAAAAGCAGGCTGAGCAACAGGCAATATCGTTTCATCCCGCTTTGAGTAGGCTTAGGGGTTTTTGCCGCAAGGTGGCTTGACCACTGAGCCAAGCCACCAAGGCACTGATCAGGGTGACTCCGAGGAGGGTATAGAGGGTAGAGGGCCAATAAATGGCAAAGGAGCGATGAAATAGGGTTTCGGATAAAAAGGCGGAAAGGCTTAAACTCAATAAAGCGCCGGTGGCACTGGAGAAAAATCCGAGCAGGGCGAATTCGGAGAAAAACAACAGGTTGAGCAGGCGGTGCTGCGCTCCTAAAACCTTAAAGAGGTTGATCTCATTGCGTCGTTGACTGATATTGTAGCGGGCAATGGAATAAACCACCACCAGCCCGGCAAACATAGAGAGTAAAGCCATGCTGGAAATAGCGAGGCTGATCTGGGCAGCGAGTTTTAAAATTCGCTCCACCAAGCGGGAGACATGAATGAGCGAAAGATTGGGAAAGGCTTTGCGCAATTGGCGTTGTAGAGGGATTTTTGCCTTTTCCGGCATGGCCGGGACAACGCCGAGGTAGGTGGCCGGGGCATCCTTGAGGCTGCCCGGCTGAAAGAGGATAAAGAAATTCGGTTCAAAGCTGTTCCAGTGAACCTCGCGCAGGCTGGTGACCTCTCCGGTAAAGGGAACCCCTAAAACATCGAAGGTCAGTTCATCGCCGAGCCCGATATTCAAGCGTTTTGCGTAGCGTGCTTCGAGGCTGATCGCAGGGAGTTTGCCGCTTTTTGCGTTCCAGGGCCGGCGGATAAAGCTTCCCGCGATGAGTCGTTCCGAGTCGTAGAGGGTGCCCCGCATGGAAAGATTTGCCCCTCGATTGCGCATGACCCGTTGGGTTTCTTCTTCCCTCGTCAAGGCGGGGGAGTTGGTTTCTTCTTGTTTTTTCCCCTTTACGCCGATCAAGCGGCTGGTAATCATCGGGCTGAGCTTGCTCAAGGGGTGGCCCTGGTTCTTTAAATAGTTTGTGAGTTCAACTCGTTGTTCTGGTTGAATATCAAAGAGGAAAAAACTCGGCAAGACCGAGGTTTCGGGCTGGCGGATTTCTGCTTGCAGCCCCTGCTCCAATTGGGGGATGAGGTTGATCAAGAGAGCCCCTAAACCAATGGCCACAAAGCTGGCAATGCTGCCCCAGCCGCCGCGGCTGAGGTTTCTGAACAAGAGGCGTAAAACCAAGGTCGTTGCGCGTGCCTTGGCGGCGAAGTTTAAACCGATCCAGGCAAAGAGGGCCAAGACGAAACCAGAGAGGAGCAAACAGAGGACAAACCAAGTCCCGATCCAAAAGCTTTTTGCCTGTAAAAAGGCCAACCCCCAGTAGAGTAGGCCTAAGGGGAGCAGACCGAAGAGAGAGCCCCAGTAAAAGCGGGTCGAGCCTTGCCCCTGGCTCTGCTCAAAAAGCTGTTTGGGGTTCACTGCTTTTAATCGGAGCAGTAAGGGAAGGGAAAAAAAAACACTGCTTGCCAAGCCGATAGCCAAGGCGAGGGCGAGGCTGGAAAGGGTTAAATGGGGGTGAAAGCCAAAGGGGGTGATGTCTTTTAAGAGCCATTGCGCCAAAGGGATCAACCCCCGTGCCAAGAGCCCCGCAACCAGGGCGGCCAGCGTGCCTAAGAGGTTGATTTCTAAGATCATCCACCCTCCTGTTTGCATTGAACTGGCACCGAGGCTGCGCAAAATCGCCATCTCCAAGGTTTTTTGAGCCAAATAGGCCCGAAAGAGGTAGGCGGTGCCCAGGCCGGCAAGAAACAAAGCCACCAAGGCGGCAAGCCCAAGGTAGTCGCCTAGGTAATCCATCAAACGCGACATCTGAGGGTTCGCTCGGTTATGGGGCAGGGCCTGGAAATAGGGGTTGGGGCCAAAGGCTTTTTTCGCCTCCCGATTGATTTTTTTGGCTAAAAAGTCGGCCTGATCGCCGTCGCTTA
>JAJRZQ010000019.1 GCA_024275165.1 bacterium | reverse complement strand
TGGGGTCAAAACCATTTTTGACATCCTAGCTTATCAGCTTGATTTTACAGAATAAAGGTAATATGGGGACAAGGAGGGACAAGTCTATGGGGTGACTTCCAAGCTGAGGGCCGCGAGTTCGAGTCTCGTTTCCCGCTCCAAAAAAATAGCCACTTCCACAAAAGCGCAGCTCCTCAAAAAATCTTCCGGTCTGCTCTAGGAACAAAAAAATATTCCAAAATTGAAGAACAAAAGAAATGCCGATGCGCTGAAATAATTTTTCGCCACCAAACAAAACAGTTCATTATAGAATCAGGGCGCTTGCATGGGAATAAAACACCTCTTTTTTCTGTTTTGCTTTGCCTGGCCTGCCTATGGCTTGGCCGCGGAGCCTCTCTTAAATCACTTTGAAAAAGAATTCTTCACCTGGCAAAGCTTTCAGGCAAGCTTTCAACAAAAATACCACGATCAGGCCAGTGGAAAAACTTTAACCGGATCGGGTCAACTGTGGTTTCGCGCCCCGGCCTTAATGCGCTGGGAATACGAAGGGGAAGAGCCCTATCAAGTGATCATCGGCAAAAGCAAAATCTGGCTTATCGACCCCCTTTTAGATAGCGTCACCGTTGAAAAGGCGTCCAAAGCGCAAAACCTGCCGGGCTTGGCCTTCTTCTTTCAAAAAGAAAGCTTAAGGCAAAGCTACCAACCCATTTCACCCCGGCAAACCTTATTCAACCCCACCGCCCAACAAAGCCTGTTGGCCTTTCAACCCAAAACCCCAAACGAGGGCCTCATTGAGCTGCAACTTTTATTAAACCACCAGAGCCCCTATTTGGCGGGAATCGCGTTTATCGACCCACAGGGGAACTGGCGCAGCCTGAGATTTACCCACTGGATATTAAACCCGGTTCTCCCGCTGCAAACCTTTGAATATGTAAATTCCATTACAAAATAAAGCCGGCAGGCTACCCCCCTAGGCGCGGGCCTTAAAAACCGTACTCCCCTTTAACCCTCGGCGGATTTTCCGGCTCGCCTGATCAATAAGAAGGTTTAAGGTCGCACTGATTCCAATCAAAAAAAAAGCCACATCCAGATGATCTTCCGCTATGGCGCTGTCGATAAAAAAACCTAAGCTATAGACTCCTAAAATACCTAAAATAGCCGACTCCCTAAAAATAATTTCCCAACGGTAAAGCAAAAAAGCCATGAATTGGCCGTAAATACTAGGTAAAATCTCATAAAGATAACGATTCCCACTCTTTTTTGCGGCCGAGAGGTCTAACTGGACCTGATCGGCGTTGAGCGAAGCAAGGTGACTTAAAACCCCTCCGTTATGAATGGATAGGGCCAAAATAGCCGGAAGCATAGAAGGGCCAAGCAATTGAATCGCAACATAAGCCAAAAGGTACTCCGGAGTACTGCGCATGACGACCAGCAAGAAACGCCCACCATACTTTAACCTCGGGCCCGCTAAAGCTTGACTGGCCCAGGGAAACAAAAACAAGGCAACCCCAGCCGAAAGCGCCAAGGCCATTTGGGTCAGGATAAAGGTATTTAAAGCCCCTTCCCAAGCTTGATTTTTCACGATATCCCAAACCCAATCCCCAAACGCCTCAAGCCCCTTTCCTTGCCGAAGGGGCCAGGGGAGGATATCTACGGTAAAAAAACGCACCGTGTTTTCTAAAGAAAAGGAGACCTCTTTTGAAATCCCCCACAAGGCCAGCATCACCCACCACACAACCAGCTTCGGCCTTGCCCAAATAGAAAGCGAAAAAATCAAGGCATAATAGACATAAAGCAAGGCAAAGGCCGAGGCATAATGCCCTTCCCGAAACCAAGTCTCTAAATGATAGCCTAAAGTCGGCAACCCGATAAACCCCAAAATCGCGCTAGAGCGGAGGGCGCATTCAAAACGGTAACTGGTATAATGTTTCAACTCCTTCCATAACCCAGGCAGGTAGCCGTAAATAAAGCGGGTAAAGGGGTCGGCTTGCGACGGAATGGCTTGGAGGGGCCTCGGGTCCGCTTCTTCTAAGATTTCCGCATACACCTTGGCAAAAATCCCCGCATAGGGAATGGCAATGGCTAAAATCCCGCAGAGGGGATTTAGCCCCACTACAGGAAGCAGCAACAGGGCCCAAAACAATTCATGGATGGAGCGGCTATAGGCACAGGCATAACGAACCAACCGCCAATGAAAAAAAAAGGCCAGAGCTCCCCCCGCCAAGACGCCTAAGAAAGTCCCGACCAGAGCAAAGGCCAAGGTATTGAACAGGGACTGACCCACATCGGCTAAAGAAACAAAATCAGGGGTCACGGCTCCAGAGAGCATCCTCCAAAGCTCTGCCCAAGGCTCTAGCGTAGAAACTTCCAAATCAGCGAAAACCCACCCCAAAAAAGCCAAAAATAAAATCAAAAAAGAAGCATAGATCATCGCTGATAAAGCTCTTTTAAGACTTGTTTGGACACAAAGCCGGCAGCTCGATCAAAAAAAATCTTCCCTGCCTTCAGAGCGATCACTCGTTGGGCCTTGGCCAAGGCCAGTTCCACAGAATGCAACGAAAGGATGACGGTCTCTTTTTGTTGAAAGAGGAGTTCAACAACCTCTTCCGCCCTTTGCGGGTCCAGTGAGGAAACCGGTTCGTCAGCGAGCAACAATTCCGCGGGGCGAAAAAGAGCCCTGGCAATCGCCGCCCTTTGCTGTTCCCCTCCGGAAAAAGTACCAATGGGATCAAAAAGCCTTTGTTCCATGCCTAAGCTTCGCAAAATCGGGCGCATCCGGCGCTTTTCTACTTCTTGGGGCCAAACTAGATTTAAAAGGTTATACCAAAAAGAATGATGGTCCAGCCCTCCCATATATACATTGTGGAACAAGCTCAAGCGCGAAACCAAGGCTTGGGCTTGAGGCACAAAGGCCTTAGGCGATTGCGCCCGTTGAAACAGGGTTTGCAAAAGGGTTGTTTTCCCCGCTCCGCTCGGCCCGATCAAGGCTACCTTCTCCCCCCTGCGCAGCGTTAAAGAGACCCCTTTTAAGGCTTCTTGTTGCCCATAATGATGATGAAATTGATTGAGTTCCAGGAGTGGCGGCATGATTTAGCGTAAAATCCCGATGGCTTTGCCTGTTTCCAAAATAGGGGCATAGAGGCTGTTATCGGCTTGAATAAAAGCGCTTCTGGGAAAGCTTTGCAATAGTTTCGGGTCTTTCATTTCAATTAGGGCTTTCTGCACCCGCTGGATAAAGCCTGGCCCATAGACTTGTTCAACATCCCCTCGGATGGTCCAGTTATAATCCGGGTAAAAGGGGGTTTTCCACAGTAGGATCAGTTTTTTCGAATCCAGCCTACCCTCTCTTCGTTCCTTTTCATAAACTTGGTAGTTGACCGCCCCAACCTGATAAACACCGGCTTGAACCAAGGCAATGGTTTTAGAATGATCCCCGCTAAAGCCGACCCGTTGAAAGACCTTTCTCGGTGTTTGATGAAAGTACTTGCGAATATAAAATTCGGGCATCAAACGACCGGAGGTAGAGCCCTTCGAACCAAAAGTAAAGGTCTTGCCCGCAATGGCGGTGGGGAAGTTTTTTGTAGCCCGCAAGCCCGTGCTGTGGTGGGCGATGAAGTAAGTGATAAATTTCTGGTCCTCTGCGCCTTGGGCAATCGCCTGGGAACCTTGAACCGCCAAACGAGCCTGTACCCCAGAAAGCCCGCCAAACCAAGCGAGTTGAATCTGATTGTTTTTAAAGGCGGAAACCGAAGCCGCATAGGACTTCACCGGAATATAAGCCACCTTCATCCGCAAGGCTTTGCTCAAGTAGCTCGCCACCTGGTTAAAGCGTTGCTCTAAACGGTCCATGTCTTGATCGGGAATGGCGCTAAAGCGCAACTCCAGGGCAAAACTAGGCGGAACTAAAAAGAAAAGGACAGCGCAACAAAAAAGTAAGCGTTTCATGCTATAGTTTGCATTGGGGATTTAAAAAAATGACGATCTTCATTTTTATCAGTTTTTTATTGCGCTTACAAACTTTGCTTTCCCTTTTTTTTAATCCATCAAAAATATCGTATATTTTGGATGTATTTTATCTAAATATCAGATAGTTTCCTTCTATGAAAGATACAGAATTAGCCCTATTTCTCAATTTGATCGAACAACAAAGCTTTACCGCCACGGCTAAACACCTAGGGATATCCCAACCCCGAGTCAGCGAGACCCTGGCCCGACTGGAAAAAAAATTAGGACAAAAATTGATCCAACGGGGCAGCCATGTTGCCCGGCCAACCCCCGCGGGGAAAAAACTGATCCCCTATGCCACACAGATTTTAGCCTTAAAGGAGGCTGCTTTCAACGAGCTTACCCATTTAGAAGAAAAGGCCATCCGCGATTTAACCCTGGCGGCCAGCAGCCTGCCGGGAAATTATATTCTGCCCCCTCTACTGGCCCGTTTTTACAAAGACCACCCTCAAATTCGCCCCTATTTAGCCCTTTCCAACTCAGCCCAGGCCTGCGAGCAAGTCTTGGAAGGGAAGGCCGAAATCGGTTTGGTCGGTGCGAAACTCCGCCTCTCCGGGTTGCGTTGGAAAACCTGGAAAAAAGACCGCTTAGTCTTGATCCTTGCCCCAAGCCATCGCTGGAAAGAGCGCCCCTCCATCGCCTTAGAGGAACTAGCAGGCGAACCGCTCTTACTCAGAGAAGACAACTCAGGAACCAAAAAAGTCATTTTACAGCGCTTCCAAACCCAAGGCTTCACCAGGGGAGCGCTGAACCTGGTCGCGGAATTAGGGGGGGCAGAGGCTTTGAAAAAAGCCGTAGCGCAGCAAATGGGGGTCGCGATTGTTTCTTTGGCATCGGTAGAGGAAGAGATTCAAAGGGGGCAACTCCTAGCCAAAGAGATCCGGCACATGCAACCGGAACGCGACCTATTCATCATCACGGCAAGAAGGAAAAAACTCAGTCCCGCGGCCCAGCTATTTCACGAGTTCCTTGTGCGACAAACCTAAAAAAACAAACCCAATGGATTTATCTTGAAGTGAAACCCCTCTCCTTCTGCGGGGTCTTGAGGCGCAAGATTGCAACCTGGCGTGAGTTTCAACTCTATTGCGGATGCCATCGGAGCTACACATACCCAGCCATAAAAAGGTCACCTAATCTAAAGGAATCGGAAAAGTCGGGGTTGCCGGAACAAAAGGGGCTCCTACCGCTCGACCCACAAAAAAAAACCAGCGCAAGTTTATTCTAAAGTTGAACCCAACTTCAAAGTGAAAAGCCCCACCATCTAAGCAATAACCATATCAAATTACAGTGTTTATTAGTTTTTTACGGCTCTTTTTAATCCGCACAAAACCCCTTGCATATTTCAAGGCTTATTTTAACTTTTAATCAAATTCAATCTAAACTTGCAAAAAGGCGTAAAAGCCTGTATAGTCGCAATCTACAGCTACCTTACGCACAAAATAAAGCCATGAAAAAAACTCTAATTGCTCTTAACGCGCTTATTCTAATGTTGCTTGTTGTCGCCTGCCAACCGAATCAACAAGAAAAATTAAAGGCAAACAAGCAAGTCGTATCCAACTGGGTCAAGGAACTCAATCGCTCGAACTTGGCCTATCTGGATCAGGCGATCCATAAGGATTTTGTGGACCACAACCCCTTTCCCGGAGTACCCGCCACTAAAGCCGGATATATTTCCCTGCTCACCAAAGCGCATAAGGAATGGTTTCCCGGGATTCAAGTCAAGATTGAAGACATGGTAGCCGAAGGGGACAAGGTCGCGGTTCGCTTGAGCGTTAAGGCCAAACATCAGGGCAATGTCATGGGTGCCCCCGCAACGGGCAAAGAACTCGCCTGGGGGGCTTACGGCATCTACCGAGTTCAGGATGGACAATTGATCGAACGCTGGGAGATGCTCGATAGCTTCAGCTTTATGAGTCAGCTTGGCCTAGCCAAGGCAACGCAATAAATGTTGTTTCCAAGTAAGCTGGCGTTCCCTTTCCTTTGTTTGTCCCTCCTGCTGGCATTGCCGCTGCATGCCGTGGAAAAGCCCTCCTTCACCACAAAGGAGATCTACGCCGCCTTTGCCAAAAAAGGCCCTCAAGCAGTTATCGCCCACGCCCGTAAAGCAGCGAACTACATCCAAAAAGGGGGGGATTTAAATGTCTTCAACGAGGCTCACAATCAGACTTGGTGGCCCAATCGACCCTTCTTCACCCCGGTCATCGTCATGCGCTGCGACGAGTTGCGAGATGTAACCCACCCCATCGCCTCCATGCGCCCCGGGTTAACCCAACGCAACGCTTTGCGCAAGTTTCGCGACCTGGACGGACAACCCACCTTCCACATTCTTTGTAAAAAGCTCCCCGGCAACCCGCGAGGGCTCTGGCTTTTTCAGCATCACTATTGGCCCGACACCAAAGAACCCCTCCAATTAGCGGTACTGATCTGGCCGATTCAAGGCACGCCTTATCAATTGCAGTTGTTTTACCCCACCACAAAATACAGCCTTGAGCAATTAAATGCCTTCTTAAACTAAGGAACCTCTGAAAAACTCCTTGCCTACCGCTTGTTCAAGCGGTAGGCTCATGCCCTTCGGGCTGATTATAGCCCTGGGGGCGCGTCGAGTTTTTCCGTCTTCTCGGTGGGGAATGAAATCCACAATCCCAACGCGAATCAATAAGTACCACTTTTTGAGTTGGCAAGGCATCCCTGCCTTGCGGGGAAACTCCGCGTTTTTCAGAGTTTCCCTAAATACTAAAGGAGGCTACGGGGCTAGGCAGAGCAACCAATCCATCAAAATAATCGGTTAATTTGCTTCAGGTGAGGAACTCTGTTCCCCGCCTTGAAACAAGGCAAAAATCCAGGATGAATTTTTTTAGAGGCTGGCCGACTCGTCTCGTTCAAAGGGAAGGTGAAAACTAAACAAGCTCCCTTGCCCCATAGTGGATTGCACTTCAATATTACCCCCCATCATCTCAATGAGTTGCTTGACTAAAGTGAGGCCTAAGCCCACCCCCATAAAGGTCTTTGTCGAACTCTCATCCCCTTGACGAAAGGGGTCAAAGATATAAGGCAAGACTTCCGGCTTGATCCCCACCCCCGTATCGCTCACCTGAATGTTTAAAACGATCTGGTTGCCCTTGGACTCCACCACCTTTAAAGATAACCCAATCTGCCCCGCGTCGGTAAACTTGATCGCGTTGCTGAGCAGGTTGGTTATAATCTGTTTCAAGCGCTCGGAATCGCCAATAAGCTGATGGGGGATCTCTGGGTCGAGATCTAAATAATAATGCAGCTTTTTGACCAGTAGGGAGGCGCTAAAAAGTTTTTGCTGCTCCTCCAGCAGTTCAGGCAAAGAAAAAGAATGATTGCGCAGCAGCAGGATTTTCTTCTCAATGGAAACCAAATTGAGAATGTTGTCTAAAATCGAATTTAAGGCCCAGCTCGACTGGAGCATCATCCGCAACTCGTGGGCCGTACTCTCATCCTCGGTTTGCATTAAAACGAGTTGACCGATTCCCGTAATCCCGTTGAGTGGAGTGCGCAACTCGTGGCTCATGTTGGCTAAAAAGTTACTCCTGGCAATATGGGCTTCTTCAGCCTTGCGGTTGGCCTCAATGAGTTCTTGAATTTGGCAGTAGGAGCGGATTGAGCCTAAAAGCGTGGTAAAGAGTCGCTCTTCTGTCAGCTCGGTTTTGGTCCGATAATCATTGATATCGTAATTGACAAATACCTCCTTCTCTGGGGCTTGCCCAGGCTGCCCGGTCCGCAAAACGATCCGCAACAAGTGGTTGTTCAATTCCTCTCGTATGCTGCGCACCAATTGCAACCCGGAATCATCCTCTTCCATCACGACATCCACAAAAGCAACGGCAATGTCATCGTGTTCCGTCAGGCGAAACTTCGCTTCTGCGGCGCTATAGGCGCTGATGCACTCGATATCTCGGTCTAGGATTTTGTATTCGGAAAAAATCGTCTTGGTGACTTCATGCACCGCGGCCTCGTCATCCACCAAAAGTACTTTCCAAGGGGGCAAGGATTCTTGATACACAGAGGGGGCCGGATCTGCCGCGAAAATGAGTTTATTGTCGGAGGCCATTGGTTTTTGTGGGTTCACACTGAAATTAACTTGACTTGGTCTGGTAAAAATACCAACCTCAAACTCAAAAGGCAACCAATCGTTTACGATATGAAAAGCTTTTACAAAAAGACCCTTGCCAGAACCAACCTTCAATCTACGCAGAAAAGACCGCCTCCCGGTCATTCAGGCTAAATGGACCATCACCATTGCCGCTATTTTAGGGGTTTTGGTCAGTTTGGCCCAGTTGACCTATGAATACCAATTGGTACGCCACAAATTCGACAGTACCTTTAATCAGGTTTTAGAAGCCCTAGACCAGCCCGCCTCTCGCGCCGCCTATTACGAAGATCGCCTTTACGCCAATGAACTGCTCATCGGGCTTTTTGAAGTCAAATCAGTCTATAAGGTTGAAATTTATACCAAAAACAATAATTTACTCGCCTTTCGCCAAAGCTCGCTCAGAGAGGGGCCCTACCGTAAATTAGTGAATTTCATTTTTGGCCCCACCACCCCTTACAGTTTAGATCTTAAATTCCAACCCCGACCAACCGACCTGTTTTCCATGGCGAAGTTCCAGCCCGCTGGCCGCATTCAGGTTGAATTGGATACCTACTCCAAAGGCGCTGAATTCTTTGAGCGAGCGATTTTAATCGTCGGCTATGGACTGGCAAGAAATTTTATTCTCGCCTTGATTCTCCTTTTTGTCTTCCACCGGATCATCACCCATCCCTTCTTACACCTAGTTGCGGAGTTGAACAATCTTTCTTTGGAAGAAACCTCCACCCAACGCATTGCTCCGCCCAATGCCCGCAAGGATGAATTTTCCTTGCTCGCCACAACCGTAAATCGACTCTTAGATAAAATCGAAGAAAACACAACACAACGCATTGAAAAGGTTCGCGAGGCGGAACGACTAAAAACTCAAATTTCGGAACAAGAAAAACGCAGCCAAGAAATGCTGCAATACCAAACCAAATTGGAAAACACCAATTTGGAATTGGAAACCTTACTCGAACAACTCGAAGAAGCCCAAGGAATGCTCATTGAATCCGAAACCATGGCCAGTTTAGGCCGCTTGGTCGCCGGAGTGGCCCATGAGTTAAACACCCCCTTAGGCGTGAGCGTAACGGCCAACTCCTATTTGAAAAATCGGATTCGGGACCTGGCTAAAAAATACGCCGCGGGAACCATGACCGAGAAGGATTTTTCTGCTTTTTTGAGCAAGGCCAAAGAACACAGCGACTTGCTGAGCGTCAATATTGAGCGGGCAACCGAATTAATCACCAATTTTAAGAAAGTCGCGGCAGACCAGAGCTATTTTGAGCGGCAAAAGTTTAACCTGCTCACCTATTTAAAGATGACCTTAGCCAGCATTGAGCCGGAACTCAAAAAGCTCAAGCCGGAGTTGGATATCGACTGTGACCCAAACATTAACATCACGGGCTACCCAGGGGCCTTTTCCCAGGTCATCATCAACCTCATTCAAAATGCCCTGCTCCACGCTTTTCACGCTACTGCAAAAAACCCGAAAATCAGCATCCAGGCGAAACTGCAAGACGAAGAGGTTCAACTCATCTTAGCCGATAACGGAAAGGGCATCCAACCAGAAAGCCTGCCTCATATCTTCGAGCCCTTTTTTACCACCCGAAGGAATCAAGGTGGCACGGGGTTGGGGCTCAACATTGTCTACAGTCTGGTGCGGCAAAAAATGCAAGGTACGATTTCCTGCGAATCCACCCTAGGCGAAGGCACTCGCTTTATCATCAACCTGCCCTTGATCAGCAGAGCCAAGGAAATACAACCCCCCGCCCTAACTTAAGGAACCTCTGAAAAAGTCCTTGCCTACCGCTTGTGCAAGCGGTAGGTTCGTGCCTTCGGGCTGATTATAGCCCTGGGGGCGCGTCGAGTTTTTCAGTCTTTTCGGTTGGAAATAAAACCCACAACCTCAAGGCAAATCAAAAAGTGTAACTTGTTGATTTAGCAAGGCATCCCTGCCTTGCTGGGAACCTCCGCGTTTTTCAGAGTTTCCTTCAATCCCGTCAGGGGTTCGCTTCTTTCAGGCAAACAACTCCACGGCTTTAAGACCTTAAAGAGATTTGCCGCTTGATTTCTTGTACAATCCAATTCACATGAGGGTTGAAGTTCATCGTATAATGATTGCCCGGAATGGTACGAATATCAATGTTTCCCTGAGATAAATCAACCCAAGGCCGCTCGGGGTGAGAGGGGTAATGCTGCAGGGGCTCACTATGGCGAAAATAAAGCAAGCGTTGATTTAAGGCCTGAGGCTGATAGGCGAACATCGCGCTCATATGGGCCTTGGTCACCGTCAAAAAGGGAATGCCGAATTCTCTAGGCAAAAGATTGGGTAAGTTGGCTAAGCGCGCCTTCTCAAAGACATAATTCACCTGTTCCTCTGCCGACATCAAGGACAATTCTTGTAGATTTAGATTCAAGGCGTCCCCCACCAGTTCTTGGATGATCATCACATTGTTGTCAAAGCGAGTGGGCATTTGCCCCGGCCCGGGGGAATCAATCAAAAAGAGCAGTTCCACCTCCCGCCCCAGTTCAACCCACTGCCGGGCAACCTCATAGCCCACCATCCCGCCAAAAGAAGCCCCTCCGATGATGCAGGGGCCTTGAGGGCAGAGTTGTACCAATTCTTCGATAAAGGCTGAAGCCATGCTTTCGATCCGCTCAAAGGGAGGCTCTTTCCCATCCAACCCCCGAGCCTGAAAACCAAAAATTGGCTGTTCCTCCCCCATGCGGCGAACAAAATCCCGATAATACAAAACAAACCCCCCACCGGTGGGAAACAAAAAAATCGGGGTGCCTGGGCCCTGCTGCTGTAGGGGAACGACAAATTGAAAGCTCTTTTGACTCTGGCTTTCCTCAATAGGTTTATAGAGTTGTTGTCGCAAGTCTCGGGCTTGGCGTTGGGTCTTTCCCGTATCTTTATAGAGTTGCTCCCGCAAAGCCGCGGCGAGCTTGGCAGGGGTTGGATATTGCAAAATCACATGCCCCGAAAGGGGGAGTTTGAATTTTTTCTCCAATTGCGCGGCTAATTGAATCGCCATCAAGGAATCCCCACCGAGATCAAAAAAATCATCCTGCACGCTCAAGTCGTCTTGTTGCAAAAAGTCTTTCCAAAGTTGTAGGGTTTCTTGTTCCAACTTCGGTAAAGGTTTATCTGGCTGGGGTTTAGTCGCGGCCTTTTGCTTTACCTGGGGCGCTGCTTTCTCCGTGGCAACCCTAAGGATTTCCCCTCCCCCTTTTGCCCCCGGCGGAGCCACGGCACGAGGCACGAAATAGGATTTTTTCTCAAAAGGATAACCCGGCAAGGAGAGGCGACGGGCCGAGGGGTTGAGTTTGCTTAAATCGCTCAAGGCATTCTCCTCCCAAAACTTTCCCAAGAGGCTAAAAAAACGCCGAACCTCATCTTCATCACTGCCCGTGGGCAAGCTCCGCAAGGTTTTATGCCCTTTGGTAAACTCGTTGAGGCTATGCATCAACGAACTCAAGACAAACCCAGGCCAGACCTCTAAAAAAGTTCGCTTTGCCTCTTCTTGTAAAAGCCGCGCCGCGCAATCGGCAAAATGAACGGGGCCACGCAGATGATTTACCCAATAATCCGCCTGATCCGGCCCATATTTTTCCGCCCAATCCCCATGACGGTTGGACAAAAAGGGGATGTTCGGAGGTTTGAGTTCTACCTGCCGCATCACGCTACGAAACTCATCCAAAATGGGATCGAGCATCCTCGAATGAAAGGCATGGGAGGTAAACAGCCGTTTGGAACGCACCCCCTCTTGTTGCGCCCTAAGCTTCAAGCGATGCACCGCCTCACGGGAACCGGAAACCACAATCGACTTTAAGGAATTGATTCCCGCAATATCCAAATCCCCTTCCAACCAGGGCTTAAGCTGAGTTAAATCCGTTTCCAGGCTGATCATATCCCCCTGGGGCAGTTGTTGCACCAAGCGACCCCGTTCCGCGATGATCTTCACCCCCTCTTCTAAAGTAAATACCCCAGCCAGGGCCGCGGCTACATACTCCCCCAGGCTATGCCCCAACAGAGCCGAGGGCATCAACCCGAAATCCATCCAGAGGCGGGCCAAAGCGTATTACGTGGCAAAGAGTACGGGCTGGGTCAACCAAACCTGGCTCAACCTCTCCGAAGCGGAACCTCGATTTGCCTTGCTGGGAAAGAGGTCTTTGCGAAAGTCGCTCCCCGTTAAATCGGCAAAGACTTCGGCACAATAATCCAGATTTTTTTTATAGAGGGGAAAGCGCCCATAGAGCTGCCGACCCATATCCGCATATTGCGTCCCCTGCCCGGGAAACAAAAAAACCGGCCCCACAGGGTTGGCAGGGGGAAGTTCATCCATCAAGCTCAGCTCTTCCAAGCGAGCAATCGCTTCCTTGGAATCTTCGACCACCAAAGAACCGCGATAAGCAAAAACCTTGCGCCCCCGCGCCAAAGTCTGGGCCACCAAAGCCAAATCAAGCTCAGGCTGAGCCTGAAGGGCATGAGACAAGTCCTTGCCCTTTTGCAGCAAGGCGACCTGGCTTTTTGCCGATAAAACCAAGAGATGGGGCGGCGGTTGTGGAGGTGGGGATTCCTGGGGCCTCGGGGCCTCTTCCAAAATCAAATGGGCGTTGGTCCCCCCCAACCCGAAAGAGCTGACCGCCGCCCGACGCAAAGCCCCCTTGCTGGGCCAAGGCACCGCTTGACCACTAAAGCGAAAGACCCGGTCCTCCAGCTTGATGTTGGGGTTTGGCCGTTGAAAATTTAGGGTTCCCGGAATCACTTGTTTTTCTAGAGCCAGCACCGCCTTAATCACCCCCGTCACCCCGGCCGCGCTATCCAAATGCCCCAAGTTGCCTTTGATGGAGCCGACAAAACAAGCTTCGCCTCTGGGGCCGCGATCCCCGTAAACTTCACTGATGGCGGCCATTTCCACCGGGTCGCCCAAAATTGTCGCGGTTCCATGCGCCTCAATCAAACCCACTTCACCGGGCAAAAGCCCAGAGGCCTCTAAGGCAGAGCGCAAGGCCTGAGCCTGCCCCTTGATTCCCGGGGTGGTAAAACCCATTTTGTCCGAACCGTCGTTATTGATCGCCGAACCCTTGATCACTGCACGGACGGGGTAGCCTTCGGCCAAGGCTCGCTCCAGGCGCATTAAGGCGACCAAAGCGACCCCCTGACCGGGAACGGTACCCTGGGCCTTTTCGTCAAAGGGGCGGCAATGACCATCGGGAGATAAAATCCCGCCTGCTTGATAGCGGTACCCCGTCTTGATCGGGTCAATCACCGACGCTCCCCCTGCCAAAGCGAGTTCGCATTCGTTTTTCAACAAAGAGCGGCAAGCTTGGTGAATCGCCACCAAGGAAGTGGAACAAGCGCTTTGAACCGTCATTGCCGGCCCGGTGAGGTTGAGTTTATAAGCCACTCGACTACAGAGAAAATCCTTTTCATTGCCCAGCGCCACCTGAACACTGCCCAACTGCTCCAATAAGCTCTCATTGGGGGCGAGATGATTTCGGTAATAGCCACTCGACCCACAACCGCCAAAAACCCCAATCGAATCTTTAAATTGATCTGGGTCGCAGCCCGCGTCTTCCAAGGCGTGCCAAGCGGTCTCTAAAAAAATCCGTTGCTGGGGGTCGATGCTTTTCGCTTCAATGGGAGAGTAACCAAAAAAGGGGGCGTCAAAAAACTCGACCCCTTCCAACCAACCTAAAGAGGGCACATAATCTTTGTGGTCCAGTGACTCTGGTTCCAGCCCCGCTTGACGCAATTCCTCTAAGGAAAAGCGGCGAATCCCCTCCTTGCCATGGGACAAGAGTTCCCACAGTTCATCGAGGTTGGCCGCGCCGGGAAAACGCCCCGCCATGCCGATCACCGCGATTTCTTCCCCCTGCCAGGTCTTTGCCTCGCTCCGAGTTTGCGCCTCCAAGGGGCCTCCCCCTATCAGCTCGGCAAGGCGTTCAATGGTGGGATTTTTAAAGAGATCCATCAACTGAATTGGTTCTTCTGTCCATTCCCCAAGAAAATGATGCAATTGAACCAAAAGCAGCGAGTCGCCCCCCACATCGAAAAAGTTGTCTTGGAGACCAAAATTCCCATGCCCCAAAACCTTTTTCCAAATCTGAGCCACCTTTGCCCGGCCACCTTGCCCCTCTAAGGCGGGTGAGCTTTCCGCCTCAGCTTGCGCCTCCGCGTAAGGTAGGGGCAGGCGAAGGACATCCAGCTTTCCATTGGCGGTCAAGGGAAAGGCGGTCAGCGCGACAAAACCCGAAGGAACCAATTGAGGGGGCAATTGTTCGCTCAAGAAGTCTTTGAGTTTAGCGGCACTGGGCGCGACCCCTTGGGGCAGATAGTAGGCCACCAATTGGCTATTGGGCGGATTGTCGATGACCTTGACCTGTTTGATTCCCGGGTACCGCAAAAGTCGCACCTCGATTTCACCGGGCTCCACCCGAAAACCCCGAATCTTGATCTGTCGGTCTGCCCGGCCTAGGTACAACAATTGGCCGTCAAAACGGTAACGCACCAAATCGCCGGTCTGATAAAGCCGTTGTTTGGGATCCAGCGGTGAGGGAACAAAACGGCGTCCGGTCAAATCCGCTTGGTTGAGGTAACCTCGGGCCAACCCGGGCCCACCGATGTACAGCTCCCCGGTAGCCCCCGGAGGGGCTAAGTTCCCGACTTGATCCAAAACCAACAGATTCAGATTGGCTAAGGGGCGGCCTAGGGGAACCGTTTCATCTTCTGGGCTCACTTCCGCGGTCGTGGCCGCAATGGTGATTTCCGTAGGCCCATAGGCATTAAAAAAACGCCTCCCCTTGCCCCACTGGGCGACCAAGCCATGTGAACAGGCCTCCCCTCCCGCGATAATCGCCTTCAAATGGGGCAACTCTCCATGAGGCAGCGCGGCCAGGCTGGAAGGGGTGATAAAAAGATGAGAGACCCTCTGCTCTGCCAAAAGCTCGACCAAGCCCGGCCCCGGCCAGAGCTTTTCCCTGGCGGCCAGCACGAGGCAAGCCCCTGAACCCAGAGCTAAGGCGATTTCAAAAAGAGAAATATCGAAA
This sequence comes from bacterium, assembly GCA_024275165.1. Taxonomy (GTDB): domain Bacteria; phylum SAR324; class SAR324; order XYD2-FULL-50-16; family XYD2-FULL-50-16; genus JAJRZQ01. Next base: position 55,119 of record JAJRZQ010000019.1, on the reverse strand, counting down.
TTGAGACTGCCCAATTGCAAAACGCGACTCAGGGGCTGAATTTGATAAATCCCTCGCAGGGAGCAAACTAAATTAACCAGCCCTTGATGCTCCAACAAAACGCCTTTTGGCTCCCCCGTGGAACCGGAAGTATAGATTACATAAGCTAAGTCTGACGGCCCTACCTGGTTTTGCAAAGGTTTTCCAGAGCAACTCCGCCACTGGGCCGACTTCTCCTTGACATTGAAGGTCTTGACCCCTTGACCCAAGACCTCCATCCCTTCCAGACCCACAACCCAATTGAGCTGGGTATCTTTCATCATGAATTCCAAACGATCCCAAGGGTAACTCGGGTCCAAGGGCAAATAGGCGGCCCCTGCCTTTTGAATCGCCAACAGGGCGACAATTCGCTCTAAGGCGGGTTGGGTATAAAGCCCAATGATTTCTCCCCTCTTTACCCCCTCTTGGCGCAGATAACGGGCCAATTGATTGGAACGGTGATCCAACTCTTGATAACTCATCACCTGACCTTCCATTTCCAATGCCGGAGCCCTGGGTTGTTTTGTTGCCCAATCTGTGACCAGCCCCACAAAAGAACCAAAATCACAACGCTGACCAGGCCCCTTGCCCCATTGATTTACCAAGCGGTGCCTCTGCTCTGAAGAAAGCAAAGGCAGGCTGGAAAGGGGGCGGTTCGCCTCCTGAGCGACCTCGCTCAGCAGCACTTGAAAACTGGTCAAGAGGTCCTCAGCCAGCTGAGGACTAAAGAGTTGGCGATTGTATTCTAAATCTATCTTCAGATTATTGGTGTTGTTGGCGATACGCAAGACCAAATCAAACTCGGTAACCTGCCACTTGGCAGTTAAACGGAGCTTGAAACTTCCTAAATCCCAGGTTTCTCGTTGACCGTATTCCTGGCTGACCATTGGAGCTTGAGGAGATAAAAAGGAATTGGGTTCTTCCCAGCCAAAGGCAACTTGAAAAACCCCGGGACGCTGCAAATCCCGACGAGACCCCAACTGCTTGAGCAAGAGAAAAAAGGGGTAATCCTTGCGCCGCAGGCTCTGGCGCACCTGTTGGTGCTGGATATCTAAAAACTGTAAAAAACTAAGTTGACCGGAAAAATCCGCTTCATAAGCGATAATATTCACAAAGTAGCCAACGGTATGGGCAAAGGCATCCCCGCTGCGCCCCGCCATGGGCGCGCCAACAAAAAACCGCTCCTGCCCCGAATAGCGATGCAACAAAAGCTGAAGCAAAGAAAGATACAGGGTGAACTCACTGGTTTTCGCTTCTTGGGCCAACTCCGCGAGTCGCTGAGCAATGGGTGGCGGTACCTCCTCTTGCAGGCGGCCGACCTCAAAACGGGGGACACCGCTTAAGGGTTGGTCACAGGGCATTTCCAGGGGGGGAGCGTCTACAAGCCTTTCCTGCCAATAGGCGAGCTGCTTGGCGGCCCGGGGCCCCTCAAGCCATTTTTTTTTCTGCTCCACGGCCTCGTAAAAGGGCCGCTCTGGGCTAAAGGGGTCGAGTCCGCCATAGAGGTGTTTTAACTCCCTCATCAAAAGCATATGAGACCACAGGTCATTGCAGATATGGTGCCAGGTTACCGATAGCCAAAGAGCTTTCCCTTTTTGCAACAGACAATTCCAACGCCAGGGCACCTCGCTGGAGAGGTCGAAGGGGGTTCGGTTTTCTTGCTGTCGCCATTGCTCCAGCTGGCTTGGAGTCCAATCACCAACTTCCTGTACGCAAAAAGGGAGGGGAAGGTCACTACGAACCTGGCCCATGGGTTGGCCCGATTTGAGGTGAAAGGTAGTACGCAACACCTCATGCTTTTCAATGATTTGCGCTAGGCAATCCCCTAAACGATCAGGGTCCAACTCCCCTTCAACCGTCCAAAAATAGCTGACATTGTATACCGGGGCTTCGGGGTAGGCTTGGTAGAAAAAGAAAAAGGACTTTTGGCCTATGGAGAGTTCCCTCCAAGTATCTTGTTGTGACATGGTTCCCTCTAAGACACAGCTTCGGTTTTTATAATCCTGAAAAGATGCGTAGACTAACTCAATTTTGTTCTAAAATTGCCGCTGGGCTACGCTTGAGGGTACCCAAGTTCTCTACCCAGGTAAAGAAGCCTTTCTTGAAAAAATATAAAGCCATTTGAGCGGGAAAAATGACAAGGGGCTAAAGGGCCGCCTGGCTTATCAATATAAGGGATTCGGGTCAGGAAACAGCCCCCCTCGCAGCTGGGTTATGTTTTCCCTGTAAGATAACAAAGGAGGGTGAAAAGGCGAAAAAGGGCGAAGAAATCAAATACAGGATTAGAATGTAGAATATTTTTATTTCAACCAACAACCCCAAAGCACAGCATACGCTATTTGCCCTCCACGGTTTAAGGTTCCAGCTTACGATTCAGGAAACTCTGAAAAACGCGGAGTTTCCCAGCAAGGCAGGGATGCCTTGCCAAATCAAAAAGCGCGACTTATTGATTCGCGTTGGGATTGTGGATTTCATTCACAACCGAAAAGACCGAAAAACTCGACGCGCCCCCAGGGCTACAATCAGCCCGAAGGGCACGAACTTACCGCTTGAACAAGCGGTAGGCAAGGAGTTTTTCAGAGGTTCCTTCAATTGGCTTTTTGCAGTTCCATGATTGAAAACCATTCATCTTGGGCATGATACCATCGCACTAATTGCAGGCCTGCTGCCTGAACCAAAGCCAAGGCAGACTCTTTTGAGTATTTTTGAGAGATCTCGGTGTGAATGCTTTCACCCTCCGCAAATTCAAATTCCATATCAAGATGCTTCACCCGGGCACGCAAGGGGCGTTGGGCGACTAAATGCATCTCGACCCGCTCGGCCTCGAGGTTGAAAAAAGCCTTATGAGCGAAATCCTCCAAAACAAAATCCGCCTCGAGCTGGCGATTGAGTACCGTAAGAACATTTTTATTAAACGCCGCGGTCACCCCCGCTTGATCATTGTACGCGGCATGTAAAACCGAAGCAGGCTTCACCCGGTCCACGGACAATAAAAAGCGATCCTCTTGTGTAAGGTCCGCGGTCACTCTGCGAAGGAAATCCCTCGCCTCGTCAAATTCAAAATTACCGATTGAACTGCCAAAAAGAATCATCATCAAGGGTCGGCTTTGCTTTAAACCGATTAAATTACCTGTAAAATCAGCAATATGACCATGAATAGCCAAATCAGGAAACCTCCGCTGCAAGGCCTGGGAAGAGACCCGAATGGCCTCTTGACTCACATCAATCGGGAGATAGCGCAATCGTTGGCGCTGGGCGGAATCCGTCGCCTCCAACAAGCGCTGAATCTTCCAATGGGCACCGGAACCCAGCTCCACCAAATCCCCCTCCTGAAACCCCTGCATCAAGTCTTCGGCAATGGATTCGAGCAATTCCAATTCAGTGCGGGTCACATAGTATTCGGGTGTTTTGCAAATTTCTTCAAAGAGTTGCGAACCCTGATCATCATAAAAGTATTTGCTGGGGATGCGTTTTTGCTTGGCCAATAAGCCCCGGCGGATATCTTCTTTCAACTCCTGACTGAAGTCTAGGTGGAGGTGGTTTTCTAAGGTAATCGGTTGGTTAAATAAATTCATATTTTTTCTCACTCATTAGCGACAGGGAACAAAACGAATCAACTGGGCGGATCCGGCAAACAACTCTTGCAGGGACTTTAAAAACAATTCAACCTCTTCTTTTGTGTTTTCAATGCCAAGGCTTAAGCGAATCGAGCAGTGCGCTTGGGCTTCGCTCAAGCCTAAAGCCAAGAGGCAGTGAGAAGGTTTCGGGCTGCCCGATTGACAGGCGGAACCAGAACTCAAGGCAAAACCCCGTTGGTCTAAGGCTAAGACCAGCGATTCCCCCCGAGTTTGGGGTAGGGTGATATTCGTGCAGTGGGGCAAGCGGTTTGCCCCTGCGGCGTTGATCACCGCCCCGGGAACTTGGGTTACAATCCCCTGTTCTAATTGATCTCGGAGTTGGGCCACCTGGGCAAATTGAGCTAAGTTCTTAACCGCCTCTTCAGCCGCCTTACCCAAACCGATCAAGGCCAGGCTGTTTTCCGTGCCCCCGCGCACCCCGTACTCTTGTGCGCCACCGGCGATCAAGGGTTCCAACTCGAACCCCTTGCGTAGGAACAAGGCCCCGACCCCCTTGGGGCCGTGGAATTTATGGGCCGACAAACTCAAGGCGTCCACGGGCAATTGAGTTAGATCTAAGGGAATTTTCCCCACGGCCTGCACCGCGTCGCAGTGAAACCAAGCCCCGTTTTGGTGAGCGATTTCAGCCAATTCCGCGATAGGTTGCAGGCTCCCCACTTCATTATTCGCCAGCATAATACTGACTCCAAAACAATCATCATCAAGGGCATCGGTCAAGGCCTGGGGCGTAACCACTCCCTGGCTGCTCACGGGCAAATAGGTGACCTCAATGCCTTGGGCCTCTAATTGTCGGCAGGCCTTTAATATGGAAGGATGTTCAAATTGACTGGTAATCAAGCGGTTGCGCTTGCCACGCAAATGCAACAATCCCTTCAACGCGAGGTTGTTGGCCTCGGAACCGCCAGAAGTCACAATCAGGCGTTTTGCCGTACAGTTGAGCAACTGCCCCAAATGGCGTTTTGCTTGATCCAGCAGGGCCCTGATTTTTTTCCCCTCACTGTAGATGCTGCTTGGATTTCCAAAATCATCCAAGTGGGCAATCATGGCCTCTTTCACCGAGCGGGCGAGCGGGCTGGTGGCGTTGTGGTCAAAATAAACCCGACGCGTTACGGCTTTGTGTTGGGTTTGGGGCGCTGTGTATTCTCCACTCTGGGTCGCGCGCTTATCCCCCTGTAAAGGCAATACATCACAGAGCAAAGCCTTGTAAACGGGAAACCCCGAAATGGGGTCAAACTGAGACAAATTCGTCAATTCATTGATGTTGTTTTCTTGCCATGCCTTGGGGCCGATGGGGCCACCACCGCCCATATTGGCATCAATGGCTCCGGGGACGATTCTCTCGGTCACATAAGCCCGCATGGCGACCGCGCCGCGGGGGCTTTTCACCTCAACCCAAGAGCCTTCTTCAATCCCTCTGGCAGCGGCATCTTTGTTATTTAAGGTCACGACCGGTTCAGGCTGAACCTTCGATAAACTGGCAACCCCATGGTGCTGACTGCGAAAATCGGTGGTTACCCTGGCGCCGGAATTAAACACTAAGGGGAACTCCTTGGCTAAATCAGGCCGCGAGAGCGGCGATTCGGCGGGCTCGGTGTAAACAGTAAGCGGATTATAACCATATTCTTCCAATAAGCTGGAGGCGATTTCCAGCTTGCCGCTGGGCGTATCAAAACCAGGCTTTCCATCGGCCCGCAGGCCACCTTTTTCCCATTTTTTATATTCCATCATCTGGGTTTGCAGGCTCACCTGGTTTTGGTTGGCCTTCACCTGCTCATAGCTGTAGCCTGTTCCCTTCAATACATAGGCATACAACTCTTCTTTGCTTTGGGGGTAAAGGTGTCCATAGCCTAAGCGCTTTGCCAAATCAGCCAAAATAAAAAAATCATTCCTCGCCAAGCCGACCGGCTCAATCAAGCGTTCACGAATCTTAAATATAGGGCCATAAACCATGTAACTGTCGATTTCATACCCCGTGGTGGCCGGAAGCACGATATCGGCATAGGCTGAATCCGCGGTTAATTGCCGATCAATGGTGACTAAAAAATCTAGATTTTCTAGGGTTTTGCGCCATTTTTTTGGTTCCGGCCAAGAGGTGATGATGCTCCCGCCTAAAATAATGAGGCTGCGAATCCGGTAGGGTTTGGCATCCAAAACGGACTCGGGAAGGCTGATCGCGTGCGACTCTCCCCGGTAGTGGCTGTAAACGGGAAAACGATCCCGCCCCAAGGCTTTATCCGGGCAAGGATTGGCCACCAAGCCATCCCGATTGACCTGAAAATGATTTTGCCGCATGGTAAAACAACGCCCGCCAGGAACATCCAACTGCCCTGCCAGGCCCCATAAAACCAAGGTTGCCCGAATCGCCTGCACCCCAGACTCACTATATTCCAAACCGGAATACATCACCGGGGCCGCCCCTTTTGCCGCGCTGATTTCCCTGGCCAGTTCAACCACCACCTCTGCCGGGACGCCCGTAATATTTTCCACCACTTCGGGGCGAAAATGCTGCGCATAGCTGTCAAATTCATCAAAACCTAAAGTCCAGTCTTTGACAAAGCCCTCGTCATATAGTTCTTCGGCGATGATCACCTGGCACAAGCCTAAAGCCAAGGCCCCGTCGGTACCCGGTCGAGTCGGCACCCATTGGGCATTTTTTAATCGAGCCAGGGCGGTTTCCCTGGGGTCAATGACAATGATCTTTGCCCCTCGGGCATGGGCATCGGTGATGCGCTGGTAATCCAAAGGAGGGCTGTCGGTGGCGGGATTCGCGCCCCAAATCACCACGATTTCAGCCTGTTCAATATCCGAATACATGTTGGTGAGCATGCCGCCCAAGGTCACATGAGGGGCGATCATGGCAAAGGAAACATAACAGAGCGCCCCTACACCTAAAGTATTGGGGCTGCCAAGAGGAAAAAGCACCGAGGCGGCAGAGGAAACGGCAACCCCGGCAGGTTGGTAAACATCGCAGAGACTTAAATCAAAGCTCCCCCTGCCGGTGTAGATAGCCAGGGACTCCGGCCCATATTGCTCTTTAAAATCCAATTGTTTTTGGGCAATGAGTTCCATTGCCTCATCCCAAGTGATGGGCTCAAACTGAAAACTCCCCTTGGGGCCGACCCGCTTCAGCGGGGTTTGGATGCGGTCTTTAGCGTAGACGATCTCGGTACTCGCTTCACCTAAGTGGCAGATAGTCCCAAAACTTGAATCCGGGTCAGCCCGAACCTCGCTCAGCTTTCCCTTTGCGTCTAAGCGCGCCTCTACCCAACAACCAGCGGGGCAAATACCGCAAATGCTTTTGACAAAACCCGAATTGGATTGGGAAGAAATCTTTTTTGGTTGATTCATAAACGCGCTCCGCCCGAATTAAAGCTTTGAGTCGCCAGCATAAGAAACCCGAGCCAAGCGGGCGATTTCTTCTTTCCAACTGGTTAAGTCAGAGGGCTGAAAATCGCTTAACCTGGAATGACCGCAAGCGCGAGCCAAAACGCACATCAATTGAGTCGAAGCGGTAAAAAATCGGGCCAGACGAGCCGCGGCCCGCTCCACATCCAAACGACGGCGCAAAACCGGGTCTTGGGTGGCGATTCCGGCAGGGCATTGGTTGGTATGGCAAATTCTCGCGCCAAGGCAGCCAATGGCTTGCATCGCCGAATTACTGATCGCGACCGCGTCGGCCCCTAAAGCCAAGGCTTTCACAAAATCAGCGGGAAGGCGCAAACCACCGGTTCCCACCAGAGTGATATCGGTTCTGCCTGCTTCATCTAAGAATTTCCTGGCCCGGGGCAGAGCCGCCATCAGGGGAACCGAAATATGATCTCGAACCACATCGGGCGCCGCTCCCGTCCCCCCGCCGCGACCATCGAGAATCACATAATCTACTCCGATTTCCAAAGCAGCGGCAAGGTCTTTTTCCACATGCTGGGCCGATAATTTAAAGCCAATGGGAATCCCCCCGGTTTTTTCCCGAACTTCATTCGCTAAGGATTTAAAATCCTGGAGCGAGGTAAATTCTGGAAAACGGGCCGGACTGATCGCGTCTTGCCCCACTGCCAGGCCTCTGGTTTCCGCGATTTTCCCCGTGACCTTGCTCCCGGGGAGGTGGCCGCCCACTCCTGTTTTTGCCCCTTGCCCCCCCTTAAAATGAAAGGCTTGACACTTTTTTACCTTTTCCCAATCAAAGCCAAAACGCCCCGAGGCGAATTCATAAAAATAGCGTTGGTTTACCGCCTGCTCTTCTGCCAGCATCCCCCCTTCCCCGGAACAAATCCCCGTTCCAGCGGCGTTAGCCCCTTGAGCCAAGGCGGTTTTTGCCTCAAAGCTCAACGCCCCGAAACTCATGTCCGAAACAAAAATAGGGATGTCGAGCTGAAGCGGCTTTTTCGCAGAAGGCCCAATGACAGTCTGGGTATGAATCGGCTCCTCGTCAAGCAAGGGAAAACGGTGCAGTTGGGCCGCGAGCAATTGTAAATCATTCCAATCGGGCAGTTGAGAGCGCGGAACCCCCATGGCCACCACAGGCCCATGACTATGCTCCAAGCCCTTTTCAGCGAGTTGGTGAATCAAGGCAACATAGGGCTCTTCCTCGGTGGGAACGGGCTTAGGCAGGCCCGCGCCCGACAAGGCCGCGAGGGCCGACCTCTCGACCAGTAAATCCCAGGGTTCGACCCAGCATTCGAGTTTGGAAAGGCATTGCGCGTCTTCCCCCTCCAAACAGCCGGTTTGAGCGTCATAGGCCCAACCATGAGCAGGGCAAACGACTTTGCCTTCTTCTAAAATGCCTTCACCGAGTTTTGCCCCCTGGTGCAGACAGGTACCGGAAAAAACCTTAAACTCATCACCAAAACGAAGCACGATCAGTTCAACCCCCTCGGCCTCAACGGAGTTGAGCCCTGCTTTGATCTCGGCGGGCATGGCAATGCGGATTTTATCATCATCGCGAAACTTTGCGTGCCAATGACTTCCATCGCAAAAAGGTTTGTTTTTACTGGCACCGCAACGGCACAGGGTATAATGTTCCTGGCTCGCGCCTTCGCCCCATGGCTCCCCCCCTAAGTCGAGTTCAAGGCCACCCTTTACCTCATAGGGGCCGTTGAGGGAGATGGATATCTCCGGTTCTTGCGACCGATCTCGCTGCTCAACCCCCTGAATCGAATAGCTTAAGGCACCCGAAGGGCATTGATCAATGGTTTCGGAAACCTCTTTTAGCGTGGCCTGATCGGGTTGAATCCAGGGTTCCACCCCTTGTAAAAAAACCTGCGGCAAACCAGAGGTGCAATAGCCCGCGTGGGAGCAAATCCCACGGTTATCGTGAATCGTTATGTTTTTTCCCGCATAATTGCCGCGGTAGTTCCATTCTCCAGCGGTTTCCTTATTTGAGGTAAACCCGACTTCTTGGTGGGTGCCGTCGCAAGTGGGTTTGCTCTTTGATTTGCCGCAGCGGCACAGCATGATTTTTTGAGGGGTCGCAAGCTCGTTTTTTTGTGGATCCCTCAGACGGGGCAAGTCTTCAACTTGATAGGGGCCATTTTTTAGACAACGGATCACAGGCATAAAAATCCTAGAGGAGTAGAATGAAGTTTATGGCTGGTTCAAAAGCGAACCGCTGCAAAAACATAAAATCACTCATTGTACGCAATTCTAAAGACGACTGGTCATATAGTCAATATATAAATGAATTGTGAAAAAGCCCCTTCAGCAACGCTTCCTAAAAAAAATCAAAGAGGGCAAATCTTGTACGCATCCGAGTTTTTTCCAGGCTGACCATAGGGAATCAAGGGTTATAGCTAAAAAATAACACTCCTTTTTTTTAATGATTTTTTGCAAAAAAAATCATTCCCTATGCTTGCGCCGACCAACTCAATCACCCGAGTTTTGCGGCTCGTTGGATCCATTTTTCTAAATTTTTCTCCTTTGGATTTAAGGGAGCCCCAGGATGAATAATCGAGGCGGAACACTTTTCCGCCGCCTTGACCAAATCAGCGTAGGGGCCGGCAGCCGGATCTTTGACATAGGCTTGTTTGTCTTGATTATAGGCAAAAATTCTTGGATTGATCCCCGTGCATTCATCACAGGCGGTGCATAGAGGGGTTTCGATCCAGGCTGTTTCTGAGCTTTGCGCCACGGGCAGGGGCTTCTCCAAGCGACTCTTTTCCCTCTTTGTTTTTGTCTCCTCCCCATGGGAGCCCAAATTCAATTTCAACTCCGAGCCCGTAAAATCAACCGAGGTCACCCCTAAAAGCTTAGCCGACAAGGTTTGCAGTGCCTTGGTCACCGCTTTTTGGCGTTCTAGGTCTATTTTTTCTTCCCAGTCCACAACAAGGCCGGGGTCACCCCCCTTTGCCTGCCCGGCCATGGCCTGAAGGTTGCCCCAAAGCTGAATTTGGGAAAGAATTTTTTCTTGTTGCGTTGGGGTGAGAGTCCATTTTTGCTGGTCCATGGACAAAAAAACCGGTTTTGTCCCCTCTGCCTCCAACCAATCTCGCACCGGAACCCCATCACCCATAAAGGGGGTAAAGGCAGATGGATTCTGCCGAAAAAGAAAGTGCCCCAAATTTAATTCTTCTTGATTCGCCTCCAGCGCCCACAATTGTCGCGGCTCCGGGTTGTAAGACAGGTCGAGGGTTGCTTGCCAACAAAGCCCCTCTTCAGGGTCATAGCGTAGATAGGGAAAGGCTCGGGTCCGCAAGGCCAACTCGGATAAAGCCAAATCAGCGGGGGCGTAGATGGAGATCAACGCCGGGCGAGGGCTTGAAACCGCTCGTTGAACCTCTGTTTTAAGGGCCGGTAAATGCGCAGGAATCTGCAACACAAAATAAGTGCGGAAAAAAAGCCCCCAAAAACCCACATCCCAATGGGGATTTAAGGTTACACTTCTTCCCAGGCGCGAAACAGTAGCGTGGATTTGAGTCTGCACAAGAATCAGCTTAAACTCCCTCTCTTGCCTCATCAACTCCCCGAGTTGTCTTAAAACAGGGTCGTTGAGCTCATCAATACGAAAATAAAGAATCACCGGGGGGATAAAGGCGAAATCCCGGTTGCTGAGTTCTTGCCAGGTTGTTGGGGCCTCTTTTCCTCGAATCAAGGCCAAGGCTTGCAAGGCATACCGCATATGTTGGTCATAGGCGGCAAAGTAGTCTTGCGGGTCACCCCCTCCCTTTAAAACCAATGCCCCCGACAGGGCCTTGAGTACCCGGTTCCAACTTGATTCGCGCTCCATGCCTTGGCTCTGGGAGGGGTGCAGGGCTTGGGTCAGTTGAGCGCTGTCGATCTCTTCGCCTGCCAAATCCAACTCTTTGCCCATGCCTAAAGCTTCTTGTACCTCTAAAAATAAGGGGCTTTTCCATTCCTCCCCCTGGAGCCAGCTCCATAATTGATCTTCCATAGGTTTAAATTTCAAAGGGTTTCAGTTTATCCAACAGGAGTTCCGCCTTTTCCTCCGGGCTGGGGTGGCTTATTGAACGAAAGCGAACCTCTTCATAACTTGGTCGGTTCAAGGCTTGGAAAATCAACCCTAAGGGGGTAAAACCTTTTTCCGCGTCTTCGGTTTGCTGAACCAGCGCTTGAGCCGCCGAAAAATCCCTTGGGTCATGGGGCAGGCTTTCGGCCATATTTTGCAGGTTATCTTCGAGCAAAATGCCTTGTTCATGGGTTAAAAAGCAAAAGCCCTCTCGCTCCTTCCCCCCCTGACCAAATGCCTGGGGGGAAAAGATCGGGCAGCGCTGCAAAATCCGAATAAAGCTTAAACCTGAATGCTCCATCCCCTTGGCCAAAGTGGCGCTGACATGGCCGGGCATCCAGGTGGCTGTTTGGGCTACAAAACTAACCCCGGTAGCCCCCATGATTAATTTTAAGGGGTTTAGGGGGGGAATATAAGGCCCTTTGGGGGTCGTTTTGGTCTTGGTCCCTAAAGGCGTGGTGGGCGAGGTTTGTTGTTTGGTCAACCCATAGATTTCATTATCCAACACCAAAACCAAGAGATTGGGGTTATACCTCACCGCGTGCATCCAATGGCCTAAGCCAATCGAAAAGCAATCCCCATCCCCCATCACCGTGACCACGGTCAGCTTTGGATTGGCTAATTTGACTCCTGTGGAAATCGGGAGCGCCCGCCCATGGATCCCATGAAAGCCAAAGGTTTTTAAATAATAGGGGAAGCGGCTGGAACAACCGATCCCCGAAACGCAAACCACTTGATTGGACGGGATTTTTTTTAAGGCCAAAAGCTTTTCCAAGGCAACAAGAATCGCGTAATCACCACAACCCTTGCACCAACGAGGTTGCTCCCCCGCATAACGCTCTAGGGTAAAACCAGCCTCTTCGGGGCAATAGCCGGCGGTAAATTGATCGACATGCAGGGTTTTCATGAGGCCTCTAAGGCTAAAATCTCTTGCTCAATTTGGGTTAAAATCTCTTGCGGCATAAAGGCCCTCCCCCACACCCGGGCAAAACTTTCTATGGGCAACAGGGTATGCGAGCGAAGCAACAGGGCCAATTGACTCAAGCGAGGGGCATCTTTGGTATAGGGGTCACCGGGTACATCTTGATAGTTTAACTCCACGACTACAATCTTTTTAAAACCAGCGCCAATCTCCTTCAACCTCGGAGGCAGGGGGTTTAAAAAGACCAAGTGCAGATGAGAGACCTTCAACCCGTTGCCCCTGGCAATCTGCACGGCTTCGGCAATGGCCCCCTTGGTGCTGCCCCAACCGATCAGCAGCAGGTCTCCCTCTTCTTCACCCAGTACCGCAGGGGGTTTGAGGCATTTTCTTAAGGTAGCGAGTTTATGGCTGCGCATCTGGTGAGCGGCTTCGTTGGCCAGGCTGTCATAGCGCACCAAACCCGCTTCGGAATGATTTAAGCTGCTGGTCATCCCCACCTTTTGCGATACCCCCGGAATCAGCCGAGGGGGTACTCCGGTGAGCTTGTCCCAATGGTAGGGGAGGCTTTCCATTTCCGCGGCATGAGGCGGGGAAGAAGAAATCGCCGAGATCGCGGGGCGCTCAAAAAGCTGCATCCCCGTGGCCAGGTTGCTGTCACTGAGCAAAATCACCAAAATTCGCAGCTCTTCTGCTAGGGTGCGGGCGGTTTTCATGAGGTGGAAGCAATCCGCGATGCTGCTTGCCGCCAGTACGACCTTAGGGGCGTCGCCGGGGGTGGCAAAAAGGGAGCTCAATAAATCCCCCTGCTCGATTTTGGTGGGGAGGCCTGTGCTGGGGCCTCCCCGTTGCACATCCACCACCACCAAGGGGGTCTCGGTAATCACCGCGAGGCCCATAAACTCTGTTTTTAAGGCCATCCCCGGGCCGCTGGTAACGGTAAAGGCCGGTTTGCCCGCGTAATTGGCGCCTAAGGCCACCCCAATGGCGGCAATTTCATCTTCGGCTTGATGCACCATGCCGCCGAATTCTTCAAAGATATTCGCCAAGGTGTGCGCAACCGAACTGGCAGGGGTGATTGGGTACATGGAACAGAGTTCAAAGCCCGCGGCAATGGCCCCATAGGCCAAGGCCTGGTTTCCATTCAAGGTAACCATGGGCGCCGCGTGAGGGAGGAGAGGGATAGAAAAGCAAAAATCAAGCTGCCCCTGCCCCCAGGCGTAACCGGCTTGAATTAAAGCTCGGTTGCTGGCTAAAACTTGCGCTGATTTATGGGAAAAGGCCTTGGCCGCGCAGGCTTGCAAGAGGTCGATATCTCGTTGGTATAAAAAACCCAACACCCCCAGCACAAACATATTTTTCCCCTTTTGAGGGTCTTCTGTAAAGGGTTCCACCTCTTGGCTCAAGGCGAGTTCATAAATGTCGGCCCCGCGCTGGCTCAGCTCGGCCAGAATTTGCTGATACTGCCTTACGATGTCGGGGTTGGGGTCGCTGGCCCATTGGTTGTCGATAAAAACAATGACCTCTTCTGCTAAGGCATGGGCTTCTAAGCGAGCGAGCAGCGACATTTCATTAAAGACAAAAATCAGGTTGGTCAGGTTTCCCCCATTGGTAATGGGTTCGGAGCCGAAGCGAATCCGAATCCCCGAAGAACTCCGAGTGGTATGGGGCGGCGGTTGGATTTCTGAGGGAATCAGTTCCACCGTCCATAAATAATTGCCCATTTTCGCCGTGGTCTGGGCGAAAATCGAGCCTGCCTTTTGCGCGCCTTCCCCTGCGTCGCTGACAATTTCTAAGATATGTTGAGAAATCGGTAGCTTCTTCATTCAATCACCTTATTTTTTCTTTATATATACCTGATTTCATACTATTTTTATATAAAAATTTGCGTTTTTTCACCCCCCCAACCCCGCAAAGCCCATAAAACTCATGGAAAGAATGCCAGCCACCAGCAAGGTCAAGGCCGTTCCCTGAATTAAATTGGGAACCTTGGCCAAGCCCAATTGCTCTCGCAAGCCCGCCATGATCAATAAGGCCAAGGTAAAACCCAACCCGGCCCCCAAAGCAAAAATCAAGGATTGGAGCAGGTTGTATTCTCTGGCGGTTTGGAACAAGGCGACCCCTAAAATCGCGCAATTGGTGGTGATGAGAGGTAAAAAGATGCCCAAGGATTCAAACAGGGCTCGGCTATACTTTTTAATCACCATCTCTACCAACTGCACCACCGAAGCAATCACCAAAATAAAGGCGATCAATTGCAAAAAAAGCGCGTCCAGCCAAACCAAAAGGGAATGAATCAAGGTGGCTGAGAGCGAACTGATCAGCATGACAAAGGTAACGGCAAACCCCATTTTCAACGCCCGACCCAGTTTGCCCGATACTCCCAAAAAGGGGCAGATTCCCAAAAAATAACTCAGCACAAAGTTATTGATCAATAAACTGCTGAGAAAAATAAACCCCAGGCTGTCGGTATTCATCCAGACTCTTTGGAAAAAGTTTCATAGAGCATCAAGAGCAAAGCCAAGACAAAAAAACCCCCACTGGGCAAAATGAGCAGGGTCCAGGCTTGGTATTGCTCTCCAAAAAGAGGGATCTCAAAAAAGCTCCCCTTGCCGACAACCTCGCGAATGATTCCCATGCAGAGTATCGCCAAGCTAAACCCCGCTCCCCGCCCCAGCGCGTGCGCGACCGAAGGCAATAATTTATGTTTTGAGGAAAAAGACTCGGCCTGACCCAAAATAATGCAGTTGACCACAATCAAGGAGGTAAAAGCCCCCAAGCTGCGGTGAATTTCCAAACTAATGGCCTGCATCACATATTCGGCAATGGTAACGAAGCTTGCGATGATCAGAATATAACACCCCATCCGCACCTCTTTGGGAATCAGGCGCTTGAGCAAAGAAACCAATGCCGCGGAGAAGACCAAAACAAAGGTCGTCGCCAGCCCCATGGAAAGCGCGTTTTTAACGGAGTTGGAAACAGCCAGCAAAGGGCACATCCCTAAAAGTTGGACAAAGACCGGGTTTTCTTTCCACAAGCCCTTGAGGATTAAATCCAAGCTTGGAGCTTCCTTTTCCATCTTATTTCCCCCCTCCTGTTTTTTGCAGGAGCGGAAAATAATACCGCGCCCCTTGGTTGACAATGCGCAGCACCGCCTTTGAGCTGATGGTTGCCCCGGTAATGCCGTCGATCCGCCCCGGTTGTTTGGGCTTGCCTCGCAGCGCGAGTTGCAGGGGATGGCGCAGTTCTTGTCGTTCTTGGTTGAAGGGCATCGCGAGCCCTTGAAATTGAGCCAAAAAAGCTTGATCTGTAAGAATGCGCTCCCCGAGGCCAGGGGTCTCCTTACTTTCTAATACCTTAATCCCCTGCAGCTTTTTAGAAACCGGGTCATAGGCGACCAAAATCTTCATCAACTCCTGATAGCCTTGGCCTTGCCATTGGAACAAAAAGGCGAGGGTCTTTTTTTGGGCATCGAGAGCGGCAAAAACAGAGGGGTTGGGTAAATCGGAGCGGATAAACCGCCCCTCCTGGAGCCGGTAGCCTTGCACCGAAGCCGTGTTTGGTAAGATTTCATAGATCGCCTGCTTTAGATAAAGGGCCTGATTCTTCGCGATGATGGGCTGGGTATAAAGCACCACCATTTGCAGCAAAAAGGCGGAAATTGTGGAAATCAAGGTTAAGGAACCCATCATTTTAAGGCTTTTATGGTTCATCCCAGGGCCTTGTTTTTTGGCGTTCCATACACCCTAGGTTGGGTCACCAGGTGCAAAAGAGGGGTCACCGCGTTTCCGATTAAAATCGCGAAGGCAACCCCTTCGGGCAAGCCGCCCCAGGTACGAATCACCACGATCAACAAGGCGATCAGGCCCCCATACAGCCATACCCCCAACGGCGTCACCGGACTGCTTACCATGTCGGTCGCCATGAACCAAGCCCCCAACATCAAGCCGCCGGAACACAAAAAAACCAAGGGATTGGACCCCCAACCCAACGCCTCTACCACCCCGGAAAAAATCAGAGAGCCGGCAAGCATGGCGAGGGGAATCCTCCAATCCAAATATCTTTTCCAAGCCAAGGCCAACCCCAAAAGCAAAATGAGCAGAGGAGACACCTCGCCCAAGCTCCCCGGGGTTTGATCTAAAAGCAATGACCACCAATCTGTAGCGACTCCGGCAAATTTATATTGCCCCAGGGGAGTCGCTCCGCTCAAGGCATCCAGGTTAGGGCGCATCAAGGGGAGGGTCAGGTTGGAGGCAAGCAGTTCAAAAAAACGGTTCTTTTGCCAAGGGGGAACCCAAGAAGTCATGGGAGCGGTAAAGCTCGCCTGTAAAAAGACTCTCCCCACAATCGCGGGGTTAAAGGGGTTGTGACCCAAGCCGCCAAAGGCATGCTTTCCCAAAGTGACGCTGACCGCGGCCCCGAGGGCGGCCATCCAAAAGGGCAGGGAGGGGGGCAGGGTCAAGGCCAATAAAAGCCCGGTAATCAAGGCGGAGTAATCGTTCAACCACCTACTTGGGCTCTGTTTTTTTAAAGCTAAAATCCAATATTCCAGCCCGCAGCAGACCGCCATGCACACCAACCCCATGAACAAAGAAACCAAGCCGTATTTAAAGATCGAAAGCCCCCAGATTGGTAAAAGAGCAAAAAAAACCCCGCCCATGATTTGTTTTGTATCCAGGGCGCGCCGTAGGTGGGGAGCGGGTTCCACCAAAACTTGCAGGTAGTTTCTCACGCGCTTTTTAAGGGATGGAGTTTTTTTTGTCGAATTTGCTTCTTCGCTGCCTTAAACAATTGGGTGAGGGGGATTTTCGAAGGGCAAACCCAGGCGCAGCTCCCGCACTCAAAGCAATCGAAAAGATGAAAACGCTTTAAAAGAGGCTCCAACTGATTGTTGGCCGCCTGCCTCGCCATTTCACAGGGATTTAAACGCAAAGGGCAGACCTGTAGGCATTCCCCGCAGTTGATGCAGGGCAAGGGGGCTTGGGGCTTGGGGCGCGATTCCCCCCGAAAAACAAGGATTCCCGTAACCCCTTTGGTGGTCGGGGTTTGCAAGCAAACCACCGATTTACCCATCATGGGGCCGCCAAAAATAACCTGGGGGGATTTTGTACAAAGCCCTAGGGTTTCTAAAATAAACTCTAAAGGGGTCCCCATCGGGATCAAATAATTCCCCGGTTTTTGAACCCCATCCCCACTAACGCTGACCACTCGCTCAATAATCCCTTGCCCCAAGGGGAGAAGTTGACCGACCTCATACATGGTGGTGACATTCGCCACCATGATCCCTAAATCCGCGGGAAGCCCACCAGAGGGAACCTCTTGCTGAAACAGGGCCTGGATGAGTATTTTTTCAGCGCCCTGGGGGTATTTGGTCTTTAGGGGAACCAGAGAAATTTGGTCATGGGGTAAAAGGTGGGGTTCGATGGCCCGCAAGGCGTCTAGTTTATTCTCTTCCAGGGCCAAAACAGCTTGCTTGGCCCCCAAAATATGGAGGATAATGCGGATTCCCCGCAACAGTTTCGCGGGTTGTTCCAACATGATCCGGTGATCCGCGGTTAAAAAAGGCTCGCATTCACAGCCATTGATGACCAGCGTATGCGCCTTTTTATCTAAAGAACTTTTTAATTTCAAATGAGTGGGAAAGGCCGCCCCCCCGAGACCCACCATCCCGATTGTTTTGATTTTTTCGATTAACTCTAAGGATGAAAGAGCAAAGGGGTCGCAAGGAGCCTCTAGCTGTGGGCTTTGGCCGGAGGCGGGAAAGGGTTGGATCACCAGCGAATCCTGCATGCTTCCGTTCATATCCAAGTTCAACCCCCGCTTCAGCACTCGACCGGTCACCGGAGCGTGCAGGGGAGAAGAAAAATCCCCATTCGCCTGAGCGATCAATTGGCCCCGCCTCACCTCTTCCCCTTCTTGAACCAGCGGCAAAGAGGGTTTCCCGATTTGCTGGTTTAAAAGCAGCACAAAATAAGGGGCAAACTCCAGGCGCTGGATCGCTGTATACCGAGTTTGTTCCTTATGGGGCTTAGGATGAATCCCCTGGGGGAAACTTCTCATTCTCCTCCCTGGGCAAGCTTCAGCAAGGATTGAGTCAAGGTAGCGACCATCTTGTTTTGAATCTCTTGGGTCAATTCCTCCACCTGCGTTGTCTCTCGGTCTAAACCGCCCAAAAATCGCAAGGTCCGCCAAAATTGACGCCGATCCCTGCAAGCCGCGATGATCTCTGGGCTCACCCCCCAAGCCTGCCATTTCCCCTGAAAGTCTTTTGCCCAGATCACCGGGGTTTTTTCCGCCCGATCTTCCGGGTCCAAATCAAGGTAGGGAGCCACCTCCACCAGCTCGGCAGTCTGGGAGTCAAGAGGGGTAAAATGTTGACGAAATCGCCCTTCTGTGGCGGCAAAATCGGCAAAGGTAAAGGTGATTTCTGTTGTCTTTCCCTCTTTTTCAATCTCTAGACTCCTCCAATCTTGTTCTAAGTCGCTATTCCCACTTAAATCCAAACAATCTTGAGGAGTATCCCCCAAATCGGGGTCATAGACAAAATAGGGGTACGCCCTGGACTCTAAGGCAAGCTTTGCCTGTTTGGTGGAACCGTCATCGGCCACCCCCTGCTCGGGCTGGCAAGTGCAATAAAGATTAAACAGGGCGGGCCTTCTTGATTTTAACCCCTTGATGACCCCTTCAATCAAATGGCTGCTGCTGGCCAAGCCGCTTTGCAACAAAAAGGTGGAGCGATGGCCCATGCCGATGAGCCCGATTTCTTTGCGAATTTCGCTTTTGCCCTGTTTCTTTTTCCCGAACACCGCCATATCGGAGACCTGCCCCCTAAAGCCGGAGGTACAGGCCTGCCCCCCCGTATTGGAATAGCTTTGCGTATCCAAGACCACGACCTTGATGGGCTTGCCGGTCATCATCAAGCGAGAAAGGTTTTGCAAGCCGATATCGTACATTGCCCCGTCCCCCCCCACGGTCACCACCGGGGGGCAGAGCGCAAATTCTTGATCCGTAAAACCCTCCCAATTCAAATAGGTTAAATCACTGGGTTCCAATTCCCCTAAAGCCATTTTTGCCTTGCGCGCAAGCTTAAAATTTTCGCTCATCTTGGCCATGTGCCCCTCAAAAACCCCCAAGGCAATAGAGGGGGCGTCTTGAAAGAGATGGTTGACCCAAGGAACGGGGTAGGGGTTAAAGGGATAGCTCGACCCCCAAACCGAGCTGCAACCGGTAGAATTGATCTGGCCCATCACGGCCCGCCCTCTCCCGGTTGGGCCTGTCAGGTAGAGTTCCCTCAACTCCCTCAGTCCTTGGATTAAGTGAGCCTGTTCCCTTAATGAATCCCCATCGACCCAAGCATGCAAACCCAGCTCTTCGGTGATTTCCCTTAAATTGACATCTTGATTTTGGTGTAGGGCAAGAAACCTCTCTAAGGCGCTCGGGTCATCCAGGTTGGGGGTTAAAGCGGCTTGCAACTTGCTTTGTAAGGCATTGATCAACCGGGTCAATTCCTCGATAAAGGCCTGTACCCTCGGCCCCATCAGGGCGTGCAGGCTTGCCGAAAACAAATGCAAAACACTTTTTTCCCCGCAGCCCAAGCAGGCCCCATCCCCTCCGAGCATGCTGAAATAGACATTCTTATCGAGCAATAAGCCTTCTAAAGCGCCGATTCCCTCTTCTATATCCGTAATTCGTTGGTAGTCCGGCGGGGTGGTGGGTAGTTTTTGCCAGAAGCTCCAAGCTTTTTTTAAGACTTCCACCGAGGTTTTGGTTTGCGGAATCTGGATTAAAGCCTGATCCTGGCAGACCTCTACACATTCCATGCAGCCCTTGCAATTTCCCGGATGAACCGTGATGTTGAGCAGTCCCCCGGGCTGGTTTTTTTCTTCCCTGTGGTAAAAATAAGGCCGCGTAATCGCCGCCTCATAGGGGGTTAGGGCCTCTTTTAACTGGGCCAACTCCCTTTGGTAGGTTGCCCCCTCCACCCCTTTGGGGGGAGCGGCTTCCCCTGCTTGGGCAAAGACTTGCTCCAGGGCCTCCGGCCAAGTCGCTTTTTCCCTTAAGGCGGTTCTTAATTTGGGTTCAAGTCGCCGGATCACCCTTGCCAAGCCCTTGCTTGGCGGCAAGGTTTGCAAGGCCGTTTGCAGCAGGTCGATAATAGGGGTTACCAGGGGCGGCAACGCGGAATCGGGGCAGGCGACCCAGCATTTTCCGCAGCCCGTGCATTGACTGGGAACCCATTGCGGGTGCGCTAAACGGATGTCGGTCAAATCCCTAAAAACTCCACTCATCGCCGGCATTAAGCTGAGCGCGGCAAAAGGATCGGCCAAGAGTCGGGCGGTTTGCCCCTGCTGATACAGCGTTCCGGTTTGCTCCCAAAAACGATGCAGGTCAGCAAGAGGGACTTGAGAAAGAGGATGCCTTTGGAGTAAATCAGGGATCGGGGGTTCCTTGTTGGAGGGTTCCAACTCCGCTTGAATTAAGGCGTAGGGAACGGCGAAGGTCTCCTTAAAACCGCGTTTTACCACCTGAAGGTTTGCCCGCACCCCTTTGGGCCCCTGACTGGCGAACTTGGCTTTGAGCCGCGCCTCGATCTTAGCAAACAAGTCCGCTTCACCGAGCTGTAAGCTTTCTCGTAAAGGGGAGGCCTGAAAAAAGCCTCCCTGAAAAGCCATCCCCTGCATTCGGAGGATCAATTCCGGATCGCTCGCCTCTTCACGGGCAATTTGAGACCCGTTTAAGGCAAAAAGCCGGATCCGCTTATTGACCAACTCTTTTTGATAGCGCTGGGGAATGGAAGCCCAGACTTTTTCAGGCGAGCTTTCTTCGCTTTGCAACAGCAACAAGCCCCCCTTTTTCAGCCCCCCCAAGGGGTTGGCGTGTTCAAAAAGATTCGGGTCGGGGCTTAACAACCCATCAACATAAAAGAATTCACAATTCACCCGGATCGGTTCCGGCGCGAGGGCCAGGAAAAAGGTAGTGGGTTGCCCCTTTTTTTCCGAGCCGTATTTCGGGTTTGCCTTGACGAAATAACCCAAAATATCAGCGAGGGTCAGGGCTAAGCTTTCTCCGGTCGCCATGCCCCCCCAACCGCCAATGGAGTGAATGCGCAAAGTCAGGCTGCCCGGGGGCAGCAGATTGGGGTTTTCACTACCGTGAAGCGCCAATTTTTTTACCTCGGGGTAGGCCTCCCGCAACTTGGTTAGATGAATTTCATCTTTGGGGGATAAGGGTTGATCCCGAAAAAAGTCAATGGAGAGGTAAAAAAATCGAGGGCCCTGTCGAACCATGTTTTCGACCGCTCCGATCAAGGCCTCAGGCTGCAAGTCGCGGCTCCCCAAGCCATAACAACCCGAATAGAGGGCGGGAGGGCGGTTAAGCGCTGGATAACCCGGATAGGGTGAAGAGGAAGAGGTTCCATTTTCCAACCCCTTTAAGATCACCGAGCGAACCTCTCTCATCAGGGGCAAATCTTCGGCTAGGGGTTGATCGACCCGCTCTAAAACCGTGATGCCCTTTTTCCCCTTGAGCAGTTGACTCAATTTTGCCCCCGGGAAGGGGCGAAACATGGTGAGGTTAATCACTCCCACCTTGAGCTTTTTTTTCTTCCGAAAAAAATCCGCCACGGCCTCGGCATTGGGGATCAGGCTCCCTTGACCTAAGAGGACATAATCGGCGTCTTCCATTTTATACCCTTCCAAGGGGGCGTACAAACGGCCCGTGAGCTCATGAAACTCGGCAAAAGCCTGTTTTGCCAAAGGGGGGATTTCCTGAAAGAAGTAAGGCCGCTGGGCAGCGACCGATTGCATGAAGGATTCTTGGTTTTGCACCGGCCCCGCCAGCAGGGGCTGATCCACATCCCAAAGCAGGGGGACGCGCCTGCGCCGTTTGCCGAACAGCATTTCCTGCGCTTTGCTGGGAGTGGCAATCCGGTCGGCGGGGAGCCCTAAATACTCTTGGATCAGTTCTCGTTCCGGAACCTGTAAGGATTCCATTAAGTGGGTGGTCAAAAAACCATCTTGGGCGACAATCCCCGGGGTTAAGGCGAGTTCGGCGAGGCGATGGGCAATCAGATTCAGATCGGCCACCTGCTGTACATTTTTGGCAAAGAATTGAAAAAAGCCGGTGTCGTCCACCGCGTGGTAGTCGTCATGCCCGGCATGCACATTGAGGCTGGCCTTGGTCATGGCCCGGCAACCCATATTCAGCACATAGGTGAGGCGTTTTCCCACCGCGGCGTAAAGCGACTCATGCATATAAGCGACCCCTTGACCGGAAGAAAAATTAGTGGCCCTCAACCCCGTCATGGAGAGGCCCGCGGTGACCGCCGCCGCCGCGTGCTCCCCCTCGGGCTCAATAAAAATCAAGGGCCGCCCCGAGATATTTAGATGCCCATTGGCCATTTCCTTTTCAAAGTATTCCCCCATCTGGGTAGAAGGGGTAATGGGGTAGGCCCCGGCAGCGTCGCTCGCCTCCCTCTCGCAATAGATCACCGCTGAATTTCCATCCAAAACCAGGGGAATGCCGGGGTATTTTACCTTTTTTTTCATCAGCCCACCTCTAATCTTTGATGGTTCAAAATCTTCTTCGCCTTGCGCCCCTTGACCAGCGTTCCTTGCTCGTTCCAAATCCCAATAGCCCCAGTGGGACAACGCTGGATGGCTTTTTGCCGGACTGCTTCTGGTGGCTCTTGAGTTTCATCAATCACGGCTAAAAAATGCCGCATGGAAATGAGCCCCTTGGGGGAATCCTGGGCGCACAACCCGCATCCCGTACAGGCGACAGCGCAATCCGCCTCGGCTTCTTCCCCCTCTAAAAGGTTTTTGCAGGCAATAAATAAGGGTTGAGACAAGGGCAGGAGGCGAAATAAACCCTTGGGGCAGGCATCGACACAATCCCCGCAGGCCGTGCATTTATCCGGGGTAACAAAGGGAAGGCCCAAGTCGTCTAAACGCAGCGCGTCAAAGGAGCAAGCGACCTCACAATCGCCTAGGCCTAAGCAGCCCCAAGCGCACCCCTTGCCCCCTCCGGCGACCAAGTCGGCGCCGGCGCAAGAATAAAACCCCCGGTACGAGGCTCGTTGCCGAGCTACATTCCCCCCCCCTTGGCAGGCGAGGCGCGCTACTTTGCGCTCCATCACCCCGACTTCGACTTGCAAAAAGTCGGCAATTTTTTGGACTTGGCTTAAAGTGGATTGACTGCAATGCGCCGGTTGACTGCCGTGATGGAGCAGGTTTTCGGCAAAGGCGCGGCAACTCGGGGCCCCACAGGCCCCGCAGTTGCTTTGGGGGAGGAGTTCTACAAGTTGGCTCAGTCTGGGGTCTTCGGCCACCGCAAAATAATGCTGTGCCAAAATCAGGCAAAAAGCGAGAAAGCCCCCTAATCCTGCCATAAAAATAAGGGGTTGAAGATAGACCAAGGGGGACCTCGCGACTTTTTTACGAAAATGACAATTCCATACCTAGTTCATTCATAGCAAAAAATAAGGGGTAGGTACATATAGAATTTTGGATGAAATCAAGGAGCAGCCCAGCGCCGAAGGCAGGAAACAAAAAAGGCCTAAAATCCGTAGGGTTCGATATCCACCCCATCATAGAAGTAATATAAAATATCTTGGTACTGATACCCCATCTCCGCCATTTCCTTGGCCGCCCATTGGCACATTCCAACCCCGTGACCATTGCCCTGCCCTTGAATCAGCCAACCCCCATCCGTGGCAATCAGATCGAAATGGAGGCTTTTGAGCCGTCTGTAGCCGACTAAGCGGCGGAATTCCTTAGCGGGCAGGAATTGTTCATTTTCCCCTTGCAGCAACAGGGTTTGCACTCGGTTGCTGTCATTGCGCTCCTCCACCGAGATCGCCCAAAAATCGCGGATTCCCGTTTTTTTTAAAATACGCCGCATCTCGCGCTGGCTTAAGCTTAATTGCCAGTAGTAATTGGGGTCTTCCAAGCCAAAGGGAACCTCTTTAATACTGTAATAAGGGAGGTTGTAAGCCCAAAGGTTACCCGGCTCTTCGGTGGTGCCGCCGCAATTGGAATGGTAAAAGACCTCGGCAAGGCGGCCCTGGTAATGGAGCGCCAGCCCTTTTGTCTCCCTCAAAGCCTGCCTGGAACGCGCATCGCTGATGCCGGCCCCTTGGTAGACTTGATCTAAATGCCCGGCCTCTAAATGCCAGGCCTTTGCGTGATTGGTCTTGGCTTTTTTTAAGGCATAGGTTCGCGCCAAAATCGCCTGGGCCTTGACCACTTCTAAATTCCATTTGCTGCTGATCTCCGCGTTGAGGACTCCTTCTAAATATTTTTCCACCGGGATATGGTTGATGACATAAAAACCCCTTTTATGGGGGCGAATCTCCAATTCTCCTTGATAGAGGCGCCCATTCAGTAAAATAGGCCCTTCGCCGACCAAGTAAAAGGGGGCCGTCACCTTGCCTAAATGCCCCACTTGAACCTGCTTAGGGCCTAAAAACCTCAATTTGATTCGTTTGGGGGGAGAGAGGGTTTTGGGGCCCTGGAAGATTTCAATCCCCCGGCGGCTTGAAAAGCTTACGGTGCCCCGGGCATTGAGCAGCAAAACCTTGATTTCAGGGTCGCTGTAGCCGGCCCAGAGCCTTGCCGGGCAGAGGAGACTGAAAACAACAAAAAGGGAAAAAATCGTACGCAAGTGCCTTCGCATGGAATCGAGTAAATAGGTCGTTTGTCAATTCCAGAAGCATACCATGTTCAATAAAGTTCCCCTAGAGAGTCATTTTTTTTAGCCCAAAGTTGTTTTTTCTCCCCCCAAGCCTTGCCGCCTTTCATCGCCAATCGCCAGCCTCCCCGACCCTGCCGCACCAGGCTATGGATTTCTTCGATTTGACCGCGGTGAATCTCGGTCAAACCGTGATGGAGCAAAAAACGGTGGATCAACTCCCGCGCGAAAAGAGTGGGCAACAACGACACCTGGGCATAGGGCAAGGAGTCGCCGTACCCTACTGGGGGGAGATAATGCTCAAAGGCCTCTTTTAGCAGCCCCGCTTCTTGGGCAATCTGCCCTAATTTTTCATTCAAATCCCCCAAAGCCAGCTCTTTGAGCAGGGGAAGCAGTTCAATCCGCAGTTGATTTCTACGGTAGCGGGGGCTTTCATTTGAAAGGTCGTGGCAATAAGTTTGCTCTAAACCTGCCAGACGCTTTAGGATTTCAGCTTTGCTCCAGCGGAGGAGGGGGCGAAAAAAGGGAGGGTCAAGCTCCTTCATGGGCTCTAAGCTGAACAGGCTTGTTCCTCTCAAAAGCCGAAATAGCATGGTTTCGCTTACATCATCCGCCTGGTGTCCTAGAGCGATGTATGCGCAATGGTGCTTTTCTTTGCAGTAGAGCAGTTCTTCTTTGCGCCACTTCCGGGCCGCTTGCTGAAAATTTCCCTGAAACTCGCCCTCTGCTTCGATTAAGATCAACTCTTGCCCCAAAAAGCGGGCCAGCTTTTGGCAGAACTCCGCTTCCTTCTCCGCTTGGGGGCGCTTTTTATGATTGAAGTGGACGGGGTAGAGCCTCAAGGGTATTTTTTGGGCCACCTCGGATAAAAAACGATAGAGATAAACCGAGTCGGGGCCTCCGCTGAGGCTGACAATCAAGCCCTGATCTTTTTGCCAGACCCCTTGCTTGGCAAAGCGCTGAAAGACTTGGTAGGTCTGGGGATCCATTACAAATCAAGCCGCAGATTGTCGATCAAGCGCAGGGGGCCAAAAAACACGGCCAGGGAGATCAGCAGAGGGCCTTTGACCTCGCTGAGGGGTCGCAGAGTCTCCGCGTCATTAAAGGAGATATAATCAATCTCGCTCTGCCCCGCTTGTTGGAGGATCTCTTTCATCTCCGCGCGCAATTGCTCTAAAGTCGGGGGGTTGCTTGTTGTCAATCGTCTGCGGGCATGGCATAAGGACTGATACAACCCCCTGGCCGCTTGCCGTTGCAAGGGAGTCAGGCGAGCGTTGCGGCTGCTCATCGCCACCCCGTCCGGGTCGCGAAGGATGGGGCAGGCAACCACCTCTACAGGGAAGTTGAGGTCTTGAGTCATTTGCTCAATCACCTTCAACTGCTGGTAGTCCTTTAAGCCAAAGTAAGCGCGGGTAGGGGAGGTAATATTAAAGAGCTTGGCGACAATGAGGGTGACCCCGGAAAAATGACCGGGGCGATGAGCCCCTTCCAAAACCTCGGTGAGGCCCAATACCTCTACTTGTGTATTTAAACCAGAGGGGTACATGCTATCGACGCTCGGTTGAAAGAGCAAGTCCACCCCCGCGGCTCGCAACATCTCTTGGTCGGCTTGCTCTTTTCTGGGATACTGTTCCCGGTCGAAGGGATTGTTGAACTGGGTGGGGTTGACAAAAAGACTCACAATCACCGTATCGTTTTCTTTTTTCGCTCGTTCCACCAAGCTCAGGTGCCCCTCGTGCAAATATCCCATGGTGGGCACGAAACCCACGGCTGCCCCTGGTTTGGACTGAATATAGGCGCGGACTTCTACTGGCTCTTTTGCGATGATCATGTTATATTTTTCCTCAAAAAGTAGCTTAGAAATATCATTCCTTTTGTACTATGACCATCCCTCAGAATGTTTTGATTTTGGCCCAATTAGGCAGTCCAGAAGCCCCAACAGAGGCCGCGGTAAAAAAATATCTACGCGAGTTTTTAGGTGATGATCGGGTTTTGGATTTGCCGCCTCTTCCTAAAACCCTGCTGCTTCACGGGGTGATTTTGCGCAAACGGCCCTCTAAGGTGGCCCCGAAATACGCGCAAATTTGGACAGAAGAGGGCTCCCCCCTGATTGCCCACAGTCAAAAACTGGCCGCCAAGGTGCAAGCCCTGCTAGGCCAAAGCCACCGGGTTGAATTGGTCATGCGCTATGGAGAGCCGAGCCTGCAAGCTCTACTCAAACAGCTAGCGCAAGAGCGGGCGCAAAGCATTACCCTCTTGCCGCTCTTCCCCCAGCAGGCGAGCGCCACCACGGGCAGTATGGTGGAGGCTTTATTGCGGGAAATACAAGATTGGCAGGTTTACCCCTCCTTGAAGATCATCCCCGAGTTTTACTCCCACCCCGCCTTTATTCGCGCCTGGGTGGAGCAGGGAAAGGCCTACTTGCGGAAACCCTTTGACAAGGTGCTGTTCAGCTTTCACGGGCTCCCCGTAAGCCAGATCCAAAAGGCGGACCCAAAAGGGGGCTGCCTGGCAAGCCCGGACTGCTGCCAAAGCTTAACCCCGCGCAACGCCCATTGCTACCGGGCTCAGGCCTTTTGCACCGCGCGCCTCATCGCAGAAGGTTTAAGGTTGCGCCCCGACCAATACGAAGTCGCCTTTCAATCTCGCTTAGGCAAAGCCGCGTGGATCGGCCCGGCGACCAATCAAGTCCTCAGCAAGCTAGCTCAAGAGGAAGTCAAAAAACTGGTGGTGTTTTCCCCCGCTTTTGTCGCGGATTGTTTAGAAACCTTAGAAGAACTGGCCATAGGGGAAAAGGAACGATTTTTAGCCCTGGGAGGGGAAGAATTTACCTTAGTGGAATCGCTCAATAGCACAGACCTGTTTGCCCAGGCCTTAGTTGAAATCATTCAGGGCAAACCTTGAGAATGCGCCTTGCTTGGAGCCTCCGCCGAATCTGTTTTGGACTGCGTTTCCCCACTGGCAATCAGTTCTCCCAATTTATAGGTATGGGTTTTTGCCAGTTCCGTAAAAACATGATTGGGGCTCATGTCTTTTTTTATCACCGTTTCCATGGCCACAATCGCGTTTCTCACAATTTTGGGTTGGTCCGAACTCTCGTAAAGCCCAAAGGTCAACTCCGCCATGTGGGCAAGATTGAAAAAAGGGTCTGTTTCATAGACCTGGTAAAGAGCCGCGTTCTCCATTTTTTTAACATAGGTCAAGTTTTCTTGGTAGATCATGCTGCCCAATTTTTTCATCTTGGTTTGCTCGTTTAAAATCGCGGCAATACGCAACTGAGAAAAATGCCGTACCGAAGAAACCGAGACCCGGCGCAAACGAACCCCCATATTGCTGGTGTTCATGCCTTCTAAAATTTGATCCACTAGGGGAGAAAGAATCGGAATTTTAGCAAAGGCAATCGCCAAGGCATAAAGATAGGCAATGAATTCCCCGGCGGAACAAAAGTCGAGGGTTTCTTTCTGTTTGCCGTCGCTGATCATTTGGCAAGCTTTGGCAACGCTAAAAACATCAAAATATTGGGAGTAGGCGCTGCTTTTAATCTTTTTTTTCAGGTGAGCGAGGATGTTCAAGCTCTTTTTCCGATCCATCGTGAGGTAATCGACCAGTTGCATCTCATGCGCCATTTTTTGCTTTTGCGCCTGTAGGCGGGGGTCGTGGCGCAGTTCGTCAAAAACCTTATTTTGCTCTCGTTTATAACGCTCCAACATCATAAAATAAAGCTTGATGAAGTTTTCGGCATTATAGAGGCTCAATCCGTTGCTCATCAAAGCGGTACCCGCGTCACGGGTGGCGGCTTTATAACCCTCAAGCTGTTTGCCCATACCGGAGTTGGCCATCATCCCTTGGGTGCAGATGGCGCTGATCATCATCAGTTCCGGGTTCCCGGGGTATTGTTTTTTGAGTTTCTGTACCTTGGTTTGGGTATTTCCCGGTTGTAGAATCGAGGTTTTTCGGAGTTCGATCAGCTCTTCATCACTGATTTTTTTCTTACCAAATAAATGCAGAATATTTAAGTTGGAACCCTTATTTTTCACAATGGGGGATAAATACCAACTCTCGCCCATTCCGGGAATGGGGATATCCGAAACCTGAGCGAGCTTTTTATTTAAGCTCGCTTCAAAAGCAGCCAACTCATTTACTTTGGCCTGAGAGTCCAGTTTGGTTTTGTCGGTATTTTGGGCTGCTGCGTTTTCGCTCATAAAAGACTCGAAAAAAACTAAGATTTGATCAAAGTATAAACCGATGTATTGGTTTGGCCAAGGTTTAAAGCATCGGCATTGGTAGACAAAAAGATCGCCTTGACGCAAAATAGCCTGACTGCGAACTAGATATTTCAGGGCAAATCCTTATGCGTACTCTAAGGGAACCTCCGTGTTTTTCAGAGTTTCCTAAGATATTTTGCCGCACTTTTGCAACGATAGCGAATCATTCAGGCTTCTTACAAAAGCAAGATCAACGCCAAAACCTAAACATGCAACCTCAAGGATTACAAATTCAAGTTTCAGGAAAAGTACAAGGAGTGAGCTTTCGCAGCTATTGCCAAAAAGAGGCTCAAAAACTTGGGCTCACAGGAAGCGTGGAAAACCTAAACAACGGAAAGGTCAAAATTTATGCCTGGGGCCGGCCAGAAGCCCTAGAGGCTTTATTGACCTGGTCTTGTCAAGGCTCCCCCTGGGCTAAGGTTGAAGAAGTAATCCCTATCCCCTGGTCCCCCTCACCGGCGCCATCTCGATTTACCATACGATAATTTATGAAAACATTACAAATTCAGTTAAAACGAAGTCAGTATCATTACTCCATTACCGTGGGGCAAGGGATCCTTCAATCCACGGTAACCCAGCTATTGGAACATAAAGGGATCCAAGATATTTTTGTGATCACCAACGATCAGATTGAAGAAATCTACCCTGAATTCATGAGCCGTTTACTGCCCGGAGTCGGGGTGCATCAATTGGTGCTGCCCGATGGTGAAATCTATAAAAACGAGGACTCCATTGCGAAGATCTATGATTTCTTAGCCCGTAGCGGGGCGCATCGGCAAAGCCTTTTGGTCGCTTTTGGGGGCGGCGTAATTGGGGATATGGTTGGCTTTGCCGCGGCGACCTATATGCGCGGGATCCCTTACCTACAAATCCCCACTACGCTTTTATCTCAGGTAGACAGCAGCATCGGGGGGAAAACGGGCTACAATCACGCCGCGGGGAAAAACTTTATCGGGGCCTTTAAACAACCCTTCGCGGTGGTCATCGACATCGACTTTTTAAAGACCCTCCCTTTACGGGAATTTGTTGCCGGATACGCAGAATTGATCAAGCACGCCTTTATTGCCGATGCCTTTTTGTTCCAGTTGGTTCATAAATTGACCCCCGAAGAACTCAAAGGCGACCCCAGCTTACTCAAGGAGGCGATTGAGCGCTCTTTAGAAGTCAAGGCCAGAATTGTCGAAGAAGATGAAACCGAAAGGGGGAACCGAGCCATGCTGAATTTTGGGCATACCTTAGGCCATTACATTGAAA
The DNA here is from genome assembly GCA_024275165.1 of bacterium. Taxonomy (GTDB): domain Bacteria; phylum SAR324; class SAR324; order XYD2-FULL-50-16; family XYD2-FULL-50-16; genus JAJRZQ01. Next base: position 24,876 of record JAJRZQ010000019.1, on the reverse strand, counting down.
CCTTTACCCAATACCAAGGCTGCCTGCATGGGGAAGCGGTGCTGGCCGGCATGGAGTTCGCTTTGTGGTTTTCTGCCCGAAGAAAATTTTTAAATGAACGAGACCACCAACTCATGCAAGGCTTTTTATCCCGCTTAGGGGTTCGCTTAAGCTTAAACCCCGTTAAAAAAGAAGAATTTTTAAAAATCCTCGGTTTAGATAAAAAAGTCGGGGCCCAGGGGTTGAAATTCGTAGGTTTAAACGCCCTAGGGCAATGCAGCTTGATGAAGGAAATTCAACCCCTTGAACTTTGGGAGGCCTGGAAAGCCTACTTAGCCGAAGGAGGAAAATTGATCGACCAGACCATTCAGGCCTAAGGTGCGACTCTGCTTGTTTTTGCTCCCCCTTTTAATCGCCTGCTCAACGCAGACTCGATTGGCCCCTTACTTGATCCCTTTGGACTACGCGCCGCAAGATAATTGGAAAAAAACTCTTGAGGGGCGAAGGGGCATGAGTTACCTTGAGATACAGCCGAATTGGGAACGGGCTAAGGACTTGGCAAAGGGGGCGGATTATCAAGCCCGCCGCCAATTTAAACACCCTTTAGAGCCCTTTGCCCCTTCTGTGGTACCGCGCTTAAGGGAAAGCCGACGGTTAAAATGGCGATTTTATTGGGTTTCTTTTGCCCGGTCGCCCAACCCAAAGAGCTTGCAAACGGCTCAAAAGGCGCTAGCCTGCCGGCCCTTGACCAATCGAGAGATTTCCTTTCGTCTCTTTGAAAACACCGGTCGCCCTTTTTACGCAGAAGGAGTGGAGTTCTTGTTGTACCTCCTCAGTGATCAAATGTTGGAGCAGGGTCAACAACCCCGTTACCCTCAAGCGCAGAGCAAAGAGCTTGCCCAGGCGCTGGGGGTACAAGCGGCACGCAGTTTAAGTGAGATCAATCAAGCCGAAAAAGGCGCAAGCTCCGGCTTTTGGGTTTGCCCCGCAAAATAGCCTATGCATTTTTCCAACTACCACAGCATCGAAGAAATTCACGACGGCCCCTTTTCCATCCTCTTTAAAGGCGTGCGCAGCAGCGACGAGCGCCCCGTATTGATTAAAATCCTAAAAAAAGAATCCTCCTTAGATGAACTCGCCAGCTTGCAGAGCCTAAAAATCGACGATGAGGCGCAATCCCCCAAGATCTTAAAGCCCTTAGAATATCTATTCGTCAACCAGCATTTAGGTTTTGTCTACCCTGATTTAGGGATGGTTTTTTTGCGGGTACTCATTGAAGACGGGAACCTCGACCTCACTTCCATCCTTTCTTTATGTATCGCCATTGCCGATCAACTTCATCAACTCCACCAAGCGCAGATTTATCACCAAGACTTAACCCCCGGCAACATTTTAGTGGGCAAAAGTTTAAAGGAGATCCGTTTCATTGGTTTTTACGGCTTTGAAAAAGCGGGAAAACAGCCCCAACCCAACCGAGGGGTAGAGCAAGCTTATTTCACTTACAGAGCGCCCGAACTCCTGGAAGATGCCCTGGATCAGGTCGACCACCGGGCAGACCTCTACTCCTTGGGAGGCATCCTCTACGAGTTCTTGGCGCGGCAAATCCCCTTTAACGGGGCGGCCCCCTCTCCCCAGACCTACAGACCAGCGGACTTGCAACCCCAAAAGCTACTGGAATCCAATCCAGACCTCCCCTCGCCCTTAATCAAGGTCGTTGAAAAGCTTTTACAAAAAAATCCACAAGATCGCTATCAATCGGCAAAAAACCTTTCTCGCGACCTCACCCGCATTCTCACGCAGGTCGAACGGGGGTTGCCCGTTGCTGATTTTACGCCCGAGGGCTCCGACACGGAAGGTCGTTTTCAAATCCCTACGCACCTTTATGGAGTGGAAGAAAATTTAGCCCAATTGCTCCAAGCTTTTGAGCGTATTTCTCAAGGGCAGGTTGAAGTCGTGTTGGTCGAGGGGAAGCCCGGAGTGGGTAAAACCAGCCTGATCGAATCGTTAAGAGAGCCCGTGGCCACGACAAAGGGATACTTTGTACCCGGCTCCTTTGAAAAAATCCATAAAGATACCCCCTATTTCTGTTTGCAAAAGGCCTTGCAGGGGTTGGTGTTGCAGATTCTGGCCCAAGACGAGCAAACCTTGGAACAATCCAAAAGGGCTTTTCAAGCCGCTTTAGGTAAAAACGCCGGAGTGATGGTTGATTTCCTCCCAGACCTCAAATTCCTGCTCGGCTCTTTTGATCCCTTACCTAAGTTGGACTCGGCAGAAACCCAAAAGCGTTTTGTCTATGCCTGCACGAAGTTTTTTGAGGCCTTTGCCGGTTTGAGCGTCCCCATTGTTATTTTTTTAGATAACTTTCATTGGGCCGACGCCAGCAGTATTTCCTTTTTACAAGCCCTATTGACCGACATAGAGAGCCGATATCTGCTTTTGGTTTTGGTCTATCGAGAACAAACCATGTTTCGCGACAACCTCTTTGAGTTGGCGTTGGCGGAAACAAAAAAGGCGGGGGTGACCATTACCCGCTTAAACATCCACTCCATGACGGTTGAAGATACCTTGCGCTTACTGGAAGACACCGTGGGGGGAGGGCAAAACAATCACGAATTGGCGGAGATATTAACCCATGCCACCAATGGCAACCCCTTTTTCATCAAACAATTGCTGCAATCGTTTTACGATAAAGAGCTGATTCGCTTTAACCGCCTGAGCAACCGCTGGGAATGGGAGGTCCGGCAAATTCGCGATGCCGCCGCTTTCGGTGATGTGGTCAGTTTAATGAGCGACAAACTCAAAACCTTGCCCCAAAAGACTTTGGAAGTTTTAAAACAAGCCGCTTGCCTGGGAGTGCGGTTTGATTTAAAAACCCTCAGCTGGGCGGTGGGAAAGAGCAAGGGAAAACTCTACAATTACCTTGCCGAAGCGATTCAAGCGGGCCTGCTCGCTGAAGAAATGGAATTTAGGGATTTTCAAGACCCCAATAATCAAGCCTTTCACTTTACCCATTCCCGGATTCACCAAGCGACGATGGAGCTCTTCAACCCCGCTGAAAAAAAACAAGCCCATCTAAAAATCGGGAGGCACCTTTTAAAACATACCCAAACCTCTCAATCCGACCAACTCTTTACCTTAGTAGGGCATTTGAATCAAGGGCTTGCTCTGGTAACCGCAAGCGAGGAACGCCATCAACTAGCAAAGCTCAACCTGCAAGCGGGAATCAATGCCAAGGCCGCGGCAGCCTATGAAACCGCGTGGCGCTATTACACCATTGGGGTCAACCTGCTCTCTGAAGATTCGTGGCAGACCGATTATGAATTGACCAAAGAACTGTTTTTACGAGGGGCAGAGAGCGAGTATTATAGCGGCAATGTGGAAGCCGCCATTCCCTATTTCGAGGTTTTAAAAAGCCATGTACAAAGCGAAGCGGAACGGCTGGAGGTCGAAAAAACCAAGCTGAACCTCTATATCCAAACGACCAAGCACAAAGAAGCGATTGAGTTGGGAATTCAATGCCTGCAACACTTTTTTAATGAAACCATTCCCCCCAATGAAGCGGAACTGACGATTCGCGCTCATATGATGATGATGGAGATCGAACAAAGTTTCGCCCAAAGCAAAATTGAAAACCTACCTTTTATGGGAACCATGCCCCGGGGCCAGGATCAAGAATTGATGCAATTTATTTCCTTGATGTTGCCCGCCGCCTACTTGATTAAGAGAAATTTGTGGGTTGTCCTCACCTTGACCATGGTGCGTTTGACCTTGGAAAAGGGGAACTCTGCCGTTTCGCCCATTGCCTACATGAATTACGCGGTCTTGCTTTGCAGTGGTTTAGAAGACTATGCCAAGGGTTACGCTGTCGCGGAAATGGCCTTAAGGCTAGCGGAAAAATATGAAAGCAAGGATTTGCTGGCGCAACTTTATTTGCTCTTTGGGGCCTATATCAGCCATTGGCGAGGGCGAGCCCGAGGCAACATTGGTTTTTTAAAAAAAGCCATGACCGCGGGCATGAACCAAGGCGACCTGCATACCGTGGCCGAAGGGATTGAGTTTTCCTTAGTGACCAAGCTTTTTACAGGTCAACCCTTAGAAGAGCTGCGCAAGGAAGTCAAAACTCATCTCGACTTTACAGAGCAGATCAAAGACCCAGAGCTTTTTCAAATCATGCAGATGATGGATATCCCCTTGCTCCTCTGCCAATCTTTAGATCAAGGGCAAGAACCCAACACCAGGCTGGAACACCAAGATGAACTGCTCGAAAGCCTAAAAAAACAAAAAAACACCATCGCGCTGCAATGGTTTCATCTCTTGGCCGCCATGATTGAGTTTCACTTGGGCAAACCCAGCCAAGCCTTAACTTGGATCCAAGCGTCCGATAAGTTGATCGGTGGTTATTCCCAGTTGGCGGTTCCGGAACATTACTTTTATTATTCTTTAATTCTTCTTTCCAATTACAGTCATTACAGCCAAGAAGAAAAAAAGCGCTACTGGGATATTTTAAAAAACAACCGCGACCGCCTGCAAAATTTTGCCGAGGCGAGCAAGGTCAATTTTGAGGACAAATACCTGCTCATCGCCGCGGAGATGGCTGGAGTAGCGGGCAACCCCTTAGAAGCGATGAACCTCTACGACGCGGCGATCAAGGCCGCGCAAAAAAACCACTTCATCCAGGTGGAGGCCTTGATTTTAGAACGGGCCGCCCTCTACTTCCTTCAACGCAAGAAAGAAACCATTGCCAAGGCCTATTTGCAAGAAGCTTATCACGCCTATATCAAATGGGGTGCCCGGGCCAAGGTGACCCTACTCGAACGAAAATATTTTAATCTCTTGCGCGCGGATTCAAACTTAGTCCCCCTCAAAGCCCCCCATAAAAAAGCCTTAGAGCCCCTGAAACGGACCATGCCGAGTTATTTTGATCTTTCTACCCTGTACAAGGCCTTTGAAAGTATCTCCTTAGAAATCAGTTTTGAAAAAATTTTAGCCAACCTATTTCGCATGATCTTAGAAAACTCCGGAGCGCAAAAGGGATATTTTTTGGTAGAGCAAAAAGGAGCCTTGATCATTCGCGCCAAGGGGAGCAATGAAGTGGACCCACCAGTGACTTTATGCAGTTTTGCCTATGAAAACAGTAAACACCTGAGCCATAAGGTGATTAGTTATGTGCAGCGCACCGGGAAAAGCGTACTCCTTGGGGATGCGCTCAAGGAAAACTTTTTAGGTTATGACGCCTATATTCAAAAAGAAAGACCCAAATCTATTCTCGCCCTACCCATAGCGCACCACAGCCATTTTATCGGCATTTTGTACCTCGAAAACAACCGGGTTACCCATGCCTTTAGCCATGAAAAAGTGGAATTTTTAACTCTCCTAAACAGCTTGGTGGCCATTACCATGGAAAACTCCAGTCTTTATGCCGACTTAGCGAACAGCACCCTGGATTTGAGCCGCTCCAAGCAAAGCTTGGAAGAAAAAATCGTACAATTGGAACAACAATTAAAACAAGCTAAAGCAGCTAAATAAGGCCCCATGAAAACAAAAGAGGTGAAAATCGTCCCCCTCCAGGGGGACCTCGTAAGCGACAACCTCGATCAACTCAAGGCAAACTTTCTCTTTCTGCTCAAAACAAAAAACCTGCGGGGGTTGATCTTGCAGATGGAACAAGTGCGATTGATTGATGTGGCGGGCATGAGCCTCTTAGTGGATTTATCCTTAAAACTCAAAGCCCGGGGGGGAAGGCTCGCGCTCTTAAAGGCAAACCCTCAGATTGCCCATCAGCTTTTAGTGGCGGAATTGTTTCGCTTTATTCCGCTTTTAGGGGATGAGAACCAAGCCCGGCAATGGATGAAGCAATAGAAAAAAGGCCCAATAACTACCTGTTTTTTAAGAAAAAAAATAAATATTCGTGGATGCAAATAAAATTAGTTCGGCTTAAAGTAAATTTTCCCTTTTTCTTTTTGAGTAAACAGGGTAAAGTTCCGCTCGAGCTTGATAAATTATAATTCTTTGATCTAGAGAACATGAAAAACTTACTTTTATTTGCAGCTTTTTTACTCGTTTCTTGGACCCCCCTCTTGGCGGAAGAGGCAGAACAAGAAAATGAAAAGGAAATGTCCGGCGAAACAACGCACTCGATGGAATCGGCTCCAAAAGACGATTTTTGGTCTAAAAGTTACTTAGTCGTAAAAGCCCTCAGCATCCAAAGCGGCAGCTATGAGCATGCCGGAACAACCATTAACGGTGCTTCCGGTAGCGGCTTCGGCTTTGATTTCGGCTATCAAATCACCGCGCATTTCGCGGTGGAACTAGCCTACAATTCAGGCAGCAACAGCTTATCTGAGCATGAGTTGACCGGCGAGGGCAAATACACCTCTACGGGAGTAATGGGCACTTATCTCTACCACCTCAACGAGGCTTTTGCCTTCTTAGGCAAACTCGGCTACGCGAGTGAGGCGGAAACCCTGACCATCGACAGTGTCTCTTCCTCGGCGACCAACGGTGGGGCGGTGATTGTTGTCGGCGGTGAATATAAGCTTTTCGGTCACAACGACTTATTGGTTGAATACGAAAAAGCTTTCATTGACGGCCCTAAGGGAGCTAATATTTCCCTCGGTTGGAAAGTCGGTTTCGGTCACTAAAAATTAATTTTAGGGCCTAAGGCGGGCTTGTCCCGCCTTTTTTTTGCTTTTTTCCCGCCTCCCCTTGAGCTTTCAAGGGGGGAGGGGTACAATGACCGACAATGCGTTATATAAAGCCTTTGGAGGAACTATGCGACTTTCAGCCCTACTTTTTGGATTTGCCCTACTCTTTATTTCGGCTTGCGCCCCTGCCCTCCCCCCCCCCATTGATGAAACGCTATTGGAAAAGGCGACCCCTGCCGAAGCGCAAGCCTTAGAAACCCTCGAGCGCAGCCTGATTGATTTTCCAGATCGAAAAATAGAAAAAAACAAGGAAAACAAAAAACTCACCAAGGCTCGTGACGCGGCGCGGCAAGAGTTGGCCCAAGCCGAGTCGGCGCTCAAAGAAGCCCAAAACAAGCTCGCCGCCTTAAAAAAGAAAGGCAGCCCAGAGCAACTCAAAGCCGCGGAGAACCAAGCGCGGGAACAAGAAATCACCCAAGAGCGCAAGAGGCAAAAGCTCGCCTACCATCAAATGGCGTTAGAGTTAGGGCAAACCCAGCTAGAAATGCTGGATGCTGAAATTGCCTTGAAAGTGGCAGAACAACGATTGTCTCAAGCTAAGATTGGCCGCAGGGTACAAGAGGCACAGCGCCCCCCTGAACCAGAGGCTAAAGAGGGCGAAGCGAAAAAGGATAAAAAACAAGATGAAGGGATGATCTCTTTGAAAATCTATGAAAAATATTTGCAGTACCAACAACAAGAGTTTGAAAAATTAACCCTCAAACTGCGCCGGGCCGAAACAAAATTGGCTCAGGCAAAAGCCGCGGGACCCCCTAAGGAATAAGCCGCCATGAAAAAAGAACTCTTGATTTTCGCTCTCCTTCTTTGGCCTCTGCCCCTCTTTGCCCTCTTTGGAAGTGATGATTTAAAAACCTGCAAAAACGACAATGTTGCCCTGGAACTCAAAAATAAATATTGTTATAAGGATAAAATCGCCGCCGAAACCGAGCTGGAACAATTAAAAAAACAATATGGCAATGAAAAAGCCGCCTTCAAAAGCCGTATCCACGACTTAGAAGCCGAATTAGACGCGCTTCGCGCGCAATTGGCCCTGACTCAAAAAAACGCGAAAGACCAAGAGCAGGCCCTCTCCCAACGCATCAAAGAACTGGAACAAACCCTAAAGACCCTAAAGGATTCCGCCACGGGCAAGGAAAAAGAACTCCTCGCAGCCAACGAGGAGTTGCAAAAACGACTCGGCGGTGAATTAAGGCGACTCAAAAAAGAACTCCAAAAAGAACGGGAAGAACGACTCGCTGAAATAGCGGACTTAAAAGCGAAAAACGAAAAAGAAGCAACCCAACTCAAAGAGAACATCCGCAACCTAGAAGCGGAATTGGCTCGCTTGCAAAAGCTCAGCAAAGACCAAAAAAACGAGTTGGAACGGATGCAAAACCAGGGGAAAGAACTGGAAAAGCAACTGGAACAAGAAATCAAAAATGGCGAGATTCGCTTAAAGAAATTTTCCAACCGCTTAATCATCAATTTAGATGATAAAATTTCCTTTGATTCCGGCTCGGATAAATTAAAACCGGGGGTGAAAAAGGCCTTGCGGAAAATTAAAAAAATTCTTTCCGATTATGCGGAAAACCGTATTATCGTCGAAGGCCATACCGATAATATTCCTTACCGGGGAAGGCGTTTTAAGGACAATTGGGAACTCTCGGCAAAGCGGGCTTTGTCGGTGCTGCGTTTCTTATTGAAACAAAGCGATATGGACGAAAGGCGATTCTCCGCTGCGGGGTATGGGGCTTACCAGCCCTTGGTTTCAAATGATACCCCGGAAAATCGTTCGCAAAACCGGCGGGTGGATATTGTGGTGATTCCTCGAATCAACAATTAAAGCGCCACATCACCAACCGAGCCCGCGACTCAGAGATGGTTATTAATGCTTTTTTCCCCAGGGCCGACGGCGCAACACCAGCCGCTTCGCCCACCAGACGCGCGCAAAAAGAATGAGGCTCATGGGGCCTCCTGCTTTTTCCAGAGGATACATTCGCCGGGGCAAGAGTCCATTGCGTCTTGGATCTCTTCTTCTGTTGCCCCATAGGGGTTGTGGACTTCGGAAAGATCGTCCGCGTCCATTTGAAATACCTGAGGTAAGGTATCGGCACAGAGTTGGCAACTGGTGCAATCGTCTTTTTCTACATAGGCAAGCTTGCCTTGAATGCTCTTGTTCATCGGACCTCCTTTATATATAAATAATTTACTATAAAAAATAAAAATAAGTAAAGGTAAAAATCAAGCTCCCTCTCCTCCCCTTCCTTTCTTTTTGTTTTCCATGAAGCGAGCGCGTTTTTTTCTCCGTTACCTCGGTCAACATCGGTTGAGCTATAGCTTAGGCATCCTGTTTATCATCGCCACCAATTGGCTTACCGTAACGATTCCCCTGCACATTCAAGCGGGGGTGGATTTATTGACTTTAGGAACAGAAGAACTCAAAGCTCATCAAACTGAGCTTTACGGTCATCTCTGGCAAATTTTTTGGCTTGCCTTAGTGATCATTGTCGTACGCAGCTTGTCGCGCATCCTCTTTTTTAATCCCGGAAGGGCGATTGAGTTTGAAGTGAAAAACGAGCTTTTTACCAAGCTGGTTCACCTGCAAAAAAATTACTACGACCACAACACGACCGGCAGCGTCATCAGCCGAGTGCAAAATGACATCACGGGGTTGCGGCTTCTGTGCGGCTTTGTCCTCATGCAGTTTTTCAATATCCTTACCGCCCTGTCCTTTACCCCCTACAAGATGTGGACGATCTCGCCAAGCCTGACCCTGTATGCCGTTATCCCCATTGCTTTAGTCTTCTTAGCCGTGCGCATGGGGATGAAGGTTGTGGTGCAGTATTCCGAGGGGCGCCAAGGGTTGCTGCAATCCATCTCCAGTTATATTGTAGCGAGCCTGACGGGAATGGATGTGATCAAGGGGTATCACCTGACCCGCTGGACTACAGACCGCTTTGAAGAAACAAACCAAGCCTTTTTGCAGGCCTCTTTAAAAATTTCTTTTGTGCGCTCCTTTCTCATCCCCATCTTAAACAACCTAGAAAACATCTTAAAGGTGATGATTCTCACCCTAGGGGGTTGGACGGTGATTCAAGGGGAAATGACCATCGGAGGGCTCACCGCCTTCATGGCCTATGGAGCTTTATTGACCCTACCCTTAACCGGTTTGGGCTGGATCAGCACGCTCTATCAACAGGCCATGGTCGGGGTGGAATCCATTGAGACGATTTTAAAACAAGAAACCCCCCACCTCGCTCGCCCCGCCTTAACCCAACCCCCGGCGGAGTTATTTGCCCAAGGCTTGCGGGTAAAGAATTTATCTTATACCTACCCCAACAGCCAAGAACCGGTGTTAAAGGGGGTGAGTTTTTACCTCCGCCCCGGGGAATCCTTAGGGGTTTTAGGGCAAATCGGCAGCGGCAAAACCACCTTGGTCAACTGCCTGAACCACTATTTAGAGGTTCAACCGGGGCAGGTGTTCCTCAGTGGGCACGACATCAGCCAAATCCCCCTGGAGGCGTTGCGAAAAACCATCAAAACCGTGACCCAAGATGTCTTTTTATTCAGTGATTCCCTGCAAAACAATATTGCCTTTGGGGTGGAACAGCTTACCCCCAAAGCCTTGGAACGAGTGATCTACGAATCGGCCTTGGAAGAGGAAATAGAACGCTTCCCCGCGGGGGTAGAAACTTTAGTGGGGGAAAAGGGGATCATGCTTTCTGGAGGCCAAAAGCAGCGTATCAGCCTCGCTAGGGCCTTAGTCGAGCCCGCGCCCCTGTTGATTTTGGATAATGTGCTTTCCGCAGTGGATTACGCCACGGAGCGGTTTTTGCTGGAGCAAATTTTACAAAGGCGCGCCTGCCAAAGCCTGTTGATTGTCAGTCATCGAGTCCAGGCCTTAGAACGCTGCGACCAGATTTTAGTCTTGCATGAAGGCCAAATTGTAGATCAAGGCACCCATAGCGAACTCTTAACCCGGCCCGGATTCTACCAACAAACCTGGCAATTGCAGCAGGGGAAAGAGAATGAATAAAGACTTACAACTGTTAAAAAAATTCTTTCGCTATCTGCGCCCCCACCGAATCTGGATTTACTTCGCCTTGGCGGCAATTCCCTTTAGCACCGCTTCGGCTCTCTTAATCCCCTGGATGACGGTGCGTATCGTGGATGTCAACCTAGCCGCGAAAGACCTCCCCGGGTTGTATCTCTCCGGGGGCCTGCTGCTTTTGGTGGTTGTCGTCGGCTACGGCATGGACGCCTTTTATACCTATAGCCTGCAACGCTCGGGGCAATACGCCATTGCCGACATGAAAACAGAACTCTTTACCCATTGCCTGACCCTGCCGCGCAGCTATTTCGACCACAACCCCATGGGGGGCACCCTATCCCGCATGACCAGCGACATGGAAGCCATTGGGGAATCCCTCGCCATGGGGGTATTGAGCCTCTTCACGGACTTGATCAAAACTCTCGCCCTTTTTGCTTTACTGGCCTACCTAAGCTGGAAGCTTACCCTAGTCATCATGGTGGCGCTGCCCCTCGTGTATTTTTTGGTAAGCTTTTTGCGCAAACGCTTAAGAACCTATTTCAATCAAAGCCGTTCCGCTCTCGCCGAGGCGACCTCGTACCTCACCGAATGTCTCAACGGGATCAAGATGATTCAGCTCTTTGCCGCCGAGAACAAGGTGACCCGCATCTTCAAGGGGAAAAACAACCAATTCTTACAGGCCCAACGCCATTCCAACATCTATGACGCGGTACTGTTTTCTACCATTGAGGGGATGACCTCGGTCACCTTGGCCCTGGTCATCTGGCAGGGAGCCGAGTTGATTTTAGCCGGGGCCATTACCATCGGGGTCTTGATCGGTTTTATGCAGACCTTAAATAAAATCTTTATCCCCATTCGAGAATTCGCCCAGCAAATTGCCATGATCCAGAGGGCACTCTCCGCTTTAGAGCATATTGAGCAACTTTTTAATGAACCGAGCGAGAAAGAAGAGCGTCAAGGGCCGAAGCTGACCGGGTTTGCCGAACTGCGCTTTAACCAAGTTGGCTTTGCCTATTCAGAGTCGGCCGACCCGGTGTTGAAAGAAATCAGTTTCCACTTAAAAAAGGGGCAAAAACTTGCTTTGGTGGGGGCGACCGGCTCGGGAAAAAGCACGATTTTACGCTTGATCAGCAAAACCTATGGGGGCTATGAGGGGCAGATTCAATTGAATGGGCGCGAGTTGAAAGACCTGTCTAAAACCAGTCTCTTGCGCTGTGTGAGTTTAATGCAGCAGGATGTCTACCTCTTTAATGAGAGCTTAGCCTTTAATATTGGGCTGGAGCGCCCAGGGATCGGACAAAAAGAGATTGAAGAGGCGGCGGCCTTTGTCTACGCGGACCGCTTTATCCAAAACATCCCCGCCGGATACCAGCATAAGGTGATGGACAACGGGCGCAATCTCTCGGCCGGGCAAGCGCAATTGATCTCCTTTGCCCGTACCATTGCCGGTCATTCGGAGTTGATTCTCTTAGACGAGGCAACCAGCAATGTGGACTCGGTAACCGAAAACCTGATCCAACTGGCCATTGAAAAAATCTTTCAGGAAAAAACCGTAATCGCCGTGGCCCATCGCCTTTCTACCATCACCAAGTCCGATTTGATTTTAGTCATGAAACAAGGGCGAATTATTGAGCGAGGCACCCATGAAAGCTTAACAGAGCAAGGAGGTTATTATTTGGAACTGTTAAAGGAATTGGAAAAACCCAAACAGGAGGCCTAAGCCTTTAAGGCCTCTCGCAAAAGAGGCAAGGCTTTGAGCTGAAAGTGGCTGTGAAAGGCGAGGTAGTCAAAAAGCTGCCAGAGGGCTTGCAACATAATATCTGCGGGAACCGCCTCAAGGGGTTGTTGTTGGTCGGCCAACCAAAAGAGCTTCACGCTACTCCCGTTTAAATCCCCCCCCTCGCCGCAACCCCCGCAAACCAAGCCCCCCTGGGCGTGGTTGAGAAGGTAAAAGGACTTCCTGACCTGAATCCCCTCCCCCTTGACTAAATAACTCTCCCGATGACAGGTCATGCATTGGCGATATTCCGGTTTGATGCCCCCTAAATCGGTTAAGAGCCATAAAAAGTCAAAAAGTCGCTGGAGCAGGCTAGGGCGAGACCAATCCCAAGTTTGCGAGGCCCGCAGCAAATCAAAGAGCCCCGCCGCGTCCCACCCCCTCCGCCCCAGACGATTGGCCAACTCCATCATGGTTGCCAGCCCTAAAATAGAGACATAGCCCAAAGGTTGAGGGTCGCGCTGAAAAAGGGGGCGCACCTCTTTAAGGCGGATGAACTCGCTACCCTCTTGCCCCTCAAAGGTGGCCTCGATTTGATCCCCCGGCTCATAAGCGAAGCCCTTTTTAAGCTGCTGCCCCCCTTGAACGCGTGCCTGCAAAGGCCCCTGAGAGCGGCTTAAGAGGTGGGCGATAAAATCGGCCTCCCCGAGGGGGTACTTCACCAGCAAAAAAAGAGGTTCTTGGTACAGCTCCATGGGGCCTAGTTGTCGCTTGCCTCAAGGTAATCCTCCCAACCTCGGTGGTCCGAGCTGTGCAAGAGAATTAATCGGGAGTTGGAGGGGATGAGGTGATCTGGAGGAGGGGCAATCCGCACCTGATTCGGGTTGAGTTCCTTGACCCGGGCCAACTCCTCTACCGCGGTTTGAATCTGGGGGTTGAACTGCGCTTGGCGAATCTTTTCCGATTTGCGGACATACATATTCCCCGCTTCTTCTAAAATACCCAGCACCATGATCCCCGGCACCGTATGGGCTTGGTAGAGGGTTGACATGGATTGGCCGACGAATTGCTGGGGGATGTCAATAAAACTCACCACTGTTCGTTCTAGGTTGATGAACTCCTTTAAGACATTGGTGATTCCCTTGCCGTGGCTGCCTAAAGCCAAAAGCCTACGGCTGAATTCATCCAAGGCAATGATCTCTTCCACCTTGGAATGGGCCAAGGTCGTCTCGTATCGCTTATCTAATATCTCTGCCACCTTATAAGCCCTCTTGTTCAATTCTGAAACCATCATGGTGGCCAGTACGGTCTGGGCGTCAATCTCGTTGAAGCTCTTTTTCGATGCCGTTTCCGCCAAGATCAGCACTTTGGTCGCCGTTTCGATTTGCGCCATCTTCAACACATCGTGATCCGCTACATCGCCGCGGAACAGGCGAATGTTGTCGAAGTTGGCAAACTGCTCTTGCATGCTTATAAAAAAGGCTTCTTCCAAATTGGCAACCACGGTGATATCCTTCCACTCCACCGTGCTGTTGACGAACTGTTGAATAATAAGAAAATGAAGCATCTCCGGGAGTTCCGGTTTCCACCCCAAAATAAAAAGACGCCCTTTTTTGTCTGCCTCCAAGGCATGACTCCTCAGTTTGACCTTGTTTCTGCTCCCGCTTAAAAAAGCCTCGGGAGTGGGGTGAAAGGCTTGTATGGTCTCGTCTTCTGCATGGATTTCCGCGAGGTAAGCCTGCACGATTTCTTTGGTCAGCTCCTCATCAACCTCCAGTTCACTCAATTTATAGATTTCTCTTCCGCTTTGCACGCTGTGGATGGTGCCCTCATCGACTAAGAGTTTAATGGAGTTGGTCGCCAACAAACCGAAGTACTCCCTCCAACTTGAGCTTTGGAGTAGCGTTTCTTGTAGGTTGAATTCAATCAGTTGCTTGGTTTCGCTCAAAGCGAGGTTGCTGGCGCCATAGGTGTCGTAAACCTGGTTGAGCCCGTTGGGGGGGGACTTGAGTACGATTAAGGCGCTGTTGCTCTTGATTTGATAATTGGGAGGGGGGTGCAAAACGGGCATGTTGGACTCCATTTCCTTTAACTCCCGTAAACCTTGAATCGCTTTTTTGATGGAGGGAAGCTGTTGCACCTGCTTGAGTTTTTCTTGCTTGCGGCGGGTCAAATTACCTACATTTTCCAATAAACCGATCACCAGTCGATCCTTCAGTACGCTTTTCACCTCGCGGTAGCTTTTCCCTTCCTTCTCCTCGGGGAGTAAAACAATGTCGAGCTGCCCCTGATGAATATCAAACAAAACGCGAAAAAGGTTATACATCCCGCTGTTTAAAGCGATATTGCACAAAAGAGCGCGCTCGTTGAAGCTGGAATAAACCACCTCTTCCACCTTCGCGTGCTGTAGATAAAGCTGAAATTTCGGTAAAATGATCTCGGTGATGAGGTAGATCTCCGGATTAATCCGGTCCATGGCGAGGCAGGTCAAGACCGATTGAAAATCTTTTTCTTCTGCCGAGCTGTTGGGCTTTTGATCCGCCAAAACCAAAACCTTATCTGCCGTTGCCGCGCAGGCCGCCTCTAAATGCTCTAGGCTGGTATCATCCCCTTTATAAAAATAGAAATTCTGTAATTTGGGATCAAGGCGGAGTTCATTGACCTTATTGGGGTTCATGTTATTGATTAAAATCAAGTAATCGCTTTTACGCCCATGGAGGTCTAAAATATCTTTCAACAGTTAGGCCATGTCGGTTTTCCAACCACAGACCAAGAATTTTTTCTCCAGCTTTTTTAAGGGGCTCAGACCCAATTGCTTGCGACGATTTTTTTCTACCAGCCAAGTGGTGATTAAGCCGGTAAAAACCCCTGCGTAGGCAATGCCCACAAACATGATAAAAACAGCGGCAATCTGCCCCAATTCGGTTTTTGGCGACATGTCTCCATAACCCACGGTCGTGACCGTAACAATCGCGTACCACAGGGCATGAAAAAAAGAATCAAAGGTGTTTTGAACCGGGCTCTCAAAAAAATACATGGCCCAGGCAGCGAAAAACAAAAATGCCAAGAAACCAAGAAAGGTTTGCATCACATAGCTGCCGGCAATTCGCTTAAACCAAGATTGAAACTTATCCATTAAATCAAAAAAAAGGTGGTACCATGAACTCGCAAAGCAAAAAGAATATCAAGAAATATGCCTGAATGGCTTTAAGTGGCCTTAGTAGGCCAAAGTGATTGCCAATAAAAACTGAAGTTTTTTTGCCGATGAGCTTCCCTCTTGAGTTTGGTAGTTGGACAAGAGGTAACGAAGGCCAATATCCAAATTGATAAATCGTTCCCCCCCATACAAACCGAGGGTGAGGCTGCCTGTTTTTGCCGGGGCCGATTCTTCCCGCATGCTTTGGACAAGCTGCCCCTTGTCGGCGATGTACCTGGTTTGCCGAACCCGCATGGGGCCCGAGGCGTAGCCGATCCCGAGATAAGCGGTTAAAAACTCAAAGGGCATGGGCCGGGCCGGGCCGTGATGGAGGTAATCAATCAGCCATAGAGCTTCGGTTAGGGTTTGCTCCAATTCCAGATTAAACTGAGTGATCTGACTGTTTTGAACTTGGTAATGTTCTTCTAAGGGGAGCCCTTTCCACTGAGTCACCCGCAAGCCAAAGTAGGGGGGAAGCAACAGCACGGCCTGGGGGCTGTAAACCCCAGTCGAGGTATCCAAGGATTCCCCAAGGCCAACCTGAAGCCCTTGGGCAGAGGCTCTGCCTACAAGAACCCACAGGCAGAGCAACAGCAGAAGGGAAAACCGCCTCATCCCCCTAAGCGGATGGTCTGTACCCGGTTGATGTGGGGGTATTGGGTCAAGTCGCTTAAGGCCTGCCCGGTCACATCTCCATCGACCATGACCATGGCCATGGCTTGGCCTCCTTTATTTTCCCTAGAAAGCTCAAAGCGATTGATGTTGATGGAGTGCTTGGCTAAAATAGTCCCCACATGACCGATGACTCCAGGTTTGTCCTCGTTTTCAATCGAGAGGATGCAGCCGGTGGGCTCGATTTCGAAAGCGAAACCGTTTAAATAGCTCAAACGCACCCGGCTGCGGCCCATCACCGTGCCGCCAATGGTGATTTGATGCCCCCCGCCCTTCACCTGAACGCGAATCGCCGATTCATAATCCGAAAACCCGTGATCTTCTTGTTCGATCATATGAATCCCTTTCGAGTGGGCGATTTGCAGCACATTCACATAAGAAACCGTTTCATCCAGGGTACCCTGAAGAAAGGATTTCAAATAACTGAGCTTAATCAAGGCAAAGTCTTCGGGGTTGAGTTTCCCTCGAAACAAAAACTCAATTTGCCCGGGAACGAATTCTTGGCGCATGAACTGGCGGCTAAAGGCGCCCAATTTACCCGCGAGATAGGCGTAATGGCTGGCCAGTTCTCCGCTCAAGCCCGCGATATCGGGCAGGTTGACGGGAGTGGAGACGATTTCGCCCCGTAGGGCTTTTAAGGTCTCACTGGCCACGGAATCGGCGATGCGGAATTGCGCCTCTTTGGTACTCGCCCCAATGTGAGGGGTCATGACCACGGTCTCGAACTCCTTTAAGGGGTGTTATTTCACCGGTTCAATATCCCAGGTATCAATACCGAGCCCAAAGATTTTGCCTGATTTCAGCCCTTGATACAGAGCCGCCTCGTCATAGAGCCCGCCTCTGGCCGCGTTGATTAAAATCACCCCGTCTTTCATTTTGGCGATTTCCGCGTCCCCGATCATATGGATCGTTTCTTTGTTTTTCGGGGTGTGGATGGTAATAATATCACATTGTTCGATCAACTCGGCAAATTCCACCTGCCTTGCCTTGTGACCGTCGCAATATTCAGAGGTCACATAGGGGTCATAGGTGATCACTTCGCAATCAAAGGCGTTGCAAAAGCGGGCAACCCGGTGCCCCACATTGCCGAGGCCGATGATTCCCACGGTTTTGCCTAAAAGCTCCGTTCCCATAAAGGTATGCCGGTTCCACTTATTTTGAGACATGGATAAATGCGCTTTAGACATATTGCGCAGGACCGCGATCATTAAACCTAAGGTTAATTCGGCAGCGGAGTTGGTGTTTTTCCCCGGGGTGTTGAAAACCAAAATACCCTTTTGGGTAGCCTGATCAACATCAATATTGCCAATCCCCACGGCGGCGCGAGCGATAACGGAGAGCTTTTTCGCCCGGTCGATGAATTCTTTATCCACATCCGTTTCACTACGAGAGATATGGCAATCAAAGTCGCCGATCATCTCTAAAATCTCGGGACGAGGCAGGTCGGGGCGGTAATCGTAAGCTACCTCTGGGTCACTGTCTAAAATATCAAAGGCTCGTTGGTGCAAGGCACCGGTAATCATAATTTTTTTCATGGTACAAAAAAGAGTCGGAGGATCAAAATGACACTGCCAAAATATCCCAAGAGCCCTAAGTTGTCTATGGTGGTGGAGACAAAGGGGCCGGTGGCCACGGCAGGGTCAATGGAAAAGCGTTGGAACACAATGGGCATCAGGCTGCCTACCGTAGCGGCAATGAGCATGGAAAACAGCATTCCCGCCATTACGTAAAACCCGATAAGATGCACATCGCTAAATTGCAGGCTCGCTACGATAGCCAAGAGCAAGCCGAAAAAAAAGCCCAGCAGCAAGCCGATTAAGATTTCTTTCGCTAAGACCGACCATAATTCGCTCACTAAGATTTTACCCGTTGCCAAGCCCCGCACCACAATGGTCGAAGATTGACTGGCGATGTTTCCCCCCATGCCGGCAATAATGGTGATAAAGGCTAAGAATTCCACCTGATTGATTTGACCGGCGAAATAAATATTGGTTTGAATGGTGATCATGCCCCCGAAAAAAGAGACCAAAAGCCAGGGCATACGACGAAAAAACCCCTTGAAGGGGGACTGAAGGGTAAACTCATCGGCTGTGGTTCCGGCGAGTTTCATGATATCTTCGGTGGCCTCAGAACGCAGGACATGGATCATGTCATCAATGGTGATGATCCCCAGCATGCGGTTTTGCGGGTCCACCACGGGAAGAGCGCTTAAATGATGCCGCTCAAAAACACGGGCCGCGTCTTCCCGATCAGTGTCGGCGGGGATGGAAATCACATCCTCGTTCATGAACTCTTTGAGGGGGCTTTCATTGGGCTCGATTAAGAGTTCGCGCAAGCTGCAAACCCCGACGAGGTGTTTGCGGCCATCAATGATGTAGATCGAATAAACGGTTTCCGCGTCATGGGATTTTTTTAAGTCCTGAAAGGCCTCCAACACGGTGGCGTTTTCATCCATGGCAAAGTAGTCGGGGGCCATGAGGCGACCGGCGGTATCTTCGGGGAAGTCGAGCAGATTGACCGTATCCCGATTTTCCTCCGGGGCCATGTTGGAAAGCACCCATGAGGCTAACTCAGATGGAAGCAGAGAGATGATTTTAGCGGAATCGTCGGTATCGAGCTTGCTGAAGAGGACTTTGATCTGACTCGCTTGCAGGCTTTCCAGCAGGGAGGCCATGGGCTTTGGGTCCATCAAGAAGATGACCTCTTCGAGTTCGGGGTATTCTTTTAATTCCTCTAAAATGAGGGCTAAGTAAGGGGTATCGAGGTGCGAGGTCAAATAGGCGAGGTCGCCGGGATAGAGCCCCTTGATGAACCGCCGGAGCTGATCTAGGTCTTGGGCCTCAATATACCGCTCAATGGCGTCAATCGCCTTTTCGTAATCTTGCAGCATAACCCCTTGTGGGAAAAACAATGAATTACCGCAAACCGATTGGGGGGAGGCGAAAGCCGGGGATTGCAATCAGGAGCGGGAAAAGAATCCTTTAATATAGCCTCTCAGTAAAAAAAAAGCCAGTACTAAACAGGCGAGGTCTGAACCAAGCGGATCAAAGCCGTTGGTACAGACTGCCGCTCTTTTGAAAAATCAGGCCCTGGATTTCTAAGGTTGTCAAAAGCCCTAAAAGCTTGCCTTGGGGTAGGTTAAGCTTTTGGGCCAATTCGTCCGCGTGTTGGGCCCCTTCCTCCAAGGCCTTTAAAATCGCGGCCTCATCCGAGAGATCGCCGGGAGTTTCCAAGGGAGAAGAAGGGGTTGCGCTAGTCGAAGACAACAGCCCCGGGGCCAATTCCACTAAGATGTCTTCCGCGGATAAGATAAGCTTAGCGCTACCGCGTTGGATCAAGCGATTGGTACCCAAATGAAACTTCGAATCCGCCGGGCCCGGAAGGGCAAAGAGTTCTCGCCCTTGATCCAAGGCCAGGTTGGCCGTAATGCTCGCCCCGCTCCGTTCCCCCGCCTCAGAAACGACCACCCCCCGACTCAAACCCGAAATAATCCGATTGCGCAGGGGGAAATGCTGGGCCAAGGGCTGCGTGGCCGTTGGGAATTCGGTCAACCAACAACCCCCTTGGTCCACAATCGCCTGGGCCAATCCCTGGTTTTGCGCCGGATAAATACGGCTCAAGCCCCCGGCCAAAACGGCGACCGTGGGCAGATGACACTCTAAGGCCGCGGCGTGGGCCGCTGTGTCAATCCCCAACGCGAGCCCGCTGACAATACGAATTTGCGGCTGCGCCCCCGCCAACTCCCCCACCAGTCGTTTGGTCAAACTTTTGCCCGAAAAACTCGCTTTGCGGCTCCCCACAAAAGCTAAAAAAAGACCTTCGTTTAAATCGAGCGTCCCTTTTTGATAGAGAACCGGAGGGGATTGATGGATTTCTTCCAACAAATGGGGGTAGCGAGGGTGCCCCCAATGCAAAAAGGTCAGCCCGAGGCGTTCGATCTCCTCCACCTCTTTGCAGGTAGCCTCCGCGTCCGCCGCTCGGGTCACGGCATAGGATTTTTCCTTATCCAGGTTAGTGCGCTGGTGAATCTCCGATCCATTGGCCTGCATCAGGTTTTCAATCCCCCCAAAAGCCTGCACCAAGGTGGCAATCGTTTTCGGCCCCAACCCCGAAATGAGCCATAAACCTAACCAGGCGCGGGCGATTTCATCCATGTTTTACCTCTTGGGGCCCTGGATGTTTAAAAGGTCTTCTCGCGCCTTGGCCGCGGAACGGGAGCGGGGGTACCGCTTGATCACCTCGGCAAAGTAATACCTCGCTTTTGAGGGGCGAAGTTTTCTTTTGTAAAGCCGACCCAGCATCAAAATCGCGTCGGGGGTCTTATAGCCCTTTTGGGTATCGCCGTGATTGTAATTGACCAAGACCTTGCGAAAGGCCTCTTCAGCCCCTTCCCAAGCATGCAGTTCAAAATAAGCCTGGCCCAACCAGTATTGGGCGTTGTCGGCGTCCAAATCATTGGGGTAGCGGCGCAAAAACCGGTTAAAGAGCTCAATCGCCTTGTCGAACCGACGCGCGGAAAGGGCTTTGAAGGCTTCATTGTAGGATTTTTTGGCGCTCGGCTCTTGGATGAGTAAAATAGGGCTGATGGGAGGGGCTAAGTCCGCGTCGGTTTGCTCTGGGGCCTTCACCACTTTCCTCACCCTTAGGGGAGGGCTGGGGCTGGAATTGGGGTTGGGGGCCTGAATCAGGCTGCCTCTAGAAGAGGGCTTTGCCCCCTGGGGGAGCAACCCGCGCGCAGGCGGCGCTACCTTAGGCTTGGCCTTTGACGGTAAATCAGGGTCCAATTCCTTTAAATTGAAAGCCTTTTGGGTGAAGGGGCTCTTTGCCGGGGCAGAGCCTCGGGTTGCCGCTCTAGGGATAGAAGGAGGCCCTTTCAAGGCTGCCCTCGCTTTTGGCGGGGCGGGAGCTTGAGGCAAAGGAGGCCTGGAGGCCGCCGAGTTGATCTGAGCCTTCTTTTTCGCTAAGGCGGCGGCTTTTTTCCCCGCTTCCAGTTGGCTTTGCAGGGATAAAAGCTTATCCTCCATCATCACCAAGGTGGTATCTAGGTTTTTTAAGCTTTCTTCTCGTTGTTGGATATCTTTTTTGCGCAGCCGTTCAATTTCCGCGATCCGCTGACTCAACTCCTTATTTTTTCGCTCCAGCTCTCTATTTTTTTGTAAGGCTAAAGTGGCCTTGTCCGGGGGTTTGGGAGTCGGCTTCGGCGGGGGGGCAGAGGCGCAGCCCACCAGCAGGCTGAGCATTCCGAAGGCAAAAAAAAGGCGCAGTCGAGGCCCCAGCATCAAGGGTTATGGGCCATTTTTTCAGCCTGGTGCAAGGCTTGCAGGTTTGCGGCAAGCACAGGCTGCTGATTTTTTTTATAAGCCTCAATCAAGTTGTGGATCACCAAATCCCTTTTTTGAAAGTTGGGATATTGATTCAAGATATAACGATAGCGCGCAATCGCCGAAGGGTATTGAGAATGACGAAAATACCAATCCCCAATGATGAGTTCGTGATGGGCCAAGGCATCAAAAGCCTCATCCCGGTATTGACTTGCTTCTTTTAGGTACAGACTCGCGGGAAGAGCAAGTAAAAGCTTTGGTAATCGGAGACAATCACCTTAAAGTGCCCCGGGTCGCGCGCATAGGCGTAGGACTTGCCAAACAGACTGCTTTGATTGCGCTTGACATTCAACTCAATGAGTCGGCTCAGCACATAGGGAACCAAGTGATGATTGGGGTTTTGCCGCAAAAAATGACGGTAATTGATTTCAGCGATATCCAGGCGATCTTTTGAATCCGTGGAGGCCAACCCGGCATCCCCCATTTTTAAATAGGCAAAATTGGCGTAGCGGGTTCCCGGGCTTTCTCGGATGATTTCGCTAAAGATGGGCTCGGCAATACCGTATTCTCCCTTTTCCATCATTAAAATCGCCTTGTCGTATTTTTCCTCTACCGTTAAGGCCGCTTTTTCAGCGCAACCAACTAAACAAAGAGAGAGGGACAACAAAAAGAGAACGAAAAAGGAATATAGATTTCTTGCGCTCATGGGGCCTTTTATATTTACAGGCTCAATTTGCCATAGGGGGGCCGCTTCGTAAAGAGTAAAAGGCATGGCTTTTCTTTTTTGGGGAAGGCTGGTAGATTGGGAAAATTCCTTAAAAGGCCATGGAGAATCTCAGTCCCCTCTCATTTTTTTTACTCCTCACCGTGCTGCCCGCCGGGCTCATGTTTATCTGCGAGCGCTTAACCCTACGCTTTTTAGCCCGGGCCAGCTGGGGGTATAACTGGGTGCGTGGTACCTTTTGGATGCACCCGAACTTCATCAGCCGCTGCCGCTACCCCATGGGGCTATTCAGTGTGGCCCTGTTTCACGCTTGGCACTGGCTGCCGGGGGGGGGCTTCCTCTGGCAGCATTTGGGGGTGTGGAACTTTACCTTTTGGATCATCACCGATATCTCCGATGGCACCATAGCCCGAGATTTTGATTTGCATACCGAAGAAGGGAAAAGCATTGACCCCTTATCGGATAAGCTTTTACTCTTCCCCCCCCTGTTGTATTTCGCCTGGTTGGGCCTCATCCGCCTGGAGGTGGTAACAGCCTTCATCCTCTTTGATTTTTTCGGTCAGTTTGCCCGACACTTTATCACCCAAAAGGCAGCGAACCTGTTTGGCAAGGCCAAAACCTTCTTAGGGGTGATTACCATTGTCCTGCTCACAACCCAGTTTGTCTACTTCCCCCCCGGAGAGACCTGGATCATCGCCCACATCACCTTATGGGGGGCCGCTATTTTGGCGTTTTTTAGCGCTTTCTTCAAGATTGTACCCCGCTATTGGTATGCCAACATCCTCAGTTTAATGAACTTCGCCTGTGGTTTAGTGGGGATTTGGCTCACCTTGATGTGGCACCGGCCCGACCTTGCCTTTGCCGCTGTTTTTGCCGGACAGTTTTTAGACCTTTTTGACGGGCGCGCGGCGCAAAAATGGGGCAGCACGCCCCGAGGCGAACTCTTAGACGACTTGGCCGATGGCACTAATTTTGGGGGCACTATTGCGATTATCATTTATGCCAGCCTTCCCTGGCATGGCTTGGGGCTCTTTTTGGGAGGGTTGCATTTCTTTGCGACCGCCTTTCGCCTAACTCGATTTTTACTCAATAAACGAGCCGCGGGGACGCAAGGCGGAGTGAGCGTCTTTATGGGCTTGCCTAGCCCTGCCGGAGCCTTGGTCGCCGGTTCGGTGATTCTCGCTGAGGTTCCCGTTGGCCTGAAGGCAGCCCTGATTGTGGCCAACTCCTTTTTTATGGTTTCTAAAATTCCTTATATTCACTTTGGCAGGGTGATTTTACCAAAGCTCCCTAAGATTATTTTAGTGATTCTTTTAACCTGTATTTTAATCGCGGTGATGTTTGGCATCTATTCGGGCGGTCACCAGATTCTCTACTGGTTTGTTTTTGGCTTTTCTCTTGCCTACTTGGTTTTAGGGGTGCGATGGAAAGCGACTCAACCTCAACAACCCTCTTAAAGGAAAACGATTATGGAGATGTATGTCGATTCGGCGAATTTAGAAGAAATCCGCCAAGCCCAGACCTTGGGCCTGGCCGATGGAGTAACCACCAACCCGACTTTGCTGGCCAAAGAAGGGGACGATCCCATGGCCATGCTCCAAGAAATCTGTAAGCTTGTTCAAGGCCCGGTGCATGCCGAGGTGCTTTCTCTCGATTACGAGGGAATGCTCAAAGAGGGGCGGGAATTGGCTAAAATGGCGGATAATGTGGTGGTCAAAATTCCCATGCTCAAAGCGGGATTGCAGGCAGCCAAAGCCTTTAGGGCAGAAGGCATCCCCACCAATCTCACCTTGATCTTCAGCCCCGGCCAGGCGATTTTAGCCGCTAAGGCAGGCGCCACCTATGTTTGCCCCTTCTTGGGCCGCTTAGACGACATTGGTCACGATGGGCTTTACCTGCTCCAGCAAATCAAGTCGATTTTTAAGGCAAACCCCGACTTGGAAACGCGGATTATCGCGGCCAGCATCCGCACTCCGGGCCATGTCGTGGAGTTGGCGCAGATGGGAATCGACATCCTAACCGTACCCAGCAAGGTCTTAAGCCAACTGGAACGACACCCCCTCTCGGATGCGGGAATCGCTCAATTTTTAGAAGACGCGAAAAAATTTAAATAATGGGTCACCAAGAAGACATTCAAAGAGTCATTGCCATTGAATCGCAGACCCTGCAAGACCTTCATCAAGCGGTGGACGATGCCTATGCTCAGGCAGTGGAGTTGATGCTGCGCTGCCGGGGGAGGGTGATCGTCACCGGCATGGGAAAATCGGGCCATATTGGGGCGAAAATCGCGGCTACCCTAGCCAGCACGGGGACCAAATCCTTTTTTCTACACCCCTCCGAGGGGTTGCATGGGGACTTGGGAATGGTCTCTGCCGATGATTTGATTTTAATGCTTTCCAAATCAGGGGAATCCGATGAGATGATCGCCCTCATTCCCAGCTTAAAAAAAATCGGCTGCAAGCTCTTGCTGATTACGGGAAACCTCGATTCCACCCTAGCGCAAAATTCCCATTGCCGCCTCTTTACCCCCATT
>JAJRZQ010000018.1 GCA_024275165.1 bacterium | reverse complement strand
CTGCTCCAACCAGATCATATAAGCGTCGGCCATGGAAAAAATAGCGTCGCTAAAGCGTTGGGGGAGTTCCGTCATAAAATCCAAAAGCCGTTTGGGCAACTCGATCCAGGCATCGAGAGTCGTTTTGATATTATCCATAACCCTCAAAAGCTGTTTTGGAATCTCACCAACCATATTGATCACTCCATTGAGCTGGCTCATAACCCCCTGGAAAGCTTGAAACCCTTGCCAACCAGGGGCCGAGCCCCCCCCCGATACCTGTGGCTGAGCTTTTCCCACCCGTTGCTGGAGTTGGACGACCCATTTTTGGGTGAGTTCCAGCATCTTTTGGTATTCCTGAGATAGGGCGCTTTGCCCCCCTTGGGAGGTCGAGTTAACTGCTACTAGCATTTTGCTTCTCTTGCTTGGAGATATTTTTTTGTTCTTCCCTCTGTATATAGGGAAAAACCTCTTGCTCTATCGCTAAAACTTGAGTCAGAGTCGCTTGCTCTGCCCTTAAAATGGCTAAATACTGGGCTATGGCCGGAGCGGGAAGGGGGCTGAGACCAAAACCCAGCGGGCGCGCGGTATGGAGATCCAACCAATAGCCCCATGCCTCCCCCCAATGGTGGTAAAACGCCTAGTCCAAACCTTGAAAAGAACAGTCCGCACAAGCTTGCGCGTTATCTAGGTTAAGCTGGGCACAGCTTGCGCAATCCAACCCCTGGCTGAAATACCGCCGCACCCAGCTTGTTAGTTTCCCTGGTGTTCTTCTTCTTTTTCTTCTAAGGTTTTTGCGTAACCTTCCGCCGCTTCAAACACCGCTTGCACAAAGTCGGGGTTGTATTCAGCGACTAATTTTTTTGTCGCCTCGTCACAAGTCAGCTCTTTGCCCTCTTGATCTTTGATCCCCTGCCAGGCGAGTAAAACCTGTACAAATCGCTCAACATAAATCCCCTTGTGATCCACCTCTTCAAAGCGTTGGCCGCGTTTGAATTGGTCTTTGGTATATTTTTTTACCAGCCCTTGAACCTCCCCCTGGGAGAGATGTTTTAAGGTGACCGGAACAGGTTTCCCCTCTAGACAAATCTCGGTTTCAAAATGCAGCTCTTTGGTGATGAGTCTCATAAATCCTTTTGAGTTTAAGTAAATAACAGGGTAGCCGAATCATCGCCGGCGGTTTCTAAGGCGATGAAATTTTGCGACAACACCAAAGCGGGACCGTTTTCGTCCTCACTGGCTACTTCAGCGGGAACCCGCGGCAAGGTTAATTTCATCTGCCGTCCCCCCACCGGACCGATCACCAATTCAAGCTGGCGATCTGTACCGGCATTGGCAATCAGCAAATCAGCGGATTTATCTTTACGAAAATAAACCTTGTAGCTCCCGCCGATCTTGCGTTCGGCCTCGACAAACTCGGTAGGGTAAGGAGAGGAGGTGATCTCATCTTCAATCACCTGAACCCCATCGCTGAGGGAAAGCTCAAAACTGGTCACCGCACCGGGAACCCCATCCAGGGATAAGACCGCGTCCTTTTTTTCCAAAGGGACCCCATTGGTTTGGGCAGCGGGAAGCAAGCCCTCTACCCGCTCCCCCAAGCCCCACGCGAAGGCGAGGTTGGCATCCAGGGTGAGCTGGTTGGTAAGCGTATCGATGGCTAGTATTTGATAGCCCGCCCCGGCATTATCATCCGCGGCGCCCCCGTTCGCCGCGCAAATAGGGTTATAAACATAGGCCCCGACCATAAAACGCTTGGCATCGGTGACCTGAACCACCGCCTGAGCCGCGGCCGCGGCTAGGCTGGTGACATCGTCTCCGGCACTGAGCTTTTTTAAAAATTT
>JAJRZQ010000017.1 GCA_024275165.1 bacterium | reverse complement strand
TAACCAGTTATTTAACCCCCAACCAGTTCCCCCTTTGATCGTATCTTCAGGTAGTCCTTCAAGCTCTGGAGAAAAAGAAAACACCTTCGAGGCAAACACTTGACTATAGTTTTTTGTAGGGTCAAAGAGTTCTACTTTTACTCCGTGTTGTTTTGCGTATGCTGATATCTTCATCATCGCCAGATTGGGAAACCCCGTAAAATCACAGGCCAAACCGATAGTGTCACGGCTATCTAAAAATTTGATATCCATTACAGGCCTGATTGAAGCAATTTGGCCAGCCCTTTGTTTCTGTCTTCGGAAAAAATATACACGACAGCTTTCAGAACAAAATTTGGCGTCAGATCTTTTTCCTTGGATTAAGCGGTTACATTGTTTGCATCTGATTCCCGTATTCATAACTTTAAAAATGAATTTGCTCATCCAAGCTGAGTTGTTGATCAAAAACTCCTTTTTTGCCCACTCCCAGGGTAGCAGGTTAAGGGTATTACAAATCCTGCTCAATGGCCCGATCCAAGGCCGCGGCAATTAAGGCCCCGGCACGAGTCAAGTCTTCGGTTAGTCCTTTTGGCTTAAACTCACCCTCGAAAGGCCATAACCTTTCCGCAAATTCTTCCGACCCCTCGCCTCCAATCGCAAAAACAGCATAGGCTACCCCCGCCTGGGCAAGGTCGGAGTATTGATGCTGCTGGTCATGCTTTGAGGTAAAACCCTCTTTAATGATCTGGCGTCCGCGCTCAGCGGCAATTAACTCAATCCCTGATAAATTCTGTTTATGTTTCATCTTATGCCTTGTTTTAATTATTAAAAATCAACTTACCAAAAACTTCCCAATCTGGCCCCGCTAGGGCTACTCTTAGCTCGGATCGAGTCAATCTCGATACTGGCCGTCTTAATATTCACCGATGACTATGGGCAAAATAGACATCTTCTTTGTCCATTTTTGCCCGGGCATGGCACCAGCGGAGGATCGGTCTAGGGCGCGCGTTCATCTTAAAAACTCAGTTGCCTATTCTTCTCGATTTTTAATGTGCCTTTGTCGCCATGAGTTACAGATTTTGTTTTGCTTTTATTAGGCGACGCGACTAGCTTATTCCAGTCATGAATCAAACAGTCGGCATAGGTTACGGCCCGCTCAAAATTTTCTTTGTCTTCAATAAAAACACCTCTTAATTTAGTATATTTTTCAAGCTCATAGGGGTTAAATTTCATTCCGCAGTCGGTTTGGATATAGGATGCCGCGTTGTGAGTACAATGAATTAACTTTGCGCAAGCGGACTCTCCACAAAAGCACAAAAGCGATTGAGATTTTTGAGCCAGCATTTTTGAGGTTTCGTTCAGCCAAGTTCTTTTATAAAGCATCGTTCTTGTTGGAGCGGTTCATTATAAAAATCCATTGCTTGAATTATCGGGCAGAAGGTCGGTTAAAATCACCGCCTCACTCAAAAACTCTTCTTTCGCCCATTCCCAGGGGAGGCAGCGGGTCAGGGGATTGGGCTTGCCCGTGATCAGGCCACCGCCATTTACACAAGCCTCAAATAACTAGCCGGCAATTGGTCGGACAAATTCTTGCCTTTTGCCATTTGGCCGGTTGGTTTTAGTAAGTTTTCGACTGCATCGCAGTTGGGCGTAACAACCTGCTCCTGAGGCGCAACCCGCACTTGTGTGGTACCTGTCGCTGAATCAATACTTAGGTGCAAGTGGATCTCTAAATGGATAGGTATATTCATATTTCCCTCAATTCGGCTCGTTGAGCCTCTTTTAAAAAATAGTAATTTGACAAGAATTCGTCTCGGTCTTGTTGCCATGGGCGTTGACGCATTACTCGAGTTAACACCCATGCGAGTAGTGGCGCGCAATCATCTTTCGGTTTGCTCTCTACTTCCCAAATCACCGCCTCCTCGATTTGTCTTGTCAATTCATCCGCTTGCGCCACGGCATCCCGCAACACAGGATTATCCAACGCCTCAGGCGGCAAACCCAAGCCTTCAAAGATCGCGCGCATCCAATCAAACTCTAAATCACCGACGGCCCTGCCGCCGATTCGCACATAGCGTTTTAGGGGGCTGGCTATATCCAGCCCTAAATAGACCTCTGGGGCGTCGTGCAACAGCAAATCCAACTCGATTAGAGGGTCAAGTCCACCTTCGCCTTTTGCGAACCCTGCGCTCAGCACGCAAAGACTGTGCGAGGCGTTATTGTAGTTGCTCTCACCAGGTTGATTGCCGCCATAGCGACTCACGCGAGCCAACCCAGCGGCGATATCTTCAATTTGTACCGCCGCCGGGTTAGGCCGGAAAGGGTTATACCTCAATCCGCTGGCAGTTCGCATAACAGGGCTAAAACCGGCGTTCATGGCAACCCCAACAGCGCCCATCCCATTTTATCAATCAGCTCATTGGCCTCCTTGCGGGTGCCTTTCCAAACTTTTTTGCCTTTTTGGTAGTCTACCCAAGCCCTGCCATCAGCATTGTCTTTGAGTAGTTGGATCGCAAACACCCCGTTTTTTCCCATGGGCACAATCTGCGCCCAGGATTTACTGTTTTTATTCATTTTTTCACCTCAAATAGAGTTAATTGATTCGGGTCAGCGATATCGCTGAGCCGTTTGTACACCGTATCAGAGTGCAGCCTTAGCTGCTCTGCAATCTGATTGATGGTTGCGCCTTGCTTGCGCAACTCTTCGATGCGGTTTTGCAAATCGGCGCTTTTAAACGCGCGGCCCACAGGGATGACCAGCTGTTCGCCTCCGTAGTTTGCGCAAAGTTTTTTTGCCGCTACTTCGCCCATTGCCGCGATCATCCAGCCTGCCGGGGTTTTAGACACCCAAACAGCTTGCCCGCTCTTGGCCTCAATCAAAGCTTTTAGGGCTGCGCTACCAAGCGCATCGAGTAGGTCATTTATAGCGACAGCAGGCACAGCTACCTCTTTTGACGCTCATCCACGATGGCTTGGAGGCGATTGATCTCGTCCCAAACCTCTTTAATTTGTTGCTGCATTTGGGCAGGGGTCGGCTCGGCATTGACCAGCCTTTTGATGATCACACTCAGTTCAATCGCCCGGGGGCCGACCTGTTTGGCCCAGCGGCTATTGAGCATTTCTATCGCGGCCTCTTTCCACCGCTTTGCTTGCAGAGCCGCCAAGGTTTTTTTAAACTTGAGTAAGCCGCTGGTCCCCAGATTATAGGCCATATCTACTAAGACCTCTTTGGCGGCTTGAGGTAGACTTTGCCACCAAGGCAGGTAGCGATCCAATTCGCCGGTGATTTGAGCCAAATCAGTGGCAAGCAATAGCTCAGCCTCGTGCTCGGTGATGCCCCGATCATCCAGGTTGCGACCATAGCCGATGGTTAGCTTGCCTGCCGTGCAACGATAAGGCTTTAACTTTAACCCTTCGTGTCGTTTGATCATTTCGCCGGCTTGTTTTTGCGGTTGTTCCATCTCTGCTACCCCCTACAAACTGGCCAAATCCAGAGGCAGGGCTATCCATTTGCCCTCGTCCTCGCTTCGTTGGTACAGTCTTATGTATTTTTTGGTATGCTCGACAATTACCGAGTCGGTGATAGCGGTCATGGCTTGTTGCCAATCCTTATCCGCAATATTTAATCGCCGTAGCCCCAAAATGCGAGGGATGGAGACTCGTCCCTCTTGGTTGACCCTAAAGGCATCTTTGATTACCGTGACCAAGTTTTGATCGCTATTTTCACTCCAGCGGTCGATGCATTGGTCGATGAGGCCCTTAGCCACTTGCAGCCGCTCATCAAAATCGATCAAGCTGGCAACCTTGATTTCCAATTTTCGCCGACCAGTAAAATCTTTTAAGGTAAGCCCTTCGGCTTTACGGGGCGGAGCGCCGTATTGCTCTTGGATCAAAATCAAATAAGCGCCCACCTCGCTGTAAATCCAAGCCTTAAGTTGTCGCAGCGCTGTTTGAGCATCGGCCCAGCGAGTACTAATATCGTCTAACAACTCCTCTTTAATTTGATCCTCTTTTTTGACCCGCTCTTGGGGGATCAATGCGCCTTGGGGGTTAACCCAATAAACCTTATCGTTAATAACTTGTGTATCTGCCATGCTCTACTCCTTTTATAGTCTGTACTTTTTACAGCGCGATTCAAGGGTGCGCTGCATCCCCTCTAAATCCAAATCTTCGGGCAAAAAAACATTGCGGGCAGGGTGTCGATCTAAAAAAATGACCCATTTGCTCTCACCTTGATCCAGATCATCAACCCAATGCGCCAAGCGGGTATGCGCCCATTCAGTGGTCGCCGCTGGCCAAAAGCCTTGGATAACCGTAATTCCAAGGGCTTTAGGCAACGGAGGACGATCAGCCCCCGCCTCTTTGGGCCGTTGAGCCTGCAACCAAGTCTCGGTCTTGATCCAACGAGCTCTTGCCCTGGGCTCTTTGGCCAACCAACCCCTAACGATTGCGGTTGCCACCTCTCCGCCAAGTCGTTGATCCAAGGCTTGCAGCCATATCCACCCACCTTTTTTAGAAATGGTCGCTAAATCGGCAGGCACAAGAGCGTCAGACCGCAACAAGGCCGTGGGCCAATTGGCTAATCGAGCATTAATACCCTCCAGGCTTAAAGGGGGCGGGATATTGTTAAGGGTTTGGAGTATTTTGGGGATATCGACGATTTTCAATTTCCCTTCGTCATCAATTTCCATTCCTTCTTTTTTTAGCCGGCGCGCGACCGAGGCTTTATAGTCTGGGTCTTTTAACCGCTCTTGCGCCTCGGCCAAGGAGGCGCTGTGTCGCATAACAGGCACAGCCTCTGGAGTAAACTTATCGGCGGTCATTACCACCCCTCTTTTTGTAAGGCCGTGATCACTCGACTTGCCTGCGATTTGGTTAGCTGTTTGCTGCTAGCCACACCCCAGCGGCCCTTAAGCCAAGCCGACAGACTTTGCAGATCGCCCTTGCGGCTTTTCTGCCCCCAAAGGGCTAAAATCATGCGGTTTTGCGTATCAGTCAGTCGGTCTGGGTGTTTTTTTTGCCCAGGCATAGGCGGCGCCAAGCCTGCCATGGCTAAAAACTGCCCAAACTGGCCTGCATTCATATTTTTACAACTGGTCGCCCCAAAGTTGGCTCGCAACCAATCCCGATAAAGCTCGTCATCCATACCTTGTCTCTTGGCCCAAGCATGGATCATCGCAATCTGTTTGTTAGTCATCTCTCATCTCCTTGATCCAAGCCGCCGCTTGGGCCTTGTAGAGCCATTGAGGCTCATCAATGTTGTATCTGCGTTTGCATTCATCTACCAGCCGCACCCGCCTCAAGGCGGCCAACTCCTTAAGTTGCTGTATTTGGCAAAAGGTCGCCAATTGTTTGTGTCGCTCAAGCCGGGCTGTCAGCCCCGGAAATCGTTCGCCCCATTTTTTACGCTTGGCCATGCAGGTCTTTGTAGGCCTGATAGCTTATCGGCATACGCTTTGAGGTCCGAGTATAAATATTATTTTTGTGATTTTCGCCCGTCTTTTTTAAGTATCCATGCCTGCTCAATTTCAGCAGCATTTTTGCGGGCTGCCTCGACCCCACCGATTCGCTGAGCTGCGCCAGTTTGACGGAGGTCAACACCTGACCTGCGTTTGTATTTTCGACCAAATTATAGATGCGTTCACTCAAAGTAACAGTTCCAATTCTTTGCCGAGTGCGCTCTTTCTCGTTTTCGTACATCTCCAACAAAATCTGTATTTTAATTGTTGGTTTATTGGTGGACTGTAACAATCCGAGCATCTGCTCCGCCCAACGCGCCATCATGTTGCGTCGTGCCGCTTTTTTTTTAACGATTTTGCTCATTTACGCTTTTCCTTGGATCGGATCGCGTCCGCTTTGCGAATCGCGTCAGGATTGAGTTTGTTTATTTTACCAGCCCTCTTGAGGTTGGTTAAATGAGATAGCAGCACCATCCACTCTCGTAAATTGGCTTGAGTGGCATTGTGGGCCATGCGGATCGCGTCGGGATCGATATCAAACCCCTGGCCATCAAAAATTTTGTGGGCTACCAACTCGAAATCAATCACCGTCAGGAGTTCAAACTTACACTTGACAATTAATCGAGAGTAAAATGCTCCATACCTGCGCAGTTGTTGGTCTGTCTCTGGCTCTCCAACCAACATCAAGCGACTGCTGGTTTGATCAATCAGATTGCGCAGGGTGGTGACCATTTTTTCGCTGCGCGCAATTTGAGTTGCCTCATCCAAATACAAGGTCTGAGGGTTACGGGTTAGGTACTCTACCAATCGATCTTTACGCTCCATTGTGCGGTGGGGCACATGCTCGCCAAATCGATTGAGGATTGCCCCCAACATGTCTCTGGGAGTCCAAAGCAAGTCGGCCCGCACGATTTTATTGCCATCTTTGGCCGCGCGCCACCTAACGGTTTCGCTTTTACCAAGGCCAAAATCGCCATAGATCAAACCGATCCGGTTTTCGCCTGTTTCGCCCTGCATCTCTAATGAGCCAAGCGCCTCGTTAAAGCGTTGGACATTCGACAAGGTCTCCAAAAAATTTATCGCCAACAGCTCGTTCATTGCTCCTCTGGTGTTAGATAATCACGGACACTTGCTGCCCGTGCAAAGTCAATCATGGTCTGCGATTCGTCAGGGGTGAGTTTTTCTCCGTTTTTCAGTTTTTGTTGGAGTCGTAAATAACCATCCAGGTACAAGTCTTGTTCTGCCGCTTGCTCTTGGTGATGCCTAGATTTAAGTGTCTCTCTGGCTTGATTGATGCTTTGGTCGGCAATA
Organism: bacterium; assembly: GCA_024275165.1. Taxonomy (GTDB): domain Bacteria; phylum SAR324; class SAR324; order XYD2-FULL-50-16; family XYD2-FULL-50-16; genus JAJRZQ01. The sequence continues at coordinate 48,548 of JAJRZQ010000017.1, read as the reverse complement.
GCGGCCTCCACAGCCTTGGCGAGTTCTAGATTTGATTCTTTAACCGCCTTTTGGTTGATCTTGTTCAGTAATTCTGTTTCTCGTTCACCTCCCATTGCCGCTTTAATCTCCAGAGCCTGCATATGAGGATCTCGTTCATCCCAGCCCGCTTGCTTAGCTAAATCTCGGTAATACTCTAAGCGGCTGTGGATGTTTTCTAAAATTTCGCCTCTGGCGGCCAGTGCCTTTTTGGGGTCAACCGCCCGGTCATAGGCGGTAAACAGATATTGACCCTCAAAATCAAACAGATGGATCATGTGAGGGTTGGGGTCGATAAAAATCCGTACCTTTTGCCCAATGTGATTTATATATTCGTCAGCAGTGTAAATACGGCTCTCGCCCAGGGTTTTAAACACAATCCCCTTAGCAGTGATCTTGCCTGTTCGCTGATCGCTGAGTAAGATATCCAACTCCCGTTCATCCGGACGAATGATCTCGGTTTGAGGCAATAGCTCCTCCAGGCGTTGATTAGGTGTTTTACTTAAGCTGCTGTGTACCGTCTCATGATAAACGCTTAAATACTGGTTCACTCGCTTATAAAGTTGTGTCGCTGTTAGCTGCACGCGGTAGTAGACCTTATCTTTAACCGCTTCATCCTCTTTTTCCAAGGCCTTGCGCTTGGCAAAACTCAGTCTCGACCGAATATCTTGCGCATCGGCAACATTGTGCCCCTTGTACCCAGGGGTTATTTCAAACAGACCGCGGGTTAAAGTGCCAAAAAACCGCTCAATAAACGGCTTACTCTCACCACTGTATGGCGGTGCTGGCATCATTACGATATCCAAATTGCCAAACACCCATTCGATTTCGCTGTTAATAAATTCTGACCCTTGGTCACCTCGGAAAGCTTTAGGTTTACCCCATCCCAATATAACCTGTCGCAGCAGCATTTTAGATGCCTCGGCAGTCGAGGTTTTAGTGAGGATAGCCTGCACTTGGCGGGTGGCCACATCTATAGCAGCCATTAAGGTATAGCGTCCGTCAATGCAATGTACATCGGCAGGTGTGCCGTCCCATTCTATCATGTCGAGGTATTTCAACCGAGTCCACCCGTGCGCTTGGCCCGGATAAGGTAGATACCTCTTTGCTTTGTCGGGGTTGATCAAAAAAGCCATGAGCCTTTTATCCACTTGATCCTTTTTACGATGTAGCCACTGGCGCAAGGTGTCTTCTTTGATATCGACGCCGAGCAGCAATCTCATGGTTTCGACCAAATGAGGGACGCGAGCATCAGGATTATGTACAATCAAGCTTATCAGTTGCTCTTCCACTTCTGGCGTTATTTTGGTCTTGCGCCCGCTTTTCCAACGCTGATCAATCAAACCACCTCGGCCTTTGTCATCAACCGCTTTAACCCAATACTGCAACATTCTTAATGAGGGGGCTGCCTCACCAGCTTGCTTGCGTTGCTCCAACATCATAGCGATATCCTTTAACTTGTATCTTTCGGCCTTTTGGGTATAAAACCATTTTACCCAGGCTTCTTTTTCTAAAGCCCCTTCTCTGCGCTCGTCAGTTAAAGCCCGTAGGGGTAATTTAAAGATCGTTTCGTTTTTTGGGGTCTGAGCCTTATTGATCTCGTTAACACGCTGGGCGAGGCTTGCCGCCACGCTATTTTTCAGTCCTTGAGTGGTTGTCAATTTAGTAATCAGCTCGGGCGTCGCTTTTTTAATCACCTCTAACTGCACCTCCTGAGGCAGACTTGCAAAGGGGTAGAGGCGTTTCGCTCGGCCTCGGCCTTTTATCTCTTTATAAGACCATTGATTTCGTTGAGCTCGCTCATATAACCCCCTCTCTTTTAGGTCGAGTAGAGCAACTAAATCCTTGATAGTTAGATCACTCATAAATTCAGTTTACTTTAGCGATAATCTGTTTCACTTGGCTCTTGCCTTGTTTGCGTAAGATGGCAATAGCGCTCGCGGGGTTGACTTTAAGCTCTTTGTTTTTAGATTTTAATCCATCCAGACTTAAGTTGTGAGCCAGTAAGGCGTTCCCCGCTTGCACTCCAAACCGCAGGAGCAAAACCAAAATCAGCGTTCCCCACTCTATCGCGCTGTTTGTGGTTTGATTTTGAATGGTAATCAATCGATCCTCTAACTCAGCCCGTCGTTTAAGTTGCAAAACCGTGTTTGTCCGCTGTCCAGCCACTAGAATTAAAGCCTTATCACTATTAGCGAGTGCCTTGTTTAAAGCCTCCTCACTGGCCTGTCGCGCCTGTGCTTGATTTATCCCTACCCAGACTTGCCTTGCGTCCCTAGCCGCTGCCCCAGCAACCACCACAACAAACAACAACACCCCCAATCCCCTAAAACTAAATCTGAGTAAGGGGTTTTCGGGGAGTCGTATCGCCAGGCAAATCGCTAAAAAAATTTCAGCCAGCCCCGCCATGGCGTATCCCCGCCAAGTAAAACTATGATAAAAACCGGCATAGGCCTCTCCTGCTTCCCAGGCCATCAAGGCCCCTGTGATCAAAATCAGAAAAATTCTCATATCAATCCTTCCGAATTAGTCGTTTATTCCATTTTTAAATTGCTCCATCCCTGCTTAAAGCATATGGCCCAAAGCGTTACAATTAAAACATTGAACTATATAAGCTAATTTAACGGGATGGTCTGTAATTGAGGCATATTCACTACTCCCGCAATATGGACAGGTTTTTAATTCTTCAGTTTTTTTCATTTTGTCCCCTGGGTAATAAACGCGCCTGGTCGAGGGTTTTGGGTAGCGTGCAACAGCATGCGCTCAAGCAACTCTGGAGCATGCTCTTTCACTAATAAAACTTTATATAGATAGCTCCAGCTAAAATTTTTCTCTAACTTACCTTTTTCTCTTACAATGATTGACTCCATCGACATTGCAAGGCTTGACCTGGTCCAATTGCAAGCCTTAACTAAACCGTCAACAGATTCACTCATGCCTTCGCTATTCTGTTTATTCCTGGCTGCTTTCTGAGTTAATTCAATAATGCGCGCTTCCAGGGTATTTATTGCGTTCACTTAATCTCCTTGCGTTGCTTTATTTTTTACAGTAAAATGTTTTTTCGTTGCGTTATTGCGCAATTTTTTAATGATGCGCTTAACTATTTTCAGCTCAAGAGTAGCGCATAAATTAAACTGCGCAAGTATTTTTTTAAAAAATATTGCTTTTCGTTGTTTTTAAAGAGTGATTTTTACCAAAAAGCGGACGCACAACAAACGCAGATAAATGCAAAAATAAACGCAGTTCAAGATTTTTATGCAAACTCTTACAATTACCGATTTAGCAAAACTACTCACACTACAAACCAGAGGTCTGTATGAAAAAGCGATTCGTAAAAATTGGGGGTTTATTTCTGATCCGGAATCCAGTGCTGGACGACCTAAAAGATTATATCTAGTAGATGTTTTGCCCGATGAAATACAAATCGCTTGGGCTCAAAACTTGAAAGATAAAAAAATAGCAGAAGAAGCTGTGGGATGGATTTTGCGAAAAAAATTTCCTATGGCTTCCGTTTGGAATGGATCGGCTAGGGGTTTATGTTTAAAAGCAAGAGAGATTCTAATTGATCGCTGGCCGGAACTAGCAGATATCAAACCTGCCCCCACCTCCGATATAACACAAGCCGATCGAGTAAAGGAGCCAAGAATTGAGCACAATAAAAAAAGCAAGGTTGCACTCTCCTCTAAAGATTTTGAGATGGTGCCGCTTTATGATATTCAGGTATCGGCAGGGGTGGGGGTAGAAAATTACTTAGATTACGCACCAAAATACTTGGCTTTTCGCAAAGATTGGTTAAAACAAAAAGTCAAAGGCAATACAGATAAACTAGTACTTGTAAATGTTTACGGTGACTCGATGGAGCCAACTTTGAGCGAAGATGACATCCTACTCGTGGATCTGTCTCAAAACACGCCTCGCAACGGCAAGGTTTTTGTAATCAGAGTAGATAACCAATTATTAGTTAAGCGTTTTGAGGTTCAAATCAACGGAAACATAGCTTTAAAATCAGATAACCCTCGCTACAATTCGCAATTGCTACCCAAGGATGATAGTGTAAGTATTATCGGCATGGCTGTTTGGGCAGGGGGCTCAATTTAATAGCGAGGTAGTTTGATGTATCAATCAGACGGATGATACCAAATTGCCCTGGCAGTTCTTCGGGGCAATGAGTCTGACAAGGTTTTAGCCGCGCGCTACAGTATTACTGAGCAAAGCATCAAACTAATGCGAGAGCAGCTATTGGATGAGTTAAAAAAAATCATTCCTCACCGCCAAAACCCCTCCTCAGAATAATTTCAGATTTCTACAACTCCAAGCGAGGTCAAACCTTAAAAATTTCGGAGTCGTGATTTACGCAAAATATTGTCACTAAATAGGCAAAATCTACTCATTTTTTATCATTTTTGCGCAAACTTTTCACACCCCCCTCGCGCCGCTGAAATCCTTCTAAACATCTGTTATGAATAGCTTATCTCCTTTTTATCTTTACGCAAACTATTTCCAGCCCCCACACCCATTGAAAAGGTCCCAAAGCTCAAAGACACGGATAATCACTGTCAATAATCCCCCGAGAGTAATCAGAGAGGCGGTAATCCAGTGCTCTTTGATCAATTCGCCAATTACAGCGGGGGTAACTCCATATTGTTCTCGCCATGTAGAGTTTACCTCTAGCGTAAAATTTGAAGTCCTTTCAAAAAGATTCGCAAGGACATCAACTTTTCGCAATGTGGATCGATGTAAATTAATGAATTCCTTGTTTTCAAAAGCTTCAGCCTCATCGGCCCCTTTCAGAAAGTCCAAATCAGAAATTTTATTTTTCTTAACAATCTTCTCTAATCGCGGATGCCCTATATAGCCAACTCCATAGATACTAACCAAAGCTCTTGCTAAATCAAATTTCCTGTCTTCAGGAATGAGAATAGGCTCCCCTCCAAGTACTCGGTATCGATGCTCAATTGCCGCAAATCCATAATTGACATCTCGCATGTTCCAATGAACCCAAGTGCAATGCTGCCTTATATTAACGAAATCAAAGTACCGTCTAAGCATTTCCGTTTCCATGTCATCATAGTGGCCAGAAATTCCGCTAATATCGATTTTTCTTTCTTCGGCAATCTGATGAATAGAAAAGGATTCTGTTTGGCCTGATTCAAAATTACGAACAGCAATGGAGGTGATTCTGGATGTTTTGCCATTGGCTTTATCACAAAAGCTTTCACAAGAATAATGGATTACCATTGCGGTGGAGGCATTTTCCAAAATTTCTTCGATTTTTGCTAAAAGCTTTTTTCTTCGCTTTAGTCTCTTTAATTCCCTACCCATTTGTCTCTATAGCCATTTAGTATCGCTCAATTCCTCTTCCGTTGCGAGATTGTAATGTTTAAAGAGCGAGGTTGTTTTATGGCCGCCTTGAAGATTTTATCCACTTCGGAACTGCCGACTGGGTTGCGGCTCAAGGTAGCAATTTGGGCGGTCGTCAGTTCGACAGCCAATTCGGCCACTTGCAGCATTTGGTCTGCGGTTAGGGATAAGGGAGTATTCATTGTTCCTCTTGAATATGTAATTGATTTTAACCGGAACTAGCCTAGATAGCAAATGGAACTGAGCGCCTTTAAAAAATTGATGATGCGAGCCTTCCCCGGTTTGGGGGGATGGCATGTGACCCGCTACGGCAAGATTGCGCGGGTCTACCCCGCCATGGGAATGGAGGCGCAAAACCCCGCAAGAGTAGTGGCCGATATCGAACTTTTAGGGCCAAACTTAAAGCGAGACCCTCGATTTAAAAAACCGATCATGCGGGTTCCCTTAACCAGCGCCAACCCTTACGATGACACCCCTCCAGAAAAGGGGCGGATCTGCATTATCAGCCACCCCTATTGGAGGGCCGATCAGGTGATCATCACCGGCTATCTCTATACCGGTCGCATGGTCAAGGTGGAAGAAAAAACAGTTCAGTTTCAAGGGGCGATGGCATACAAGTTTGGCAGCGCCGAGGATTTTGCCGCTTTATATGGCCCCTTAGCCAAGCGATTAAATGAGCTGGCCGACTTGATTGTAACCTGCGCCCAATCCGACAGCTTTGGGGCCCCCAACCAAAACTTGACGGCGGTGCAAACCTCCGCGGATTCAATAAAAAACAAGGTGCCTTTAGTCAAGTCGCCCGTAGTCAAAATAGGTCTCAATGGCAGCTAGCGCGGCAGGGGCGGTGGCCCGATACGAAACCAGCACCGGCAAAACAGCCAGCCCGGTATTGCAGGCGATTATCCAAGCGATTTTTGAGGAGTTGGCCGCTAACGGCACCTGGTCCGCGGCGGCAGGGGCCGTCATTGGTACCACAGCCACTCAGTTAGGCCCACAACCCCTAACCGGCGGGGCTATGACAGGCGGTAAATTTGATTTTCCTTAGACAGCAGCATGGTTATTGATGATTTGATTAGTTTAGAGGTGGATCAGCTCACTGGGGCAATCAAGGTCGACCCCGTTACTGGGGGACTGGTTACCTTGGCAGGTTTGGCCTGCTTAGAACAGGCGATGCTTTTTGCGGTAAGGGAACACCCCAATACCATCAAATTGGTCAATGCTCGACCAGAGAGGCGATATAGCCTTTTAAGCGCGCTGGAAGACGATATTGAAGCCTCTTTCGATGCGCTGCGGGTAGGCGGAATCAGCATTAAATATGAGGCAGCCACTTTAGAGCTGACTGCCGAGTTGGTTGGCAATGACAACCGCTCGATCTCGATTATCTTAAATCTGCTGGAGTCTTAAAATATGCCTGCAATGGATGAAACCAAACTAGAGACCCTAGTTAATGAATTAGGGCTTTCTGATAATTACATGGCCGACCAGATACAGGCCGAAGCTGCTAAACAAGGGATCAGCTCGATTGTTGGGGCCTTATCCGACCCATTTACAAGGCTTTTGGATATTTGTCTTGTTGGAGCTTGGCTCTTGGTGATGGCTGCTTTTCGGCTTTTAATTCCGCAGCTTTATCTACGCTATGCTACCGGTCACTGGCTCGACGAGCAAGGTTTGGACAACGGGCTAGAGCGCGACCTGGGGACGAAGACTAAGCTTACCTTGGACTTGGTCAAGGCTGCGGGCACGCCACTGTCTGCCCCAATCGGGACGGTGTTTTATATTTTAGAGTCGAGCCCTCGCCGTTACCAGACCTTAGTCGATATCACCCCTTTAGACGCCGATACCAATTTTACCGCCCAGGTTGAGGCGATCTGCCCGGAATCACTCTATTTGGATGGACGCGCGCAGGTTTTTTCCACTGCCTACAATGCCGCCGCGGGGCTCGATTGGGCTTGTGAAAGCCAACTCTCCTTTAGCGGCATTACCTTTGCAGGGGTGACCGATCTGGCCGGCACCGACCCCGAAGATGACGAAGCTTACCGAGCAAGAATTATCAACCTTCGATCTTTAAAAAATTTCCTCTTAGGGGGATGGCTTTACTATGAACGACTGCTCAAAACGGTTGCGGGCGTAGCTCAATGCACTCTAGACAGCGCCGACCCCAACACGGCGATGATGTCCATAACTCTTTACGGAGAAACGGGCCAAGTGCCGGGGGCAACCTTAAGCGAGGCGCAGGCTTTGTTTGACGCTGAAAAAATGAAAACGGACCACGGGGTTTTAAACGCCGCCGCTCCTTTAAATATCGACATCGAGCTGCTTTACAAAAACGGGGGCACCGATGCGGAGACGCGACAAAAAGTGGCCGACTTTTTCCAAGGAAAAATGAACGGCACAAGGGAAGGGATCATCCAGGGGACAGACTTTGAAGCGAGTGATTTACATGATTACGCTCAAGAGACTTGGCCTGACCTGAAGACAAGGATCACCCCCCAAAGCATGGCCTTACCCACAGGCAACTTTTTTACCCCAACCACCACGCCAGGGATACTGCCGTGAAGTTAACAGATCTGCCATTTTGGCTTAAAGGGGCAGCCCCCTTTCAATTTATGGCTGAAGCTTTGTGGGCTTTGGTCGAGGGCTGGGTTGAAACGGTTTTTGAGTCGGGGCGAATTAAGCACCTCACCAAAACGGGAATGGAGATTATTTGGGCCGATGTGCCCATTCGCCCCGCAGGCTTAAGTAAGGCAAATAAACGATATTTTGCCCGCTACTATGACCAAGTAATGGAACAGGTTGCGACCAGCTCAGGGCTAGACTTGATCGGAACCATGTTTGCCCTGGCGCTGTTTCGCCATGAGGAAATGAGATACAGCCCCCTTGCCGCATATTATCCCTGGGTGACCGTGCGGATATGGGTTTCCCCTTTAGACGAGTCCGCCTTGGCTCAGGTAGACGAATTTATTCAACTCATGCTGCCCGCGAGGTGCATCCCCTGGTTTCAGCTTTTGCAATACGATGATACCGGCGGGTTTGGAGTTTCACCCTTTGGCCATTTTTTTTGAGAGGCGACCATGCAAAATAGCTTAATCCGTAAGATTACACCCATCGGCACCATGTTGCCCGAAATCGGCACCAAGGCGCAGGGGAGCCTGCGGGCCGATACCATGCTGCAAGGCATTATTTTAGAGGCTTTGATCAGCAAAAACCGATTGCTTGCCGGGGATTACAACTCAATGACCGGCGACCTTTCCGGGGTGGCGGTGCAATATTTTTTTGCCGATGGAACGGTGGATATAGTTGAGTTTCCCACCATCAATATCGTACCCGACGCGACCCGAAAGGTTTATTTTGCCAATCACGCGACCGGGACGATTATCGCCGAAGCATTGGAAGGACAAGACCCAGGCCCTTTAAACGATCTTTATACGGATGGGGCGGATTTGGCCAACCGAGTAGCCGATGAAACCCTTTTCCCCTTGATGCATGTAGGACAACATCAAGATACGCAGGCAACTATTCTTGATTTTGCTTTATGGATTGCCCCAAAAAAAGATGAGAGCCTGCCGGCAGGCAGCATCATTGCCTGGATGCCTGGCACCTTTGGCGACGGAGGCAATGGTGCCTTTGCGCTGGCCTTGGCGGCCACCAACGATGTGACAGGGGCAAACGCTTACCTAAACCCCAGGGGCTGGTTCGCCTGCGATGGGTCAGCCTTAAGCTTAGCCTACTCTCCCCTTTACAATGCCGCAGGCAAAAACCTTCCCAATCTGACCGACAGCCGCTTTTTACAAGGCAGTACCACGGCGGGCGGGGGCGGGGGAAGCAATGCGATGTTAGACCATAATCACGGGTTAGGTACTTTATCAATATCATCCGTCGCAGCGACTCGGGTTATCGATATTACCGGTCGAACCGTCACCGTTGACCCAACCGATAGCGCAAACGGATCATACTCAAACATCCGGGCATCCTACGCAAAAGGCTATATTTCCGCATCGCCAGATGTGGAAATTTATGTTCCAGCACACGGGCATGCCTTAAGCGGGGCGATTGGGTCAGGCCTGGCCCCAACAGCCACCGAAAATCGGCCAAAATATCTATCTTGTTTTTTTATTATCAAAGTTTATTAGGAGGATTTATTATGGCTCTTAAAAAAGATATTGCCGGTGGAACTCTGTATTACTATGGAGTAGTACGCCGGGTTATGCGCAACAAGCCCGGCGCTCAAGAGGGAGTGGGGCATTATGTGGATTTTGACCTGTGGCTCAAAGATGCGGCAACCACCAATCCCCAACCAGACAGGCTGGAACAGACGATGACCTATCACCTGCCCTCGGCTGAGATGGATACTACCGCTCAAGACCCGGCATGGGCAAATACCTATGCCCTGGCCTATGCCTGGATCAAGAGCAATATCCCGCTTTTTGCCGATTTTGTGGACGCTTAAACTAAAGGTAAAAATGCTTTACACCGTTAAATATAAATCCCCGGGGGCCTGTTTTTGGCGCAAGGTCAAACGAGTAAAAGGGGATGGAATCATGCCCGAAAACGGTAATCGTTATTTAATTTTAAATGATGATTCCCGGCTGGAAATTCCCAAGAGGGCATTGATCCATTTTTCCCGTGGCCGCTATGAAATGATCAAGCAGCAAATGGAGAAAGAGGCTGGGCAGCCTTTAAAAATGACCCAATAACCCAAGCCTCAAAGGGGCTTTGTATTATATGAGTAAAGACCCAGACCAACAACGCAGCCCTCTGCAAAAACTGCTCGATGACCCAACCAAGTTCCCCAACTTGCGGGATTATGCCCGCCAATTTCAAGCGGCTTTAGGCATGACCAGAGGTCAGGTCAACAAGGCCCTTGGCCACCAAAAAGCAGAACATTTCTTCCGTTGGGATCGCGCCCAATGGCGCCTAGTCACCGAAAAAACCTACAAGCAGCTGCTCAAGCTGCCCCGTGACCCAGCTTTTGAGCCTCGACCCTGGACCGAATTAAAAACAGAATACGACCGGCTAAAAGACAGCTACCCAAAAGAGGAAGAAAGCCGCTTTTTTGAGTATCAAAAAGGGGTAACCGAGGTCATTACCCATTCAACGGTAGCAGGGCAATGGCACAACAGCGACCACCCAACAACCAAGCCCGTGCCTCTGGCGCAAATCCTTATTCGCTCAACCTGTCGCCCTGGAGGCGTGATTTTAGACGCCTTTATGGGGTCTGGATCGGTCGGGATGGCTGCAAGGTTAGAAGGTCGTAAATTTATTGGGATCGAAAAGGAACGGCAATGGTTTGATCTAGCCACTCAGCGCATCAATAATCTTGATGATCTGCTGCCTAAAAAGCACCCGCAAAAGGGAAAAATCACATCCCTGGATGTGAGTCAAATGTGAGTCATTGTCGATTTCAAAGAGCCAAAAAATAGGCTTTTACAAGAAATGTGAGTCGATGTGATCCATGCCCCTTGGCTGCAAGAAGGCTTGAAAGTCCTTTAAATTCTGGTACCTGGAGCCGGAATCGAACCGGCACGATCTTACGATCGAGAGATTTTAAGTCTCTTGCGTCTACCAATTCCGCCATCCAGGCTTGATGGGGGGAAAGGGGCAAGCCCTATAAAAAAAACAGCCTAGGTTGTTTCGACTTTAGCGTCAAGTCGTGGTTGAATCAATTTTTTACTTTTCTCTCCCTCCCACAGGCGGTTTGTATGTTTTTCCAGGTTGAGCGAGCCGAGACCTCCTCTTCTAGCCCCACCCTATAAGCCAAGAGAAAAAAATAAAAAAGTTCCTTTAGTTTTTTCCCCTCCTGCCGATAAGGAGTTAAGAAACCCTTGCCGCTTCACTTGAACAGCGAAGCAATGTGAAAAAAAACGAAAGGGCAACTCAAGACAAAAGGAAAATTTAAGGATACTCTGAAAAACGCGGAGTTTCCCAGTAAGGCAGGGACGCCTTGCCAAATCAAAAAGCGGAACTTGTTGATTCGCGTTGAGGTTGTGGATTTCATTCCCAACCGAAACGACGGAAAAACTTGACGCGCCCCAGGGGATATAATCAGCCCGAAGGGCACGAACCTACCGCTTGAACAGCGTAGGCAAGGAGTTTTTCAGAGGGTCCTTAAGTTATTTGTAAAGCAACCGATACAAAGAAAAGCTGAGCTTGGAAACCCAACCCACCAGACTCTCGGTAGGGAGTCCTTTATCTAGGGAAGGGGGTACCCATGCAGGCCTTGGAAACGAAGTTTAAAACCCGTCAAATCCGCACGATTTGACGGCAGAGGGAGAAGCCTCTGCGGCGCGCCACAAGAAACAACTTCTTAGGGCAATGACAAGGATACGCCGTTTTGCTGGTCCCGCCCAATCCATTTCTGTTCAGGCAGAAAGGATGAAGGCAAGGTGCGGCAAAAGCTCTGCTTGGTAGATCGAGCAAAGAAAATATATTTTTAAGGGGCAACCTCCCCCGCGGGCTCAAAAATGAGTGCCTTAGCCCGCCTAAGGGTTGCCTGTCATGAAACTCAAAAAGGAAAGATAATGGAAAAAAGAAAGCGCTAAACCAAGGGAGTGGAACAATCCTTGTAAACCTATCCTTGGGGTTTTCTGCGTGAAGGCCCCATTGCCGAGACCACCAATCTTGCCGCCAGGCTTTAGGCCAACCGGGGGACGCTCATTCCCTGATTGCCTCGACTATTGGCTAATGGCGTAAGAAACGACATCTTCGATGTTTATTCCGGTTGTTCAGGCTCTTTATGCCCTAGGAATGGTAATTTTTGCCGATTACCTCCTAGCTCCAAGGATAGGTTTATGGCTGCTGATTTTAATCCAAATGTGGTGACCGGTCTTGCTTCTGGCATGGATACCAAGTCGATTGTAAAGCAATTGATCGAGGCGGAAAAGAAGAAGGTCGAACCCATCAAGGCGCGCCAAGAGCAAAAGACCCTTGAACTGGATACCTGGAAACAGGTCAAATCCCAGTTGGAAAAGGTCAAGACCACCAGCGATGTCTTGAGTAAAAAAAGTATGTGGGAGGGTAAGATTGTCTCCAGTTCCAACCCGGAAGTGGTCGAGGCTCTTGCCACCAGTGGCGCGAAACCGGGAAAACATACCCTGGTGGTCGATAAGCTTGCCTTGTCCCATCAGGTTGCCAGTCAATCCTTTGAGGAAAAGGATACCCAGATCGGGCAGGGTAAAGTCGTGATCAGCGTGGGCGAGGGCGAACCGGAAACTATGGTAATCGATAACAGCAACAATACTTTGCAAGGCTTTGCCAACGCGATCAACCAAAAGGAATTAGGAGTAACGGCCAATATAATCAAAACGGGGAGCAAAACCAAGCCCTATCAGATCGTATTGACCAGCGCCAAGACAGGTTTAGAAGGAAAAATCAATATCCAGGTGGAATTGGATGGGGAATTGGAAAGCCCAACCTTTGACCCCTATTACAGCCAGCCCGATAAATGGAAAGGCATTAAAAAACTGGAGGAGGCAAAAGCCAAGCAACCTACGGGCGTAGGCGCCTCAACAGCGATTCCAGAACTGGTGGGAGAATACCAGGGAACCGAGCCCCTGGATTTAAAATTTACCGTTGTCAATACCGGCATCGTGGGTACGGCCGAGAGTTTGCGCCTCCGCTGGGAAGATAATCAGGACAGGTATGGTTACCTCGACCTAGGCAGCTTTAACTATACCCCGGGGGAACCTATCGCGGTAGTCGATGGGATCAGTTTGATCATGAGCGAGGGCGAAATTCTGGTGAACGATACCTTTGAGGCGAAAGCCAAACCTCAAGAATCGGAACTCTTTTGGTGGAAGGACGCAACCCAACGGGCACCGAGAATCGGCCAACCTAAATCTTGGGGCAAACAGGCCACCGAGGGCGGCCCCATCATCACCGGAAAGCTGGACACGGGAGAAGACGACCGCTTCACCTTAAAGGTAATCGGCAACGGTACGGTGGGCGATGGAGAGGTACAAATTGAATATACCTCTGAAAATGGATTAAAGGGAACCGCCTATGTGGGCAGTGGCTATACCCCGGGATCGAAACTCAGCCTGGGCCACGGCTTAGAGTTGACCCTCAATTCAGGAATTTTAACCGATGGGGCCACGGCGACCTTTGATTATCAGGCGGGCTCAACGGAAAACTTTTGGTGGCTTGATGACGCGGAACAAACCAGCGGGGATTTGGTTAAAAACCTCACCCAATGGATTCAACCAGAAGAAGAAGAGGAAGAAGAGGTTATCGGAGGCGGCGAGGGCTTAGCTCAGGTTCGCCGTCCCAAAGGCCCGAGGATTTCAAACGCGAAAGCGCAGATTGTAGGCAAGTACGACTCCTTTGAATCCAAGGTCTATACCTTTACCGCCTTAAACAGCGGGGCGATTGGGGTCACTAAGGGCTTGGAACTGAAATGGGAGGACAGCCAAGGAAACAGCGGCACCCTAGAAGTCGGTGATGGATATCAACGCGGGGAACCGATTGCCTTTGATTCAGGCTTAAGTTTGGTTTTAGGTGAGGGCGATGTGTTTGAAACCGATAGTTTTAATTTTCGTACCTTTAGCCCGGTCATCCAGCCCCCGCAAGACGCCGAAGTACGCTTAGGGGCGACCGAACTGGGCGGAGGACTGACGATCACCAATCCGACCAATGTGTTGGATGATGTGATCGACGGGGTTAAATTGACTCTCGTCGCCACCGACCCCAAACCCGTGACCATCTCGATTAAAGGGGATACGGAAACCGCGGTGAAAAGCGTATTGGATTTTGTCGCTTCTTATAATGAGATGCTCAACTATTTCCAGGAAGTCACCAAGTACGACAAGGATACTAAAGTCGCGGGCCCTCTGCAAGGGGACCGGAATTTACCGAGAATTCAAGCGGAAATGAATCGGATTTTTATTGATACGGTAAAGGGTCTGCCCCAAGACTCCAACCAATTGATGGCCTTGGGCCTGCGCTTGGGGGATGACGGTTTGATCAAGGTGGATGAAGACAAGGTGCAAAATCTAACCGAAGACAACTTAGCCAAGGTGGCCAACTTGTTTCGCAGCTATGGAGAAATTGAAAACCCGGGAATTACCTATCTCAGTTCCAGCGCAAAAACTAAGATTAGTGGAGAGGAGGGGTACAAATTGGATATCACCGCCGCGGCAACCCGAGGCTTTTACGCGACCAGGCCCCTGCTCCAAATGGTGGAAATCACCGAGGCGAACCAGTCGATTTTTGTTAAGGTCAATGGGAGGGAATCCGCAGAGATAAAGCTTAACCCCGGGCAATATGATATAGCGAGCTTAGCCAAGGAGTTGCAACGCGCGATTATTGAAGATAAGTTTCTCGTTAAGCTTAACATAGCGGTAACTCAAGACGAGGGCCGTATTGTCGTGCGCTCGAATATGACCGGAGCCCGCTCCAGCGTAACCATACGGCCCAAAGACCCGCAATTGGCCCTAACGCACCCCTTGGCCGGAGGCAACTCCACAGACGGGCTCAATGTGCAGGGAACCATTGATGGAGTGGAGATGAACGGGGCAGGGCAAATTTTAAGCGGCCCCGAGGGCACCAAGTATGAAGGTTTAAAGCTCTATGTCAGCCTGAGTGACAAACAGATATCGGAACAAACAGAGGGCACTCTGGTCTTTACCAAGGGAGTGGGCACCAAGGTAACCGAATATATTGAGAAGGTGATGAACCCGGAAAATGGTTCTTTGGGAACCTTTACCAAAAATGTGGAAGATCAACTCAAAGGTTATGACAAAGAAGTGAAGGTTTTAGAAAAGCGCATTGAGGCAAAGCGTGAAAAGCTGAAAGCAAAATTCGCCAACATGGAAGCGAAGCTTGGCAAACTCAAGTCGGAGCAGAGTTATTTAACCCAGCAATTATCCAAATTGGGATAATGGCAAAGCCTAATCGGCAAACCTTAACCATGAGCAGAGATGAATCCGTATCTCAAATCGACCAAGGCTTATAAACAAGCCTCGGTCACTACCGAGGATCAGGGAACCTTAATCCTGATGCTCTATGATGGAGCCATTCGGTTTTGTAAAACCGCGCGGCGCAAAATGGAAAAAAATGATTTAGAAGCCGTGCATCACAATTTGGTGCGGGCCAAAGACATCATCGCCGAATTGCTTGCTTCCTTGGACGCGGCAGCGGCCGGAGAGGTGGGCACCAATTTAAGGCAGCTTTATACCTTTATCTATAATCGCCTGATTGACGCCAATGTGCAAAAAAACATGAAAAAGGTGGAAGAGGTGGAAATCTTGTTGGAAGAAGTACGCGAGGGTTGGCGGGTTGTGGTTGGACAGAGAAAGGACCAAGGCAAAAGCATTCCGACAAACCGGGCGGCGGCAAAAAGTTTGAATTTAGAGGGGTAATTCTTTTTCAGGGTTGGCAAGCTTCAACCCTTGGAAAAGCGAATACTTAAGGAAACTCTGAAAAATGTAGAGTTTCCCAGCAAGGCAGGGATACCTTGCCAAATCAAAAAGTGGTACTTATTGATTCGCGTTGGGATTGTGGATTTCATTCCCAACCGAAAAAACGGAAAAACTTGACGCGCCCCAAAGGGCTATAATCAGCCCGCAGGGCACGAACCTACCGCTTGAGCAAGCGGTAGGCAGGAGTTTTTTAGAGGGTCCTTAAAAAAAGGTCTGAAAACAAGGGGAGCCCTTTGCCTTGGGCCAGGGAAATCATTGGAGGAGTGGATGGGTTCTGCAGAGGGCCTTATTTCACAAGGAGACCTGCGTCAAACCAATGGGGGGGGTCGGAAGGTTCCGAGGGGATTGTGGGGAATCCCCTCGGAAATCCTTAGAGTGATCATGAGTGTGCGAATCAACATGTCATATTAAAAGATATGCGAATCATATGCCATAGGGGGCAAAATGGGAGCAAAAAACTCAGCAATTTATGAAGACAGATCGGATGCGCGCCGCCGAATTTTAAACCTTTGTTTTGATCAAGAATCAATGAATAACCTTTCCACGGGGCTAAAATTGCTGATCCTCTCAGATCAACCGCCTTTGCTGGTGCAGATTCAAGAAAAGCAAAACAAAGATAAAAAGGTGGTTTAAACCCTAAATTAAAAAGGGGGAATCAAGCCAATACTCCGCTTGTTCTTCATTTTTAAAGAACAAGAAATATAAAATAAGGGCCTGAAAACCAGGCCCAAAAGGGAAAAAAGGAAGACACCGGCCCAGCCAGGCCAGGCGCTCTGTCCTTTTTCCGCCCGAGGCAAGGAAGGCTCGGGCGATGCCGTAAGGCGTCATCCCTGATGAGGCTGGATGCCTAAAAAGGGCTTTTCGTTCACTTTAAGCAAAAGGAGGCTATGGAAAAAATTTCCCTGTGAGATTGTGTATGTACGCCAGGCAGTTGCCCTATCCTACTCCGAGTTGGCTCTTGGGGGGCTGGATATGGGAGCTGCTCTGGCCCGGCGGCATGGATTGCCTCTGGTCGGCAGCTCCAATCCCAACGGGGATTTGGCAAAAGCCGAATCATACCGTTTTTAGCTTGTGACGGATCATAAGCTTAAACCTCTCACAAGGAGTGTGCAAAATGAGTGTGAGAATCAATCATAATACCAGCGCGATGATGGCGCACCGTAACCTTTTGGCCAATGAAAAAGGCCTCAGCGGCAGCTTGGAAAAGCTTTCTTCCGGCTTGCAAATCAACAGGGCTAGCGATGGCCCTGCGTCCTTGGTTATTTCAGAGCAGTTGCGTGCCCAGGTTAAGTCTCTCAACCAAGCGGTCAACAACTCCGAAACAGCCATCAGCTTGGTGCAGACCACAGAAGGGGCCCTCAATGAGGTAAACCGTCTGATGGTCAATATGCGCCAACTGGCGATTCATGCGGCCAACGACGGCGCCAATGACGAAGTCATGCTGCAAGCCGATCAATTGGAGATCGACAACGCTCTCCAAACCATTGATCGGATTGCCGGCCAGACCCAGTTTGGCAACAAGCTCCTGTTGGATGGTTCCAACGGGGTTTCTGGAATCGGGATCGGTGAAGGCGTGGAATTCTTGGACGCTAGTGTGGCGACCGAGGCCTCTTCTGGCGAAGGCTACGATGTAGTCATTACCCGAGACGCCTCGAAAGCAAGCGTCCATGGGACCAATGCCTTAACCGACGCGATGGTGAAGAATGGAGAAACCTTCACCATCATCGAAAACGGAAAGACCGCGACTTATACGACAGAAAAGTCGGATACGGTGCAGACGGCTGTTCAGCGTTTGTCTAGCGCGGTTAAGGATGCGGGGTTAAATGTGAATGTCGCCGTTGACGACAGCGGCGCCATGAGCGTAACCCATCAGAAATACGGCTCTGTTTATCAGTTTCAGGTTTCCAGTACCAGTGCCGGGGTACTCTCTACCCAAGCGGGCTCGATCGACACCATTCAAAATGGGAACGATATCGCAGGCCGTATCAATGGAGAGTCGGCTTTTGGTAAGGGGCAGATTCTGACGGGAGCCAAAGGCACTGCCAATGTAGACGGTCTGAAGATCGGCTATTGGGGTAGGGCCGCTGAGGGGGGAACCATATCCGATGAAGGGGTTCAAGTGGGTAAGGTTTCGGTAACCCAAAACAGCCTTAACTTTCAAGTTGGGGGGAATCGTGGGCAGACTGCCTCCATCAGTCTGTTCAATACCTCCAGCTTAAACCTAGCCAAAGGTATTGAGAATAAAAGTGGATTCAGTCGTTTAAGAGATATCAAGGTCACCGACGCCCAAAGCGCGCAGGATGCCTTGTTGCTCTTGGATCAGGCGATTAACGACATCACCTCGATCCGGGGCGAGTTGGGCGCTTTCCAGAAGAATACTCTCGAAGGCAATCTCTCTAACTTAAGGATTGCATCCGAAAACTTGACTGCTGCCGAGTCAACCATTCGCGATGTGGATATGGCCGCCGAAATGGCGAACTTTACCCGCAACAAGATCATGAGCGAATCGGCAACAGCCATGCTGGCCCACGCCAATGGGGTTCCCAACACGGTCTTAAAACTTTTGGGTTAAAATCCAAGGGTTTGGCTGTGTCCCTGGCGGGGCGTAACCAGCGGCGGCTCAGGGGGGTTCCCCTTGAGTTGTCGCCTAGGCTGGGGTTTGTGAAGAACCTCAACCGATCCAAAGGAAGGAAATTGATTGTTGGGGCAACCGATCTGTTCGGCGGTTGCCCTGAACCTCAACATCCAAGGAGGGGACCCTTGTGGTTCAGGGGAACCGCTTTTTCAAGTTTCGGGCTCATAGCCTGCCATTGATGGCGATTTGAAAAGGAGTTTCCCAGGCTGGAGCTTGTGGGTAAGCCCAGTTTTAGAAAACCAATTACATTGATGTTACTGGTTTTATTACCGTTCATTCAATCCTTTGGAGGATTTATGAGTCTTAGAATCAATCATAACACGAGCAGTTTGAATGCTCACCGGAATTTGATAAAAGCCGACAAACGAGTCAATAGTTCGTTGGAAAAGTTATCTTCCGGATTGGCGATCAACCGAGCCGGGGACGCCCCGGCTATGTTGGTCGCTTCAGAGCAGATGCGCTCCCAAGTCGCAAGCTTGGAACAGGCCATCAAGAACTCGGAAACCTCGGTTTCCATGGTTCAAACTTCAGAAAGCGCTCTAGGAGAAGTAAACAACATGTTGGTGGAGATGCGATCGCTCGCGATCCATGCCGCCAACGAGGGAGCCAACGATGCGGTGATGTTGGAAGCGGATCAGCAAGACATTTCGTCTAAAATCTCTTACATCGACCGGATTGCCACAACAACCCAGTTTGGGTCAAAAAAGTTGTTGGATGGCTCCAACGGGGTATCTGGCGCGGCAATCGGTGATGGTTT
Source organism: bacterium (assembly GCA_024275165.1). Classification (GTDB taxonomy): domain Bacteria; phylum SAR324; class SAR324; order XYD2-FULL-50-16; family XYD2-FULL-50-16; genus JAJRZQ01. The sequence continues at coordinate 29,362 of JAJRZQ010000017.1, read as the reverse complement.
GGAATTCGTTTCCGCCACCACCGCGACCCACAGCTCGGATGAACAAGGTTTTTCGGTTACGATCACCCAAGAGGCGAAAGCTTCGAGTATGGTCGCTTCAACTGCCTTAACAGACGAGTTGATTAAAAACGGTGAGATCTTATTGATCAGTGAAGGGGGTAAAACCGCTTCTTATACGACCAAAAAAGAAGACACCGTTGCTTCCGCCGTCCGGAACTTCGCTGCTGCGGCAAAGCAGGCTGGCCTGCTGGTGAATATTGATGTCGATGATTCCGGAATCATCGGGATCAATCACTTAGAAAAGGGTAAGGATCAATACTTTGAGGTTTCTTCCAGCACCGCAGGTGTTTTAAGTGAACTCGCCAATGGATTGAACCGTGTCCAAACGGGTCAGGATATTGTCGGTATGATCAACGGTGAAGCCGCCTTAGGCAAGGGGACAACCTTGAGCGGGATTGTGGGAAACCCCATGACCGATGGCTTGGTTGTCCGCTTTAATGGCCTTTCCAATGGAGAGGCTGTGCCAGAAGCCAGCTCAGTAGGTAAAGTGCTGGTTTCGCAAAACTCCCTGACCTTTCAAATCGGGGGGGGCGCGGGCCAAAAAGTCCAGATTGCTCTGCAAAACCTTGCCAGCAACCAGCTGGGTAGAGGTGTAGTCAATAGGAGCAATTTCATGAGCCTGCGAGACATTAATGTCAAGACGGCTCAGGGGTCTCAGGATGCTTTGGCGTTGATTGATAAAGCGATCAACGATGTCACCTCTGCCAGGAGCGCTTTGGGAAATGTCCAGAAGAATACTCTGGAGACCAACATAGCCACCTTGCAGGCAACCGTTGAGAATATGATCGCAGCGGAGTCGACGATTCGCGACACCGATGTGGCGATGGAGATGGCCAACTTCACCAGGAACTCCCTGATGGCCCAATCCGCCGCCGCAATGATGGCGCAAGCGAATCAGGTCCCTAATAAGGTGTTTCGCTTGATTGAGAAATGACTTCTCCTTTTAAGAATTCTCTTAAAAGGCTCGACCTCTAGCCAACGGGGTCGGGGAATCTAACCCGGTGGGGCGCTCGCCCCACCGGGTAAAAAAACCCGGGTTCAACCGGGTTTTTTTTTAATTTCCAGATATGAATCTGATGCCTTTAGGAACCTTTGCATTTTTCAGAGTTTCCTTTATTGTACCTATTCGAGGTAGCTGATTTGGGCTGAGCTTGCAGAAGGCAAAATTGCCAAGCGGGGTGGCTTGCGCAAGTACTCGCTGGATGTAGGCGCTCTGCATTTAAATATGCTCCGCCGCCTGGGGCTGAAAGCCCCAGACCCCAGTGAGTTTTTTAAAACAGGGACGATATACAGAGGCCGGATTAAAAATAGAAATTTTCTAGCTTTCAGGCTCTTCAGCAGGTGGGGAATCGTCTTTTAAGGGCATGAGTTGCCCCTTTTGCGAGGGATGTTTTTTTAAGCTGCGCACGGTTTGATAAATCTTCCTTACCAGCAAACCAAAGGCAATGAGAAAAATAAGATCGACAAATTCAAATTCCACCTGACTTTATCCAGCTTCGGGGTTAATGGCCATGAGTTCTAAAGCAAAATTCAAAGTCTGCCCAGAGAGGGGATGATTGCCATCTAAAATGGCAAAGTCTTCTTTAATCTCAATTAATTGAAAAACATGAGGCTGCCCGTTGGAAAGAGGGATTTGGAACGACATCCCCAGCTCCGCCTGTTCGGGGAGTTGCTCTTTGGGTACTTGGAGCAAAAGCTGCTCCATGCGCTCTCCATAAGCCTGATCTGGGGAGAGGGTGATTTCTTTTGTCTCGCCCACCCGCATTTCTGCGACCGCGGTTTCAAACCCAGGGATCACTTGATTGGAACCTAAGACAAACTCAAAGGGTTCGCCTTCTTTAGAAGAATCGAAAATATCACCGTTATTTAAGGTGCCGTGATAATGAATTCGCACCAGACCACCTGATTTTGCCTGAGTCATGATAATTTGAAATAAAAATGTAGGAAGGCCCTGCCTCAAGATGGCTTTATTAAGGAACCTCTGAAAAACTCCTTGCCTACCGCTTGTTCAAGCGGTAGGCTCATGCCCTTCGGGCTGATTATGGCCCTGGGGGCGCGTCGAGTTTTTCGATCTTTTCGGTTGGGAATGAAATCCACAATCCCAACGCGAATCAATAAGTCGCGCTTTTTGATTTGGCAAGGCATCCCTGCCTTGCGAAGAAACTCCGCGTTTTTCAGAGTTTCCTTAATAATATACAGACCCGAGCCCCACAAAGAGAAAGAAGTCCACCCTTTGACTAAGCCCAGTGCTTTTCTTGCAGCCTTAACTATATAGACTTTTCGGTCAAGCAGAAGTCGAGATGCTCTAAATCTTCTTGGAACTCTTCTCCATATTCCAAAGCCGATTCATTCTCTGGGTCGTAGATCCAAAAAACCTGAACCGCAAACCCCTGTTGGACCCGTTCCTCCAACTCATCAAACAGGTTCATCAGCACCTTTGAACTGCTGGAATTAAAATAGATGATCTCGATTTCAATGACCAAGGGGGTCTCTGTGGCGGGAAGGGAAAAAAATTCCTGCAACCAAGCCAAAAGGGGGGAGTAAAATTCGATGGTATTTTCGGGGTAGGATTCCCCTCGAATTTCAATTTTCTTCGTTTCCGGGTCTAGTCGGACAAAGGGGGTGTACTTGGTTGCGGGGATCTCCAGAATTTGCATGATGGATTCAGCTAATGTGCGCATTGAGGGAAAAAAATGAATACTTTTCGTCTACGGGGGCAAAATCGAATTCAATCGGGCGGCTGGATTTACGAGCTATTTCAATAAAGCCTAGCCCCCCTCCCTTACTTTTCTCACCCGGGTCTTTACGCCGTTGTTCTTTGTATAACTTCTTTAATTGCGCGGCGTCCATGGTTTTAAGCAAATTGAGTTTGCTTTTGAGCCGAGCGACATCATCGGTTTCCATGAGGTTTCCAGCCTGCACAAAATATTCTCGATCTTTATAACCCACCGCGATAATGCCGGTACTCAAATCCAGATTGATTGCCGGATTTTGGTTTTGTTTTTCAGCAGAGTAATGGATGATGTTTTGGGTTTGCTCGACCACTAAAGCGAATACCTTTAAGATGGTTAAGGTACTGGCGGATTCAAGCTTCATTTTTAGCTTTAGGATATCCCCCAATTCAACTAAAAGGGATTGAGTCAAGGGGCCGCTGAACTCAAAGAAAATCCCTTTTTGGCTAAGGTCATTTTTTAAATGAAGCAGATCAAAATACATTGTGATTAAGGCTAGGCAACGAGGGTCATAGTTTTGACGGAGTCCTTCAGCACAGGGAAAAGCAAAAAAAGGGCCATCTGATATTGGATCGGTTCAAACTCGTGTTATAATACCATTCTCGCATAAATTAACAAAAAACAAGTAAAAATATCAAGCTCCATTCATAAAGCTTCAATTGAGCGGAACTGACTCGTTTCAAAGGCGATTTCAGCCTGAAAGGGGAGCGAATGAATCCGAAAGGAAAGCCTTCGATATTGTTCGCTATTTTTTTGCGGGCCAATAGAAAGAGTAATGGCTTCGTTAATATGAATCGCCTTAGGTTGGCTGTTATGGGCAACCAAACCATAGCGTTGCTCGATCTTCTGGCGAAACTGCCCGATGATCTGATTGACGAATTCCCCAATGGAGTCGATCACTTCTTCAGAAACATGAGAAGAGGCGATTTCCTCTTCGGGCATCCCCATGTGCAGCATATATTCCCGAAAAAGCTCTAAGGCGGCACTGGTCGAAAAATTCATGATTAACAGGCCCTGATAATCCCCGTTAAACTGTACAAAACAACCTACATCGGGCTTTAAATGCACGCTGGCAATCTCTTGAATGGTTTTTGCGTATTGAATCTCGGTTCCCGTGGATTGGCTTAAAACCTCTTGGGTCGCCCCGAGCAAGTAGCTGCACAATTCGTCGATTCCCTGCTCTGCTTGGGGTTGGTGTAAACGGGCCTGGATTTTTTTTTCCTCTTCACTAAAACTCAAAAGGGCTTCACCCCCTTGCTCGATCACGAAGCCGCAAACGAGTTTAAAAAAATCTTCTCCTTTGACGGGGCCACTTTTCGGGGAATTGTTTTGCATCTTACCTAGCGGGGCAATAGAATGTTCAGGTGAGATTAGAGATAGCAAGGGAGGCCCGCCCTTTCAAGCCTTTTTAGGCTTTGCCCTCTCATAGGGGCGGCAGATCGATTGCACATCGCCGAATCGGAGAAGGACAAATATTGTGATATGCTGATGAATGAACCGAATTACCAGTTTTATCTGATCCAAAGCAAGAAGTCTCAACCCGATGCCCAGGGGCATTGGCAAGTTACCTTGGCCTGCGTCAATGAGCCCTTGATCAAGGTGTTTTTCTGGTTTGAGCAAAAAAATGAGCCCACTCATATTCAATTTTTTTTCAATGAAGAAATGATCGAATGGCGTGAAGGGCAAGCTTTGAGCTACGGAAAAACCAACCGTTTTCAGCAGGTGAGCGCAAAGCAGGGACGACAAAAGGGCAGCCGCACCTTTATCCCCAGTCAAGAGGCCTCCACCTTGAGTCGAGGACGGGCAATCCTGCAAACCGCAACCGCGCCTCGGCCTTATCAAAACTGGCTGCGCCGTCTTTTGGAATAAGCCCCTTGGCGCAAAGGGCAAAGTCTGTACATACTGAAAAAAAAGCATTCGAGGGTAAAAAAATGACGCTTGGCAAAAAGTTGACATTCGGCTTTGGGCTTTCCTTATTGGTTTTACTGGCCGTCGTATTTTTAGGGGTGACTCAGCTCAACCGGGTGGATGACGGTTATCGCTTAGGCGTCTTGCCGCAGGTCGCTCACGAGAGCGAGATGAAGGAACTAGAAAGCGACCTTTTGCGGATTCGCTTTGCCTTAAAGGCTTATTTATCCGAACAGCAAGGCCCTTTTATCGAAGAGGCCCTGAGTACAGCCCGGCAGTCTTCGACCTTGATCCGGCAGATGACGACCTTTACCGATGAAACAGAGCAACAACAAAATTTACTCACGCTGGAAAAGGGTTTTCAGGAGATTGAAACGCTTTTGGCAGAACTGCAAAAAATGCAGGTTAAAAAAGGCTTGAGCCGCGACCAAGGGTTGCAGGCCCTGTTTTACAAAGCCGTGGGAGAGCTGGAGGATTTTTTAGGCAAACGGGATTTTGACGCCGCTTATGTTTATCTGTTAAAAAGCAAGATTCTTTTGGAGCGGCAGCGAAAAAGCCCCACCCGGGCCCTGGGTCGGGCCTTGAAAAAAGCCTTGAGCAACTTGAGTTTACAGCTTGAGGCAGCGCCGAAATTGGCCGCGAGGGCCAAACAATTGAGTCTGCGCGCCGATAATCGACGAGGGTTTGCGGGTTTGGAGCGGGATATGGTTCGCTTAGAGGTGGTGCTGAAACAGGGTTTTATCCCTGGGGGCATGGCTAGTTTTTTAAAGGCTCGCCACCACGAAAAACTCTTTTTTGAAAATGGAGATTTAAATGAAATCAATCGAGTACAAGACCAGATTGCTTTTCTCCAGCAGTCTTTACGGCTTTCGGACTTAAACCGAGCGACCAGTAAAAAAGCAACGGATTACTTGGCCACCTATTTAGAGGTCTTAAACGAATTCCTCTTTTTAGAGATTGATAAAAATGAATTGACCGAAAGGTTGACGGGCCAGCTCAACAAAGTCCAAACCGCTTTGCTAAGCCGCCTGCAACAAGAAAAACAAGCGACCTTGAGCTTGATTCAAAACATCAGTTCCAGCAGCAAAAACGCGGTGGGGTTCATGTGGGGAATGACCGCCTTGGGGTTTTTGGTGACCGGGCTTTTTGCCGGCCTGTTTATCCGCAGTATCACCCGGCTTTTAGTCTCCCTCGTGCGGAATTTACTGCAAAGTTCCACCCAAGTTGTCGGGGCCGCGGGGGAGATCGCCAAACACAGCACCGGGGTGAGCCAAGGGGCCAGTACCCAAGCCGCTAGTTTAGAAGAAGTCAACGCGGCGATTGAGGAGTTGGCGGCCCAAACCCAAGACAACGCGACCAAGGCAACCAATGCGGCCCAGGGCGTGGGCTTGATCAGTACCCAAGCCAGCCAAACGGCAAGCAGTTCCGACCAGGCACTCGGGCTGGCCAATGAAGCTAGAGAAGCGGCGCAAAAAGGAGTCAGCTCCATGCAGAGCATTGAAAGGGCGATGAATGAAATCACCCAAAGCTCAAGCAAAATTGGGGATATCGTGGAAGTCATCAATGAAATCACCCACCAAACCAAAATGCTTTCTACCAACGCCGCCATTGAGGCCGCCCGCGCCGGTGAAAGCGGGAAGGGGTTTGCGGTGGTCGCGGACGAGGTCAGCAAATTGGCGGAAAACTCCAAGAGCGCGGCTAAGGAGATCAGTCAATTGGTAAAGGAGAGCGCGGCCAAGGCAAAACATGGCTCGGTGCAGGTGCAAGAGGGGGACAAGGCGCTTTCCAATATTTTGGGTACAGCCCAAGGGGTCGCGGGCTTGATGGGGGAAATCTCCAAAAACAGTCAGGATCAAGCCCAAGAACTACAAGCCATGGCCGAGCAGGTTTTATCCATGGAACGCAGTTCCAATGAACAAGCCCAAGGGGTAGAGCAAATTCGTTTGGCCCTCTTGCAACTCGATCAGGTCACCCAAGCCAACGCGGCCTCTGCCGAAGAAACCGCCAGCGCAGCAGAGCAACTCTCGGCCCAAGCAGAAATGCTGCAAGAGATGGTTTCTCAAGTGGGGCTGCAAGTGGGGGGTGATTTGCTGAAAGAAAAAAGCCCGGTTGCCTCCCCCCCTAAACAACAAGCGGCAAAGGAAGCGCAAGCGACAGAGCCCCCGCCACGACTGGAAGCCCCTTCGCCTTCGCTATTTGGGAACCGCCTCCAGCAAGGGAAAAAAGTCAAAAAAGCGGATAAAATCCCCTTGCGGAATGACTTTAAGGATTTTTGAATCAATTTACCAAAGGAAGTCGCAGGGTAAAGGTACTGCCCCACCCCCGTTGCGATTGCACGCTCAGGCTGCCGCCGTGGGCCTCCGCGATTTTTTTGCACAGGGCGAGGCCGAGGCCATACCCGCCGGTTCTTTGATTGCGTGATTTATCCACCCGGTAAAAGGCTTCAAAAATATGAGGGAGGTCTTCTGAGGGAATACCCTCCCCGAAGTCTTGCAGACAAAAATAAACCTCTGTCGAGGTTGTTTGCAGATTAATCTGCAAGGGGGTTTGCAGGGGATTGGAATACTTTAGGCCATTTTCCAGTAAGTTTTTCAGCAAACTGTAGATACGCCGTTCATCCAAAGAGATCACCACGGCTTGATCGGGCACCGTCAGACGGGCGCATTGCGGCGAGGGCAAAACCTCTTCCAAACATCGGTGAACCAGTCCGACTAGGTCAACCGGGGTTTTGCGCAAGACCCCATACTCGTGTTCGAGTCTCGCCGATTCCAACAGCTCTTCCAACATGTGGTCCATCACGGCGACTTCCCAGCCGAGCCGGGACTTCATGGTTTCATCTTCTAAAAACTCCAATTGCAACTTCATGCGGGTCAAGGGGCTGCGCAGTTCATGGCTTACATTGAGCAATAATTGCTCCTTGGAGCGGAGTTGCCCGCGGACCTGCGCCGTCATTTCGTTAAAGGACCGAGAGATTTGCCCTAATTCATCGAAACTGTTGACGGGAATCTGCACCTCTAAGTTGCCTTGACTGACCTCCCACACCCCTTGGCGGAGGACGAAGAGCTGACGAAAAATACGACGAATTAAGGCGTAGATCGCCAAAAAAATAGCACTCATCATCATGACCAAGAGCGCGATCCATATCTGGTGGCGAGGGGGGTCAATGACGAAGTCGGGGCTGAAGTAAAATTCCCCCTGGGGTTTGATGAGACGAAAGAAAATCTTTCTCCCATCGTAGCCGTAATCCATGCCCAAACCGGAGTGAAAACGGGAAAGCTTGACTTCATTCAAGTCTTCCAAACGCCCTGTGGTAGCCCAACGATTTGTTTTTCCAATAAAATAAATATTGAGTCCAAAATCATCGACAAAGCGCATGGCTCGTTCCAATTGCGGAGGGTCGCCTAAATCGCGAATGACAAAATCAGTATAACCTTGAATAAAATGCACCAGCCTGCCGCGGGGCTGCTGGGTCAGGCTGTGAAAAACCGCGCTGATCACCACATTCACCAACAAAGCGGCAAAGAAGATCACCAACAATAATTTAAAAAGAATACTGCGGTTGCCGAGCCAGGTGAAGGGGTCCGTTTTCAAGCGCGCAACCCCAAAAAGAGGTAGCCGGAACCCCAAACGGTCTTGAGATATTTTGGGTGTTTCGGATCATCGCCCAACTTTTGCCGCAAGCGAGAGACCAAAACATCAATACTGCGGTTGTAACTCTCCCATTCAACCCCGGCGAGTTCGTTCATCAATTGATCTCGGCTTAATACCTCACCGGCCTGCAAGGCAAACAACTTGAGCAATTCAAACTCCGTACTGGTCAAGTCCAAGCTTTGCCCCTCCAAAAAAACCTCATGCTTGATTAAATCGAGCTTGAGCCCGTCAAATTCAAGATGGTTGCCTTTTTGGGTTTCCCCAGAAGTACGCCGTAAAATAGTTTGGATGCGGGCCACCAGTTCGCGGGGCTCAAAAGGTTTAGAAAGGTAATCGTCGGCGCCGATCTCCAACCCCACAACCCGATCTGTGACCTCTCCTCTGGCGGTCAACATAATCACGGGCAGACCGCTTTGCTGGCGAATCTCTTTTAACAAAGCAAAGCCGTCCATGCCCGGCATCATCACATCGAGGGTCATCAAGTCGGGCTTTTCCTGAGCAATCACGGCCAGAGCTTGAGCCGGATGGAACAGCTGTATCGTCTCAAAGCCAAAACGGGTTAGATACTCAACCAGCAATTGGCTGAATTGCTCATCATCATCAAGAATTAAAATTTTCGTCATCGCTTGATGTCTGCTGCCCTTAGGGCTTTGTGAAAGCGCGAATAAAGGTTTAATCCAAGGGTAAAGGGAATCCACGAAAAAGGCGATGAAAAATCGCCTTGATGATTACAAAAAACGCCTTGGATTAATTGATTCCCGAAAGCTTTATTTTGGCCCCATATGGCTTCCCCATTTTTCGATCCATTGGGCTAGGGTCTCTTTTTGTTTGCTATTTAAACTTGCGTGAAAATCACTGAGGCGGGTCGAAAACTTCTGGATCATTTCACGCTGGTGGGTTGCGCGCGCTTCAACCATGGCTTCGAGTTTCTTCGGGTCGACGCGGTCTTTTTTTACCTCGGCGACCAAGCCTTGGATCCAGGTTTGCCGCTGATTCGCATGCGTTTTATGCATTGCCTTGAAATCGTTTTGAATGCTCTCTAAGGTGGCACGCTGTTGCGCCGTTAAATCCAGTTCAGAAGAAATTTTTTCTATCACCTGCTTCCCCCACAAACCATGACCATGATGGCCTTGTTTCGCGCGGTCACAAGCGGAAAAGAAAAAAACACTAGCAACAATCAGGGTAAGTACAACGAGACTTCGTTTCATAACAGGGTATGGGTTGGGGTGGAGTGAGGTTGCCCCGCAAGGCGGAGAAAGGGAGAGAAAACCGCCTTGGGCGACAGAGGTATGATGCACGGATCATCATGAACACAATTCAATCTTAGCTCCTTGGCAGATGAAATCATCAACAGAGGGTAAAAGATTGTAAGAAAATGTAACGGAGCAAGCTCCCTTGACCAAGCGGCCTCCCCAGCCGCTTGCAAAAAGTCTAAAGCGAGCATGCAAGCCAATTGCCACCCTAACCTAAACGGGAATCGCGTCTAAGACCTTGGCCTTTTCCGCATCCCACTTTTGTTCGACTAAAGGCCGCAACGCCGCAATCATGGCAGCAAGGGGGGATTGGCCCTTTGTTTTAGCTTGGATGATTTCTTTCAGACTTACCTGGGCCTGTACGGGGACCAGATACCCGTCTTTCTCCGCTTCCAATTTTACCATATAAACTAAATTATCGCTATCTAAACGCACAGCGATGTTGGAACGAAAAAACACATAATTCATTTCAGGGCTGGTTAAGATATAGGCCCCTTCGCCAATTTCGATCACTTCCATGGAACTCCTGCTTGAAAAAGGAAATTAAATATATTAGAATATTAAAATATATCCGAACATTTGGCAAGAAAAAGCATGCATTCCACTTTAAAAGACTTAAAAAAAGCTATGCCCTCCAATTGGCTGCAAGCCTTTCAGGAGGAATACCTAACCCTATTGGAAAAAACCCTCTACACCGTGATTCAACTGAAGGCGGCGGAATTAAAATGGGGGGGTATTTTAAAAAAGGCAGAGGATTTCTCCGCTTTTTTTGCTTCTGAGGGGCAACGCTTGCATAAAAGCCCGGAAGAGATTCGCGGTTTTTTTTATCAGATCGCGCAATTTAAAACCAAGGAAACGCTTTTTGAACGGCATTACGGAGATTGGGTCGCTCGCGACGAACAGCAAAACCCCTTGATCCCCAGAAAAGAACTAGAACAATTTGTGCATCAAGCAAAAATATGACCCCCTTGCGCAGGATCCATTACCTGGGGGCGCCCATGCATTTTATGCAGCATTTGCTCGACCAGGGAAAGCCCGATACGGCCTGGGCCATCAAGGCCCATATCTTAGAGGTTTGCAAACTGGGTCCAAAGCACCCCCAGCTCACTCCCCAGGGGCAAACCCCCAACCTGTTCACCACCAAGGCCCCGGCCGCCCCTTCCGATGGGGGCGGGCACCCCGGTTTTTGGATGGAACTGTTGGTGCTGGAAGATAAAGTGATTGTGGTTACCTTAGGGGTTCTGGCGAGCTGACCCCCCGCAAACTCAGCGTTTTTCTTCAAGCTTGGTCGGATCCTTTTCTTCTTCTACAGGCGGCGCCTCTTTGGGCGGCCTCGGCTTGATCGCCCAGAGCATGCCAATCGCTACCCCGGCAAGGAGCAAGGAAAGCTTAATGTCTTGAGGGAAATCATCGGCGGAAAAGGCGATTTGCGGTAGGTAATAACTCAAGTAAAGGATCTGACCGAGAAAAATCGACAAAAAAAACAACTGCAAGAGAATGCGCCAATTCATTTAGGCATTTTGAGTAAAGTGGTTTAAGCCGAGCAATTCATCAAACAGCTCATCGGGGCGTAAGGGTTTTTGGAGATAGCTATCAAACAGCTTTGCCTCCCCACGGGAGATCAACTCCGCTTTGTCATAAGAGCTTAAAGCGATCACCCAAGCTTGGGTATTCATCTGCCGCAGCTTCTTCGCCACTTCCACCCCATTGAGCCAGGGCAACTCAATATCCATTAAAATCAATTGGTACCCGCCTTCCAAGGCTTTTTCCAAGGCCAAAAGACCGTTGAGGGCCAATTCATGCTGAATTCCCAGATGATGCAAGGCTTTTTTACTCGTTTCAATATGCAGGGGGTTGTCTTCCACCAAAAGCGCCTTAAATTTGCTCAATTGCGCGCTCAAGGCCTGGCGCCGTTCTGCTGTTTCTCCTCCCTGGGCCAAGGGGAGATAAAAAGAAAAACAACTTCCCTGACCGAGCTGTGAAGCAACTTCAATCTGACTGCCGTGTTTTTCGATGAATTCTTTAGTTAAGATCAAACCCAACCCCGAACCCTTTTCCCCCTGGGTGCCTTCTTGCAGGTCTCTTCTTGGAGTTGCCCTAAAAAGGGTCTTGATTCTCGCTGGAGCCATCCCGATGCCGTGATCCTCCACCTCTAAACGCCAACGCTCCCCTTCTTGAAGGGCGCCAAGGCGAATCGAATTGCCCGGGGGGCTAAATTTGATCGCGTTTGCCACCAGATTGCGCAAAACCGCGTTGATCATGTTGCGGTCTCCATGGACATAGCTCCCCGGAGCAATATCCAACTCCAAGCGGAGGTTTTTTTCTTGAGATAAATGCGTAAAAAGATGCTGATTTTCTTCAACGAGTTGGTAGAGGTCAAAATCCCGCGGGTGGAGTTCTAAATCCCCCCTTTGCTGTTTGGACCAATCGAGTAAATCCTCTAAAAGTTGCTGGGTCGCTTTGCTGGCGTTGCGAGCCATTTCGTGCAGTTCCGGGGTAAAATCTTTGGGGGTGCGAATGACTTCATTCAGCAAGACCGATAAACTCCCCATGGGGCCGCGCAGGTCATGGGAGATGATCGAGATGAATTTATCCTTGGTGCGATTGGATTTTTCCGCCTCTTCCTTGGCTCGGGCCAACTCTTTAGTGCGTAGGAGCACTTGTTTTTCTAAATCTTCGCGCGCTTTTTGCGCCGCTTTTTCTTTAGAGTAGCGATCCAGGCCCATCCGGGCAATTAAGCGGGCAAAACCAACCAAGTAGCTTAAGATATGAGGAATTTTTTCCTCCGCTACAATCGGCACCTCCTGCAAGGCTTGATGATAGTCGCTCCACTCAAAACCGTGGCTTGCCGCGTGCTGTTGAAAAAAATTCAAATCCGGCTGCTGTAACAGAAATTGCCCGATAAAAACATTGGCCACATGTTCCCCCTCGATAAGGATCGGGGAAGCGCAATCGGTGAGGCCGTTTTCGCAAGCGTAAAGAGTGAACCGTTCCCCCTCTTGCAGGCGATTGGCGAGATGCATATCGCTTTGGATGCAGCCTTCGCAGCTTCGGGGGTTGGCGCGGTTGAAATCGGTACAGAGGCGTTGCCATTTCGAGGCCGCCAGCACATTGGCATCGAGGTCGATAATCGCTGCCGATACATTGGCGAGCTTGCAAAAATCAGTTAAGAGTTCACTGATTTGCTCGGAAGCCATCATCTCTTGCAAAAGACGATAAATGACCCGCGCTGTTTCTGATTTTTGCTCTAAAAAATCAGGGAGTTTGCTTAAAGCCAATGCCTTGCCCTGCACAATACGAATGTCGCCTTTCATTGCTTACATTCCCTATTTTTTTTAGTTTTTGTTTTTTATTAGAGACTACAATTTCTACGATGTATTTTTATAAATTACCTCCTTTTTCTGGATAAAGGAAAGGAGATAAAAAAAATCAGGCTTGGAGTTTCGCCGCATAATATTGCCAAAAGCGGCTCATTGGAATTTCAGAAAAATCATCCAAAGAAAGCTTTTGCCCTTGCAAGACCATATCTAAGGGCATGAAGGGGCGACCCTCTAAGAAGAGTCGGCCCGTGGTAATCTCTTCGCCTAAGGGCTCAAGGCAGGGAAAGAGGTCCAACCGCCGCAGGCCCTTTCGCAGTTGAGCCAAATAAACCGCCTGATTGAAGCTGCCGAGGCATTTGATCCCCTGAAACAGCAAGGCCATAAAAAGTATTGTCACCCCCGGGCAAAGTCGCTCGCTTTGCAGAGCTTGGGATAATTCCTCCAAGCTCATGGCTTCTGAGCCGCTTTTTTCCCCCCGCAAAGCTTGACCGTTCCAGCGCAGGCTTTCGACCTTAAAGGATTTTTTCCCTTTATAGGGGCGTAAAAAAGTAATGGCCTGCCCCGTCGCCTTTTCCAGCTCCAAGCTGGGTTGCCTTAAAAGCTCGCAGAGGGGGTGATGGGGGTCTTCGAGCAAAAGGCGGCTGAGATAACGGGCAATAACCGGATTGAGGTCGAAAATATTGATCTCCGCTTGAAAAATCGCTTTTTGCAGCCCTTGGGCCGTCAAGGTGGCCCAGGCAGCGTAGTCGCTGCCCACTATCGGCTTTGGCAGCAGGTCGCGCAAAGCCGGGCGGGCTGCCTGCCAGACCTCCAAACCGCGGGGGGGAAAGGGCTCCCCATAGACTAATTGATCCCGCGACTGGGCAGGGATCAGGCTGATTCGTTGTTCTTGCTCTACCCCTTGAGCCAAGCGGGTGGCGTTGGATTTCTCCGCCTCTCGGCAGAGCGCGCCTGCTTGCAAAAGGTCGGTGGTCTTGCTGGAGAGATAGCTTAAGGCCCCGCTCCAAGCGGAATTGGAAAAAGCGACCCCTGAGTTGGCCCCAATCAATAAGCGCTCCTTTTTAGGCAAGCCCGATAAGGCGATAAGGTCGAGGGTCAAAAAGGTGGGGCCCGCGGTGGGGGTTACATGGTGGCTGGTTTGCAAGAGGGGCCGAGTTTGCAACTGGCGGACCATTTGCCGGCATTCCACGGCGTTTCGCCCCTGTTGCCTTAACGACTGGGTAAGGGCTTGCAGAAATCGGGGTTCAATTTGGGCGGGGCGGCAGGAAAAAAGCAAGGGGGCAAAGTCTTGGAGTTGGGTTTCCCAATGCCGCGCAAAAAGATCCGCCAAGGGGGGGTGACGGGTCTTTAGCCCTTCCCATTCAGCCATATTGTTGGTCCAATGCTTGAGCCAAACGACGCGCGAGCCCTGCAAAGGCCCCTTGGCTCATGACCAAAATCAGCTCTCCAGGCTTTGCCTGCTGGAGCGCATGGGCGGCAATCTCTTCGATCTCTTCAATGTAGGCGGCCTCTTTGCCTTGGTGAACCAGCTCGGTGACCACCTGATTTAAATCCAAGCGATTCTCCGGGGGTAAGCTTTCTCCTCGGTGGAGTTTGTAAAAAGTGATTTGGTCCGCGTCCATAAAGGCTTCAGCCATCTTGATCTGGTGAAATTTGCGGACGCTGGTGTTGGAACGGGCCTCGTAGATCGCATGAATTTTCGCCTCAGGCCAAGCATGGCGCAAGGCCTTGATGGTTTCGGCAATGGCGGTGGGGTGATGGGCGAAGTCGTCAAAGACCCGCACCTGATCATTTGTGGTAAGGCGCTCCAGCCTGCGTTTTACCCCTTTGTAGCTCGATAACCCCGCCTGAATCTCGGTTCGGCTCAGGCCTTCATGCAGGGCCAGCAAGATGACCGCGGTCGCGTTTCTTACATTGAACTCCCCAAACAGAGGCAGGCTGTATTCTTGGGCCTCTCCCTCATAATTTAAGGTAAAGGTCATGCCAATGGCGCCTCGGTTGGGACGCAGCTTTTCAATCACCGCGTCGTTGGCAGAGCCCAGGCCAAAGGTAACCAGGGGGCAAAAGCCTTGACGAGCCACCTCCACCGCGTTTTCATCATCTCCATTCACCAAAATCAGGCCGTTTTCCGGCATTTGCCTCAAGGCCAAGATAAAAGATTTTTTGATTTCTTCCAGGTTATTAAAGATATCGGCGTGATCAAATTCAATATTGTTGATGATCAGGCGGTCAGGCAGGTAATGGAAGAACTTGGAGCGTTTGTCAAAAAAACTGGTGTCGTATTCGTCCCCCTCCACCACGAAATATCCGCCTGCGGCTACATCCCGCGCCGAGGTGTCAAAATTTAAAGGAATCCCCCCAATCATAAACCCCGTGGGTCGCCCGGCCTGGGCAAAGAGATGGGCGGTTAAACCAGCGGTGGAAGACTTCCCATGGGTGCCGCTGATGACAAGGCTCAATCGCCCCCGAATGAACTCGTTTTTTAAGAGTTCGGCCATGGAAAGGTAATGAAGATGCTCTTTTAAGGCATATTCCACCTCCGGGTTGCCTCGGCTCAAGGCGTTTCCCAACACCACAAAATCCGGATGGGGTTGCAGGTGAGCGGGGCGATAGCCTGAAAAGACCTGAATTTTGTTCTCCTCCAACAAAGTGGACATGGGGGGGTAAATGTTTTGGTCGCTGCCGGTGACTTGTTGCCCCCGGTTTTTCAGTAGTACGGCCAGGCTGGCCATGGCGGTGCCGCAGATTCCAGAAAAGTGGTAATGGGTCATGGTTTAGGAATAATTCTGTAATTGGACGGTCATCTCAATCTCCACCAAACCGCCAAGGGGTAAACCGGCCACCTGAACGGTAGTGCGGGCCGGTTTGGCGTTACCTAAGATCTGAGCGTAGATGGAGTTGACCACGGCAAAATCAGCCAAGTCCAGCAAGTACAGCCTGGTTTGAATCACCTGGGTGAAGTCGGCCCCCACTTCTTCTAAAATATTGGTCAGGTTTTTTAAGGCCTGGGTGGCCTCCGCCGCGACCCCGCCGGGGGCGAGTTGGCCTGTTTGAGGGTCGATGCCCAACTGGCCGGAGAGATACAAAACCCCCTGGTGGATGCTTCCGTGGGAATAAGGCCCCAGGGCTGGAGGCGCGGTTTTTGAGTTAAAGGGCTTCACCATTGTTTTTACCTTGAATTTAGTAAGGGGAAACTTCAGCCTTGAGAATCCTTGCAGCTAATGGGCTTCTCCCCAATTGCTGCCATAACCGACTTCAACTAGCAAGGGCACTTTTAATTTAGCGGCGCCCTGCATCCGCTGTTGGATCATGGGGATCAACTCATCGAGCCGCGCCTCTTCGATTTCAAAAACCAGTTCATCATGCACCTGCAAAATCATCCGGTTTTTAGGGCCGAACTGGGCAAATTCTTGATCCAAAAGAATCATGGCCCGCTTGATCAAGTCCGCGGCGCTACCTTGAATCCGGCTGTTGATGGCGACTCGTTCCGCCCCCTGGCGGATCATCCGGTTTTTGGAATGGAGCCCCTCAATCTTTCGTTTGCGCCCAAACAAGGTGGTGATAAAGCCTTGGTTTTTTGCCATGGCAACGCTTTCATCCATGTAGGATTTAATTTTGGGATAGCGAGCAAAATAGGCCTCGATGAAGTTTTTCGCTTCTTTGTTGGATACATTGATTTCTTTGGCCAAACGATAGGCCCCCATCCCATAGATGATGCCAAAATTAATCGCCTTGGCGGCGCGCCGTTGGTCCAGGCTCACTTGCTCGGGTCGCAGGTTGAAAATCGCTGCCGCTGTTTGGCGGTGGATGTCGCCCCCCTGGGCAAAAACCTCCAATAGGCCCGGATCATCTGAAAGGTGCGCCAAAAAGCGCAGCTCCACCTGGGAGTAGTCCGCGCTCACCAGCTTGCAGCCCTCTGCGGGAATAAAGGCTTTGCGAATCTTTTTCCCGTCTTGCCCTTTAATGGGAATGTTTTGCAGGTTCGGGTTTTGAGAAGAAAGCCGACCCGTAGCGGCCACGACCTGATTAAAGCTGGTGTGGACGCGTCCTGTTTTTTCACTCACCAAATTGGGTAGGGGCTCTAAGTAGGTGTTGAGCAGCTTGGTTTTACCGCGATGTTCTAAAAGCAGGCGGGCGATTTCGTACTTGGGGGCTAAGGCTTCTAAGACGCTTGCGTCCGTGGAAAAACCGGTTTTGGTTTTTTTTAAGGCTTCGGTGATCCCCATTTTTTGAAAAAGAATCTCGCCCAACTGCTGGGTGGAGTTGAGGTTGAAGGTTTCCCCCGTGATTTCATACACCGCCTGTTCCAAGGCGTCGCGATCTTCGGAGAGTTCGGCCTTGAGCTGCTCTAAATAGGGCAAATCGAGGCGCACCCCCTCGTGCTCCAAATGAGCCAAACAGCGTACCAGAGGGATCTCCATCTCTTGGTACAGTTCAGTGAGCTGTTCTTCTTTGAGCCTTGGGGATAATATTTCCTGAATTTTCAACGCCGCTTCGGCGTCTTCCGCGGCGTAATGCAGGGCTTGTTCTAAGCCGACTTGAGCAAAGGGGATTTGTTTCTTCCCCTTGCCGCAAAGGTCGGTAAAATGAATCATCTCATGACCGAGGTGGATGCGGGACAATTCATCCAGGTTATGGCGATGGCTGTTGGCATCGAGCAAATAAGACTGGATCATGGAGTCTTCCAGCTTGCCTGCTAAATCTAAACCATAGTTGGCCAAGACCAAGAGTTCATATTTCAGGTTTTGCCCAATCCAGGTTTTTTGGGGGTCGGCAAAAAGGGGTTTTAGCGCCGCTAGAACTTGGTTCAAGGCAAGCTGCTCCCCCGTGCTGTGCCCGGTGGGGATGTAAACGGGGTCGCCCCCCTTCCAGGCGAAGGAAATCCCTACAATCTGGGCTTCTACGCCTAAGAGGCTGGTGGTCTCGAAATCTAAGGATAGTTGTGCTTGATTTTGCAGTTCGGCCAGCAGGTTTTGCAAGTCGAGGTCTGTCGTGATGGCGCGGTAGCGGCTGTAATCCCATTCGTCCACCGGGCCTTCTTCCTCAATGGCGGCATGCACAAAGGCATCGGGGCGAAAATTCATCTCTTGGTAAAAGGCGATGAGGGGCTCTTGCTGGGGGGGCTTTAAGGCAAGGTCGTCCAAGCTGACTGGTAAATCTAAATCCAGCACCACCTGGGTGAGTTGCTTGGAAAGGGCGACCTGTTCCTTAAAGGCTTCGAGGTTTTCTTTTTGCTTGCCCTTAAGCTGGTCGATGTTGGCGTAGATTCCCTCAATGCTGCCGTATTTCTCAAAAAGCTTGACCGCCGTTTTCGGGCCAATGCCCACTGCCCCGGGGATGTTGTCGGAACTATCTCCCATGAGAGCCAAATACTCCACAATTTTTTCCGGCCCCACCCCGAACTTGGCTTTGACCTCTGCGGGGCCATAGCGAAAATCCTTCATGGTATCGAGCATTACCACCTGATCGTTGATCAACTGGGTCAGGTCCTTATCCCCGCTGATGATCACCACCTCCGCCTCACTACTGAAACGGTGGGCGAGGCTGCCGATCAGGTCGTCGGCCTCATAGTCGTCTAGCTTTAAAATCGGCAGGTTCAATAACTCGGTGAGTCGAAAAATCAAGGGAAACTGCGGGATCAGTTCTTCTGGAGGGGCACTCCGGTTGGCCTTGTAGAGGGGATAAAGCCGATTACGAAAACTGCCGCCAGGGGTATCGAACACCATGGCGATGTGGGTGGGTTTTTCTGCCTGCAACAGGTGCAACAGCATCTGCTTAAAGCCGAAAAGCGCATTGGTGGGCACCCCGGCGGGGTTGGTGAGCCCGGTTTTTACGGCAAAAAAGGCGCGAAAGATATAGCTGCTGGAATCAACCAGCAAGAGCTTGGGTTTCATGGTCGCTTGGGCTAAAAAGGAAAAGTTTAGCCTAGCCCATGCAAGAGGGGGTGGCAAGAGGCGGCCCGAGGCCCGGCAAACCGGGGCTAGACCACCAGGGTGAAATCCGCCCCCCCACTTGGATTTTCAAGCGCGTTGGAAGCGCTTGCTGGGAATCTCCGCGTTTTTCAGAGTTTCCTTTATAGGTGAAGGGGTTGGATTCTACCTTTTTTTACCCTCAGCATAGTCAAAGCCGGGCTGTTTGTCTGTCTGGCAAAAAAAACCAACCCCCCTCTGTAAAGCAAGAGCGTCTATCGCGCCCAGCCTTTTTTTTCCTTTTTTTGGCTTTGGAGCCCCACGACGAGCAGCGGGACTACCAGGGGTAAAATAAACCAGTGCAAATGGCCCCAACCCAACAAGGCGATGAGTTGGCCTGAGGTCAAGAGAACCAGGGCATTAACGCTTAAAATAGCCATTTCGTTCAACCCCTGGCCTAGGCCCGCTTCCCCCGGTCGGAGGGATCGTTGCAATAAACTGGTGGCAGCCAGATAGCTCACATTCCAGCCGAGCCCCAATAAAAACAGTTCCCCCCAAAAAAGCCAAAAGCTTTGCTCCCCAAAGCCTAAGCCAAAACAGCCGAGGTACATAAAGCCCCCCAAGGTCAACAAGGGGCCGGCGCCCCACTTCTCCAGCAAGCGGCCCGTCAAGAGACCGGGAAGAAACATCCCCAACATATGCCATTGGATCACCAAAGTAACGGCAGAAAAAGCAAATTGCTCCTGCTGCATGGCCATGGGGGTCACCCCCATCAAAAGGGTCATGACCGCGTAGCTGCTCATTCCCGCGATTAGGGCCTGTAAAAAACCGGGAGCCCTCAAAGCCCCCCCATGCCTAGGGACGGGGACGGGGAGCAAGACCTTAGGGGGAATATTTAAAGGCAACAGACTTAAAACCCCTGCCACGATTAAATAAAGCAAGGTCATTAAAAAATAGCTGCCCAAGTACCCCTGGCCTTCCCAACCGTGACTCCATTGGGCTAAATTAGGCCCTAAAAAGGCGGCAAAGACGCCGCTGAAAAACAAAAAGCCCAGGGATTTTTGTTCCTGCCCCTTTGCTGCGCTTTCCAAGACGGCAAAACGATAAAAAAAGCCGCTGGCCATTTGCAGACCAAAAAGGGTTTGCCCGACAAAAAATAAAAACAGGCTGCCCAAGGCGTAGCCCCAGGCCATGATAATAGCGCTCAAGGCGGCTGTAAGCGCGGCAATGACAAACCAAGGTTTTCTGCCCCTGCGGCTCATGGCCAAAGAAAAAGGCAAGGTGGTCAACAGGGCGCCCAAAAAGCCGAAAAAATAGGGCAAGGTCGCCTGTGACAAGCTGGCGCCCATTTCTATCGCGGCCAGACTGGAAACGGAAAAGAGGATCAATTGACCCGTAATGGCCAGGGCTAAGGCAAGACTCAAAACCCAAGTGGAGCGGTTGAGTTCAGCAAAGTATTTCATCTCTCCTCCGCGGTCTGGATAGGGGAAAAACATCGTTATTCCAAGAGTTGCGTCGAAGCAGGGCAAAGGGGGTTGCGATGAAGACTTTCATGGTTATTTCCTCCCACTATAAGATTTTAAAAAAAAAGCAAAAAAAAAGCCCCCGAGCGGGTAGGCTCGGGGGCTTAGGTATCTTTCATAAAAAAGAACTCTTTTATGCCTTGCCTTGCCTTGGAGCGGGGTCCGCAATCATCAGGCGCACCCATGCCGTCTTCTTTTCTACAAAGGCTTGGGGGTATGGATGGTGGGTACAAAGCAACATCGACAAAGGTCTTTGGGGTTTTCCCCCCTCTAAAATATTATAGGGGGCCTGCCTTTTTCTTTCCGCTTTATCCGCAACGCTGTCAAGCTTAAAGCAGGCTTGCCAAGCCACGGCGCGTCTTGCTCTAATCAGGCTATGAAGCTCAAATTCTTTTATCATCCGGGCAACCACCCTAACGCGTTGGTCGCTGAAGAAGAGGAACTCTATCGAAGTTTTTTGCTCTTCTCTGGAGGGGAGTGGTTGAATCCAGGCGAGACAGGGCCGCCGGCTTTATGTTACCAACCCCACTGGGGACCTGAACTGGAAAAGCAGAGCGCGGGCTTAACCCTCTCCGCCTCCTGGGATGAAGCAGCTTGCCCTTGGGCAGGGGAGGGGCGACTGCTGGTCTGGTTACCCAAAGAACTCTGGCCCCAAGGCAACCGCCCCGGAGTCAGCCTCTTAGGGGGCCTTTTGTGGCAGGGGCTCTGGGGGGCTGCTTGGCACCGGGGACAACTCACCGCCTTGAGCCTGGAAAGCTACCTAAAACAACATTTACCCCAAGGGGCTCAACTCTTAGGAACGGCCCCCGCTGATTTGCTTTTGGCTACGCAAAACCCTAGTTTATTCCCCGGCTTTCGCTTAGAGGCGGTTCACTTTGAAGAAACCCATCTGATCCGGGCTAAGGAGGTTTTAACCTTGATTCAGCATTGGGCCAAATACCGACCCGATCAAATCGAGTTTGCGGTCAATCGGGAGTTGCCGGTTTATTTAGCCGAAAACTTAGCGAAAAAAGCGGCTAGCATAGCGGAAATCCTCCCCTTAAATCCAAATGAATTGCAGGTTGAGGGGGTAGGTTTGATTTTTCCTCAAGGCCGACTCAGCTATCGTTATGAGTCGGTTGAAAAGAAAACCGGACAACTGATTCGCCTCTTAGAGTTAGAGGCCGCTTGGCTGCGCCGCTTTGAAGCCCTGCCCAAGCTGATCCAAGCCTTAACCCCTCAGCCTGATCAGGTCTCATTTTTGCTGAGCCCCTTTTTGGATTTGGAAGAGATCCGTTTCAAGGCGAGCCGTCGCGGGTTTCAATTGACCGCTTGGGGGCAAGATTACCTGGATTTGACCAAAACAGAGGTCGCCATGCGAGTCAAAGAAGACGAGGTTTGCTTTTTTAGCCCTCGCGTAAAACAGCTCTTTGCCCCTGCCGGGGATTTAAGGCTTTTGAGTGAACTCTTAAGGCCTTAGCCCTTTGGCCCGTTTTTTGGATAACCTTTGGATGCAGAGGAAATCACCTCCAACCTCAAAGTGGAAAGATGATCATGAAGCAGATACTGTTGGGCACGCTTGCGTTGTTGCTTGGGCTCATTGCCTGTACCAGTACGGGAATGGCTTGGGAGAAGCGGCTGCGCCACCTGCGCCCCTTGGATGTGCAGAAAAATGTAGAGCGGCTGTTGCAACTCAACGAATGCCGCTATTGCTTTTTAAGAGGGGCAAATTTATATGAATACGACCTCAGAAACGCCGACTTAACGGGGGCGGATCTTTCCGGCGCCATCTGGAGCGACGGCACGAAATGCCTACCCGGCTCCATTGGGATGTGCAAAAAACCTCAACCACAGCCTTAAATCCGGGCTCAGCCCCTTCCGCCCCTAAATCAGACCAGGGACGCGCCAAATCGACTGAAACAATAAGGCATAATCTTTAAAATTTGGCCAACAACCCCGTCCCCACAAAATGTTTGGTTCGGGCAGGAGAAGCGGCCAATGCCGGGGTTTTGGTCTCTGAGCCATAAAGCACCTTCATGGCGACCCGGTTGCCCAGGGGAATGCTGTAGACCAAGTTGGCCAGAGCTTGGGTATAATCCTTGGACGCGTCGCCGTATTTTTCATCTTGATAACTAAAGTTCGCCAAGGTGACAACCAGCGTTTGCTTGCTTTGGAGGCGGTAACTTACCTGAAGGGCATGATCTTCGTAAAGTTTGTTGTGGCTTTGATCTTGCGCGATGCGTTTTGAGCCTTGATCCACAGAGATGCTAAAGCCCTCCCCCAGCGCGTAACGCAGGCCCGCTTGGTTGCCCGAATGAGACAACACCGTGGCCTGCGCGGTGTGGTCATCGGTTTGAGAGCGAATCGCAGAAAGATGAAACTCCAAGGGGCCCAGCTTGCCGAGGGCACCGAACTGAAGGGCGCTGCCCGCTTTATATTCTTTGATTTTTGTGCCGGAATCCGTCGCGGTATAAGCGGTGGAGGTGTCGCCGCTGGAATCCGTAAGGGTCGTGGTTCCACTGTTGACCAGATGGTATTTTTTGCTGTTCAGGGCATCGGCCTCATAAAGAGTTACCCCGAGCTTGATTTGATTGATTTTGTACTCCGCGCGAAAGCCGTCCAACTCCGTTTTGATCAATTCCCCCTTATAAAAACCAAAACCGACACTTTCACTGGTCATGGTGCCGGTGAGCGAGTCATCGGCCAGGGCGTAGGATTCTCTGGGTTTGATGGTCCCAAAAGAGAGTTTAAGGGCGGCGAATTTCATGTCTAAACGGCGTTGAACGGCCGTGATGATGGAATTCCCACGGGATTCCACTTCAAAGTAACCGCTGAGGTTGCCCGCATAGATATTCGTACCGAGGTTCACCTCGCCGAACTCTTGAAAGTAAGGCGAACTCGCCGGAACCCCGCTATTGTATTGACCAAAATACTCCCGCAATTTACCCGACCATTGCACTCTCATTGCATCTGACTGGGCTAAACAAAGACCTGTAGACACCAGCAAGGTGACTGTAAGGCAAGTCAGTTTTTGGATAAAATATCGCAATGTGCCGCCTTGTGTTTTTTTTTAAATGCAAACTTTGGACAAGTAAAAACAACTAATATTACCAGACGGGCAGGGCTCGCACAAGCGCTCACCGGCAATGGCCTGCCCGCATATAAACCCAATGCCTCCGGCAGGCTGGGGCATATTTAAATAGCGGGGCGCTTACGCCCAGCGAGCCGCTCCGGCGGATGATGAACCGCTACCAAACTTCTAAGACTTTCGCGCCTGGACACCATATCAATGAATACCCTGTCCATCTTCGGTTGATCCATAAACGGGTTTACCAAAAAACAGAAAAGCCCCGGCATAACGGAATGCCGAGGCTCTTCGATCCCCGATGCAACTTATCGAAATAAGCCCTCTATGCATAGTGGGCCTGCCTTACTAGGCCCACCGAGGGGGGACGCTTAGAACTTGGCGTACAACCCGGTACCGACGAAGTTCTTGGTTACGGCAGTAGAACCGGATAGGGCCGGAGTTTTGGTATCAGCGCCGTAGAGGAACTTCAACTGAACCTTTTCTCCCATGGGGATGCTGTAGACCAAGTCGGTAAAGGCGTTGGAGTAGTCCTTGGATTGGTCGCTGTTCTTCTCGTCCTTGAAGCTTGTGCTGGCCAGGGTAACCGTGAGGTTCTGCTGATTGCCCAGGGTATACTTAACCTGCAAGGCGCTTTCATCATAGACCTTGTTATAGGTCTTGTCTTGCGCGATGGTTTTGGAGGTTTTGTCCACCGAAGCGGTAAAGCCCTTCCAGATGGTATAGCGCAAACCCACCTGACTACCGGAGTGGTTTAATACGGTGGCATTGCTGGTGTGATCATCGGTTTTAGTAGTGATCGAAGAAATGTGGAACTTCACCGGGCCCACCGTGCCGAGGGCGCCGATTTGCACCGCGCTTCCTTTCTTGTATTCCTTGATTTTCGTACCCGAATTGGCTGCGGTGTAGGTGGTGGAGGTATCACCACTAGAATCCGTGGTGGTGGTGGTTGAGCTTTTTACCAAATGGTATTTGTTGCTGTTGAGGGCATCGGCCTCATAAAGCGTTACCCCAACTTTGATTTTGTTGATCTTATATTCAACGCGAAAACCGTCTAATTCCGTTTTGATCAACTCGCCTTTATAAAAGCCGTAGCTAGCGCTCTCACTAGTCCGGGTGTCGGTTTCGGAAGTAGCGGAAAGAGCATAAGATTCTTTAGGCTTCTGAGTACCAAAAGAGAGCTTCAAGGCACCGAATTTCGCGTCCAAGCGGCGGATAATCGCGGTTACCAGGGAATTGCCTCGAGATTCCAACTCAAAGTAACCGCTGAGATTACCAGAAGAAATCTTCGTCCCTAGGTTTGCCTCGCCATACTCTACCAAACTAGGGTTGGTGTCTTTGACCCCGCTGTTGTACTGACCAAAATACTCGCGTATCTTGCCCGACATCTTAACGCTCATTCCATCATCTTGAGCCAGAGCGGTACCTGAAGCCATCATCATGGCTAAGCTCAGGGAAGCCAATTTTTTCATTAAATTCTGCGACATGGAAAATCCTTCTATAGAGGGTTTAGGAATGGAACCTTCAAGATTCCACAAGTAATTTGGCCAATGGGCCGACCCTGTGTGAAGCCAGTACAAAAAACCGCTTCTTTGGGTTGACTCAAGATGGCCCTGGCCTGCCTTCATGGCTTCCTTGGGCGACTTGATGAGTCAACCCTGCCAGGGAGAAAGAAGAAAAACCTCATTAAAAAGTAAAAGAAATGTAAAATACGACTGGAGGAAAGGAAGGCTAATTTAAATCCAAACCATATCCGACTTTAGGGCGGCTTTGAATGCGCTGCCCTTCGCGGCCTAGCTTGCGGCGTAAGCTGGCGATATGGGCGTCGAGAGTGCGGGTTTGCACCTCCGCGTCATAGTCCCAGATTTGATCTAAGAGGTCGTCTCTTTTGAGGGCTTGCCCCGGTTGCTGCATAAAGCGAGTTAAAAGCTCAAACTCTTTTAAGGTCAGTTTGATCGGCTTCCCTTCCACTTCCAGGCTATGATTTTTTAAATCGAGCCGCAGCTTGCCGAGAGACAAAAGATGCTCTGCCTTGCCGCGCCCTCGGCTGAGCAGGCTGCCCATACGGGCCAAAAGAACTTCAATGCTAAAGGGCTTGGTCACATAATCATCGGCCCCGATTTTTAACGCTTCTACAATGCGCTCTTCTTCGCTTAAGGCGCTCAAAACCATAACGCGAATGAGGTTGTGTTCTTCTTGACTGCGTAAAATGCGTAAAAAGTCCACCCCCTTTAAACCCGGTAGCATGAGATCCAAAAGCACTAATTCAACAGGGTGTTGCTCCAGCAGAATCAAACCCTCGTTCGCGTTTTCCGCTTGCAGGGGCTGCCAGCCTTTTTTGCTTATATTATAAGCCAAAAGCTCACGGATTTCCGGTTCGTCTTCAATGATCAAAATAGCGTGCATGGGGTTACCTCTAAAAAAAGGATAACGATTGACTCAAGAAAAATCCAGTCTCAAGGCATTAGTTCCCAGGGAAAGGGGGTGGCGAAAATCTCTAAGGGCTTGGGCAAGGGGCGCTGAGCCAGTTTTTTCAATTCGCTGACCAACCATCTGGCCGAGGGTCGTTGGGGGGAGGGGGGGGAGGGGTCCTTCCGCTTTAGGCGCGCGTAGGCTAGGGCCAGGGCTTGGGGCCAAGCCGAGGGCTCGGGGCCGGCTTGCAAGATAGCGGAAAAGGCAGCTTGCAGGGCTTTGGGTTCTTTGAGTAGAGCCAACTCGGTCAAGGCTTGCTGGGGGTAGAGTCGCAGCAAAAAATAATGATGGGAGTAAAAGTCGGCCCAGGAGGAGGAAGACTCTCGCCAACGGGCCTGAATAAAGAGCCCTAAGTAAAAGGCAAAGGCCGAATCGGTTTGTTTTAAGACCTCTTCATCGCTCCTTATGAGCTGGGGAAACTTTTTGCTGAAGCTCTGCTGGAACAGGCCGGGATGAAACCCGACGACCTCTCCCCCAAAACTGTTTTGTCTCACCTTACAATCTTGGATGGCGCAAGAGGGGGAGCGGGATTTAAATAAAGCGCCGTCGAACCCCATTAGGCCCGCTACTTTACGAGTTGCCCAGGGAGTAAAATCAGGGGCGAAGTCTCGGCTTTGCGACTCTTGTAACAGTTGAAGCCCAAAAGAGGTCTGAACCAGCTTCATGGGAGGGCGAGGGGTGGGAAAACCGTACTCCTCTTCGGGGCAAAAGGGGCTTAAGTCGCAAAAGGAAAACAAAGATCGCAGATGGGGGGCCTCGGCAGCGGTTCCATCGTAACGACAAGGCCGCAGATTCAAGCAGGCGCTGAAAAAAAGTCTTGGCCTAGGGATTTGATTCAACTCAACCCACTTATATCATAATGCAAAGTAAAGTTTATCTGGTATTGACCCTGAAACTGTGATAGCTTATTTTCAATTCAGCTTCTCAAAGAGCAAGTAGGGTAAACATAGTAGATTAACCTGGTAAAATATCTATGGCAATAGTTTTTGGTAAAATAAATCACCTTTCTCGCTTGACAGGCTTGGTCGTCTTATTGAGCTTCTTGTTTTCGCCCAGCATCGAGCCGGCTCCCTGGGTACAAGAACAAACCATGGCAGGCTTTCATGACAGCGAACGAGAATTGATCCGTCGCTATTTCCCCACCATTGAACGCCACGCCTTTGCCGAAAAGGTGCCCGTTCCCCTGGTGTTGGCCATGATTCGGCAGGAATCGGCCTTCAACGCCTATGCGGTGAGCCATAAAGGGGCCCTGGGCCTGATGCAGTTGATGCCGGTTACGGCCTACAGCCTCTACCAGCAAAAAGGCGGCGAAACCGACCCGGCAAAACTACGCGCGCACCTGCTGACCCAACCAGACCTCAATATCGGTCTCGGAATTCACGCCCTGGCGCAGATTCAACACAGCTTTCGTCATGTTCAGGCCCCGGCCCAACGCAAAAAACTGGCTTTGGCGACCTACAACTCCGGTTTTTCTAAAATCAAGCAAGCCTTTTATTGTAAAACGACCCAATGCTTAATCTATAAAAGCAATCATTATGGTGAGGGGTATTTTGCCCGGGCCATGAGTCGTTTGCCCGGCGAGACGAAAAAATATATTCAACGGGTGCAGGAGCTGGAACTGCAATACAGCCTTCAAATCGGCGGAGAAACCATCTAGCCGTTAACTCACCCAGGGCCGGCTTTGCAAATAAGCCAGTGCCGCCTGTGCCCAGAGCTTCCTTTTTTCTTGTTTTTTCAGCTTTGCCTGGATGGGAATCGGCTCCAATAAACCAAAGTTGGCATTCATGGGCTGGAAGCGATCTGGACTGGCTTCGCTGAGGTAACGCAACAATCCGCCCAACATAAAGCGTTTGTCACTTTGGGGAGGTCGCATACCCTGAATTTGCGCCGCCACCTGTAAGGCGGCCCACAACCCGGTGGCCATGGATTCCACATAGCCCTCCACTCCCGTCAATTGCCCCGCCACAAAAACCCCGGGCAGGGGTTTGAGTTCCAGCGTCTCGCTCAAGTACCGGGGAGCGTTGAGATAACTGTTGCGGTGCATGCTGCCTAAGCGGGCGAATTCAGCTTGCCGTAAGCCCGGCAGCATCCGAAAAACCCGTTTTTGTTCCCCATAGGTCATCCGCGTTTGACAGCCCACCAGATTGTATAAAGTGCCTGCCAAGTTTTCTTGGCGCAGTTGCACCACCGCGTAGGGGCGGACTCCATCCCTTTCCAGCCCCACTGGCTTCAAGGGGCCGTGGGCTAAGGTTTCGATCCCCCGGGCGGCCATGACCTCAATGGGAAGGCAACCCTCAAAATGTTTCGCCTGTTCGTATTCCTTAAAGGGCACTTTTTCCGCTCCCAACAAGGCTTCTATAAAAGAGGTGTATGCTTGACGGCTCAAGGGGCAATTGAGGTAATCCGCTCCGCTTTTGCCGTAACGGCTGGCAAAAAAAACCTGAGATAAATCCAGGCTCTCTTTCTCAATCACCGGGGCAATGGCGTCGTAAAAGTAAAGGCCATCGCCCTGGGTCAGTTCTTGCAACTCATCGGCTATGGCCCCAGCGGTCAAGGGACCGGTGGCCAGAATCAGGTAGGGATGGATTTGTTGTAATGCTTGCAGGCTTTGCGCCTCTTCTCGACGAATCGTCACCAGGGGTTCTTGACTTAAATGGTCTTCAACCGCTTGAGAAAAAACCAAAGGATCAACTGCCAAGGCGGAGCCTGCCGGAACCCGCGCTTTTTCAGCCAAGGATAAACACAGGCTGTTGAGTAAAGAGAGTTCCGCTTTTAATAAGCCATGAGGGCTATTGAGTTCCACGCTTTTAAAGCTGTTGCTGCAAACCAGCTCCGCCAATCCGCCACTACGATGGGCTGGGGTGGTTTTTCCCGGTCGCATTTCATACAGCGTAACGGGAATCTTTTTTCGCGTTAATTGCCAGGCGGCTTCGACTCCAGAAAGCCCACCTCCCACGATTCCAACAGAAAAATTATCTTTCATGATAAAAAAAACTAAGATTTTTTAACAGAGCTTCACAGGTTCTTAGTTCCAAGTCCAGCCTGTAAAAATCAGTATTTGAATAATCAATGCTGAAAAAAGCGATGAAGATAAGTCATTCTTGCTTGAAAATGACTTTTACAAAAATCTTGCACCCTTCAAAAAAATAAGATAGGGAGGGTGCTAAGCAATAAGGTTTCATTCCGAAAAGGGCTGAGGGGTGAAACAAGGGCAGCGGCCCGAAATAGCGGGAAACCGTTATTTTTTGTAAATCAGCTCTTCAACAGGTCAGGCTTTGGCCTGTTAATTAGAATGGAAGCCCCATTCGCAATGCATTTCATCCGTGACTAAAGGGAGAACAAACGATGGAATTTTTACATCACATGCTGCCGCCTGTCGGTGGCACTTTCGCTCACGAAGTCGACGAACTCTTAGAGACCATCACTCTGCTGATGGGTATCGCCTTCGTCATTTCTTTAGCGATCATTAT
>JAJRZQ010000016.1 GCA_024275165.1 bacterium | reverse complement strand
CCTGACGAGCTTTTGAACCAAGATTTAAAGACCAACGCAGTGGGACGGAAACGAGCGAAAAACAAGAAGGAGATGAAAGGGAACGTGGTCAGTCGCCTCAGAAGTACTCAAAAACAACCAGAAAAGGTGAAGAGGTTCTTTCACGGTAAACATGTACAGTATGCGATATGACTAGGAACTATATCAATGTCGTGTTAATACACCCCGTAACATAGTTGGTGGCGCGGCATGGCACCACCTTTCTCTAGCATTTCCTTTCTTAATATTAACCATAATGCCCCCCAATGGCGAAAATATAGACCCGCTCGTCATCAAACTTGTAGATGAGGCGGTCTTTTTGGGAGAGGCGGCGGGACCAAAAACCTGAGAGCTGGTGTTTGAGTTGTTCGGGTTTGCCTAGGCCTTGGGCGGGTTCACTCCGTTGCAACTCTTGCAATATCTTGCAAAGGTTTTTGTGCTGTTTTTTATCCTTCTCTCTTAACTTTTCGTATTCCCCCCAGGTATTGCCCTCAAATACGATGGATCTCATCGATTTCCTTTGCGGTGGGGCTGTAGCCCGATCCCGCTTGATGAGTTTTTGTAGAAGCGGCGATCTGCCGCATTAAGTTGGAATTGCTTAAAACATGTAGGGTTTCTTGTTCTCGCTCCCAATCCTCAGCACTGACCACCACAAAGGGGTCGCCCCCTCTGCGGGTCACCTTTAATACATCATGGCTGGATATAACATCTTCAACCGACTCTTTTAAATGACTACGGAACTGATTTACGGTGATTTCTCTCATCTTGACCTCTCGATTTTTATTAATTGTACGGTATTCCCGTACATAAGGCAAGAGTTAGCCTGCTGACCTTGCCCCTCCAACAGAGATAAAATTTCCTCCTGCACCTGATTCGCCCCCTTGAGCAACGCCTTATGGCTTACCTTAGCATAGCGGGCGGTGATATCCCGGTTTGGGTTGGAGTGGCCCATTAACTCCTTAATCACATAATCCTTTTCAATCACTTCGGCGGCAATAGAGGCAAAGGTATGCCGCAGGCAGTAAGCAGGGCGTACACCATTGGGAATGCCCGCCCCCCTGATAATCCTCCTACCCGAAATATCCAACCTTTGTCTTTGCCCCCCATAGTGATTGGGGAAAACCCACTCTAAACTATAACGGGGCATGGTTTCTAACATCTCTACCAAGAAGTCGCAAAGAGGTAGCCCTTCATTAGATTGGGTCTTGGTATCCCGCAAAATCATTTTTTGCTCTAGCAAATCTATATCCGTCCACTTGAGTTTACAAAGCTCGCCTGGTCTGCGGCCCGTAAAAATCAGCATATAGATAAAAGAGGCCTCTAACCGATCCTCGGTTTGCTCTAGAGCGATCAACAGGGCGCGTAAACGCTCTCGACTTAGGGCCTCCCTCACAATGTTCTTTGGCTTTGGCATATCGATCATAAAACTTAGCCCCGCGCTTACCTGCCTCCGTTTGCCCCAATTGGCGATCCGCCTGAGTAAAGCTAGAATATTTTTGACCGTCTGATCCTTCGAGCCCCGTTTATACAAATCCCGCTTCAAGCGGTCGATCTCCAGGGGGTGGATTTCTTCAGGTAAGCGATCCCCAAACCTTGCTTTTAGATTAGCCCTATAAACGCACTCATCCCGCCGTCTACTTTTAAAATTCGGTTTGTTTTCTAGGTAGCGCTGCCATAAGCGGTCAAAGGTCCAACGGTTTTGCTCTGCCTGTTTTTCTGCCCTCTTTCGCTCTCGTTTCACTTGATTGAGCTCTGCATGGCCTGTGGCTTTACTTCCTCGCAGTTGGTTAGCCTTGGCTTCGGTCATGCCCGTAAGTGAACTCCCTGCCTTTTCCATTCGCCGTTTGCCTTGTGGGTCGTAAAATTGAATATAAAACCAACGGGCAAGGCGGCCTGTTACCCTATCGGTTACATCGGCAAAGAAAACACCGGGGTATTTCGTTTTTTGTTTTTTCATCATCACCTTAAAAAAATTAGTAAATTCCAGATTTCTATATACTGCTGCGTATACCATCGAACAAGGAAACAACGGGAAATAAAAGGAAATCGAATAGGAAAAAATTCGATTTAACCTGCTAATTTTTAAGATGAATTGAAAGAAAAGGAAACTTTAAGGAAATGGAGAAAATGCCCCTTCAAAACCCTGTGAAGGGCCTGGAAAGGCCCTTGGTAGGTTCGATTCTTATTAACTCAGCGTGTCTATAGTTCCTGATTTTAAAAAACCACTGGGGTCTGGGGCTTTTCGGCCCCAGCCCGCGGAGCATATATAAATAGCGGGGCGCTTACGCCCAGCGAGCGCTCGCGCGAGCCGCCCCGCCGGCTT
>JAJRZQ010000015.1 GCA_024275165.1 bacterium | reverse complement strand
TTTTGAACGGAATTTTCGCCAACTTTTGTATTGGGAAATAGATGAAACATAAAGATTGGGTTCTTCGCGCCTTGGTGGAGAAGAAAAGAGAGCTGTTGAGCGATCTCTTAAGGCTTTCGAGGCGCTCCATGGTTTTGCAAACAGAGGTAGAGCAGCGAGCCAACCTCGAGGCTCGAGCAAAGCTCATCGCCCAACTGGAAAAAAACGATCAGGCTTTGGATTATCGGGAGCAGCAAATCCAAAAACTTGCCAAAGGGGAAGAAAGAGGAGTATATCGAGAAATAGAATTTCTACTGCGCTCGATCCAGCACAATAATCAAGCGAGCCTTTTGGGGCTGGAACAAGGCCTCTCCGCGTTGGAAAAAGAACGCGTTCGCTTAGAACAAGGGGCCAAGGTCGGTAGTTACTTGCAAATGGGCAAAGCGAAACGGCAAATTCCGGCAAAGCAGAAAGTCGTTCCCCTTAGATCTGGCAAATACGGGCCTTAATTTAGAGGTTATTCATGAAAACCCAAAGACTCTCGAACCAAAACACGACTCCCAGCGCTTTGCGCAAGGCAGAGCAGAAAGAACAAAATCAAGAAGCGGGACACAAGGCCCAAGAGCAGGTCAACCACATCGCCCAGCAATTGCGTGAGTTGCAAACGAAAAAAGCCGTTCAGGCCAAGCAAGCCTTAGAAGATTTACTCGAACGATCGATTGAATGGCGCGAGTTGCGTTTTCACCGAGTGGTTAAGGATGGAAACGATTATGTGGATATCATTGATCGGGTCAGCGGGGAAGTGATCAAAACGATTCCCGAGCCTGATTTTGTTCGGCTTGCCAATAATTTCAAACAGCATCCGGGGCTTACCCTCGATATCACCAGCTAAGCTACGCAGAGCATGGGGGTTTTTGGGGACTTGTTTGTTGGGTTCAACGCATGGAAAAAAGAGATCGAGGCTTTCAAGAGGCCTATAAGGTTCAACGCCTTTTGCGCCGTCTTTTAGGGCTGGAAGGCTTACCAGACCCCTTGCAACAAGTTGACTTGAGCGCAGAGGCCAAGGAACGAGCCTCTCAAGCCCCTGGTTGTAGCTTAGTCCCTCCTGCGGCGGATTCCACCCGCCCAGACAATACCAACCTGGCCAAGCAAGATTTTATCCAATACCAAAGAGAACTGGCAGCTTCACTGGTGACAGGAACCCCTGAGCCATCGCCCCCGCAGCGCATCGCTAAATTGAGTGATCCCCTCAAAAAAGAGGAAAAAAAACAGCCCTCCCCTAAAACCACCAAGGCCCCGTCAAGCGGGGCCTTAGATGGAGTTGTCGAGTCTTCCAAAAACTAAAAGCCGAATTCGGCCAACATGGAGTCGATTGCCGACTGGCTGGTGGCGTGACCGGTGCTTCGCTCTGCCGCGTTGTCTTTCGGGCCTTCTAAAATCAACCCTTCTTCCGCGGTTCCCACTAAGGGGGATAGCTCCGCTTTTTGGGGCGTTGTTGTCGAATCCGTTCCTTGGGGCAGTTGGTTGCTGTATTTCTGCAAGATGCTCAGGAGGCTTAATTCCAGTTGTTCGATAAATTTAATGATCTTTTTAATGGTTTGGCCGGTGAGATCCTGAAAGGATTGGTTGCCGATGATTTCAAAGAAAACCCCTTCATCACTTCTCAATTCCTCAGCTCGCTGATGGAGCTCCGTGATGAGGTTGTTTTTTAATATATCTTCCAGTTCATTGAGCCCCTCGATTTCAGGGTGCTTTTCCTTAATTTCGGCTAATTTGGTTTCCATTTGCTGGCAGCTTTGCAGCAATTCGGAGTTGTGTTCTTGGCGGTGGGCGTTTCGATCCAGTAGGTCTTCTACTTGGTCTAAAGTCGAGTTGGCCGCTGTTTCCATCCTTTGGATGACCAAGTTGAGCTTGTCAATCGCGTCGGGCATATCATCCATGACCTGTTGATCTAAGCTTTCTACGGGAACATGAGCCGAAAAGTCTTGTAAGTTGTCATGGATTTCCCTTACGGTGCGCCCAATCTCGTTGATGAGAAAATAGCTATCCCGATTGGCGGTGATGTGGTTGATATGACTGATATGCCCTTCTAAATCTACAAAATCCTGGCGAATAATCGCCTTGAATAAACTGGAGATGGATTTTAAAAGCAGCCTGAGGCGTTCGGTATTTCTGGGGGGGAGCAGGCGAGTTAAAAAATAGACTTTTTCTTGTACCTCCAGTAAACCCTGCTCGGCCTTCGCAATGGCCTTCGCGGTGGGGAGCAAGCCCTCATTGGCCGCGAAAAAGTCATCCGTGGGCTCATCGGGCACGGCAAAACTCAGTTTATCGCCTTGGAAGTTTTTAAGGGAAAATCGCAGGTAGGCCCCGATCATTTCCATGGATTTGGTACTCACCCCATCAAATTGCATTTGGTTGATCCGTTTACGCATCTCCCGCTTGATGGTTTGCTCGTCGAGCTGTGTTTCATCGGCGAAGCTGACTAAGAGTTCCTCATAGTCTTTAATCGCGTGATAAAGCTGGATAAAGCTGTCTAGAAACTCTTCTTGGGTTAAAGTGCAGTTATGTGTTTGAGCGGTCATGGAGAAACTCTGTATTTACTCCCTTAGGGAGTCGCTAAAAAAAGAATCCCGGCTTTTTGGGATCAAAAAAGCCGGGTGGATCCATTGTAGGTTGAGGTTGAAGAAGTCTATTTCTGTAAAGCGATCAACTTTTCTCTCAATTCGACAATATTACGCAAAGATTGCTCATTGCCGCTGAAAGACTCGGCTAGGTCCAATTGATCTAAGAGTACTTTTACCTTATTGTTATCGAGGTCAGGCTGTCCTAGGGTTTCTTCCACCTCTTCTAAGGTGAGAAGAATCACTTTCTCTCGCAATTCGTTTCTCTTGTTTAATGAAGCATACAACTGCTGATCCGTTTCTGCATAGAGGGCAGCTTCCTCAAACTGGCGGATTCCTTCCAAAAGTTTTTCTACCTTTGCTGGAGTCCCTTGAATGATCTGAACCTGCTTTTGCGATTCCAGGGCGGCTACAAAAGCCCTTCCATAATCGGAATCTCGTTTGATTTCCTTTTTTACCCGGATGGCTCGTTTGGTTTTTTTCTTCACTCTTTCGAGTTTTTTCTTATGCAACAGGGTGGAGCGGGTCAAAACAGATTGATCCAGCATGGTAAAAAAGTTGATGTAAACCGAGTTGTCGCTGTTTTTGTAGACCACGGGGGGAATATCTAAAAACTCAGGATTGAAATTGGCCCTCAAGTACAAGCGTTTCGGGTACTTTGTGCTTTTCGCGATGCGGATGTTGTACAGGTACTCCAGGCTATGAATCGGGGCGACTTCGGCAAGTTTTTCCGCATTGGGGATGGTTAAATCCATTACAAAGCGGGCCTCTCTTCTTTTGGTGCGGGGATTGTAGGTTACATCTTCATAGATCTCCATGGGGAACTGCTCCCCGGTGAGTTGGATGTTTTGGTCAAACTGGACCTCGACCCCAAATTGGGCGACCCCGTTTTCGATTTTCCCTTTGGGGTAAGCTAAGATTTTGGTTACATGATAGGCACGGCCAAAGGTGGTTTGTTTGGATTGCTTTTCTACCTTGAGGAGGTTGTTTTTCATGATGTGGTACGCATCTTCAAAGGTGAGCAATTCCTTAGTCCCGTTATAAAGATCAATGATATAACGATATTTACTGCCCATTTTGTTTCTGCCGAAGGCTGTTTCACGAGGGCTGATCAAATTAAAGGCCTTGATGTGAAAGCGAAACTGCCTCCCTTCTAAAGGGTCGCCGGGGCCAAAGGTTTTGATGTAGACATTGGCTTTTAGAGCTTGGCGATGGAATTCATTTTTATCCAAGATGACAAATCGGCTGTCTTTGGGGTCTAAAAAAAGCAGAGTACGGTTGTTGCTCAAGGTCAATTTGTCGTCGCGGCTCCATTTATAAATCTGCTTGAGGTTCCACTTTTGACTTTCCCCGTTGGAAAGAATCACGGAGATGTAATAATCCTTGTTGCTCGCGTTTTGCACATAAGTAGAAGCCACGGTATAACGACCAAAGCTCCCCTTATCCAATACCTTAGCCAAAGCAATCGCTGTTTGCTTATCGGTGTACTTTGGCATGGCGTTGAGCCCTCCTAGGCCCAACGCAACCAAGGCCAGGGAGGCGAGAAAAATTTGTTTAATGCTGTTTTTCATAGCTTGTTCCCGGTGGGTAATTAGCGGTAATTCGTGCCGAGGTAAATTTCGACATCAACCCCAATTTTTTCGTGTTGATTTTGCATGGGCATGACTCGTTGTTTCCCGCCAATGCGTTGCGCTAAAGTCAAGGCGGCCTTTAAGTAATTTTCTTTATAAAAGATGGTGCTTTCTTTAATCTCTGGTCGTTTGGCGTTGGCGATATTGACCACATCCATTTTCAGACCCAAGCGGCGCTCTAAGGACTTTTTTTGCATGTTCCCGAGATATACGGAGAGTTGGTACCCTTTTTTGGGGTTTCCCGTTCCATTGATGAGGCTCAATTGCAAAACCACGGGTTTTTGGTATTGCTTGATAATTTCATTGGCGTCACTGCGAGTTTTCGAGGCGGTTTGTTGCTTTTGCGCTTCTAGCTCTTGTTGTCTTTTGGCGGAAAATTGTTCTTGTCGATCTCGCGCGCTTTTTAAGGCCCGGTCGCTGAACATGTTTTTCGCGTTTCTGTTTTGTTTTTCCGCGTCCACTAAGCGAAATTGTAAAAGGCTGCTGGTGATGGGCTCGATCAGTTCGGTGCGCAGTACCTTGCGCGAAAGAATCTCTAAAGTGGTTTGAAAATTTGGATTTTCGCTTTTGCGGTTATAGCCTTCTGTTGTGTTCACCGATTCTAAGGGCAGGCTTTCATCGAAACTGACCACTTTTCGTTTCATGTTGGTTGGATCCAGCAAAGTATTTGGCAGGATCAGGGTCATTTTGGTGCTGTTTGCCTTGTGCCGCATGCGAACCTGCGAAAGGCTTTGAGGTGTAAAAATGCCTTTTATTTGAAGGATATAATCCTCATTTTCATCGGGAATGACGACAATGTTGCGGATAATGTTCCCTTGGGTGGAAACGCTTTGAGCTAAAAGCTCCGCCCCGGGCAAAGTGAATGCCAATAAGGCCACAATGGCGCAAAGGCGTTGAATGGGTCGCATCATATCGCTTCTCCCGGACAAGTAAAAAAGGTGATCTATTCAAGTTTGGGATATTTATTTGTCCATCGTTATGCACAAAAAAGGCCTTTTTTCTAAAAAAACTATTTTTTTCTTCATCCTCAAGGGAGGTATAGTCTTTTCTTTTCTCTATCTAACCAGATCACCCTTGCTTTCGCAAGCCTTTAGAAAGCGGAGACGCGGATCAAAGGTAGTTGTTTCCAGCTTGTGAAAACTTTTTTAGCGCTGGAATTGATCAAACGCGAAGATTAGAGTAAAGATAATAAAAACAGACGAACGCCAGCGTTCGCCCTTGGGAGAGTTCATGCAGATTCAGTGCAGTCATTGCAGTACCCTTTATGAAATTGACGCAGACAAGGTGCCCACCGGTGAATCCTTTGTCCGCTGTTCCAATTGCCACAAGCCGATTCTGGTTAAAAAAGGGGGAGACGCCCCGGAGCGGGTTATCGCTCAATGCCCCGCTTGTGAAACCCAATACGCCATCCCAAAAACTCGCTTTACCGACTCGGTTATTCAAGCCCATTGCGGCCAGTGCGGGGAATACTTTGAATTGGATCAGGCAGGGCAGGTCAGCTCGATTGAACCCCAAAAGGCGGTAGAAACCCAGTTCGCCCCTGAAACAGACGAAGCCGGCGGTCTAGGCGGCCTAGAGGAGTTGGAAGAAGAAATAGAACTCAAGGAGCCCATTGCGGTAACCGATGATTTTGATGAATTGGAAGATCATGAAGAACTCGGGGAACTGGAAGAATTAGAGGACCATGAAGAGCTGGGCGAGTTGGATGACACCTTTACGGAAGAGGATGAGGCACCCTTTGGTGCCGTGCCCGACATCGAAGATGCGGAGGATCTTGGCGAACTCCCCGATATTACGGGCCTGGAAGAAGATGAAGAAACGGATTCCCTTGGTGATTTCGCAGAAGACGCTTTTGCGCAAGAGGCGGATGGAGACGCCAATACAGAGGCAGATCACCAATACATGGAGTCGGTACACCTCGGTGATGAGGAACTGGGTGAACTGGGTGAAGAACTCAGTTTAGAAGATAAAAGTTTATTTTTATCTACAGATGAGAATTCGGAGTTCCCCGACCTTGATGAGGAACTAGTGCTTTCGGCTTCTTTATCACCTCAAGAGGAGGTTCAAAAATCAAAGAAAAAAAATAAAAAGCCAAGCCGAGGGGGTTATTGGAAGGTGGCCTTCTTTTTGTGTTTTTTAGGCCTTTTGGGGTGGGGAGGTTATCGATATTATGATCCTCTGCTGTATTACCAAGGCCGCGTTTTGGCCAAGCTCAATTTGCAACCCAAGCCAAGTCAACCCCAGCGCACTCCAAGCCGAGTCCCAAAACTCTCGATTTTACAGCCCATTGAGGGAAAAGAGATTGACAACCCTCACCTGAAGGGGAAGCTTTTCGCCTTGCAGGGGACGCTCAAAAACCTGCACGCGAAAGACGACCTGGTGCGCGCGGTGCTGTTGAGCGGCGCCCTGTACGATAAAAGCAATCGTAAAGTCAGTGAAGCGAAGGCCTATGCGGGAAAAATATTATCTTATCGTCAATTGAGTACCCTGAGCAAAAAAGAGCTGTTGCGAGAGCAAAACAACCGCGCTCGGGCTAGCGAAATTACTTTAGGCAGGGGGTTTAAGCGGCAGTTGGATTTTCAGATTCTTTTTTTCTCTCCGCCAAAAAATATCCAAAAACTAGAGGCCATGATTTTGACCTATCAACTCAACGGTAAAAAGATACGGGTGAACTCCGCGCCTTGAGTCGATTGTCTGCGCAAGCTTTAGCGGCTTTATGGTATTTCCCTTTTGGACATATTGCTTGTTTCCAGCAAGGCAAAGGTAAAAAAAAACCGCTTTACGCGGGTTTTTTTTATCATTGCGCGCGAGAAGCTTTGCGCAAGGGGTGAAGCTTGTTTGCGATTAAACTCCCATTCCCGTTAGGCTGTCTTCCATTTTGTTCAAGACATGGTTGAAGCGTTCACTCAAAGGAGCGGCCTCCTTTTTGTTTTTGTCTTCAAAGTCTTGAATGCTTTGGTCTACAAATTTCTTCGAGATATTAAAGAGTAACTCATTGAGTACATTCGAAATATTCTTTAAGGTGGTCGGATTTTTTTTGACGCTGGTTACATCCATTTCAATCACCAAGCCCTGTTGCAGGTGGTGGGGATTGATCTGAGCGGTAAAGCGAGAGAACTGCTCTTTTAAAAAGGCAATCCGTTCTGAAGAAATTTGTCGCTCAGGGGTGAAGTTGTTGCCGAAGGCGCGACTCAATTGAGTTTCCATCAAGGTAAAGGTCGCCTTCATATCGCGTACGAATTCTTGATTGGAGGTCACCTTTTCTAGGTTTTTCGCTTCGCTAAAAACCAGTTCCTTCCATTCTCGGGGCAGCTCTCCTTCTTTTGCCAGGTATTTGCCGGCTAAGTCGCCATAGGTGGTTTGCTTGTCCGCCGCGGCGTGTTTTAAATAAAGCTTTTCCACGACCTGCGCCGCCTGCTCAATGTGTTTTTTTAACGCGTCTGTTTGGGCGTTGTAGGCCTTTCTTTGCTCGCGGAGTTGATCTGAATCAGTATAGCTCAGTTTAATCGAGAAGGTCTCATCGGGCAATTCTCCCTGATCGGCAGGGCTGTATTCCATGATGTTGCAATCTCGGGCATTTTTTAAGTTGTTGATGTACTGATAGCCGAGTTTGTAGTTGTCCAAGATGGTGGTCAGCATGCTGATCACCTGATTGAAACCACGGCTGTGCACATGCTCCGCGTCGAGAATGCTTTTTAGGTTTTCTCGCACATTGGTGGGGTCCCATTCATGGCTGGGGATTTCAAAAGTCGTGGCGTCCAAAGAATCGATCAACTGCTTGGACATGTATTCATAGCGTTTCGACTGCTCATCGTTATCCACTTCTTCAAAACCTAAATAACCTTCTAAGCTTTTGAGTCGTTCAAAGAGTTCGGTTTTGCCGTCGAGTTTCGCTTTCCCGTCTTTTTGTAAAGAGAGGTTGATGGTTTCGACTTTGCGGTCGATTTCTTCATGGATGTGATTGGAAACCACCTCCTTTAAGAGGTCTTGAATCGGCTTTTGATAGTGATAGATGGGGTTGATCAATTCCGCGTCTAAGATGTTCACCGCCATCTTGACATCCACCACCGTGTTGGGCTTTTGCTGGTTGTTTTTAAAGCTGCACTTCACCACATTGAAGGCTTTGCCGCTGGTGATGAAGCTTCCCACATCCGTGCGTTGCAGGAGTAGGCTGTTGGTCTTTTTTTCCAGCGCCTTGACACTGCGTTCGAGGTTGTCTTGCAGGCTGACATAGGTCGAGGCGATAGAGCGTTCTACATCATTGGTGGTGAACACATTGGGTTCGGCCAGTTGGTCAATCAGGTCGCTGACTAAGCGGGGGGTATATTTATGGAGTTGAATGTACTCTTCTTTATCAACGAGGTCGCGGTACTTTTTGCCAGTTCATCTTCTGCCGTAACCAAATAGCGGTTCAGCATGTTTTGATAAGTCTGGTTGTAGTAGTTGTGCAGTTTGGATTTAATTCCCCCCATGACTTCCACTTTGCTCGCCACTTCGGGGGGCAGCTTAGCGGCTACATGAGTCAGGATTTTATCTACCTCTTCATTGATTAAGAGAGCGGATTCTTGGTACTCGTTCCGATCTTCTCGATACAGGCTGTTGCGACTCCCAACCGCGCTTGGCTTTTCAGGATGAAAGTAGTTGGGGCCTTTGAGGTAGCGTTCTTTTAACTTGCTCATCGCTGTTCCGGGCTGGGGTTGACAGCCTGCGGCCTAAGCTCGCAAGGCTGATTCAGCAGAATAAAAAAAACTCTGCGCTGTGGCATTAATGCTGGATTTTCTTTGATTTAGACTAGAATGTCAAGGAGAGAAGAGATTTTTGATCCCCTGCCCTCAATCAATAAAAAAACGATTTCGTTCTTGGGTGAAAAGGCTTAAGTCCTTCCATTGCAAGCGAGCTTGCCCCTTTAACCCTGAAAAGATCAGTTCCATTGCCCCGCTTCCTTGAGGAATCGAGCGATGGAGCTTAGGGAATTGAAGCAAATAAACCTCGCCCCAGCGGTCGAGAGGGCGGAAATATTTTTCTAAAAAAATCGCTTCTTTGCTTTTTTTCGAGAGTCGTTTGACCGAGGAAGGGCGCAAGAGATCCCCCTCGTCGTCTTTTAAAAAGGCCTGCCAATGGCTGGAGGGGTGGCCGAAGTCGGGGGCCTTGTACCCTCCAGAATAGATCACGGCAATAAAGGCATAGCTGTTTTCATATTCTTCTTGTTCCTTGGCCCAGATTTGCGCTTTTTGCTTCGCGCTATAAAAATAAAGCCTGGCTAAGTCCCCTTGAAAAAAGCTGCGATAGGCCCGATCTCGGTAGAGCGCGTCTACCTCTAAGACCATCTGGTTGTCGAGGTAGAGGCTCGCGGTGCGAAACCTTTGGTTAAAGGCCTCTTCGATCTGCCCTGATTTAAACTCGTAAGATTGCCACAGATTCGTTTCTTGGTCGCGATCTCTAGCCGTGGTGCAACCCAAGGCGCCGAGCAAAACCAAGATCAAGGGAATCAAACGCATTTTTACCTTTTTCGCAATCCAAAGGGGTCGGCCTCCAGGGGGAGCCGGGGCAGGCTTTGACCCTCTTTTTGGGCGGTTTGGAGGGTCTGTTTTTCTTTTTTATCAAACCAGAGCGCGTCGAGGTCCAGCCCGGAAGGAGAGACAAAACCAGGTGGCCCCTTTAGGTAGCGCCACCAGAGCAATCGCTCGTGATCGCGCCGCCAAAAAGGCACCATCAAGGCCTGCTCCTTGATGATCTTTTCAAGCTCAAAGATAGCGGCAATGCGCTTTTTTTCATCCAAGTCGAACTCGTAAATCTCAATCAATTCATCCGCCCTGGGGTTGGCAAATTGAAAGAGGTTGTTGGTGCCCTTGGCTACATTCTCCGAATGCAAAAATTGCCGGGGGTTGGGGAAGTTGCCCCCTCCATAAACCACCACCAAGGCTTGATAGCTCCGCTCATTAAAGGATTTGTACAGAGCCGCTCCATCGAGCTTTTTAATCAGCACCTCAATCCCCGCCTTTTTGGTGATTTCTTTGAAAAAGGTGAGGTATTTGATCCATTGCTCGGTTCCCACCGAAATGGTGATTTGCAGGGGTTGGCCTTGCTTGGTGCGGATTCCCGCCTCGTTTCGTTTTGTCCAGCCCGCTTGATCTAAGAGCTGATTCGCTTTTTTGAGGTTGAAGTCTGCCGCTTTGGCGTTGGGGGCTCGGTAGGGGGGGTAGACATCGAAGAAATGCTCTTGCCGTCGTTCCAAACCATAGAGATATTTTTTGTTGATGGTGAGAAAGTCCAAGCAATGAGTCAAGGCCTGGCGGATTTTTACATCTTGTAAAATCGAGTCTTTTAAGTTGAAAAAGATTCCTCTTGCCCCAGCGGGGGAGTCGATATAAATTTTTTGTTTATGGACCCAGCCCTTGTTGATGGACTCGAAATCAGTCTGTTTTGCCCAACGGGCGCCATCGCCCACCGAATAAAGATCAAGCTTTCCTTTTTTAAAGAGTTCAAATTCGAGTTCCCTGGTGCGTACCACCTCGATTTGGTAGGTATCGAAGTTATAGAGCCCTTGAAAGCGAGGTTGATTCTTCCCCCACCAATTTTTGACCTTGGTAAAGGTGATGGATTTTCCCTTTTTAAATTTACTCAAGACATAAGGCCCAGCGGTTACATTGGGGGTCCAGTTGGTCTTTTTAACCCAGTTTTTGTCTAATTGGATTTTATGTCGAGGCAGGGGGTTTAAATCGAGTTCGT
This sequence comes from bacterium, assembly GCA_024275165.1. Classification (GTDB taxonomy): domain Bacteria; phylum SAR324; class SAR324; order XYD2-FULL-50-16; family XYD2-FULL-50-16; genus JAJRZQ01. Next base: position 88,363 of record JAJRZQ010000015.1, on the reverse strand, counting down.
ACAGGATGCGCCAGCTCGGTTTGACACTCACCATTTTGAGGGTGTAGTCGTCCACCTTTTCTACCGAGGCAAAGTGGTCGCGGGCATATTGGTTGTAAAAGGGGGCCTGGATATGAGGCGATTGCATGAATTCATAAGCGAACAGGTAATCGTCCGCGGTCAGGGGGGCCCCGTCGCTCCATTTCGCGTTTTTATCCAAACGATAAAAAACAGTACGATTGTCGCTTAATACCGCCCAATGGGTTGCCAGCAAGGGGGTGATTTGGTGGCTGGAAGGGTGCAGGCTGGTGAGCCCCCACATGCCAAAGCGTCGATTGTAACCGACAAAACCGCCACTGGCCGAGTTTGGCCCATACAAGCGAAAGGTAAGAGGGAAGCTATTGATCGTTGTATGAAATACCCCTCCCTTTTTTGCCGCTTGGTCGGCAAAGGGGGGCTCGTCGTTGGTCCGCCATTTTAGCCCCGCAGGTAGGCTCGCCGTGGCGGGGTAGCTTTTCAGGGTTTTGGGTTGGAGGGTTGGGGCCTTTTTTTTGGGCTGATCGCAGGCGGTAAAAAGAACAAGGAGGGAGAGGGCTAAGCAAAGCTTCTTCATGGCAAGAGGGGGAAAAAAGGAGGGTCGGCCCTCCTTTTGTATTGACTACTTTAAGGCCTGTAGCATCGTATCTCCAATATCTGCGGGAGTGCGGGCCACGGCGATGCCCGCGGCGTTCAAGGCTTTGATTTTACTTGCCGCGGTGCCGCCGGAACCCGATACAATCGCCCCGGCATGGCCCATGCGTCGCCCTGGAGGCGCGGTTTGACCGGTGATGTAAGCGATCATCGGCTTTTTGACATATTCTTTGTAAAACTCTGCCGCTTCTTCTTCTGCCGTGCCGCCAATCTCCCCGATCAGCACGATGCCTTCGGTTTCCGGGTCATCTTGAAAGAGGCGCAAGGCATCGATAAAGTTGGTGCCGTTAATGGGGTCGCCCCCAATGCCGATGCAGGTTGAATTGCCGAGGTCTTTCGCGCCCAACTGAGCCACCGCTTCATAGGTTAGGGTTCCAGAGCGGCTGACCAAGCCGATGTTGCCTTTTTTGTGAATGTGCCCGGGCATGATTCCTACCTTGGCTTCTCCAGGGCTGATGATCCCGGGGCAATTGGGGCCGATGAGCCTGGTCTTGCCGCCTTTTAAGGCGGCGGCCACGGGAATCATGTCCAATACGGGAATCCCTTCGGTAATGGCTACTACCAGTTCGATTTCCGCCTCAATGGCTTCTAAAATCGCGTCCGCCGCAAAGGGAGGGGGAACGAAGATCATCGAGCAGTTGGCCCCGCTGGCCTCTTTCGCGTCGCGGACGCTGTTGTAAACGGGGGTGCCGTCGTGCGAGCTGCCGCCTTTACCTGGGGTTACCCCGGCAACGAGCTGGGTCGCGCAATAATCTTTACAGCCCTTGGCGTGCAGGCTCCCTTGGGAGCCCGTAATACCTTGGACCATGAGCTTGGTCTCTTTATTCAATAGTACGGTCATGGTTTGTTCTCCTGTGTTTATCCTTGCGCCTTCGCGAGTTCGACGGCTTTTTGGGCTGCGGGGCCAAAACCATCGACCATCACCAATTTGCCTTCCAAACCGGATTGATTGATGATTTCATGCGCCTTTTTCGCGTTGGTTCCTTCTAAGCGGACCACCACAGGGATTTTTAAGGCAACGGACTTAAATGCCTTGACCACGCCGGAAGCGATCATATCGCAGCGGACGATCCCGCCAAAGATGTTGATCAAGATGCATTTGACTTTTTCGTCTTTGGTGATGATGCGGAAGGCGTTTTCCACCCGCTCTTCATCGGCGGTGCCGCCGACATCCAAAAAGTTGGCTGGGGTTCCCCCGTAATCATGGATGAGGTCCATGGTGGCCATGGCGAAACCGGCCCCATTGACCATGCAGCCGATTTCACCCTCAAGCTTGATGAAGTTTAAGTCATGTTGGCTCGCTTCCACCTCGGCGGGGTCTTCTTCATCCAAATCACGCAGTTCAACCGTCATGGGGTGGCGATATAGAGCATTGGAATCAAAGCTCATTTTGCAGTCTAGCGCCAGAACTCGGCCCTCTTTGGTAACAATCAAGGGATTGATTTCCAAGAGGTCGCAATCTTCTTGAATAAAGGTTTGATAGAGGCTGGTAAATAGTTTTTTCGCTCCCTTAACCGCTGCTTTGCCGTATTGGTCAAACCCCAAAGCATAGGCTAAGCGGCTGACTTGAAAGGGCCTGAGACCGGTTACGGGGTTGATCCATTCTTTTAGGATTTTTTCCGGGGTTTTTTCCGCGACCTCTTCGATCTCCATACCGCCTTCTCGGCTGGCAATCATCACGATTTTTTTGCTTGCCCGATCCACCAAAATAGAGAAGTAAAACTCCTTTTTGATGTCCATTCCCTCTTCAATCAGCAGGGTTTTGACTTTTTGGCCTCCAGGCCCGGTCTGGTGGGTGACCAACTGCATGCCCAAAATAGCGGTCGCGCTTTCCTTGACCGCGTCCAGGCCCTTAGATACCTTGACTCCGCCGCCCTTTCCCCGGCCACCGGCATGAATTTGCGCCTTGACTACCTGTACCGGGCCGCCTAGGTTTTTAGCGATTTTTACCGCTTCTTCCACCGATTGGGCCATGTGCCCCTGGGGGACGGTAGCGCCATATTGGGCAATAATTTGTTTGGCTTGATACTCGTGAATCTTCATTCTCTATGCTCTTTACAAGTTAAGCTCGACCACGGCTTGGTTTAAGTCGCGCACCTTTTGTACTGAGGCCTCTAGGCCCTTGCGCTCCTCTTCAGTCAGCTCGATTTCGATAATTTCTTCAACCCCTTTGGCCCCGATTTTAGCGGGTAGGCCCACAAATAGGGGCTCTTGAATCCCGTATTCCCCCTTGGTCACCTTCACGGCGCAGGCATAAATGTTCTTTTTGTCCTTCAAAAAGGCCTCGGCCATTAAAATAGCGGAATTGGCGGGGGAATAAAAGGCGCTGCCCTTTTTCAAGAGGGCCACGATTTCGCCCCCGGCAGAGCGAGTTCGCTCAATGATCGCGTCCAGCCGGTCTCGGCTGAGCTTTCCTTGCTGGATCATCTGCTCTAAACTTACCCCGGCAACATTGCTCATATGAGTCAGGGGGACCATCGAATCCCCATGCCCACCGAGGACATAAGCGTTGACCTGATTGACGGAAACCCCCATCTCCCAAGCTAAAAAGGTGCGAAAGCGGGCCGAATCCAAAATCCCCGCCATGCCGATGATCTTGCTGTCGGCAATCCCGCTGTATTTTTGCAGTAGGTTGACCATGGCATCTAAGGGGTTGGTGATGCAAATGACAAAGGCATTGGGGGCATAGGTTTTGATTCCTTCGCCCACGGCCTTCATTACCTTGGAGTTGATGCCCAATAGATCGTCTCGGCTCATCCCTGGCTTTCTGGGGATCCCGGCGGTAACGATGACGACATCGGCGCCAGCGATATCTTTATAGTCGTTGGTTCCCTGTACACTGAAGTCAAAACCTAAAATCGGCCCGCTTTCGGCTAAGTCCAAAGCCTTGCCCTGGGGCAGACCCTCGGCAATATCAAAAAGCACCACATCGCCCAATCCTTTGATTAAGGTGAGGTGGGCTAGGGTGCCGCCAATCATTCCAGCGCCAATAAGGGCAATTTTTTTTCTGGCCATTCAAGCTCCTGTTGCAAAATATTCCCAGTCCCCAGGGGGGGCTGGGTTCAATCCCCTTTATCGTTGAACTCCACCCCCGAAAAATCAAGGGTTAAAGATTAAAGGCATCTTTCTACCAGAAAGCGGAAAGAAAAAAAAGGGGTAATTGGTCAAATTAAAGTTTAATATTACGCAATCGAGGGCATTGGATCAAACCTTTATTTTCATTCTTCGCAGACAAGCCCCTAGGGGCTTGGCAGGGTAGAGGAATCGCGCTATGCAAAGGCAAATTAAAAAAAAGAGTCGGATGCGCGTTACCCTGTTTGATCAAGTGTTCCCCAGTTTGTTTTTTCGTTCCTTGACTTGGCTGATCTTAAAGCTTTCGGGTTGGAAGGTGGTCGGCAAAAAACCAACAGAGAAAAAAGCGGTGCTGGTCGCCGCCCCCCATACCAGTAATTGGGATTTTGTTTTGATGCTGCTGGCGGCCTTTCACCTGCGACTTAAACTCTTTTGGATGGTGAAGGACAATGTTTATAAAGCGGGTTTAGGCCCCTTGGCCAACTGGGCGGGGTGGATTCCCGTCGACCGCGGCGCCCCTCACGGGGTAGTCGCCCAGGTGATAAACGCCTTTGCCACCAGCGAGGAGTTCTTACTGCTCAATACCCCAGAGGGAACCCGTTCCAAGAGGGATCGCTGGAAGACCGGATTTTATCATATCGCCCTAAAGGCGCAAGTTCCCCTCTTGCTGTGTTTTGTCGATGCCCCGCAAAAAATCATTGGTTTAGGCCCTTTGTTTTGGCCTACCGGGGATTTGGAAAAGGACTTTAAAGAGCTTGATGAATTTTATAAAGATAAAAGGGGGATCCGCCCCGAGCTGTACACCCCGCCTTTAGGGGAGTAATATTTTGATTCATTTATCTGGAAATTACATAAAAATTTAGGCAATATTTTCTGTTTTTTATTTGAGGTTTTAGGGCAGATTCCTTATGTTTTGATTGCCATTTAATCTTCAACAAAAAAGGTATCGTGTTACAGCCCAAATACTTAATCTATATATACATCAATATATTTGACTTTTTTTCTTATATTTCTCTCCGCTCCTCTTTATGCGGAAGAACAATTCATGTCCCTTGAATTGGGGCCCACCACCGGAAAAACCACCTATGAAACCATTGACTCAACGCTTTCCTTTCTCAATGGAAAGCTTGATCACAACCTCTCCGGAAGCGCGTTGAACCTGGTTTACACCAAGGTAAACGATTCCAACTTCGTCTATGGCGGCGGTTATCACAGCTATTCGGCGAAGGGCTCTGGGAGTGATTCTGCCAAAGTGACGGTGAGCGGGGCGCCGGGTACTTTAAATACGGCAATCGATACAAAAATTTCGATCTCCGGGCTCTTTGGTCTTGTCGGTTACAACATGAATATCACCGACAAGCTTTCTTTTCTGCCCCAACTTCGTCTAGGGATAGCCAATAGCGCAACCATTGACTATACGACAAATGCGCAAGTGATTTTAGATAGCGGCGTTGCCGGCACCCCCTCAACGGGCGCCTTTGGGGACAGCGCCTCAGGGGCCCTGTCCGTTATTGCCTTGCCCCTGCAATACAAGAGCGGCAATTTAATCTACGGGGTTCAATATCAAACTGTGAGCCTGAAATATACAACGATCGATTCGGGAACCGATACTTAACATCTCAACCATCGAGAGTTCCTTTTTGTTCAGCTTAGGGATGCAATTCTAACTTTTTTGCCCCAATTCGTTCAGGGTCTAGGTGAAACCGCGATTTGTCAATTTCAGCTAGGCCCTAGACCTGCCACTGGGCTTTAACCCCCGCTAATCAGTCGCGGGAAAAAGAATTCTTGGACTTTTTAAACGCCTTTACCTTATACTTAAGAGCATCTCTTTGAATCCGACCCTTGCAACTTAACTTTTGAAGGAAATGATGAAAACCCGCAGCATGCTCTTGTTGATCTTCGCTCTTTTCGCCTTGAACGCGACGGCTTGCCCCTACAGTAAAGGGGGGCACCCTGGGGACGGTAGTACCCAAGGCGGGGAAGAGACGACCCGCGCCCTCAGTGTGCTCTTGTTGGGGCAGCCTTAGGGGTTTGCTCAAGTGGGTTGAGGCGGTTTTTTTGTGGCAGCTTCCTTAAGGTAACGGGCCACAAAATGAGGCCTTAGGGCTGGGCCGCCGGAAACTTGCAGGCGAACCACCTGCCCGGGCTGAGCGAGTTTTAGGCTATCGCCCATAAGGTTGGTCATCCTCTTTAGGGGCAGCGTTGGGTTGAGCCCTTGGGGGTCTAAAAATTCAAGCTCCTGTTCCGCGGTCAGTCGGTTTTTTGCTTGCAGCCAGATCTCTTGTCCTTCTGCGGCGAGAATCGTCCCCGCCAGGGCCCATTTGCTGAAGGATTCCCCTGCCTCGTGATGCACGGAGTCCGCGCCGGCCGGCCTGGTTAGGTTGCCTTCGGTGTAGTCTCGGTGGGGGATTTTGTTCAATTCTTCTTCCCAAAATTGCGGCCTCGCTGCGGGGTTTGCCGTCCATTCCGCCAAGGCGCGGCGATAGGCGCGCAGGGTGGTGGCGAGATAAAGGTTGGATTTCATTCGCCCCTCGATCTTGACCGCGTCAATCCCCAGTTCGATAAATCTAGGCAAGAGCCCCAGCCCTTTTAGGTCTTTTGAGTTCATGAAATAGGCGTTTTTTTTCTTTCCATCCTCCCCTTTGATTTCATAGCTATAGCGGCAAGATTGGATGCAACCCCCTCGGTTGGCGTCGCGGGCGGCGAGGTAGTTTGAGAGGGTGCAATGCCCTGAATAGCTCATGCACAGAGCCCCCTGAATGAATAATTCGACTTCCAGCCCGGACTTTGCCTTTAATTCCGCTGCCGCTTCCAGGCTCAGCTCTCGGCCCACCACCACCCGTTTTGCTCCCTGATCTTTCCAAATTTGGGCGTGGTAGTGGTTGAGCACGCTCGCTTGCGTGGAAACATGCACCGGTACCGCGAGGTGTTTTTGGATCAAGCCGGCAACCCCTAAATCACTGACGATGACCGCATCGGGCCGAATTGGGCGCAACTCTTGTAAAAATTCGGGGAGTTGTTCGATCTCCCAGTCTAAAAGATGCCCGTTCAAGGTGAGATACAGTTTCACCCCTTGGGCAGTGGTGAGCTTGCGGGCAAGGGTTAATTCCTTTAAGCTGAAATTATCCGCTGCCGAGCGTAGGCCAAAGCGCCGCCCCGCTAAATATACGGCGTCCGCGCCATAGGTGAGGCCGATTTTCAGCTTTTCAAGATTCCCTGCGGGTGCTAAAACTTCTAAGCACATTTGTTCAATTTTATCCTTTACCTTGCATGAGCCTGGATCTTTCTCCCCTCAACCCCGAGCAGCTTGAAGCGGTCACTACCACGGGTAAACCCCTGTTGCTGCTTGCCGGAGCCGGCAGCGGCAAGACCCGGGTGATCACCTACCGCATCGCTTACCTCATTCAAAACAAGGCGGTGCCCCCTCAGTGGATTTTAGCCCTCACTTTTACCAACAAGGCGGCGGGCGAGATGGCCGAACGGGTCAAGGAGCTTTTGGGCGCCCAAGGGAAAGGGGTCTTAGTGACCACCTTTCACAGCCTGTGCGTGCGCATCTTGCGTGAATACATCCCCATACTGGGCTTTGAAAAGGATTTTGTCATCTTCGATACGACCGCTCAACTCCAATGCATGAAATCGGTGATGGAAGAACAGGGTTTAGATGCCACCACGGCGAATGTGAAATCCGCCTTTTATGAGATGATGAGGTTTAAAGGGGAGGGGAAAAGCCCGAATGATTTAGAAGCGCAACGGGCCAACCCCCATATGGTGTTGTTGGGTCGCTTGCTGCGCGAGTACAATAAGCTTTTAAAGAGTTGCAATGCCTTGGATTTTGATGATATTCTCTTTTTCGCCTTGGAACTGATCCAAAAACATCCGGAAAAAATCGCCGAGGTGCAAGACCGTTGGCATTATCTGTTGGTCGATGAATACCAAGATACCAACCGAGTGCAGTATAAAATCGTCTCTTTTTTAGCGGCCAAGCGTCGCCGCCTTTGCGTGGTGGGGGATGACGATCAATCCATCTACGGGTGGCGGGGGGCGGATTTGCGCAACATCTTGGATTTTGAAAAAGACTTCCCCGAAGCGGCGGTTATCCGTTTAGAACAAAACTATCGCAGCACCCAAACGGTTTTGCGGGCGGCCAACTCGGTGATTCAAAACAATAGCGAACGCATGCCCAAAAGCCTTTGGACCCATGACGACTCCGGCCCGAAGGTGAGGTGGGTGCATCAACCCAATGAGCGGGAAGAACTCGAAGAAGTGGTGCGCCGTTTGCGAGAATATAAATTAAAGGAGGGGCGCAACTGGGCGGATTTTGCCTTTTTGTACCGCTCCAACCACCAGAGCCGGGCCATTGAAGAGGTCTTGCGGGATGAATCGGTGCCCTACCAGTTGGTGGGGGGGGTGCGCTTTTTCGACCGCAAAGAGATTCAAGATTGCTTGGCTTACATGCGCTTTCTCCATAACCCTGCCGATGATATCAGCCTTTTTCGTATCCTCAACTATCCCAGAAGAGGATTGGGACAAAGCGCCATCGCCGCTTTGGGGCAGGCGAAAATGGGCACGGGGATGTGCTTTTTTGAGGTCATGGAACAGGCGGCGAGCCTGACCGACCTCTCTCCCCGCGCCTTGGCCAGCTTAGAGAGCTTTGTGGGGCTCATTCACGAGTTTTTGGAAAAAAAAGAAGAGGTTCCCTTTTGGCGGCTTTTTGCCGATCTTTTTGAACGGCTTGATATCAAAGGGGAGATTGAAAAAGCAGAGAAGCAAGAGGAGGTTAGGGAACGAAAAATCAACAATTACTTGGAATTGATCAACACCCTCTTTTTATACGGCGAGCGCAAGGAAAACTCGACTCTTGCCGACTTCTTGGAATATGTTTCCCTTTTTACCGAGCAAGACGGGCTGGACGAGAAGGCGGAGAAGGTCAGCTTAATGACCATTCACGCGGCCAAGGGGTTGGAGTTTGAATATGTTTCCCTAGTCGGCTTGACCGATGGGCAATTCCCCCACCAAAACGCGGTGTTAGAAGGCCGCGTCGAAGAGGAACGACGCCTTTTTTATGTGGCCTTGACGAGGGCCAAAAAAGCCCTGGTATTATCCATGGCCGCCACAAGAAGCTATTATGGGGAGCGTCTGATGAACCAACCGAGCCGCTTTATTGAAGAAATTGATCCCGATTGTTTTGAGATTCCTCCCTTTACCGAAGCCACGGCAATCCAAAAGGCCGCCGCCGCCCAAAACGCCAGGGCAAGCTTTTTCGAGCGTTTTAAAAGCTTAAAAACCGAATAAAAAAAAGCAAACAAGATGAGTAAGTTCATGCAAGTGGTCACCACTCTAGGGAGTCGAGAAGAGGCCGACAACTTGGCCAAGCTGGTTTTAAAGGCCCGTTTGGCCGCTTGCGCGCAGATTGCTCCTTGTGAGAGTTTATATCATTGGGAAGGGGCCATTGCCCAGGAGCAAGAATATAAATTAACCTTCAAAACGCCTGCGGGGCGTTATGCTGAGCTCGAAGCCCTGATCCGCCGTTTACACCCTTACCAAGTACCGGAAATCATTGCCCTGCCCATCGAACAGGCGAGCGCGGATTATGCCGCCTGGTTGGAAGAAGAAACCGGCAAGCCTGTCTTGAAGGAATAAAAAGCTATAGCGTTGTGCTGGGGCAAGGCCTTTAAATTTAAAGTAATCCAGTAAGGAAGGGTATGAAAATCACATTTTTTGGGGGGGCTCAAACCGTAACGGGGTCCATGCACTTAATCGAGGTCAACGGGTTTAAGATTCTTTTAGAATGTGGGCTTTTTCAAGGAAGGCGCCAGGAGTATTACGAGCGAAATCAAAACTTTACCTTTGACCCCGCGGAGGTGGATATTCTCCTTTTAAGTCATGCCCATATCGACCATAGTGGGAATATACCCAATTTAGTGAAAAAAGGCTTCCGCGGGAGGATATTTGCCACCGAGCCCACGGTAGAATTGGTGAAGTTGTTGTTGATGGATTCGGCTTACCTGCAGGAAATGGATATTCGCTGGGTCAATAAAATCAGGGCCAAATCAGGTCAACCCTCGGTGGAACCGCTGTATACCAAAGAGGATGTTGCCCGTTCCTTAGGTTATTTCGAGCCCATTTTATATGATGAGACCTTTGAGCCCCTTGAAGGGGTACAGGTTACCTTTCGCGAAGCGGGGCACATCTTGGGAAGCGCGGGGATTTTGTTGGAGATCAAAGAAAAGGGGAAGAGTTATCGCCTCGGCTTTACGGGGGATTTGGGGCGCTATCACGCGGCCCTAGTGCGCGACCCCAACCCGATGCGTGATTTGGATATCTTGATTACCGAGACTACCTATGGGCGGCGGCGGCATTCCAGCCAAGAGGCGATTGATGAGCAGCTTTGTGAAATTATTACAAGCTGTTGCAGTGAGGGGGGGAAGGTCATTATCCCCGCTTTTGCCCTAGGCCGTACCCAGCAGATTGTTTATTATCTGCACAACCTCTATGCTCAAGACCGCATTCCCGACATTCCGATTTATGTCGATAGCCCCTTAGCGAGGCGCACCACCGAGGTTTTTCGTAAATATACCGATTATCTTGACCGAAAAACAGACCGGCTTTTTTTGCAAGATCACCAAGACCCTTTTAGTTTTGACCGCTTGACTTATGTAGACGAGGTCGAGGAGTCCAAGGCTTTAAATAATCTAGTGGTGCCCCATATCATTATCTCCGCTTCGGGAATGTGCGAAGGGGGCAGGATACTCCACCACTTGAAAAACAACCTGGATAACCCCAACACCACGATTTTGTTTGTGGGTTACGCGGCAAAAAATACCTTAGCCCGAAAAATCATGGAGGGGGAAAAGAAAGTGAAAATCTTTGGGGAAGTCTACCCCGTGAAAGCCAAAATAAAGATCATGGATAGCTTTAGCGCTCACGGGGATCGCAGGGATATCTTAAACTATGCCGATTTTAGCCCTCCGGAGCGGCTGAAGCATATTTTTTTAGTGCATGGAGAACCCGAGCAAGCGGCCAGTCTAATTGACGCTTACCGCTCCAAGGGGTACCGTAGCGTGGTGATGCCTCAATTGGGGGAAAGTTTTGAGTTTTAGCCCTGGGCAAGCTGGGAATCAGGTCGCTTATTTGCTTCTTATTTCCTTTTTCCCGCGTACGCAGCGATAGCCTACATGTTTGGTCGATAACCCGTTGCGGTTTCGCCTCGTCATCACCTTTTTCCAGGTTCCATTACAATGATAAGCGTCTTTATAGGGGACGATGCGGTGGCTGGGGGCCTCGCGTTTGGCTTCCTGAGCGCTTGCGAGGGTAGAGAAGCTAAAAAGGGCTAACAATAGAATCATCAATTTTTTCATTCGGTCTCTTACTTTTTATGGTTCCTGCAACGGTTCATCGGTTGTTGGCTCAAAATACTTAGATAAATCTCAAAGGATTCCACTAAACGGCGGATGGAGCAATATTCATCCACTCGGTGGGCTTGCTCGGCCTCGCCAGGTCCTAAAATCAGGGTGGGCGGGTTGCCCAGGGCCTGTTTTAAATATCCCGCGTCGGTCGCGTAAACCCCGGTACGGATTGGGGGCGTTGCTCCTTGCCGCGTCTGCAAAATCCGAAAAACCTCCTGAATCCAGGGATTTTTGGGATCGCTGATCACACCGTGACTCTGAGACAGTAAACTGAGTTCAACTCGTTCACCTACCTCTTGTTGGAGTTGATGCAAAAGTCTTTCCAAATTCATGTTGGGTAAGGTGCGAATGTCGATGGAGCACTCTGCCGAATCAGGTACGCTGTTAATGTTGAGGCCTCCTCGGCAGTTTCCGATATTTAGGGTTGGGCCGGTAAAAAAAGGGTGAGCCTCGGTTTGAAAGTCAAACTCCTTAAGAATTAAAATTGCCTCGGCCAATTTATAGATCGCGTTTTCCCCGAGATGGGGCATGCTTCCGTGGGCGGTGATTCCTTTTGCCCGGGCTTGGAGCCAATAATTTCCCTTATGGCCGATTTCCGGGGCATTGCTGGTGGGTTCACAGACCAAAAGGGCTCGGGCGGCTTCGGTAAAGCAGTTTTGCTCCATTAAAGAGCGCACCCCTTCAAAATTAAGCTCTTCCCCCCCTGTAACCACCAACATCAGGTCCAGTTCATGGGGATAACGCCGGTTTGCCTCTAAGGCGCTCAACACCATGGAGGCGATGCCCGATTTCATATCCGAAGAGCCGCGGCCATAGAGCCGATCCCCCATGATTTCACCCGCGAAAGGGTCTTTAGACCAAGGGGCCCCACCTAAAGGAACCACATCCACATGACCGGTCATCACCAAAGGCGGTTGCTTGTCGGCGCTACGCACCTGAGCGATGAGGTTGCTCCGGCCCGGGGCAAAGGGGCGCAATTGAACCTCAAACCCTGCCTGGGATAAGATTTGAGCTAAAAAAAGCTGAATGGCCTCTTCGTCGCCGGGGGGGTTGACGCTACGAAAGGCGATAAGTTGTTGTGTCAGTTGGACGAGTTGAGCTTGCATCAATAATTTTGGGTTCTTTTAGCTTAGTTGTTCTGATGTAGGTTGACAAACCCCTTGGCAAGGCCGTAAAAATGAATCTATAATTTAGCTCTACAGCCCATTTTGAGGAGGAGAGATGCCCCATTCCATCTGGCACCGTGATTCATGCGGAGTTGGTCGTCATTATTTATTGTCCAACGAGGTTCAAGTTCGCTTTGACGATGAAGATGCCATCATCAAGACCATTGTAAAGGAACTCGAGCCGAATCTTTTTGTCGAGCCGGCTCTGCGCTTGGTCTTGGATTCGCCGAAGGTGAACCCGGAACGCTTGATTCTCTCGATTCCTTGCCACTCCGATAGGAAAAAGATTTTTTATAACTTTGCCAAAGAGGTTTATCATTCCCTGCAAGGTTATTATATCTCCGCGGATCCTCGTTCAACCCATTATGGGATCAGCAATATGCTGATGGAAGGAAAGATCAACAATTTCCTAAAACGGGAAATGGAACGCCTGATTGAGCAGGTTCGCACCCGCCCGGACATTGCCGCGAGAATTTCAACTGGCGTGAGCATCCAGACAGAGCATCCAGTGCCTGCCGCGGGCACGAATTTTTTAACCGACACGGTGAAGGAAGCGTTGAATATCTATGTGGGGTATCGCTTCCACGCTCATGGCGAAGGGATCAATCATACTCAAGTGTTTCTACCTATGGAAGAAGGGAGTGAACTGATTGATTTGGTTTACTATAATCTAGAGCAATTGCTCAACCAGAATCTGGCCACCTATGACGAAGTGGGGAGCAGCTATTTGAAAGTCAGCGATACCTTAGTGTATAAAGAGCTGGAATTAACTCTGCAACGGGCGAAAGCCAAGGAAAACACCCGCAAGAAAATCCTCAATAATGTGCAATTTAACTTGATCTTTAGCGAAGACCCGAAAAAAGAATACGGTGAAGCGGCGGGGGATTATGTTTATGATATGCTCAATCGGGTGCAGGATGAAAAGATTAAAGAGGCGACCCGACTTTCGAGCGAGCTTTTTGCCTCGGTGATGTTGAAAAATCAAGAGATCGTCTCGATGAACAAGACAAGCATTGTGGGCAAGACGGCAAAGGGGGTCAAGGTGCCCAAACCGCCGGAGAAGAAAAAGGCGAAAGAAGAAGAAAAAGAAAAGGTACTCGCCAAATCGGGGAGCAAAAAATAAAAAAGGGGCTTTGAGCCCCTTTTTTTTGCTTAATTTTTGGGCTTGCCCAGTTGGAGCAAGAGGTCGGGTAAGGAGTGATTGTTGGAGATTAGATGTTGGAGCTCTCTGCGCAGGGGGTAGTTTTTGCGCAAGGTGGCAAAGGGCTCTCCTTTTTGCAGGCGACGGCTGAGTTGAGCAAAGGAGTAACCTTGCTCGAAGACTTCTAAAAGGGGTTGTCCTTGCCCGTGGATGGGGGGGGCCGGGGTGAGGAGGTCGGAGGGGGTATAGTCGGGAACGGGCCAGGAAAAGCGACGGGCCGCCGCTTGAAAGAGCATCGCTGTGGCTTTGAGCTTTCCTTCTTGTGAGTATCCGGCAATATGAGGGCTACAGCGGTCGCAAGCTTGCAAGATTTGAAGCTTCGGCAAGGGTTCGTCGCAAAAAACATCCAAGATTAAACCGCCTAATTTTTGGCGTGCCTGGAGCAAGGCCCGCTCGGCCACGATTTCACCTCGGCTGCAGTTGAGGAGCAAGGCCCCGGGTTTGAGCCGACTGAACGCCGTTTCATCCATCATGTTGCGGGTCGCGAAAGCACCGCTTTGGGTCAAGGGGACATGGAAACTCACCCAGTCCGCTTGGGCGAGCAAGGCGCTGAAGGCGAGGGAGTCGGGGCATTGGCCTCGGCTGGCTCGCGGGGGGTCGGAGAAGATGACCTCCATATTCAAGGCTGCCGCGCGGCGGGCCACGGCTTGACCTGTATTCCCATAGCCCACGAGGCCAAGCTTTTTCCCTTTCCAGGGGATGCCTCGCTCTAAGGCCCAAGACAAGGCTTGAATCCATACCCAGTCGGCAACGGCCTCCGCGTTGCAACCCGGGGCATGATCCCAGGGAAGGTGATATTGCTCCAAACCGATTAAATCGAGGTGGTCAATGCCGATGGTCGCGCTACCGAGCCAAGCTAAGTGTTGGATCTCTTGGGCAGAGAGTTTGGTAATCGTGCGGATTAAGAGGATCTCTGCCCAAGAGAGTTCCCTTTCGCTTGGGTGGGGGGCGCTGAAACGGCGGATTTCGCAGTGGGGGCCGAAAAACTTTTCTACAAAGGGGATCTGGCTGTCTGCCAAGAGCCGCATGCTCAAGTGGTGTAATCTGCGTTGATGGCGATATATTCACGCGAAAGGTCGCAGCCCCAGCCGGTGAGCGCAGCGCTACCCAGCTTTAAATCCACCTCGATTGAAACCTCGAACTTGCCTAAGCTTTGGCTTAGAGCAGCGTAGTCGAATTTTTGCGGCTCCCCTTGGGTGAAGACCTCGACCCCTTGCAGGGTGATGGAAATAGGCAGGTTGGGCGCTTCGTCCACCAAGCCTTTGCCAATGGCCATGAGCAGTCGCCCCCAGTTTGGGTCTTGTCCGTGAATCGCTGTTTTGACCAGGGGGGAGTTCAAGAGGCTCATCATGACGCTTTTTGCTTGGGCAGCGTTGCGCGCTTGCTTGACGCTCACCTCAATGAGGTGTTTGGCCCCTTCCCCATCCGCGGCGATTTGCTGGGCCAAGTCTTGGCTCACTTGCAAGAGGCTTTGGAACAGCGCCTCTTGCAAGGAGGAATCCACCTCTGCTTGAGGGTCGCTGGTCAGGAGAAAAAAGGAATCGTTGGTCGAGGTGTCCGTATCCACGGAAAGGCAATTAAAGCTCCGTTCTGCGAGCTTTAAGGTGATTTCTTGAATTTTGTCCGGGGTGATGGGCGCATCGGTCAGCACATAAGCGAGCAGAGTCGCCATGTTGGGCATGATCATCCCTGAGCCCTTGCAAACCCCCAACACTTGATAGCTTTTCCCTTGCCAGTTCAATTGCGCTTGGGCCAGCTTGGGCACCAAATCAGTGGTTAGAATCGCTTGGGAAAAATTTTCTGGTTGGGCAGAGAGTTCGTTGTGCAAGCGGGGCAGAGCGGCGATGATTTTGTCGAGGTCCAACTGCTGGCCAATGACCCCGGTGCTGCTGGTCAAGACTTGCTCCCTCTGCACTTCCAAAAGCTCAGCCGCGGCGGATGCCATATTGAGGTTTGCCTTGACGCCCTTTGCGCCGGTTGCCGCGTTGGCGTTTCCGGCATTGACGATTAAAGCCCGAAAATCGCGCAAGGGGATGAGGCTTTGGTCATAAAGCACCGGCGCGGCGGGGAAGAGGTTTTGCGTAAACACCGCCCCGGCGAGCCCGGGGCGAGCGCAATAAATCAGACCGAGGTCGCGCTTGCCCGACGCTTTTAGGCCCGCTTGGACACCGGAGAATAAAAAACCTTGGGGTGCTGGGTAAGGCATGGCTAACGGGACTTCCCGCTCCAACTAAAGGTGTATTTAACAGACTCGAAGCTCACTACATCCCCGTCTTTGAGAAACTTGGTTTCAATTCGCCTGCCATTGACAAAGGTACCGTTCCCCCGCTCTAAATCTAAAATTTTATAACGGCCCGCTACCTTTTCAATTTTAGAATGGCGCAGAGAGATGCCCTTGGCTTTGCTGACCAGGTCATTCATTTCGCTGCGCCCTATATAAATAATATTTTTTGTGAGATAAAAGGTCTTTTTTCTTGAATCTGCGGGGATTAAAGTTGGGTAGGTGCCGATCATTTTCGTCTGCGCCCGTTTGCTGCGAGGGATGCTTTGCCCGCTCTCGGGGGGGGCTGTGCTTTCAAGGTTGTTGAAGCTTTCTTGTTGTCCGGAGGAAAAAAGCAGGGTGAGTTCACCCATGTCGATAATGTCTCCCTCTTGTAGGAAACAACGGCGGGTGCGCCTTCGGTTGATTAAGATTGAAATTTTGTAATTTTTCTCTTCCAAAAAAATCCCCGTGCTTTTGTGGGTGAGAGAGATTTTAGACAAATTACTGTAAACATGAATTTTTTTACCGGCTAAAGCCTGAACCACCGGTTCCATCGTAACCACCGTGGCGTCAATGGGGAAAAACTGCTCCGGCAAATGAGGGGTGATGGTTTTAAAGCCCAAAACTTTATGGGTTTTTGGGTTATAGGCCCTACGGGCCAGGACTAGAGTGCCTAAAGCGACAAAAAGCATCGGCAAGGCGAGATAAATTTGAAACCCCGGGTTGGCAAGGTCATTGCTACCGGCCTCTTGGGCGAACAGGCGGCCTGCGGAGGTAAAGGCAAGAACAAGGCTTAAGCGTTTCATGGTTTTTTTTTCAGGTATTGAAAGACAGCCGTGCCCACCTTGATGATATCCCCATTTTTAAGGGGTTGCTCGGTGACACTGCGAAAATTCAGCCAAGTACGGCCAAAGGGGTCGTTATCTAACAGGCTGTAACCACAATGATATTTGATCAGCTTGGCATGGGTGGAATTGATATCCGGGTACCCGCTCAGGTTAATGCGGTCTAAGTTTTGGGTGCCGAGATAGTGAATATGCTTGTGCAACTCGAATTCGAGCCCCTCCAGCTCGCCGTTGAGGCTTTTGATCCACTCTGTTCTGCGAAATTGCCCGAAGTAACCCATGATTTGGATAAAACCAAAACCGAGCAGGAATAGGGTTAAGTCTTCGGCGTGAGGGGGCCGCAGAGGGAGTAGAGAAATTAAAGGCAGGGTGAAGGCGCCGAACAAGGAGGTGGCAATGGCCGCGAATAGGCCTCGTTGCAATTGCAGGTTGCTCTGGTCTCGCAGTCCGAAGCTGACCCCGATCATCAAGAAGGGGAGGAGCCAGCTCTGACTGGAGATTAAGGCCTTAAAAAGAACGGAGAGTTCGCCGCTGGTGCTTAAGATGCGGTCGATGAGCCAAAAACCCACCATGCCGCCAAACCCGCCGGCAAACAGCCCTATGCGGATTCCTTGGATCATGCGGGAAAAGTTTTGCTGTAAATATCCCTCTTGACCTAAGGTGATGGCTCCCAATAAACCGCAGATTAAAAAACCCTGCAGGGCAATAGCCCAATTATTGAGTTCTCCCTCGGCGCTTAAAATGAAGCGGCTTAGTTCTTGAAAACTCCAGAGGGAAAAGCCCGCGGTCAAACCCATCCATAGATGGGCTTTTTGATAATGATTCATTTAGTCTCCTTGTCGCAAGGTTCTACCTTGCTGGATTCAAGGGGCCTAAAGCTAGTTTTGCAGGCGAGATTTTCGCATGAAGGAGGGGATCTCTAAATCCTCGACGCGTCGCTTGGGGCCTGTGGGGGCTTTTTTGTCGCGCTGTTGATGGTCGGGGTAATAAAGATTGTTCTCAATCGTTTTTAGTCCGATGACATTGGGGTCGAGTTCTAAGACTTCGTCTTGTTGAGTTTCCTCTTCATCCCTTTCTTCGTCATCGAATTTTTTGTTGCGTAAACTGTCTACAACCCTCAGAGGCTTATGTTTGTTGTATTTTGGCGCCTCGTCAGGAGCTTCAAAACCCGTGGCAATAACGGTGATCTGTACTTCGTTTTCTTTGGTGGCATCGGTGACCAAGCCGAAGATGACATCGGCATCGGTGTCGGCTGTGCCTTGGATAAAGTCTGCTGCGGCTTGGGCGTCGAGCAGTGAAAAGTTCGGGTCTGCCACAATGTTGATGATCACGCCGGTTGCCCCGCTGATCGGTTTGTCGCTGAGTAAGGGGCTGGAGATTGCTTTTTTGGCGGCGTCCAGCCCACGGTTGTCGCCGGTGCCCACACCGGTGCCCATGATGGCGCGGCCCTTATTGGCCATAACGGTACGGAGGTCGGCAAAGTCTAAATTGATCAGGCCTTCGAGGTTTACCAAATTGGTAATTCCGCTGATCGCTTGTTTGAGCACATCATCGGCAATGGCAAAGGCCTCGGTCATGGTGGTTTTTTGACTGGCGATTTCTAGGAGTTTGTTGTTGGGGATCACCATCAGGGTATCGACATGTTTTTTAAGTTCTTCGATTCCTTTTTGAGCGATGTTGAGGCGTTTTTTTCCTTCAAAACTAAACGGGGTGGTGACGACCCCTACGGTAAGAATTTTTTGTTCCTTGGCGATTTCAGCGACCACGGGCGCCGCGCCGGTTCCGGTGCCGCCGCCCATGCCCGCGGCGATGAAAACAAGGTCTGTATTTTCTAAGACCGCCTTGATGGTTTCTACATCTTCTTCAGCACTCATTTTACCGATTTCGGGTTTCATTCCGGCACCGAGGCCCTTGGTGATTTTTGTGCCTAAAGGAATGGTCATATCGGCAAGAGAGGATTTGAGAACCATCATGTCGGTATTGGCTGCGATGTACTGGACCTTTTTGATCCCGTCTTGAACCATACGGTTGACGACATTGCCGCCGGCACCGCCAACTCCGATTACCTTAATGAGTGGTAAACCGGTATGAATCGGCTCGGATTCAAAATTTTCGAAGTCTATCCCCATGTGATTCCATAATAGCTCGTAGCCTTCAATTGGCTTGAAGGGGCCGTTTGCAGCGGAACATCCCTATTTTGTTTGCTGCTGTTAACGCAGTCTAACAAAAGTATTTTAAATAAAAAAGCTAAAAATTACCGAGAGAAAGGAAATTTTGCAACTCCTTGCGGTCTTAGAAAAAATCAAAAAAGCTTTTGATGCTTTTTTTCATGTTGGTTAAGACATCGGAGAAGATATGTTCTGGGTTTCCGTCTTTAGAAAAGGTAGTGCTCATGTCGTTTTCCGCGCCGTATTTGACTAAGCCCACCGAGGTGGCATAGATGGGGCTGCTGACCAATTCATCGAGGCCTTCGATATGAATCGGGCGCCCAATGCGGACCGGCATTTGTAAAACCTCTTCGGCGAGTTCATCGACCCCTCGCATCAAGCTGCTGCCCCCGGTGAGTACAACACCGGCACCGCAAGAGGGGGCAAATCCGGACTGGTCGATATCTTCTAAGATGAGTTCGTAAATTTCACGGAAGCGGGCCTCTACGACTTGAGCCAAGAGCTTTTTGTCGATGATGCGATCACTGCGCCCGGCAATGCCTTTGATGGAAAAGGTTTCCCCCGGGGTAACCCGGTTTTCCATGCCGATGCCGAATTCGTGTTTGACCCGTAAGGCTTCTTGTTTGGTGGTGCGCAAACCAATGGCGATATCGTTGGTGACCTGATGCCCCCCAATGGGGAGAACGCTGGTATGGACAATGCTCCCATTCTTGTAAATGACCATATCACTGGTTCCGCCGCCAATATCAATGAGGATGACGCCCAGTTCTTTTTCTTCTTCTTCCAGTACCGCGAGGCTGCTGGCTAAGGGCTCTAAGACGATGTTTTGCACATGCAGCCCCGCGTTGTGGCAGCATTGGATGATATTGGCCGCGCTGGTGACCGAGCCTAGGATGATGTGTACCTTGGCTTCTAAGCGTTTGCCCGCCATGCCGATGGGGCTTTTGACCCCGTCTTGCCCGTCAACGATGTACTCTTGACAGAGGGTGTGCAGGATTTCTTTATCTGGGAAGTTGCAAGCCCGAGCCGCTTCAATGACTCGTTGGATATCCGATTCGGTGATGGTGTCCCCTCGTACGGCGACGACCCCGTCACGGTTCATCCCCTGGATGTGGTGCCCCGCGATGCCCGCGTAGACGCGGTCGATTTCGATTCCGCTTTTGAGTTGGCATTCCTCGACGGCTTGGGTGATGGATTCCACCGCTGCGTTGATGTTGGTTACGACTCCTCGGTTGAGCCCTTCGGAAGGGGCTTGGCCGAAGCCGATAATGCGCAAGCGGGTATTGCTGACCACTTCGGCGGCAACCACGCAAATTTTGGTCGTGCCGATATCGAGGCCCGTGACAATTCGCCCTTTATGTAGGTCTGATTCGCTCATCAAACGGCTTCCTTAGCGCGGTATTATATACACCAAAGGATTGAGGTGTGGAGGAGGTGAAGGCTCCCTGGCTGAGCGCCAATTTTAATAATAATTTACCCATGAATATGCTTGGGCTGTCAAGCCTAAATTGCCGCCACGACCCCTAAAAAGGAGGGCGCAAACTTCATTGAACGCTCGTGGGGATGTTTTCTTTGAGGGTAAACTTTTCCGCTGCCCGATCCGCCGCCTCCAGACTGTGGTAATGCCCGATGCGGATCACATACCACCAGTCGAGCTTGGCTAAATCTTGGACCTTAACCATGCGAGGGTGGTAGCCCTTCGCGGTTAGCTTTTTGAAGACGATTTTAGCTCTCGCCGCGCTATAAAGGCCTCCGGTCTGAAAACTATAAGGCCCGGTCAAGGGGCGGCGCGCCTTGGTCGAGGCTATGGGCATGGGTTTTTTTGGAGGTGTTTTTATTTTCCCGTCCGGGGAGATGATTTTATAAATTCGCCCCTGTTTTAAAATCACTGATTTTGCGTTTTCAGCGTCACTATAGCGAATCGCGAGTTTCTGCGCCGAAGCGAGGCCCTTAAATTGGCCGATTTGCAAGCTTTGCCAAGTCTGGCCTTGTCGGTCGATAACAGGGCTGATTTTAGGGGTAAACCCCTTTTTTTTCAGGGCCCTTTTTTGCCGTTGGGCATTGTCTAGGCTGCGGTAAGCCGCGACCTGTACCGCATAGGGCTGAAGCAGGTTGAATTTGGGTTTTTTCGCCTTCTTGGAGTGAGCGACTTGGTTGGGCGATTTTTTGCTTTCTGGCCCCACGGGAAAGCCTTCCACCTCGATTCCCCGCATTCTGGGTTTGCTTTCTTCTTCCTCCGAGCTTATTTGGTCGGTGAATTTTTTAAACAAGCTTTCGGGTTCTTTTTCCCAAGGGCTTTGCACCACCGTAAGAATCGGTTCGTCCTGGTCAAGGATGTCGCTGATACTGGATTTGATCTTCTCGCAGGCAGTCGAAGAGATCGCGAGGGCAAGGAGAAGGAGCGAGGTTCGTAGTTTCATGAGTTCAAAGGAAAGCGGGAAAGAGCGAATTTTGGGCCTTGACTTGGAAAAGGCAAGCAGGGGGTAGGCTCTGTTGTTTTGGGGATGAGGCTTGGTTTTGTGTGTCGCTCATGGGGCTGGACCATAATGTAAATCTTTGCTAAAAAAATACTTTCACAATTTCAACGAAATGAACAACTCTTTTTTGAAAAAACCCATGACCTCGCCGTGCTTTAAAAGTCTTGCGTGGGCTTTTCTTGTCTTGTTTTTGCTTTTGCCAACCCCTTTGTGGGCGGAATCGAGTTTACGAAGCAAGATCGAACAAGGAGAGCCCCAGGTCGCGCAAGCCCAATGGCAGGCAAGCGCGGAGCGGCTCATGGAGCTGGCGGATTGGTTTGCTCCCCTGCCGCAACGCTTGCAAGCGGCCTGGCAGCGGCAGCGAGAGCTTTCCCAAACCTTGAGGCAGGGGGCGCTTGAACCGCAACAACAGAAAGAAAACCTACGCCAAACCAAGCGAGCGAGTCAGCAAGCCTGGAAGCTTAGCCAAAACAAGCCCCCAGCAAAAGAAAAAATAGATTGGCAAGCGGTGCGGGAGCACCTGCGGCAAGCTGAAAAGGCGGAGCAGGCCAGTTTGAATTGGCTCAACCGCAAGCGGGCCGTCGTGGCGCTACCTCGTTCGCAAAGAGCGGAAAAGGAACTGAAACAAGCCTTAGCCCTCTTGCAAAAAAAGGATCAACCCCCGTCGAAAAAAGGCCAAGAACAGGGGCAACAGCAAAGAAATTCGCCCCCGCCGAATCCAGAGAAGCAGTCGAAGTCTGAAAAGCAAAAGGGGGGAAAACCGCAAGCTCAACCAGCAAAAAATCAGGAGCAGAAAGCGCGGCCAGAGGAGGCCAAGCAACCCAAAAAGGAGGCGGAAGCTCAGTTGGCAAAGATTTTAAAGGAGCAGGAACAGGCAAAACGAAACCGCAAAAAGGCGATGGGAATCCCTCTCAGCCGCCCCCGTCAACCGGTGGAGAGGGATTGGTGACCCCTCTGGAGGCGATTTACCTTCACCTGCCCTTTTGTGCCCATATTTGCCCCTTTTGCGCTTTTTCCGTCCGTCGAGACGACCCCGCCAAGCACAGCCCCTACCTGAAGGCCCTAGAAAAGGAATGGGCGCAATGGGGGCGGAGAGATTTAGATTACAGCCAGGTAAAAAGCCTCTATTTTGGTGGGGGAACCCCTTCAAGGTTGACCTTGGATGAGCTGTCCCATTTGCTTGCCTTGTTATTGCAACGCCTGCCGCGCCTACCCTTGGCGACCAGCATTGAGGTGAACCCGGAAGATGTAACCAAGGACTATGCCCAGGGGTTGTGGAATTTGGGTTTTAGGCGCGTGAGTATCGGCATGCAGAGTCTACAGGCGCGTTTGCTGGAGCAGATGGAACGGGGCCACAGCCCAACGCAAAATTTAAGGGCTTACGATTTATTGCGACAAGCGGGTTTTGCCGAGGTCAATATCGACTTGCTCTTTGGGGTTCCCGGGCAAAGCGAAAGTGAGTTTCAACAGGATTTGCAGGGGATGATTGCTTTGCGGCCCGATCATTTTTCGTTGTATTTGCTGAACTTGGAAGAACGAACCAAGATAGCCAAGCGCCCTGCTTGGCGGAATTGGCTCAAAGAAGAAGAAGAAAACTTAGCCGATTGGTATCTGCGAGCTTGTGAGCAATTGGAACAGGCGGGGTTACGGCAATATGAGGTGAGTAATTTTGCCCTTTTAGGTAAGGAGTCGTTGCAAAATTGCTCCAACTGGGAGCGGAAAAACTATCTCGCTTTGGGGCAGGGGGCACAGGGTTGGCTTTCCCCCAGGCGGTATGGGAATCATCCCCGTTGGGTGGATTACCACACCGCCCTAAACCAGGGCCGAGCCCCCTGGGAATACTCTGAAAAACTAACTCCCCAAGCAGAAAAAGAAGAGGAATTGATGATCGGCTTGCGCCGTAGAGAGGGGTTGAGTGTGGATTGGCTTCATGGTTTGGCAAGGGAAGGAAAGCCCTCTTGGCCGCAGTGGGTGGCGGTTTTGCGAGCAGAAGGCTTGGCGGAACAGGGAGAGGGCTTGAAGCTTTCTCGCAGGGGGTTGCTGGTTGCCGATGAGGTGGCCTTGTGGTTGGCGACGCGTCTGCTCCCTTAAAACAAGGGGATGGGTTTGCGATCGGAAGGGGAAGATTTCCCTTGCCTATTCAATTATATTCAAATATATATATAAACATGATTTACCGATTCCCTGTACAGGGGGTGAAAGCTGAAGCTTTGATCCAAGCATTGAATTAAACCAAGGAGGAAGGATGTTTTTTTTCGGAATGGGTGGCGCGGGCGTGCAGGAAAAGCAGGTCAAGGAAGTGAAAGCATTGATGGAGGAGAAAAATCAGCAGGTCTTGCTGCTCGATGTACGCACCCCCAGCGAATACGAACAAGCTCGGGTGAAGGATAGTAAATTAATCCCCTTAAATGAGCTTTCGCTGCGGATGGATGAAATCAGTGGCTACAAAAATAAAGAAGTCTTAGTGATCTGCCGTAGTGGGAACCGTAGCGCTTCGGCAACGGCAATGCTGCAAAATGCCGGTTTTACCCAAGCCTATAATGTTTCTGGGGGGGTGAGCGCCTGGCACCAGCAGGGCCTCCCCTTGGTTTAGCGGGTTGCTTGAAACAGAAAATGCGCGGTTCTCCAGGGGACCGGGCCCTGTTGGCAGCGCTCCAATAAGGCCTCTCGCGTGAATTTTTGTTCTTTGGCGCTGAGAGCTTGTTTTAAGAGCTTGCCGTAAGGCCCGGGGTGCTGGGGGTCAAACCAGGTTTTGATTTTTTCTGGGATGATCCAGCGGCTGCCGGTAAAGCGAATTTCTTCTTTGTGCTGAAGCTGTAACCCGGCCTCTGCCAGGGAATCGGCCAGTTCAGGGGCCGACCAATTGAATTTTGGGTTGGCGCGGTCTTGTAAAAAGTTTTGCTCCACCCCTTTTATTGTTTCCAAAAGTTTATGGGGGAAGGGGGTGGTCTCTAAAATCTCGGTCAAGAGGCTGCCCTGGCGGGGAATTTGTTCCAAGCCGACCCATTGCCCCTCTGGGAGCAGCAATTGCTTTGCCTGGTGGAGCCAAGCCGCTTTATCTGCTTGATCCCACAGCAGATTATAACTTAAAAGCAGGTCGAAGCGGTAGCCTTTTTCTTCCCACTCCTCAAAGGGGTCGGAGCCCGATTGAGAAATAACGGTTTCCAACCCCTTAAATTGGCTTTCCGCGATTTCTTTATCTCTTGGGGTAAAAACTTGCAGATAGAGGCTCGGATTGATCCAGGTGGCGGCGATATCATAGGCCAGCCAACCCGACTGAGCATTGAGGTTTAAAACCATGCTGTCGGAGCGGGCGGAGAGCAGTTTGAAAACGACCTCTTTGAGTTGCGCCAACTCTTGCCCGCCGCTGCCTAGAGCCCGTTCCTTCCAGCCTGCCGCCCCAGGGGCATTCATCTGGGCAAGCTGTTCCAGCTTGCGTTGGGCCACCTGCCGGCGAATCTTCCCCTCATAACCCTGGTTGCCCGGCTTATAGAAAAACTTGCCTTGCAGTTCTTGGGGCAGGTATTGCTGGGCCACCCAGTGATCCTTAAAGGCATGGGGGTATTGGTAGCCCTCTCCGTGGCCCAGGCCTTTTTTATCACGGCTCGAGTCCTTTAAATGATTGGGGGGGTCTGCTTCTTTTTCTTGCGCCACCGCGGACAAGGCCTCGAAAAAGCCGAAGGCGCTGTTGGATTTGGGCGCGTTGGCTAAGATCAAGCAGGCCTGGGCTAAATGAAATCGACCTTCAGGCAGCCCAATGTAATCAAAGGCTTTAGCGCAAGCGACGACCTGGGGCAAAACCTGAGGGTCGGCAAGTCCTACATCCTCCGCGGCTAAAATCATCATGCGCCGCAACAGAAAACGAGGGTCTTCGCCCGCGTAAACCATTTTGGCAAGCCAGTACAAGGCGGCATCGGGGTCGGAACCCCGCAGGGATTTAATCAAGGCGCTGGCGTGATCGAAGTGGGCATCCCCGTCTTTATCGTAGAGTACCGCTTTTTGCTGGATGGATTCTTCGGCAATCGACAAATTGATGTGGATTTCTCCCCGCTCATCGGGTTCGCTGGTGATGACGGCCAATTCCAAGGCGTTTAACAGGGCGCGGGCATCCCCATTAGCCACTTGGGCGAGATGCTCTTTGGCCTCGGGCTCAAGGCGGATGTTTAACTTGCCGAAACCTCGTTCTGGGTCAACTAAGGCGGCTTCTAGGGTTTGCAGCAGGTCTTTTTTTTCTAAGGGTTTGAGTTGAAAAATCCTAGAGCGGCTCAGTAGGGCTTTGTTGACCTCAAAGTAGGGGTTTTCGGTGGTGGCCCCGATTAAGGTTAAGGTGCCCTTTTCCACATGGGGGAGCAAGGCGTCTTGCTGGGATTTGTTGAAACGGTGGACTTCATCAATAAAAAGAATGCTGCGGGTTCCCTGCTCGGCGAGGGAGGTTTCGGCTTCTTCGATTTGTTCTCGAATATCTTTAATCCCCGCCAATACGGCGTTGAGTGATAAAAAATTTGCCGCTGTGCGCCGGGCGATAATGCGGGCGAGGGTGGTTTTGCCGGTGCCCGGGGGGCCGTAAAAAATCAAGCTGGAGAGGCGATCCGCCTGAATTGCCCGCCAGAGCAGGCGGCCCTTGCCTAAAATATGCTCTTGCCCGATGAAGTCTTCTAAGGTTTGGGGGCGCATGCGATCCGCCAGAGGGGCCCCTTCTTGCGACCTTTGACGCAAGCTATAGGCGAATAGATTGTTTTTTTGCTGTTTTGGCATGGGTCTAGTTTGCCTGAAGGCCGCAAATCTGACCATGCTAAAGATTCCTTGAAACTAACTTAAAAAACAGCTAAAAAGAAACCAACATATTCTAATATGGGGGAGTAAATGAGTGAATTGCTGAACAAAAATGAATTGCGGTTGGTCAGTCTGGCAGGGGTTTTGATGTTGGCGGCGGATCAGGACTTCGATAAAAAAGAATGGAAGGAATGTGAAGCTTTTGTGCAGTCCCATTGGCTTGATTCTTATGGAGACCCGAAGGTCTTTTTGAAAGAGGTGGTCGCGGACCTGCGGGACCTTTTTTCCAAGGGGGTGGAGCTGGACGCGAAAGTCCGCATGGTCGCTCAAGAGTTGCATGACAACTTGAGAGGCCCCCAACGAGGGGAGGCCTTGGAATTTATCCAAAGGGTGATTAAGGCCGATGGCCGACTCGACCCCCATGAAGATCGTCTTTATAAAATTCTCTATCTTATTGTGGAGCCGCATTAGGCTGGCATGATCCCGAAACGGTGGCGTCAATTTTTCAAGCCCGATAAACCGAACAGCTACCAGGGGCTCTATCTGGCATCGGGGGCAGAGCTTTTGGAAAAGCTTACCTTGCGGGGGATTGGCCCGCTTGCTTGGAGCGATTTAGACGACATCGACGCTTTGCCCGTAGGCTTACGCATTCTGCAAGAAGGGGTGGAGTGGGTGCGGGAATCGGCAGGGCTGTTGATCTGGTCTAAACGAAGTGCCAATGACTTTGGCACCACCTTTGTGGAGGTGAACCTCAAGATGAAGGCCTTGCGGGTGAAAGAGGTGGAAAAAAGACTGGATAAAAATAAGGTCAATTGGTGCTGGCGGTGGGATCATAGTGGTTATCGCATTTTATTAACCTATTGGAATTTTGTTGATGTCAGAAAAGGTGAAGGCTTGGAAATCTTTATTCGCCATCGCGGTTAATCGGCTGCAGGCGCCGCATGTAAAGCAATTGAGCTGGGCGCTGGGGCTTTCTTTGTGCCTCGGGATAGGGCTGGGGTTTTATCCCAGCTGGTTCGGGGCCGGTGAGGTTGTTGAACCCGCAACAGAAGCGGAAACCTGGCGCTTGAGCCAGTGGGGCAGCAGTTTGGCGGGTTCCAACCCGGAGCGATCCAGGGCTTTGGCAAAGCAGATTCTCAGCCGCCCCTTTGAAGAGAACCAAGAAGCATCCCTATGGGCTTTAGAGCATCTAGCTTGGCTCAACCTGCAAAAGGAAAAAGCGGATTGGGGCCGCGCGCGGGGGTATCTATACGATCTTGCCGCTTTAGGGGGAGCGGCGCCGGGGCTGTGGCTCGAATTGGGCAAGCATCGCCCTGCCTTCTCGGTGCCTCCTGGAGGGGTGGGCGCGTGGATTGCCTCGCTACAGGAAAAAAACAATCGGCTCCATGGCCTGCTGGCGCGGTTGGCGGCAAATCCAAAAATCTATTTGGATTTGCAGCGCCAAGCCTGGGAACTGGCTTTGGAGATTGAGCGGGGAACCGCGATGTTAGAGGCCTTGGCAGCGCAAGAAGAGCCCCCTACTGCTTGATGAAGTGCATCCGGTTGCCGCTAATCTTAACCTGGGCCAAGCGAATCCCGATCTTTTTCGCCTCCAACCTCAGTTTTCTGCGCAGCCGACTTTTATTGAGGTTGGAGAAGTATTCGATTTCCAACATCAGGTCTTCTTGGGTTAATTCAGAAAGATTTTGGTAGCCTTCCATGGCCTCGAGCAGGTCTAAGAGTTGGTCTGTCTCATCGGTCGTAAAGCCCTCAAAGCGGATGAAGAAGGCCTTCCCCTGGTCTCCAATGCTTTGATAATATTGCACTACCTCGTTGGTTACTCCATCAGCGGCGCTAAGGCCCGCCTTTTCGCCGGCACGGCTTAAGGCGTTGTTCCAGTCGAAGCTTCCCACTCTCGCGTTGGTGATTTGTTTTTGGGTTGCCGATTGGCTTGAAATCATTCGGCCCGTACTGACATCAAAGACCCGCGCGATCACGGTGGTTTTAGCGGCATTGAAGGCCTGGCCGGGGCGAGTGGCGCCGGAGGCCAGAACTTCGTATTCGATTAAGATATCCACCTGCTCGTCTTGAGCGATTTTTAACCAGTCCTCCCGAGCTGAATTGGGGGGATACAGCCGATTGGTCGCTTTTTGATCAAAGAGGCGAAACCCCGCTTTGTTCAACGCCCGTTGGAGCCCTCGCAACGCGGCTTGGGTCGGGGGGCTGTCCACCTCTTGGCTTTGGTTTTGTTCCGGCCGGTAAATCACCATAAAGCGTTTGTTGCCCATTTTTTTATGGAGAATCCTCAGTTGCCCGAACTTGTCTTTGATCTTGCCTTGGGCCACTTTGGCTTGGATTTCTATAAACCAGACCTTCCCGACTCGTTCGTCTCTCGTGGTTTTATAGCCGGTTATATAGCCTTGGGCAGTGGAATAGACCTCGTCGCGGATCACCTGCCAGTTTTCGGTTTGGGTTTTGGCGTCGAGCAGCAAACCCACACCTTTTTCCACGGCGTCACGCAGAGCGTTTTGCAAAGCTTGCTTGCGCGCGCTGGTTTCATTGTCGTTGAAGATTTCCGCTCGTCCCGAAGCGGCGACCTCCGCAAAAAGGCTGCCGCTGAAAAAGAGGAGAAGAAAAAAAAGGATCAAGGGCGTTTTCATACTCTGCCTTGTAAAAATAGAGTTCTTTTAGGTTCAAGGATAGCCAAAAGAGGCGGATTACTCAAGGCCGATCAATTGGGTTGAATCAGTTGCATGCCGCCTCCAAGCTTAGGCTTGGGCTTGGGTTCCGGTTGAGGCGGGGGTGGGGGCGGCTCGGCCTGAGGCTGAGGGGTAGCTTTTTTCGCGCCCTGGTTTTGCGGGTACAACGAGGCTTTAGGGGGGTCGATTCCATTGAGGTCTGATTTTTCGGCCCTTTTGATGAGAGGCTCTAGGGGCCAAAGTTTGGTGGGGTCCAAAAGCAAGGCCTCATTTTTTTGAATTTTTACAAGCTTCGACTCCGGTGGCGGCGGCGGAGGGGGGAGCTTTTTCTTTTTTGCTCTTTGCGGGGCTTTGGGCTTGGATTTTTGTTTGTGCGACTCCAACCAGGCGTGCATGTTATCGCCCCAACTTTGGGCATAGGTCAGTTTTTGTTGCAGTCGATTGGCTTGACTGTACATTTTAGCGGCGTAGAGGTAGTCGCCTAGATGGTGGTAGACTTGCCCGAGGTTGAAAAAAGCGGCGCCTCGATTCTTAATGTAAACCTCTTCCGGCTCCTTTTCTCTGGGGCTGAACAAAACGATGCGGTACAGCATAATCGCTTTTTCATATTCCCCATTTTGAGCCAGGGCATTGCCTTTGAGCAAGCGGTAATCGCCCGTGTCGTGGACCTCTTCGGCAAGCCAGCCATAGCCCTCGCCGCGCTCGAGTTCCAATTTTTTTTCCTCTTCTCCATTGCCGGCAAAGCGAGAGAGAATTTTATGAGTCAAAATTTGGGTCAGGCGCAGGAGTTCTTTGTTTTTCTTTGGGCGGGCCTCAATTTGCCTTAAGCCGACATAAATTTGTTGGAAGGGTTGGCTGAATTTATCTCGAATCAAGGGGAGACCGGTTTCGCCATCAAATAAGTCGAGCCTGAGCCCCACTAAAATATTGCGCCGAATAATGCGTTGTTTGATTTTTTCGGCTTCGGGCAGGGATAAGGCTTCTTTGGGGTATTCTTCGTTTTCCCAGAGGGTGAAATCTTCGACCTTCATCCGCAAGACACCGAGCCCCTCTGTACTGTCGGGCAAGATATCCACTAAATGATAGCCTTGTTTGCTGAGTTGCCCGAAGAGCATCTTTTTGATTTCTTTTTGGTTGTTCCCTGTTAGAGATTGAATATAGATGGTTTTGATCTCCGCAATTTTTTCTTGAATTTGACTTTCGGTCAGCTTTTTGACGGGTTGGGCCTGCCAAAAAGTCAGGGGGTTTAAGCTTTCGCAAGCGCTAAGCCAAAGCAGCAAGGGGATAAAGAGGATTGAAACGCTTTGGAGAGGAAGCCGTTTCATCCGGTTCAGCGGGTTGTTTGAGTTTGCGGACCAGCCCCCATGATTGAAGCGAGTAGGTTGTGCGGGGCAAGCTGGTTGAATCTCTCTCATATTTTTCTGGTTTATGGTTTAAACTTCTTGTTGGTTAATTTAAGCAAGAATTAAACCACGGCAAGCATGAAACCGCGCAATTGCCCCGCGATTATTTCTAAAAAAGGGTGAATCCAGGCGTTGTTTAAATCGTCTTGAAAGGAGGGGAGACCCTGATGGACGAGGTGATGGAGGGCGACGAACAAAAAAAGCAGTCTGGTGAGACCAAAAGAGGCCTTGAAAAGCGCGCCCAAGGAAAAGAGATGAAAGGGTTTGGACGGTTTTTTGGGGGAGAGGAAAATGATTTGCAAAAGGGGGAGGACAAAGAAAAAAGAGAGATAGGCCAATATAAATCCTCGTTCTTCATTGCCCATTAAGGTGATGGCGGATTGCGTCACTTTTGGGGTGAGGATTTCAGCTGACAATAGAGCGCATAACCAGATCGCCGTTTGCAGCAGGTTGGCCATGAGACTGCTTTTGACGGAGCGATAATAAAAGAAAACCAAGGAAAAAAGAAAAAGGAGGTCAAAGAAGTTCATGTTTCCTCTTAGAACCTTGCAGGTTGTGTTTGCGCTAAAACAGGGACGAGCCGAAGAGAGGGCGTCTTCAAGCTTGCGGTTTGCCTTGCTGCTCTTGCGGGGTTCTTGAATTTGTTTTTGATTCGCTTACTTGGTTCGCATCAGAAACGCTGAGTTTTTCAGAGTTTTCTGTAATTTTAGTCAGCCTCGAGTCTACTGGTAAAGAAAAATCTGTTGGGAGGCGTTATTTGCGTGATGGATTGAGAAAAAGCTTTGGCGAGAAGAACTAGGCAAAGGAGGGGGAAAAAGATAGACTGAAAAAAAAGAGGTTTTGCGATGAATCCAACAGAAACAAAGGTATGGGCTGAACTGGAAGCCCATTTTATTGAGCTGAAACAACTCACCATAGCGGAGCTTTTCGCTTTGGACCCCAGTCGGGGCAAGCAGTTTGCTTATGACGCCCCCTATTGGCATGTCAATCTTGCCAAACAGCGCCTGACCGAAGAGACCTTAAAGCTGCTTTTGCGACTGGCAAAAGAGCAGGGAGTTCAGGCGGAGGCGCGGGCGATGTTTCGAGGAGAACGGATCAACCAAACGGAGAACCGCGCGGTTTTGCATACCGCCTTGCGGCAAATGGGGGGGGAAGACCTGATTGTAGAAGGGGAAAACATCACCGCCCAGGTGCGAGCCGTTTTGGGGCGGATGGAGGTTTTTTGCGCCAAGGTGCATGGGGGGGAACTGGTTGGGCATACGGGCAAGCCCTTGCGCAGTGTGGTTAATATCGGGATTGGAGGCTCGGATTTAGGCCCCCTGATGGTCTATGAGGCCTTAAGGTATTACGCGCTGGAGGGAATTCGGGTGGAGTTCGTTTCCAATATTGACGCCACTCATTTGGTGGAGACCCTCAAGGGCTTAGACCCGGAAGAAACTCTATTCATTATTGCCTCAAAGACCTTTACCACCCAAGAAACCCTAACCAACGCCAGGAGTGCCAAAGAATGGCTCTTAAGGGGGTTGAGGGCGGGGGAAGAGGCGGTGGCCAAGCATTTTTGCGCTCTTTCTACCAACTTAGAAAAGGTGGAGGAGTTCGGTATCGCAAAAGAGAATATCTTTGGTTTCTGGGATTGGGTGGGAGGTCGCTACTCCTTGACCAGCGCCATTGGGCTTTCGTTGATGCTTGGCTTGGGGGTCGAAAACTTCCATGCTTTGAGAAAGGGTTTTTATGCAATGGATCGCCATTTTTTAGAAGCCGAGGAAGAGGAAAACTTACCCTTGATCCTCGCTTTGGTGGGGCTTTGGAATAATAATTTTTTTGGGGCCGAGAGCTTGGCTATTTTACCCTATGATCAATATTTGCACCGCTTTCCCGCTTATCTACAGCAGGGGGATATGGAGTCGAACGGGAAGGCTGTTGACCGTCAGGGCAATCCCGTGCGCTATCAAACCGGGCCGATTATCTGGGGGGAGCCGGGTACCAATGGGCAGCATGCTTTTTATCAATTGATCCATCAAGGCACAAAGCTTATTCCCTGTGATTTTATCGGTTTTGCCCGCCCCTTAAACCCTTTGGGGGATCATCATAAAAAGTTGATGAGTAACTTTTTTGCCCAACAGCAAGCCTTGGCTTTTGGGCGTACAGAGGCCGAGGCAAGAGCCATGGGAATTAAGGAAGAGGTTCTGCCTTACAGGGTTTTTTCCGGAAGCCGCCCCACCACTTGTCTTTTGGCAGAACAACTCACCCCAGAAAGCTTAGGGGCCTTGATTGCCCTTTACGAACACAAGATTTTTTGCCAAGGAATTCTCTGGAACTTAGATTCTTTTGACCAATGGGGGGTCGAACTGGGGAAGGAGTTGGCAGGGCAAATTTTACCCCTTTTGGCTGGGGGCAAGGAATCGGTTCCCTCCGACAGCGCTTTGGCCGAAGTGCTGGAATATTATTTCAAGAAACAAAACCATGAATGAAAAATCAGAATTGCTCCAGTTGCTCTGTTGCCCCACTTGCAAGGGGCCGCTGGAAGAGCATGCGGAGGGCTTGGCCTGCGCCGCTTGCCAAGTTGTTTACCCGATTGTGGGGCAAGTCCCCAGGCTTTTGCCCGAAGAGGCGAAGGCTCTAAAAACTTAAAGAGAGTTTATCGGTCAGTTTGCGGGTGAGTTCGCCTAAGGCGATGTTGAGGTCGTCTCGGGTTTCGGTTTCGGATAAAACGCCCAAGGTGGTTTCTCGCAGGTAAAAGCCTTCGACCACTTCCCCGACAAAGACTTGTCGTTTGTTTCTTTGGTCGGTAAGCCAGATCCGCCCCCGGATGAAACTTCGGTAATCATAGCGCACGATGGTGCCTAAAATCTGCTGGTTTCTGGATATCCCCGAATCATCAATCACAAAACGAAAGGTTAAATCAGCCCCCGCAACGGGAGATAAGGGGATGCCCGCGCGGCTCAGGGCTTCGGTTAGGCTTTGGGCCAAATCGACATCCAGCCTGGGGGCGTAGCTGTGGTTTTCGATCCCCTCCAAAGCGATGCTCTGGGCCCCGTCGAGCAGGGTAACGCGATTGCGGTTTAATTGGAAGCCGCAGCTTGCCGAAACCAGGGCTAAAAGGGCCAAGAAAAGGCAAAAGCGGGGATTGACAAGGATCAATCGAATCGTTAGCATTTGTAGTTTAAATCCGCGCGGTAAAAGCAGTGAAGGGGTTGAAAGGTCGGCCTCGGCTCTACTTGGCGCGGGAGAAGATTTTTAAAGCGAGTTGGTTTTGAGGTCGAAAAATTGACCTGCTGTCGTTAATCTAGCCAGAAATCAATGGGCCGGGCAAGTCGAAGTTCTCTTCAGGGTGAAAAATCAAGCTAACTCGCCCTTGGGGCAATGGTTTTGCCCTTTTTTGAAGTTTGTTTGGCAGAGCCCGCGTGAAACCAACCTGCGGAAGCCTCTTTTGGGCTTCTTTTTTAGAGCTTAGGGCAACCAACCGAATTTATTTTGGGGGTGAATCGCCCGCTTCAACCGAGAAGGCGACTGGTGTTTGACAACCTTTCAGAAAAGTTCAACCGAGCCTTTAAAAAGCTCGCCAACAAGGGTGTGCTCACCGAGGCGAACATTTCTCAGGCACTCAAAGAAGTTAAATTGGCTTTGCTGGAGGCGGATGTAAACTATCGGGTCACCAATTCGTTTTTAAAGGCCGTTAAGAAGCGGGCCTTGGGGCAAGAGGTACAAGGCTCGCTCAGCCCGGCCCAACAATTTATTAAGATCGTCAGCGATGAACTCGCCTCCATGATGGGCGAGCATAATGAAAAGCTCGCTTTGAAAAATGGAGAGCTGAGCTTGGTGATGATGGTGGGCTTGCAGGGTTCGGGCAAGACCACCAGCGCGGCCAAGTTGGCTCAAAGGCTGAAGAGGGAAGGCAAAAAGGTTTATGTGGTGAGCGCCGATGTGTACCGACCCGCGGCAATGGAGCAGCTCAAGAAATTAGCCGGCGACATGGGGGTGGAATGTTATGACTCCAACCCCCAGCAAAAACCGTTGCAGATCGTCAAGGAGGCAAAAAAGCAGGCCCAGGCGAAGCTTGCCGATGTGTTGATCATCGACACGGCGGGGCGACTGCAAATTGATGAGACCTTGATGAACGAGCTGGTGGAGATTCGCGAGCAAGTCGCGACCGATGAGGTGTTGTTTGTGGCCGACGCCATGACCGGCCAGGAGGCGGTGAATGTGGCGCAGAGCTTTAACGAGCAATTGGGCTTAACCGGATTTTTGCTCACCAAGATGGATGGCGACGCGCGCGGGGGCGCGGCCCTTTCGATTCGCGCCATTACGGGCCAACCCGTTAAATTTGTCGGGGTGGGGGAAAAGATTGAAGACCTAGAACCCTTTTATCCAGATCGGATCGCCAGTCGGATCTTGGGCATGGGGGATTTGGTCGGCCTGATTGAAAAGGCGCAGGAGCATTTTGACGCTGCCAAGGCAGCAGAGATGCAGCAGAAGATGCGAAAGAATCAGTTTTCTCTGACCGACTTTCAAGATCAACTGCGGCAAATCCAAAAAATGGGGAGCCTCACCGATTTGATGGGCATGATCCCCGGTATGGGGAGTAAGCTCCCGAAAAACGCGGAGGTCGATGACAAAAAGCTCAAACGCCTGGATGCGATTATCTCTTCCATGACTTTAGCGGAGAAGGAAAACCCCAGCTTGATGAACGGATCGAGAAAAATCCGGGTCTCGAAAGGGAGTGGAACCGAGGTCAATGAGATCAATCGTCTGCTGAAACAGTTTTCGCAGATGCAAAAAATGATGAAAAAATTCAGCCAAATGGGTGGAAAGAAAGAGGCCGTAAGAGCCATGAAGAGCATGATGGGCGGCGGAGCGTCTCCCTTCTGAGTTGTACCTAACCTGATTTTCAAACCACAGAGACTAGGAGAACCGTGTCTGTAAAAATTCGTCTTGCCAAAGCTGGCTCTAAAAGCAAAGTCTTGTACCGCATTGTTGCCGCTGATTCCCGCCGCGCCCGTGACGGTCGTTTTTTAGAAAAACTAGGAACCTATGACCCGCACAGCAAAGCCATCATGCTGGATAAAGAAGCAACGCAAAAATGGCTGGATACGGGGGCGCAACCCACAGAAACCGTGTTGCGCCTCTTGATCAAAGAAGGCTTTAGCCTGACCGCGCCTATTTACCCTGAAAAGAAAAAGGCCGAGCCGGCAAAGGAAGAAAAAGCGGAAGCAGCTCCGGCTGAAGAAGCGACTAAGGGAGCGGGCGAAGCCTAAAGGTGGATTTTCCGGGCTTTACGCAAATCGGCTTGTTCTTTAACCTGCACGGCTTAAAGGGGGAGTTGAAGATGAGACCTTTAAGCGAAGACGGGGAAATGATCGCCTCTTTACAAGAGGTGATGCTGCCGACCAAAGCGGGCTTGCAAGCTTTTGAGGTTTTGACGGTACGCCCGCAAAAAGAGCATTGGCTTTTGACTTTAGCTGGGGTGGCGGACCGCGCCCAAGGGGAGGCCTATAAAGGCAAAGGGGTTTATGTCCCCGATGAATGGCTGCTGCCTTTGGCGGAAGATGAGTTTTTCATCCATGATCTCTTAGGGGCGAGTTGCTGGAATCAGCAGGGGGAACGACTGGGCGAGATCGTGGATTACTTTGAAAACGGCCCTCAGGTGGTTTTTCAGGTCCAAGGAGAGGGAAAGAAAGAGTTTTTGTTCCCCGCTACCAAGAGCATTCTCCTTGAGGTGGATTGCGCGAACAAGCGAGTGGTCATTGAGCCGCCGGAAGGCCTTTTGGAGTTGAACGACTAGCGTGATTGAATTTTATGTTTTTACCCTTTTCCCCCAGGCCTTGACCTCTTTTTTAAAAGAGGGCCTGCTGGGGAGGGCGGTGGAACAAAATAAGCTTAAAATTGAGCTGATTGATTTTAGGAATTACGGCTTAGGGCCGCATCGAAAGGTGGACGATACCCCCTTTGGGGGCGGCGCGGGCATGGTACTGCGGCCCGAGCCCATCATTGAAGCCTTGCGAGCTACGGAAAGCCGGTTGGGTCGGAGGTTGCATCGGGTTTTATTGAGCCCCCAAGGCAAACCCTTTACCCAGGCAAAAGCCCAGGAGCTGAGCCGATTGAGTCGGCCCTTGGGCTTGATTACAGGTCGCTATGAGGGGTTTGACGAACGGATACGGCACTTTGTCGATGAAGAGATCAGCCTAGGGGATTTTGTTCTTCTAGGTGGTGAAGTTCCAGCCATGGCCTTGATTGAGGCTGTTGGCCGATTGGGGCAGGCGGTGATTGGGAATGAGGATTCTTTAAAGGAAGAGAGCTTTCAGCGCTCTTTGTTGGAATATCCCCAATATACCAAACCCCAGGATTTTGAGGGGAGGTCGGTTCCCCCGGTGTTGTTGAGTGGCCACCATGGAGAAATCGAAAAATGGCGCTTGAACGAGGCAATAAAGAGAACCAAAGAGCGAAGGCCTGATCTGTTTCAGGCCTATATTAAAGAAAATCAAGCCAAAGGCTAGCTTTAAAGCGAGGAGCGATTTCCATGAGCAAGATCATTGAAGCCTTAGATAAACGACAATTGCGGGAAATGCCCGCAATTGAAATCGGAACCACCATCCGGGTCAATTTTAAGATCGTTGAGGGTGAAAAAGAACGGGTTCAGCCCTATGAAGGGGTTGTGATCGCCAAGCATGGCGGCCCCCAAAATCTAAAGGCGACCTTTACGGTGAGAAGGGTCAACCAGGGTTATGGTATTGAGAGGGTTTTTCCCCTGCACAGCCCCCGGATTGACAGTATTTCGGTCGTTAAAAGAGGCCGTATCCGCCGGGCTAAGCTTTATTTCTTGCGTGACCGCTTTGGTAAATCAGCGCGCCTGAAAGAAAAGCATTACGGCGCAAAGTGATGTGGAATCCGGTCAACTCTTAGGGAAACAAGGTGAGGCAAAGGCTGAAGAGATTCTTCAAGCCAAAGGCTACCAAATTCTAGAAAAAAACCATCGAATCGGTGGGGGAGAGATTGACCTGATTGCCCGTCAGGGTGAATTTATCGTTTTTGTGGAGGTCAAAAGCCGTAGGGTTAAATCAGGGCATTCCAACCCCTTGAGCCCTAAATTGCAAATGACCCGCAAAAAACTCGCTCAGGTCAGAAAACTGGCCGAGTTGTATTTGCAGGAAAACTCGATTGAAAACCTGCAACCCCGTTTCGACTTTTTTGGGCTTTCTTTTTTACGAGAAGGCCATTGGGAGATCGAGCATATCGAAAACGCCTTTTAACGACGAAGGAGTCATCAGTGGCAAATCATAAATCCGCTTTAAAGCGCGCCCGCCAAAATGAAAAGCGTCGCGCCAGAAACCGCAGCATCAAGTCCGCTTTACGCACGGAACTAAAAAAGTTCAGCCTTTTGGTGCAAGAGGGCAAACAAGAAGAAGCCCAAACCAGCTTGCCGGCACTGCAAAAATCTATTGACATGGCCTGCGCCAAAGGGGTGCTGACTAAAAATACCGCCAGCCGCAAAAAATCTCGGGTGACCTTGATGCTCAATAAAGCCCAGGCCGTCGCGGTTTAAAGGGTTTTACCATTAGGCGCGGCGGCATGCGAAACTTGAGCCTGGGGTTTTCTCCCTGTCCGAACGATACCTTTATCTTCGACGCCCTGGTTCACCAAAAAATCCCCGTGCCTTACCGCTTCGATCTGGTGATTGAAGATGTTGAAGAATTAAACCAAAGGGCGACGAAACGAGCCTTGGATCTCACCAAGACCTCGATTCACGCTTGGTTTCATCTTTTGGATGAATATTTCTTGCTGCCCAGTGGCGGGGCCATGGGCCGTGGTTGCGGCCCCTTGTTGATTTCTAGGGAGGGGACCCCCATCCAATCGGGAAAGGTGGCCCTACCCGGCAAGTGGACAACGGCAAGCTTGCTTTTTCAGCTTGCCCTGAGCGGTGATTTTGAATTGGTGCAGATGCCCTTTGATCAGGTTATGCCCGCTCTGCTGAAGGGAGAGGTGAACGGGGGGGTCATTATCCACGAATCTCGTTTTACCTATGAGCAATTGGGTTTGAAAAAAGTGCTTGATTTAGGGGAGTGGTGGGAAGAAAAAACCAATTTACCCTTGCCCTTAGGGGGGATTTTGCTGGCAAAAGACCTGCGAGATGAAGCTCAAACTTTGGCTTTGTGGATTCAAAAATCAATTCAGTACGCAACCCAACACCCTGAGGCGCCTCTCGATTTTATCCAAGAATACGCGCAAGAGATCGACACATCGGTACAACAAAACCATATTGGGCTTTATGTGAATGAATTCTCCCTTCACTTCGGTAAACAAGGTCAAGAGGCTCTGGTTGAACTCTATCGTCAAGGGCGTGCCCAGGGCGTTTTACCGGGGTTGGAGCAAGACATATCGGCTTTTATGCTCGGCTGAGTTGCCTAAGATAACGAAAAAGGGCAGAGCATGAAGGGGGCAAGGGTTTCTAAAGAAACCTTAGAGCGTATTGTGCAGGCTACCGATATTGTGCAGTTGGTGAGCGGTTATGTTACCTTAAAACCGAGCGGGAAGAATTTTTTAGGGCTTTGCCCCTTTCACTCGGAGCGGACACCGAGTTTTAATGTCTCCCCGGGGCGGCAGAATTATCATTGTTTTGGTTGCGGGGCCCATGGCGACCCGATTCGCTTTGTGATGGAGATGGAGCATTTAAGCTTCCTCGAGGCGGTAAAAGACTTAGCCGGTAAAACAGGTATTGCGTTAGGGCTGGAAGCCCCAGCAGAAGAAAAGCCGATTTTAAACGAATTGAGCCGCTGTTTGGAAGAAGCTCAGAGCTTTTTTCGGCAAAATCTGGTTCAGGCGGGGGTCAACAGCGTGATTCGCGGCTACCTCCAGCGGAGGCGGCTTTCGGATGCCTCCATAGAGGCCTTTCAATTGGGTTTTGTAGGCCCAGGCTGGACCCAGATTTATGATCGCTTGACTCAGCGGGGGGTGGCCACCGAGATTTTAGAGGCCTGCGGCCTGATCAAGCAGGGGGAAAAGGGCGGATACTATGACCGCTTGCGGGATCGCTTGATTTTTCCCATTCGCGATTTGCAAGGGCGGCTGCTTGGCTTCGCGGGGCGAGTGATTGGAGAGGGCACCCCGAAATATCTCAACCCTCCAGAGACGGAGCTGTATAAAAAAAGCTCGACCTTTTACGGGGTCTTTGAGGCGCATAGGGCGATTCGCAAGGCGAGACGGGCAATCTTGGTCGAGGGCTATCTCGATGTCTTGCGCCTCCACGAAAAGGGTTGGAACGAAGCGATTGCCAGTTGCGGAACCGCCTTGAACGAAGATCATATTCGAGCCTTGAAGAGGTTGGGGGTTCCGGAGTTGGTTTTGCTGTTTGATGGGGACAAGGCGGGGCAAAAGGCCGCGGAGAAGTCAGCGGCTCTTTTGATGGCTCAAGGGTTGGATTCAAAGGTGTTGATTCTTCCAGACGGATTAGACCCAGATGACTTCTTTAAAAGCTATGGCGCCACGGACTTTGAGCGACTCTTGCGAGAGGCGCCGCAAGATTTTGATTTTCTGCTCGATGTAACGCAGCGCCAGAGCAGTGGCTTAGGGCTGGAAGCGCAAAAACAGGCGATTGACGGTTTAATTGCTTTGGTGCAAAAGTTGCCTAGTCCGGTAAAGCGTGATTTGATGCGGGCTAAGCTGGGTGAGGTGTTTCATTTGGGAGAGCGCGCCTTGCAGAGCCTGCCAAAGCCGGCGCAAAGGCCTTTGATTGCCCTTCCCAGTCAGGGAGCCACCGCTTTTGCGGGAATTTTTCGCAGCCACGCCGAAGAGGCAAACCTGCTTGCTTACTTGTTGAGTTACCCAGAGGGCTTGGAGGTCGTGGCCCCTTATTTGACTTTTGAAGATTTCGCGCACCCGAACCTGAGGATATTATACCGGCGATTGGCCAGTCTGCCGCAAGAGGACTTGAGAGAGGTCCGAGCAACGGAATTCGCCGATTTGTTCATCGAGCAAAAAGATTGGGTAATGGCTCTATTGCAGGGTTTTAAGGGCTATGCCGCCGACACCTATACCCCGGGCAAGGTACGGCAATACCTTCGCTCTTTGAAGAAAAAGCTATATACCAGGCTGGTAGACGAGATTCGCAACGCGGAAAAGCGGGCCGACCAGGCCGCCTATGATAAAGCGAGTTTGAGAAAAAACGAGGTGCAAAAACTTTTAAGGTCTTTGGATCCAAGAACCCCCCAACCATCAATGAAGGTCCTTCATGGCAGAGAAGAAAGAAAGTAAAGCCAAAGGCTTAACGGAAAAAGAACTGCAAAAAATCACCAAAAACCTGACCTCGAAGGGAAAGGAAAAGGGGTTTTTGACTGAAGACGAGATCATCGACATGTTCCCTGTTAAACCAGAAAGTCGGGTGCTGACCAGCATTTACGAGTTTTTGGAAAACAGCAATATCGAGGTTGTGGATTCCCACAAAAAGCCCCCTCTCGATAACGACGCTTTTGGGGTGAAAGAAGATGATGGGGAATCGTCGGAAGAAGAAACCGATTCCGACGCTCAGGCCAGCGTAGACCAAAATAGCGATGACCCGGTGCGCATGTACTTGCGTGAAATGGGCTCGATTAAGCTTTTGACTCGGGAGGGGGAAGTCAAAATCGCCAAAAAGATTGAAAAGGGGCAGCATGAGATGCTGGATATCCTTTTGCGCAGCGAATTGATTGTCATTTACCTGTTTGACTTGGCCAAGAAACTCAAAAACGGGAAGGCTCGCGCCCGAGATATTGTGAGCGGCATTGATGAAGACGATCAGGTGATTGAAGAGGAGTCTCAAGCAGCGGAGCAGGTCTTGACCAAACTGCGCGCGGCGAAGAAAATCTTTGATGAGCGCCTAAAGCAGTTGAAAAAGCTGGAAACGACCAAGGATGAAAAAAAACTTATCGAGATCAATAAAGAGATTGAAGAAGCGAGCTATGAGATGTTGCAGGTTTTGCGCTCTGTCAATTTCAACACCAAGCAGATCGATACCATGTTTCGGGTGATGCTGCACCACAACGACAAAATCGACTTGACCTTTACCCAACTCTCTCGCTACCAGCGGGATTTGCGCGCTCCCGTAGCCAAGGTTGATGATTTGGTGAGTCAGTGGAAGCTCAATGAAACCGATGAGGCGAATCAAGCTACGGATCAGCAGATCAAGCAGTTGACGGGGCATAGCTTTCGCGTGGCGCGCAGGATTTTAGAAAAGGTGCAGGCCGGGGGAAGGCGCATTGATAAAATGATCGCTCAAACCGATGTGGGGCTGGATCGCTTTCGCGCGGAAATCAAAAAATTAAAAATCGCAGAGCGCAAGGTCAGCCGGGCAAAAAGTCAATTGGTCGAAGCCAATTTGCGATTGGTCATTTCTATTGCGAAAAAGTATACCAACCGAGGATTGCAGTTCTTAGACCTCATTCAAGAGGGGAACATCGGCTTGATGAAGGCGGTGGATAAATTTGAGTACCGCAGGGGTTATAAGTTTTCCACCTATGCCACTTGGTGGATTCGCCAAGCCATTACCCGCGCCATTGCCGATCAGGCGAGAACAATTCGCATCCCCGTGCACATGATTGAAACAATTAATAAATTGATTCGCACCAGCCGCCATTTGGTACAGGAATTGGGTCGGGAACCGAGTCCTGAAGAAATCGCCGAAAAAATGGATCTGCCCGTGGATAAGGTGCGGAAGGTCTTAAAGATCGCCAAGGAGCCGATTAGTTTGGAAACCCCCATTGGCGATGAGGACGATTCGCATTTAGGAGATTTCATCCCCGATCTTTCCGC
This sequence comes from bacterium, assembly GCA_024275165.1. GTDB lineage: Bacteria > SAR324 > SAR324 > XYD2-FULL-50-16 > XYD2-FULL-50-16 > JAJRZQ01. Next base: position 46,464 of record JAJRZQ010000015.1, on the reverse strand, counting down.
GGTGCTTCCTTCTGAATCCGTGGTCAATACCTATTTGGCCGATGTAACCCGCAATGTGCTTTCGACCTTGACCCCTCGTGAGGAAAAGGTATTGAAAATGCGCTTTGGGATTGATGAAAAGAAAGACCACACCCTAGAAGAGGTGGGACAGGATTTTGATGTCACCCGGGAACGGATTCGCCAGATTGAAGCCAAGGCCTTGCGCAAGCTGCGGCATCCAACGCGCAGCCGTATGTTGAAAAGTTTCTATGAATAGGGGGTCAAAAGCGGTCTGCGTTTTTTGCGGTTCTCAGTTCGGCAAGAACCCGGTCTTTGCCCAGGCTGCCCAGCTTTTAGGGCAAGGCATGGGCAAGCGGGGCTGGAGCTTGGTTTATGGCGGGGGAGATTTGGGTTTGATGGGAGTGGTGGCAAAGTCTTGTATCTCGCACGGTTGCAAGGTCGTAGGCGTGATTCCTAAATTTTTGGATGACGCGGAACTGGTCCACCCCGACCTGCATGAACTGGTGGTGGTTGAAGCCATGTATGAACGCAAGCGGGTCATGGAAGAGCGCTCCGATGCCTTTTGTGTTTTTCCCGGTGGGTTCGGGACTTTGGACGAACTCTTTGAGTTTGTGGCCCTCTTGCAGTTAAAGCAACATAGTAAGCCAATTATTTTATTTAATCCCCAAGGCTTTTTCGACCCCCTATTGCTGCAGATCAAGCACATGATGGAACAAGGCTTTATCCAAGAAAAGTATAAGAAACTTTTTCATACCGCTTCCAGCGTTGAAGAGGTTTTTTCCATCTTAGAAGGGCTCTAGGTCTGGAAAGAGGTTGTTATCGCCTAAGCTTTGCTTTTTTTTACTTCACCGTAAGTCAAGTTAAGCTTAGATGCCGGGCAACTTGTTTTTGGTTGGCGGCAATGCCAGCTTGTAGAAGCAGCTTTCTAATCCTTGGGGCTTGACGGAAAATCCATAGCTGTTGTCTGCTCTAGGATTACTTGACGCCAACCTGCAACGGAATTGCGAAATGCGCCTAGACCAACTCGATCATTGGAAACGAACTCACTATAATCACGAAATCACCTCCGGCGATGAAGGCGTTGATTGCCTTTTAGTCGGCTGGGTCCAATCACGCCGTGACCACGGGGGGGTTATTTTCGTGGATCTGCGCGATCATCAGGGGGTCACCCAGGTGGTTTTTTCTCCCCAAATGGATGAGGCCTCCTTTCAGCGCGCTGACGCTCTGCGCAGCGAATGGGTCATCGCCGTGAAGGGGAAGGTGGCTCGCCGTTCTGCGGCGACCATCAACCCAAAGATGCAAACCGGAGAGATTGAGGTTCAGGTTTCGGCCTTAAAAATCCTCAATATCGCCAAGCCCCTTCCCTTTCAATTCAGCGACGAAGAGATTACCGAAAAGGTGCGCTTGCAGCACCGCCATTTAGACCTACGCCGCCCCTTGATGCAACGGATTTTAAAAATTCGCTCCCAGGCGGCTCATGTTATCCGCAATTACATGGTGGATCACGGTTTTATTGAGGTCGAAACTCCGGTTTTGACAAAATCAACCCCGGAAGGGGCGAGGGATTATCTGGTTCCCAGCCGAGTCAACCCCGGTCATTTTTACGCCCTGCCGCAGTCGCCTCAGTTGTTTAAGCAAATTTTGATGGTTTCTGGTTATGATCGCTATTTCCAAATTGTTAAATGTTTCCGTGACGAGGATTTAAGGGGCAACCGCCAACCGGAGTTCACGCAAGTGGACTTGGAGATGAGCTTTGTGGATGAGGAAGCGGTCATGGCTTTGGTGGAGGGGATGCTGGCCGAAATTTTCCGGCAGATTTTAGGGGTCGAGGTGGTTTTGCCGATCCAACGGATGCCCTATGACGAGGCCATGAACCGATTTGGCTCTGACGCGCCGGATTTGCGCTTTGGCCTGGAATTGGTTGATTTGACCGAAATCGTACGCCACTCCGGCTTTAAGGTTTTTGCCGAGGCAGCGCGGCGGGGTGGTTTGGTCAAGGCCATTCGGGTTCCCGGCGGAGCCCGTTTTAGCCGCAAAGACCTAGACGAGTTGACCGAGTTTGTGAAAATCTACAAGGCAAAGGGGATGGCCTGGGCAAAGCTCAATGCGGAGGGGTGGCAATCCCCCATTGCCAAGTTTTTTACCCCTGAAGAGATTCAATCCATGGCAGAGGCGACCGGCGCGCAGGTAGGCGATCTTTTGATCTTTGGGGCCGACAAACGAAAAATCGTCCATGACTCTTTAGGCAACCTCAGAGGGGAACTGGCAAACCGCTTAGGTCTGCTAAGGGAACAAGCATACCGCTTTGTATGGATTACCGATTTTCCTCTTTTTGAGATGGACGAGGATGAAAAGAATTACAGTCCCAGCCACCACCCCTTTACCATGCCCGTTTTAAAGGATTTAGAAACCCACGGGGCCGCGGAGCCGAGTAAAATCAAATCCAGAGCCTATGATATTGTACTCAACGGGGTTGAACTTGGCGGAGGGAGTATTCGTATCCACACCAAAGAAATACAAGAAAAGATTTTTGCCCTGCTGAATTTAAGTGAAGAAGAGGCGCAAGAGAAATTTGGTTTCCTGCTCAACGCTCTGGAGGGGGGAGCCCCGCCGCATGGGGGTCTGGCTCTTGGGTTGGATCGCTTGATCATGTTTTTAACCGATGCCGACAGCATTCGAGATGTGATTGCCTTTCCCAAAACTCAGCAGGCGACCTGTTTATTAACCGAAGCGCCTTCTGAGGTTGCAATCGAGCAATTACGGGAGTTACGGCTTATGCTCAGGCCCCACTAAACTCATGGCCTTTAAGATCGCAGTCGCTTTGGGAGGGGGGGCCGCCAAGGGCCTAGCCCATGTAGGTGTACTCAAGGGGCTGGAGGAGGCGGAAATTCCGGTGGATATCATCACCGGCACCAGTATTGGCGCGGTGGTCGGGGCCACCTATGCCTTTCATCCTGTGATCTCTGAAACCATTGATCAACTCCGCAGTTATGTCAACAGCAAGCATTTCAATCAAGCGCGGCTCAACTTTATCCAGGAGTCGAATAAAGAGATCAAGAAAACCTATTACTCCCAATTTAAGAAATTTTTAACCAACAGTTATTTTTTCGCCATTAGCGCTACCTCTTCCAGTTTTATCACCGAGGCGGACTTTCGCAACAGCATTGAGCATATTTTGCCCAAGGTGCGCATCGAAGACTGCGATATTCCCTTTGGTCTAACAATTGCGAACCTGAGTTCGGGGAAAATCTATTCCTTGACCCAAGGCGACTTGATTGATCATGTTTTAGCCAGCGCCGCCATTCCGGGGATTTTCCCGCCGGTGAAAATCGGCAGGGATTATTATATTGATGGCTCTTGGGTGGAGCCCGTACCGGTGAAGTTGGCCCGCGAGATGGGGGCGGACTTCGTCATTGCCGTGGATGTGGCCCCGGAAATGGACCCGGACGACCAAGAATTTACCGGGTTTAATGTCAATATTAGAGCCGCGGAGGCCACCCGCCTTGCCTTAAAAGCCCATAACCTAAAAGAGGCGGATTTTGTGGTGACCACTAATTTGAGTGATGTCCATTGGGCCGATTTTCTGCAATTGGATCGTAGCGTTGAAGAGGGGGAAAAGCAACTCAACCGCTTGTTGCCCCAGTTGCGCAAAGCGATTTTTCTAAAGAAGATCAAATCATTGTTCTGGCCCTGGTAAGAATTTTGCATATTAATTGCGTGTTGTCGCAGGTTGTCGCGTGATGCCCTGAGGTGTGGCAAAAAGGTTCTGGACTTGCAAAAGGCGGGTAAATCAAGTATTCTGTGAATAATGTCCATGATATCAACCCATTTGAATAGGAAAATAGATGTCTGACGAGGAAATTGACGAGTCTGGTGGTGGCGGTAAGGGCAAACTTATGGTCATGATTATCGTTGGCCTGCTTTTATTGGTGGGGATTGCGGTGGGCGCGATGATGTTTTTAGGAGGGGATGAAACTCCCGCAGACGGGGCCGATGGGCCAGAGCAAACCTCGCAATTGGAAGAAGAGATTCAAAATCTTTCTCAAAAAGAAGAGGTGCGGCTTAAAAACCCGATTTTTACGCCCTCGAAGAAATATACGGTCAACTTGAGAGACGGGAAACACTTTTTGAGTATTGACATTGCCGCTGCTTTAGAAGATGAAAACGCTCTTTTGTATCTTGCAAGCAGAGAACCGATTATTGACGATATGATTATCTCCTTGTTGCAGGACATGACTACAGAAGACCTCCGTCAGCGCGGCGGGGTCGAGATTTTAAAGCAGGAAATCTTTAAAAAGATCAACGGGGTTTTTGATCAAGAGTTTATCGAAAATTCAGAAACAAAAGATCGCATGCCGGTAAAGCGGATTTTGATTACGAAGTTCGTACTCAATTGAGCGGGCGCAACCAAAGGAGGGCGCATGGGTGATGGAGATATGGATTTTTCCGGTCTCGATGGCATGGATGACATCGACTGGTCGGATGTTGCCGCTGATTTGGAAAAAAACAAAGAGATGATCAAGTCCGCCGCTAGCGGAGGCGACTTGAACGAAGCGAGTGGTGGCGGAGGAGAAAGCTCCGCGGTTGCCGGGTCAACCGAAGTGGGCCTCGATTTTTTGATGGATATTCCCCTGCAATTGCAGGTGGAGGTGGGGGGCACCTTGATGATGGTTAAGGATCTTTTGGCCATGGATATCGACAGCGTCTTTGAATTGGGCAAACAAGTGGGCGATCCCATGGATATTAAGATCAATGATAAACTCGTGGCTCGCGGCGAGATTATTATTCAAAATGAAAAGTTCGGGATTAAAATCCTTGAAATTTTAGATAAACAAAAACGCCTTTCAAGCCTGAAACAGGCATGAGGTTTCTGGTTGCCCTGGGTTTGGTTTTTTTCTTCCTCGCCCCCCTGCCGGCCCAGGCAGGCCTGACCTTAAAAAGCGTTAAACTCTATGACCAGCCTGAGAGGGCGCACCTTCACTTGATCTTTGACCAAGATTACAACCTGCAAACGAGCTTCATGATTGAGTCAGGCTGGATGCAGGTTATTTTGCCCAAGGCGGATTACCCCAAAGAGGTTTCTCACTTAAGAGTCAACGACGGTTTTTTAAAGGCTTTAGTCTTAAAAAAAGAAGGGCCGAACACGATTTTAGAGATTCAGTTTTCTGACCCTGAATTTCGCGCAGAGGGGCTGGTTCAAGATCAAGCCGAATTTGAATCTTATCACCTCTGGATTTATAAAAATGCGGCGGCCTTACCCAAAGAGGCAACCGCCACGGACCTGAAACAAACCAAACCAGCAGAAAAGGCCCGACTCTTTTGGGGGGAGAAAAAACCCGAACCCCCCGCAGAAGACATCTCTTTTGACAGCGTCATTCAAATGCTTTTGGCGCTGTTTTTTGTTCTCTTGCTGTTTTATATCTTGTTGTTGTTGTATAATAAGTACTTTGTCCGCAGGCTCAACCTAAATCGAGGCAAATATCGCTTAAGGGTGACCAGCAATTACCATATCAGCGCCAAGCAGAAGATTTCGATTGTCGAGGTCAATGACATGGCTTTCGCGGTGGGGGTCACCCCCAACCAGATCAGTGTGATTTCAAAAGTCAGCGATGATGGGTTTGTCAATCATCTTTCCAAACTGAACCTAAAGGGGCAGGAAACCGTTGACTTTGCTCGCCTGAGGGAAGAATATTCAAGTCAGAGAAAGGCTGAGGAAAGGGAAAAACCCCCAGAAAGCTTTACCCACGAGTTCATCAAAAAGGTGAAAAACCTGAAGCCCATTGACTAGGGCAATACATTTTTTTCAATAAGCAATCATGAGTAAGGAAAAGGTCGTTTTAGCCTATTCCGGCGGTCTGGATACCTCGGTTATCGTCCGCTGGCTGGCAGACCAAGGTTATGAAGTCATCGCTTTATGCCTCGATTTGGGGCAAAAGGTCGAAGATTTAGAGGAGATTCGTAAAAAAGGGCTTCTTGCCGGGGCGTCGGAAGTGATTTTAATGAATGTGGCCGAAGAGTTTGTCGCTGATTTTGTTTTCCCCTCCATGCAGTTCAATGCCCTCTATGAGGGGACTTATCTTTTGGGAACAAGTCTAGCCCGCCCCTTGATCGCTCAAAAGCAAATCGAGGTGGCCCAAAAATACGGGGCCACAGCGGTTGCTCATGGGGCAACGGGGAAGGGGAACGATCAGGTTCGTTTTGAGCTCGGGTATCTCTCCTTAATGCCCGAGGTAAAGGTCATCGCTCCTTGGAAGATCGAATCCTTTTATCAGGCCTACCCGGGCCGCAGTGAATTGATTGACTATGCCCAAAAGCACGGGATTCCCGTGAAGGCGACCAAGTCGCAACCTTGGAGCAGTGATGAAAACTTACTGCATATTTCCTTTGAGGCCGGCATGTTGGAAGATCCCTGGCAGCAGCCTTTGCCCGAGATGTTTGCACTGACTCGCGACCCCAGGCAAGCGCCGGATCAAGCAGAAGAGGTGCTGCTGGATTTTGTGGATGGGGTTCCTGTTGCCGTGGGGGGGGAGCAATTGGCTCCTGCCGCCTTGCTGGAGCGACTCAACGAGATCGGCGGGCGCCATGGCGTGGGCCGGGTGGATATGGTGGAGTCCCGTTTTGTGGGAATGAAGTCGAGAGGCGTTTATGAAACCCCGGGGGGAACCTTGTTGCTGCACGCCCATCGGGCGATTGAATCCATCACCTTGACTCGGGATGTGATCGATTTAAAAGACACCCTCATGCCCCGTTTTGCGGGCTTGGTCTACGCGGGCTACTGGTGGACCCCTCAGATGAGGCTCTTGCTCAATCTGGTCAAGGAAAGTCAAGAAAAGGTGACCGGGCAGGTGCGCTTGGAGTTGTACAAGGGGCAGGTCATGGTGACGGGCCGCAAATCTCCCTATAGCCTTTATGACGCTGATATTGCCAGCATGGAAAAGGACCAGGGGAATTATAACCCCCAAGACGCGGATGGATTTATTAAGCTCAACGCCTTACCCTATCGTATCTTTAAAAAAGCTAGGGGATAATGAGGCCCTACCAGATCGAGATTGCGGCCTTAAAGCTTTTTGGGCGTCACGGGGCGCTGGAAGAAGAAGAAAAGCTGGGGCAGTTTTTTCTACTCGATCTGCAGATGGAGGCGATTGAGCCCTCTACAGATGACCCTCGGCAAATGCTGGATTACGGCGCAGTGGCTTTGGAGGTGCAACGATTGTTTTTGGAAAAACGCTTTTTACTCATTGAAAGCCTGGCCCAGCATATTTTAGGGGGGTTGGCCTCCTTTTCCGGTTTGCGGAAAGCAAAATTGCGCATCGCCAAGCCAAACCCGCCGATTCCTTTGCCCTTGGGGTTTGTGGCAGTGACCTTGGAACGAGAATATTAATTGATGCTGCGTCCCTGTTATGCGGAAATCGACCTCTCTGCGATTGCGCATAATGTAAAAGAATTTAAGAAAATAACCCCTCAGGGAAGCCATTTGATGGCCGTGGTCAAGGCGGATGGCTATGGGCATGGGGCGGTGCCTGTTTTAAACAAGGCGGTGGAAGCGGGGGTGACTTGGGCCGGGGTGGCCTTGGTGGAAGAAGCGATCCAACTGAGGGAAGCAGGGTTCAGCTTGCCTATTTTGCTTTTGAGTGGGCTGTTTCCCCAGGCCTTACCTTATTTGCCGGAATACGATATTACTCCGGTGGCCTATTCCCCAGGTTGCTTGTCTCTTCTTTTTGGCTTGGCCCAAAAACAGAACAAACCCTTAAAAATTCATTTAAAGCTTGATACGGGTATGGGCCGTTTGGGGTTGAGCTTGCGACAATACCAGGATTTTTTAAAGGGTCCTAAAGGGTTGCTCGAGGTAGAAGGCCTGATGACCCACTTTGCCGCCGCGGAGGAAAGGGATAAAGGCTCTGCCTTGGCGCAGTCGCAGCGCTTCGCGCAATGGCGGGGCTTGGGGAAGGGAAAGATCAACCCGCAGTGGATTCATTTGGCCAATTCAGCGGGAACCAGCGAGATGGAGCCCCAAGGGGCCAATCTTTTTCGTTTGGGCATCGCCCTTTATGGGCAACAACCTTCAACGGAACCGCGACAGCCTGTAAACTTAAAGCCCGCTTTGACATTAAAAGCGAGCATCATGCAACTCCAATGGTATCCGGCCGGGGCTCGTTTGGGTTATGGCGGTAGTTTTCAAACCAGCCGACGCAGTTTGATCGCCGCGGTGGGCGTGGGTTATGCCGACGGCTTGCCCCGTTTGCTTTCGAATCGGGGCAGGGTTTTGCTGCGGGGGGTATTCTGCCCTATTGTGGGTCGAGTGAGCATGGATATTACTCTGGTTGATGTTACGGCCATCAAGGGGGTGGAGGTCTTTGAGGTTGTAACCTTGATCGGTTCAGAGGGAAGCGAAGAGATCACCGCCGGCGAAGTGGCCCAACAAGCCGGCACCATCAATTATGAAATCACTTGCGGGCTCAGCAAACGCGTACCTAGGATATATAAAAATGAATGAGACTTTTCGGCTTGAACCGATTCACCTTTTAATTCCCTTGATCTCGGGCCTCATTGGTTGGTTGACCAATTGGGTTGCCATCAAGATGCTTTTTCATCCAAAAAAACCCCTCAACTTTGGTTTTTTTGTGTTGCAAGGTGTTTTTATCAAGCGGCAAAAGGCGCTGGCACAAAAATTAGCGGACGCGGTTGAAGAAAATCTGTTTTCTCATCAAGACATTCATGATAAATTAACTTCGCCGGAGTTTTTAGGAACCATATTACCTTTGATTGGAGTGCATTTAGAGGATTTGATCACCAATAAACTGGTTAAGTTGCATCCCCTGTTGGCGATGATTCCAGAAAGCATGATTCAAGGGATTAAAGAGATGATTTTAAAAGAGTTTGAAATTTTTCTCCCCGAGATCATGGAAGGGGCCAGTGAGGCCTTGCAAAAGCAGATTGACATCAAAAAGGTGATCAAGGAAAAGATTGAAGCCTTTGAGGTCAATCAATTAGAAAGCTTGCTTTTTCAAATCATGAAGAGCGAATTTAAGATGATTGAATATGTGGGCGGGGTACTGGGGCTTTTTATCGGCCTGTTTCAATTGGGCCTGCTTTATTGGATGTAAACTCAGATGAACAGCGCGATTCTTTTGCTCCATGGTGATCCGCCTGAGGCGGAATTTTTGTTGCGTTTGCGTCGAGTTCATCCTTTTCTTCTCGCTTGTGATGGGGCGGCCAATCAGCTGGTTGCCCTGGAAATAGCTCCAGATGCGATTTTAGGTGATTTTGACAGCCTCAATGCCGAGGCAAAACAAAGCTTTGCCCAAGTTCCATTGCTCGCTCGCCCAAACCAAGATCAAACCGATGGGGAGAAGGGATTAATCTACCTTAAAGAACAGGGATTTAAGGAGGTCGTACTGCTCGGGGCTTTGGGCGGGAGGCTAGACCATCTGCTGTATCATCTCGCTTTTTTGGCGCGCCCTGCTTATCGTGGAATGCGGATTCTTTTGGAAGAACAATGCCAATGGGGCCAGGTCATTGAAGGAGTCCAGGAGGTGGACAGCTACCCGGGGCAGGTGGTTTCCTTATTGCCCCTCTATGGTCTAACCCGAGTCACCAGCAAGGGGCTAAAGTATGAGTTGCGACAGCAAAATTTAGCTTTAACGGACCTGTGCAGCGTCTCCAATCAAGCGCTGGGAGAAAAATTTACCCTAAGGATTTCTCTCGCTCCTTGCCTCTTGATTGTCCAGCGATAAGAGGGGTAACACCCGAGCATAAACCAAGTCGTGTATCTTTTTAAGTTGGGTTTGCGGGTGATAGTGGGTGGTAACCGTTTCAACCCCTTTAACGCGCATGGCGGGCAAGTCGATTTGGTTTTCCCCTAGCGTCTTTAGCAGGAGCGGGAGCTCGTCAGGCTGCCGATTGTTATACAAAAACCCATTGGAGCCGTGCTTGATGATTTCGACCAAAGCCCCGGAGCGGTTGGCAATGACCAAGACCTCGCGGCTCATTGCCTCAATGGCCGTCAGGCCAAAGGCCTCGGGCACTAAAGAGGGAATCACCAAGATATCAATCTGGTCGTAGATTTTTAAGGGGTCTTGCTCAAATCCCTCGTGGGTAATCTTCCAACCTTTGTGGGTCAATAAAGAGAGCTTGGTCTGGAAGGTCGCCCATTGAGCGGGTTCGGTTTCCAAAGGGCGGCCATAGAAAGAAATTTCCCAATCTTCAACTTGGTCGAGCTTGAATAAACTGTCTAAAATCGTCCATTGCCCCTTGGCCTGGCAGATCAAGCCGACCACGGCGACACGCAAAGGGCGCTGGAAGCGAGGCGGTCGTTGAACCTTTTTGGTAGAAAATAGCGTCGGGCTAACCCAGTTGGCAATGGTGTAGATTTTATCACTGATGGCATTCTTGGCGTACTGCCGCATCAGCGTGTTGGATACGGCGATAATGGATTTAACGCTTGGGAGACGGCCAAAGGTGGTCACCACCCTCTTTTGTTGTCGATCGAGGATCAAGTGCAAGTGCCAGAAGATATCCAAGGGGTACAAGAGACTTAAAAAACTTCCCGATAAAAAGGTGCGCCCTCCGTTGCAATAGATGGCGCGAATATTATTTTCGCGAACATACTGACTCAAAAGGTAGGTACTTTTGATGGAGCTGGCGAGGTAGCTGAAGAGGGATTTGAATAAGGAGTCTTTGGCTTTGGGTTGCCAAGTGGGGATGCACCAAAAGGTAAAGCCCCTTTGTTTTAATACTTCGGTAAAAGCGCCTTCAGAGGGGATGGAGATAAAGATATTCCAGAGCCCTGTCTCCCTAAATTTTTCAATAATATCGAGTAAAATAACCTGCCCCCCGCCAATGCGGTCCCCAAATTGATCCAAAAAGAGAATGGACCTTTTCCCCCTTTCTGAAATCGCTCTGCTGGGGGGGAGTTTATGTTTTTTTATGCCGGTGGATTCTTGAGCCTTGCGGTAGACTTCCAAATGGGCCTGGGCTGAGTTTTTCCAAGAAAACAAGCGAATGTGTTCCAAGCCCCGTTTACGCAAGTTTTGCTGTTTGGCTTGGTCCCCTACCAGGTTGATGATGGCATCCGCGATTTCTTCCGTATTATAGGGGTCGACTCGAATCGCGGCATCCCCAACCACTTCCGGAATGCTGCTTACATTAGAGGTAATGACCGGGGCACCGCAAGCCATCGCTTCTAAAGGGGGGAGACCAAATCCCTCATAGAAACTGGGAAATAAAAAGAGCATGGCTCGAGAATAAATCGCGGGGAGGTCTTCTGTGGGGAGGTAGCCCGTAAAAAGGATGCGTTTGGCTAAGATTTGCTCCTGCATGATTTCACGCAGGTTGGGGATACCTGTGATCAAGTTTTTGAATTGGCCTAAAATGACCAAGGGGGGGAGGTCGGAATCTTGTTCCAACGCAATTTTATAGGCGGTGATGAGGCCTAAGATATTTTTGTGGGGTTTCACATTCCCGATAAAGAGCAAATACTCTTCAGGAAAGTTGTGTTTCGCCAATACCGGGTCGGATTCTTCTTTATTTAAGGGGTGGAACAGAGGGTCTACCCCATTGTAAATGACATGAATTTTTTCTGCGTCTACCTTAAAATACTTGGTGATTTCTGCTTTGGAAAAGTTGGAAACCGTAATGATATGATTGGATTTATTTAAAACCTGTTGTAAAAATTGCCCCGAATAGATTCGTTTTAAAACCCCGGGGAAAAACTGCCTTTGGGCCATATGGCAGACATCATGTACCGTGGTAATCAGTTGCCCGGGGTAAAAAAGCGGCGCGTTATAGTGGGGGACATGCAAAAGCCCGGTGGCATCAATTTTCGTTACCCATTTATATTGTTCTCGGACTGAATAAATGGGTTCGTTGTAGACCTGGATATTGAAATTGGTAATGGCTTTGATCCCTGCAAGGTGCTCGCGGCGGGCGAGTATCTCAATGGGGGAGTGTTGGGCTAAGGTGCTGTATTGTTGGATTAAATTTCCGATGTAGGTGCCGATTCCGCTACCGTCGTAATGGCGGCAATCGAGATAAATGGGATGGGGGGCGAGGTTGGGCCTATTCATTACAGTCTCCAGGTAAGGTGCCCTTGGCTGGAAAAAAGATTTAGGTCTAGTTTTCCCGTTAAATCAATGACGATGCTTTTCGGTTCCAAGAGAGAAAGCCATTTCTCCTGATCCCAATCTAAATAGGCTTGGTGCGCGGTGAGCAAAAAGAGCAGATGAGCTTTTTTTAATCCCTCAAAGGGTTGCGGGCTTTGGTTAAAGTGGGCAAAGGCAGTGGAGCGGTTGACTAAGGGGTCGTTGAGTTGCAGGTCGAGACCAAAGGATTTGAGTTCTTGGCTCAAGCTGATCGCGGCGGAATGGCGCACATCTCCGACATTGGGTTTATAGCCTAAACCCAATAAGGTCGCGGTTAAGCCATAGAGAGCCAGACCGCGTTGAGAGCAGAGTTGTACGGCTTTGTGGCTGATGCGCATGGGCAATTCAGCATTGACGCGCCGACCGATTTGAAAGGCGATGGGGTGCAGGCCCTGTTTTTGCGCCTCTTGGTCTAAAAAGTAGGGAGAGAGGCCCACATGTTGCCCCCCTACCAGACCGGGGTAGTAGTTTTTATTTTGTTCCAATTGTTTTGCCAAGGTTAAAACCAGGTGACTATCGAGTTGAATGCGGTCTAAAAAGAGGGCGAATTCATTGACTAAACCTAAATTGACATCGCGTCGGACATATTCAAACATCTGGGCCGCTTCCGCCGCTTCAATCGTGGGGGCGAGAATGGGCTCTGTGGGATGGATCAAGCCGTAGACCTCTTGCACCAGGGCTAAGGTGAGGGCATCGCTGGCCGCGAGCAGTCTTGGGTGGGGGTCAAGTTTTTTGCTTTGGTTCCAGAGATCAATGGATTGGGGGGCATAGCCCAGGGTAAAATCGACTTCGCAAATCAGCCCGGAAACCTCTTCTAAAATGGGAACCAACTCTTTTTGTATGGCTCCGGGATACAAAGCGGCTTCAAAAACGACGATATCCCCTTCTTTTAAGAGATGGCCGAGGTTGCGGCAAGCTTCTTTTAAGGGGGTGAGGTCTGGTTCTTGTCGCTCTTTTAAACGAGCGGAAATCATGAGAATAAAAAAGTCGCAATGACGAACCTCCTTTAAGCTTTCTGCCAAGTGGAGGGATGAGCTTTCAAGTTCGCCAGCAGAAACACGCTGATGCCGATCCGTGCCTGCTTTTATCTCTTTGGTGCGAAGCGCGTCTTTGTCCCACCCCCAGGCGGGCTTGTGGCGAGAAAAACGGAGAGCTTGCATGAGCCCAATATAGCCGAGACCAAAAAAACAGATTTTGCGTTCCATGGGGCCTTAAAGGGTAAATTGGCGAGTAAATTGGGCTTTTTCTTCGGCGGTGATTTTTTGGGCGTAGCGTTCTTTTTGCCACTGTTCTAAGCGAGCCGAGAAGCGGTCGATCAACTCGTTTTGATTTTGAGCTTGTTTCTTAAAGAGTTCTGTTTGATTGAGAATAAAAAAATCGAGGGTTTGGCTCGGCTCGGTAAGGAGGGGGCGAATCTGTTTTAAATCAAACCCCCATTGTTGGTAGAGTTTTAAAAAGAGTTCGGAAATACGGTCTTCTTCTTCCGTGGCCACGCGCTCGCTGAGGTAGCTTTCGATTAAGGCAAAGAACTCGGAGGCTCGGTTTTTGTTGTCTTTTTTCTTCTGATCAAGATTTTGATAATATTGATGAATTAAGGCGAAGGAAATGAAATAAGACCAGCCTTGAGAAAAAGCTTCCATTAACTTCGCCTTGTTTTTGATTTTAGAGGCGAGTACCCCTTGCAAGTCCTTTCCTAAGCGAGCCGTATACAGCATATCCCAAATCCCGTCTTTGCGAATCCGCAAGCCCGTTGCCAAGGTTTTTAAGCGAGTTGCCTCGGGCAGGGATGGATAATGGAAGTCTTGGTTGTTGATAGCTTTTGCCAGAATCTGTTTTAAGCGAAAGGTGGACTCAAAGAGTTTTTGAAAGATCGAGTTTCGGTATTGCTTTAGGAATTGCTCGATCTGTTTTTCCGGTTTCAGGTTGGTTGGTTGAATGAGCCCCGCTTTCCATAACCAGAGGGGGAACTGGTTTAATTCTCGTTGTTGTTTTTTGCCCAAGCGAGCCCCTTCAAAAAGAAAGAGCTTAACCCAACGATGGCGGCGGAGTTGGCGCATCCGCTCGCCCAGTTCGGCCTTGGCGGAGAGTAAAAATTGAGGATCCAATGCCTTGGTGGGAGTTTTTTCCAAATAGTCAAAGAGGGATAAGAGTTCTTCAATCAGGTTGGCGATAAGGGTTAGTCGTTCTTCCAAGGCGTGAAAGAGGCTCCAAACCTCTTTGCTTTTTTGCGCCTCAAACCCCGCTCTCTCATGGGGGAGGATAAATTGACTCAAATGAATCTGGGCGAAGATCGCCTCGGTGAGGTGGCGATAAAAGCCCTTGGGATCTTTTTTTCCGGATTCGATTAAGTGACTAAAGGGCGCCTCCAAGGCGGCTAAGGCGGTGGTGTTTTGTTCTGGGGAAGTCAGAACCGCCTTAAAGAGTTCCTTGCGACCTATTTCCAAGCTCTTGGGGCCGCGGAGGTTTAATTTCTTGGCCTGGGCTTGGGCTAAGGCATCCACCTGGGGGGAAGAGAGTTTTAAAAAGCGCAGGACATGAACTTTTAAAATTGGATCGATGGCCACTTCTTCAATTTGATTTTTTAAAAGCAGGTAGGGGGGGCGAAAGGGGATGTGTAGGTCGAAATAGACCTCCCCAAAGAGCTTGGCGCAGAGCAAACGAGCTGTTTTAATTACCGTTTCGCTGGTTTTTACTTGAGGGGGTAAAACCACTTGAATCAAGGGAAAGCGACCACTTTCAACGAGTCGTGCCGCTGGGAGTTCTTCTGGTTCTCGTTCCCCTGTTTTTATCCATTCAGCGGTACTGTAAAAGAGTACCTCCGGGTTTTTGTGGTACACCTCAAACCCCGCTTTTTGGGCGACCTCAAAGCAATAGGTGGCCACAGACTGTACCGCTTTTTGGGCCTTTGGCTCAAATTGCCCTTGGAAGCGTACAGGGATGGGGTAGTGTTTAGGCTCTGTTGTTTCGTAGAAATTTTCGAATTGCTCTAAGAAGGCTTTTTTTTGCGCCTCCCCAAAGCGCGATTCGATCCAGTCGCCGCCGGAACCGGTCAAACCCGCCATGTTGCTCCTAGAATTGGATCTTTTGCTGGGCCTGGGCACTCACTTCTTTGCTCAAGAGGCCATAGAATTCTTGGCCGGTATGGTCGCAGATCCAGGCTGATTTTTCTTCATTGTAATTGAAGTGATAGCCTCTTGTTTTGGTAGCGAGCCACAATTGAGACACGGCTCCTTGCCGATTGAGGATAAATTGCGTCCCGTTGGCAAAAGTGATTTTAATGTTGTCTAGGGCGTGATCCGCTTCGATGTCGTCGGGGTCGATTTGATCTAAGACGGCAAAGACCCGGTCATAGACTTCTTTGCTCAATTGTTGGAACCGGTTCGTTTCCATGACAAACTCTTTTTGGGGGCTATTTCACTTTCTCTTTTTAGGATTAAAGGGTAATAGAAAAAGAGCTTTACTGTCTAGCCGCCTTTTCTAGCCCAAAAAAATCAATGCCTGGAATCTGGACCCTGTGGGGGAATCAAGAATATGACTTAAGAGAACGATTTAAAGAGTTGAAATCGAGTTTGTTGGGGGCCGACCCGCCCCAAGAGGCTGTTTATGTCTTTGAAGTGGCGGATTTGCTGAAAGATCAAGCCGGGAAAGGAACGCAAGACTTGGTGCAGGCAGCTCAAACAGTGAGTTTTTTCTCTTCGGAGGTGCTGATTTTGCTCAAAGGGATTGAAAAGATTCAAAAGAAAAGCAGCCCGGGCAAAGCGATTGAAATGGAATTGGAACGCATTAATTTAGTCAAGGGAGAGCATGAGGGGCAAGAGGCCTGGTTGGATCAAGATAGCCTAACCGTGGCCCAAGCGAGTCATTTTCACATTCGCGCGTCTCAGATTATAGAAGAGGTGTACCCGCTCGCGCCAAGGCACTTTTATCTCAAGCTGCACCCCGCTTGGGTGGGGAGGCAGGTTTGGAGGCAAAAGGATCAGGGGTGGGAAGGCTTTCCCATTGAAGAGTTTTTACAAAGCCGGAGCAAGCGCAGGCTAAGCTTTTACCCTCCCTCAGAGATTCTTGAGCCCCCGGCCTTGGGGGATCATAAGCTGGTCTCGACTCTCATCCACTTGATGGAGGACAATGCCCCAGGGGTGAGCTTGGTTTTTTGGGCGCAGGTAAAAAATTTAAGAGAAATTCATCCTGATTTAGCCAAGATACTTAAATCAAAGGGGAAAGAGATTAAGGGGGAGGTGACCTATGATGATTATCGCCCCACGGGCTGGGTGGTGAATAAGGCAAAATCCTTAGGATACCTCATGCGGCCACGAGTCGCGGGTTTATTGATTGAGGTGGCAGGCAATGAATTGGCTGTTTTGGCTCAGGAGTTGGCAAAACTCGCTTTGCGCCTCCCTCAAGGGGGAGAAATCACCGAGGCCGAGGTTTTGGCTTGGGCGAGCCCGAGTTCAAGATTCAGCGTCTTTTTAGTGGCGGAACATCTGGCCCGCCGCGATTTGGCGCAGAGCCTGAAATCTTTAGAACAGGTCTTGGATGAAAAACGGGTGGAACCCGCAGGGCTCTTGGCCTTAATCGCCGCGCAATTTCGTCGGCTCCTGCGTGTTTCTTGGATGCTGCAAGCGGGCGCTAGCCCCAAAGAGATTGCCCAAGCCTTGAAGCTTCATCCTTGGCTCACCGAAAAGGTTATCGCCTTGACCCGCAATTTCTCGACCTTGGAATTGGAAGCTTTATTGGTTTTTTTATCCCAACAAGATCAGCCGATCAAACAGGCCCCCAAGGAAGCCCTGATTTTTTTTGAAAATTTCGCCTTTTTGCTCTGCCGTCGGGCTTTTGCTGGATCATGTTAAATCCATTGGTTTTTTGTTTTGTTTTGCTGGTGGGTCAAGGGTTTTATCTCTGGGGTGACCCTGCCTGGTACGGGGTAGCGCTGGGGGCCTCTTTCATCGTCAGCCTTTCGGCCTTGTCGGTGCCGAGTTTGCGGCTTTACGCCTTGGCCGCTTTGTTGTGGATTTTATTCAATCATGCCGCTTATTTTCTGCCCTCCGCGGTGAGCCCGGCTGAATGCTTAGCCAGACCTGACCGGCTTACGGGCGTCCCTAAGTCGGCCAGTTTCAGCCAAGAGGAGTTTTTATCTCTTAGTCAGGTGAAGGTATTTTGCCAAGGAAAGCAATATCTCTATCCCTGGGCTCGCCTGGAGAAAAAAGGCCTCAAGGGCTGGTTCTTGGCGGGAGAGCGAATAGAGTTAAAGGGGTTCAAAGCCAGCCAAAAGGGGTGGGGGTTAAAACTAAAGGGAAAAAAAAGAAACTATGCCTTGAATTTGGCTCGCAGGGAAATGGCCCTAAAGCGGGGTCGAGTTTATTACCAATTGCTCGCCCAGGGGCAATATTATTTGCGAGGTACGGCCCAAGAGCTTTACCTTGCCTTGGCCCTAGGCCATAAGGAGGGAATGAGCCCTTCATTGAAGCAATCGGTTCGCCTCTTGGGTTTAAGTCATTTGTTCGCCATTAGCGGGATGCACATCGGCATCTTGTTTTTATGGATTCGCTGGCTTTTGCGCCGCTGCGCTCTTTTGTTTCCTCATGGATTGGCCTCGGGTAAATTTCTCTTTCTTTTTGATTTTTCAGCGCTTTTATTGGTTTATATCTATATTGATTTGCTCGGGTACCCCATCAGCGCCCTGCGTAGTTTTGAGATGCTCAGCTATTGGGTGATCCTTCGTCACTTTATGCCCTGGCAACCTTTGTGGATGGCCTTGCTTTTTGCCGCCAACCTAACCCTGCTCGCTCACCCTTGGCTGGTCGCCAACCTTTCTTTTCAGTTGAGTTTTCTCTCCGTAACCGCCTTGTTTTTTCTTTTGCCCCTCTTGCCGAAGCCGGGGCAAGGGAGGTGGAAAAGGATCAAAGCCTGGGTCGGGAGTAGTTTGGCCATCAGCGGATGGCTCTTTGTGTTTACCCTGCCGGTGATTTTAGGTATTTTTGGGCCGATCTCACTTTGGTCGATTCCCAGCAACCCGTTGCATATTTTTTTCCTGGCCTTTGCCTTTTTACCTCTCTCCCTTTTCATTCTCGCTTTAAGCGGAGTCGGGTTGTTGTTGGGGGGCTGGTCTTGGGCTTGGTTGCTCTATGCCCCCGTGCAGTTTATGGGGACGCTGTGGCACGAAGTGTTGAAGAAAAACGCGGAACTAGCCCCTTGGGGGTTGTTGCCGGAAATTCAAGCTTGGGGTTGGGGTAAGTTGGCCCTTTATTGGATCGTTTTATGCTGGGGCATGTGGGCTTGGGGCAAAGGGAGGGAGAAGAAGGCTAGACAGGCAGCCCGCGGCGGCGGCGTTCCGCCTCTTCCTTCCTGAATTTTTTCATCCGGTCTTCGTATTCAACCATTTTGTTCCAGCGTTTTAAGAGGTCTTCCATCTCTTCTTTCATTTTCATGTTTTTATAAAGCGTGGCTAAGAACATAAAAACATCTTTATCCAGCTTCATGCGAAAGGCCAACTCAAATTGCTCAATCGCGCGATGGAACTGCTTTCTCGCCATAAAAGCACGGCCTTTTAAAATATAGCCCTGGCGGAGTTTTTCTTGCTCTAAGAGTTTTTCTTCCTCCTTGCGCTGTTCGTACTCTTCCATCAAGTCTTCATACTTCGCTGAATTCTTCATCAGTTTGTAGATTCCCGCGGTGCGTTTGATGGTATCGGAGAGGCGCAGAATCCCTAAAGCTTTTTCAAAGATGCTCGCGGCGGCTTTATATTTGGACTCGCGGAAAAAGGCTTCACCGCGCTCATAATAAATATCATGGATTTCTTTCAGTTTTTGGTTCGCTTCGGATTTATTGGGCTCGATTTCTAAAGCCTTGCGATAGCGAAGCGCCGATTCTTCAAGTTTATCCATGGAGAGGTAGATTTCTCCCATGGCCATCCAGGGGTCGGCGGTTTTGATTTCACCGGCAATGACTTCATAGAGGTTTAAGGCTCGCTTGCTGTTGCCCGCTTCATAACTTTCCTTGGCTAGGCGAATCAAGTCGGAGAGTTTATACAACCCTTCGGATTTTTCCAGCAGAGAAGCCCCTACAATCAGGTACTTATAGGCTAAAAGTCGATCCCCTTCTTGTTGGTACATCAAACCTAAGTTGATGTTTAAAAAGCGGTTGGAGCTTTCATGGCCTAGTAACCTAATCATGGAGTCGATGGCTTGCTCTCGTTCGTCATTTAAAAAGCGAGCGATTTGGTAACACATGTCGAGGTATTCAAACTCCCATTTTTGCTCTCGCAATTCCTTAAAACAGGATAAGGCCCTTTCTCCATCACGGATGGAGATGGAAAAGAGGCCCAAGTCGCACAGGGCAAAGGGTAACTTGTCACCGCCTTCTTCGGGGGGGGCGGCGCGTTTGTGGGCTACATTTTTTTCAAAGTACTCTAAAATTTCCTCGGTTTTCGGGGTGGTTTTGCTCACCTCGGTTTGATGCAGGTCGGCCTTGACCTTACGCATCTCTAAAATTTTATCCTTCTCTTCTAGTTTGGTATAGAGTTCTGAGAGTTCGCTAAGCTTTGTTGCCTTGGCTTGTTCTTTGTATTCGTGGATGAGTTGTTCATAATTTTTTTGAATATTCTCATCTTCGGTGTAATCGGGGAGGATAAAATTCGTCAGGGAAGCGAATTTTTTAATCAGTTGAATGATCTCGTCATCATACTTCAGTACCTTGCCCATGCTGGCGGCGAGGTTATAAAAGGCGAACTGATACCCTCGTTTGATTTTTAAGGCATGGCGGTAAAGGTTGTTTGCCTGTTTGAAGTTTTCTTGGCGACGGGCGCAGTTGCCTAAGGTGTTGGCCAATTCATAATCATTGGGCCTGGATTTGATTAAAACCAAACCGATGGACAAGGCGGATTCATGATCGCCATTTTGCATGGCGTTATTGAATTCGGTATTGATCACCTTGGCCGCGTAAGTGGGGGATTCTTCGTAGGCCTTTTGAAATTGGATCATCGCCTGCTGATACATCCGCCCGGCAAGGTTGCTTAAGCCTTTTTGTATCAGGGCTTCGGCGGTTTTTTGGGCACCGGAGCCATCGAAAGTTTTAGTGATCGCGTTTAGCATATCATTAGCGGTGAAGGGTCATTATGCTGAGGGGATGCTCTAGCCTGTTTGAAGGCGTAGGCATGCCTCTTATCATATTGGACGAATTATAACAGCAGTTTTTGTAAAAAGCACGCTAAAAAACAGTAACTTGCAAATTAGGGTGAAATGCCTAGGCTTGCTTGAGTTTATTTTTCAATAACTCGATCATTTTTAATAAAGCGGTATCTGGTTCTGCCTGACCTAGAGCCCCTGCATAGGGGGTGAAGCTGGGCAGGGTAAGCCATTGACTTTGCTGTTCTGGTACCGCGTTGGTTGGGTTGTCGTCTACAATGAGGACTTCGGTCCAATCGACTTCCGAAATAGCGAGTAAATCCTTATACTCAGTCGGTCCCTCAATATATTCAAATCGTTGCAAAAAAACAGGCGGGGCAAAGTGGTTTTGTACCAGGGAGGCTACGATTTGGCGCGCCGCGGGTTTAGAGAGCCTCGTGTAGAGCACGACCCGCTCAAACTCGGCGTAGGCAAAACTCAAGAGTTCCCAAAGGTAAGGGCGGACCTGTATTCCCTTGGAAGTGCTGACCAGGGTGCCCTCCATATCTAAGGCGAGTACTTTGGGTTTGGTAGAGAGGTTCATTGGGGTTGGGGTGATTTTTTGAAGTGTTTTTTGATTGCCTGCTGGCTCCCTTGGTAGAGTTCGTTGAGCTGAGCGGAGCAGGTGGCTGTCTCTGTGAGTTCGCCTGCCAAACAAGTGGATTCCCACTCTCTGGTTGCTTCGCCCATTTTTTGACAACCGAGGTTAAAGCATAGTCCTGCAAGGCTATGCAGTATTTCTGCCAATTTTTTGCTTTGACTCAAGGGGTCGAAGTCATTTATTTGATCAATAATTTCAGGTGCTTCTTTATTGAATTGATCTAGGATTTTTTGGAAAAAATCCTCCCCTAGGTCTTTCCGGCTGTTGAAAACCTCTAAATCGATCCAGAAGGGGGAAGTTTCATCGAGTTCAACTATCGGTTTATCGGGGTGGAGGTGGCGATACCATTTTTCAAAGAGCGCCTTGAGTTGACCGGGTAAAACGGGCTTGGAGAGATAATCGTCAAACCCCAAGTCTAAAAAGCTTTCCTTATCTCCCTTCATGGCTCGAGCCGTGAGGGCCACAATGACTGGGGGATGGTCGAGTTGCTCGCGTAGCTTTTCGGCAAAAACAACCCCATCCATGCCCGGCATCTGAATATCCGTTAAGACCAGATCAAAGCTTTCTTGTTCCAATATCTCTAAAGCTTCTATGCCGCTAGAGGCCGTAACGGGCGTATAGCCGAGGTTGACCAAAACCTTTTTGATCAGTTCGAGGTTTAAGGGGTGGTCATCAATCGCGAGAATCTTACAGGGATAGCGCACCCCCCAAAGGATGGGAGCGTTTTTTTGCCCCGGGGCCTTGGCCTCTGCGAGGCTGGTATTGAAAATTTGCCGCAAGGCTTGGAATAAATCCGGGCAATTTAAGGGGGGGCGCAGGCTCACCGTATTCTCGGGGAGAGAGCGGGCCTTTAACCCCTCTTCCAATACCAGCAGGGGCAGCTTTGCCAGTTTTGTTTTCTGCCGCAATTGCAGGGCAGTGTTGAGCAGGCTGCTTCCCGATTGACTTGGCAGGGTAAAGAGCAGGTGAAAGTCATGCTCTAAACTCTGGGGTTGGGATAAATCTTCAGGGCAAAAGGCTAAGGGCTGCATTCCCCAGTTTTTCAGCATTTGGGTGGCCATTTCTTCATAGCCTGGGTTATCGGTCAAGAGCAAAACCCTTTTTTGCTGCAGGTAACCGGCAGAGACTTGGTGATGGGGCAATAGAGGGCCGCTGACCTGCTGGCTTTGGATGCTGAAGGTAAAGGTGCTGCCCTGTTGGGGGTTGCTGGAAACCGAAATTTCGCCCCCTAGAAGCTTGACTAATTTTTGGCAGATCGCCAGGCCGAGTCCGGTTCCTCCGTATTCCCGGGTCGAGGAGCTATCGACTTGATTAAAGGCTTGAAAAATCAAGTCATTATCGACCTTGCTGATGCCAATACCCGTATCAATCACCTTGATTCGCAAATTGAATTGATTTTTGTCTCGTTGCGCTTCCACCAAGATTTTTACCCATCCTTTTTGGGTGAATTTGATGGCGTTTCCGATCAGGTTGAGCAAGATTTGGCGCAAGCGGGTTTTGTCGCTCAAAACATAAAAAGGTACCCCGCCGCCAATGCGGTAAAATAAAAAAAGACCTTTTTCTTGCGCTTGGTGATAAAAAAGGCGGATACATTCTTCAATCAAGGAGGAAATCTCAAGGGGCTCAATCTCCAATTTCATGTTTTCCGCGCTGAACTTAGAGAGGTCTAAGATGTCGTTGATGATCATCATTAAACTCTCTCCACTCCGCTGAATCACCTCTAATAAAGAGGCCTGCTCTTCATCAATTTGGGTTTGCCGCAGTAGGTTCGTCATCCCTAAAACCAAGTTCATGGGGGTGCGAATCTCATGGCTGACCATGGCTAAAAACTGTTCCTTGGCAACGATTGCCGCTTTGGATTTTTCCGTTGCTTGCCTTAGGTTGTCTTCAATTTCTTTTCGTTTTGTAATATCAATAATAAAATGAATGGAGCGGGCGCCATCTTTGAGTTGTAAAAAGCTGCTGTGGGTTAAGAGGGTTAAAACCCCTTCTTTGTGGGGTTGATAGACCTCTTCTAAAATCGAACGGGAATTGTGCTGATCCAATTGCAGGCTAAACGCCGCGGGTGGAGTGGCAAAGAGCTGGTTGATGGGCTTCCCCATGGATTCATGGATATCTAAGTTAAAAAGCTGTTCTAGGCTGCTGTTGGCAAATTCGAGTTGCCCCTGTTCATCGACAACGGCAATGCCCACGGGGGCGCTTTCTAAAAAGCCTCTCAGTTTGATTTCATTGGAAAACAGAGCGGTTTCCGCCTCGATTCGGTCTCGCAGTTCAACCTCGAGTCTTTGATTGGCGTCTTCCCAGGCTAATTGCTGCGCCCGGATGGATTTTGACATCTCCTCGTTTGCCTCTTCGAGCTGCTTGGCTGTGCGTCGCTTGAGTTCGTAATTTGCCCAGATGGCAAAGAGAAAAAAAAGGGTGAACCCCGCTGAGCTGATGAGCCAGTAGATCGCGTTGGGGTAGAGTTCGAAAAAGGAGGGGGTTGTGTGAATGAACTTCGCCCCTTTGGGGATGAGTTTTGGAGCAATGGCAAAGCGATCTAGGGCCTGTTGGTCAAAGATTAATTCTCGATCTATAAAGATATGATGGGGTTGCGCTATTTGTGGATGTTGCAACAGCTGAATACCCAATTTTCCGCCTGCAAACCCGAGTTTTTCGGCGCTGACGACCTTGCCCCCAATAAAACCCAATCCCATGCTGTAGTCGAAGGTAGCCACCGCGGGGGCCTTGGTGGATAAGAGCAAGGATTTGATCGCCGCGAAACTGGCGATTCGTTCTCCCTCTTCATTGTGAATTTGATGTAGGAAGTAAATCAGGCTCTCGGGCCCTAATTTGGAAACCTCAAGCTGGAGTTGCTCTAAACTCAACCCCCGGTGAAAGTCAAAATGGATTTGCTTGCTAAAGCTAGGTACCAAACTCTGCATTTGAAAAAACAGTTGATTGCCCGTCAGGGAACGATCACTAAAAATGGAGATATTTTTGGCTTTGGGCCAAAGCAGGAGAGCCAATTCGAGGTTGCTCCTTAAATCAAGCCTGGAAGTGAGGTCGTAGAGGTTTCTTTCTTCTTGGCCCAGGGGTAGGATGGGGGAATTGATCCCGATAAAAATCACGGGACTCGGCTCCCCCTTGGATTTGATTCCCTGAATGAATTGCAAGGCTTCATCGTCGCTGACGATAATCAGGTCGATTTTGCGGTGGCCGTACTTGAGAAGAAATTGATTTTGTAAAAGCTGGAGGTAATCCTCTCCCTTGGTATGTTGGAAGTCGAGAAACTCAATAAATACATTCGCTTCTGCGAGTTCACTAAGAGCGGTGATCGTGCCTTGGTGGAGTTTTTCCGTCCAAGGATCATCGAGGTTATAAGAATGCACCAGCAAGATGTTTTTTCTTGATTCTTTGGCTTCGCCGGGGCTGGAAAAAAAAATAAATCCACAGCAGAGCAAGCCGAAAAGCAGGTGGAATCGGAAAGCAGAGGGAAGGATGCGAAAAATCACGAGTTGCTGAATTCGAGGTGTAAGATCGGGAGCCACTGAGTATTGCGTGGGTTCCTTAATAATAGAGTAAGTTGAAGCCCTTGACAAGAAAGACTCCGAACCGGATTTTTTACCAATATGGCCATAGCCCTAGGGGTATGGAAGCAAGGTGAGGGTGTTCTACCTTGACCCCATTAGAAAAAAAGAAGTAAGATATAAATATATGAATAAACTTAAATGAGGTTGTATGAGTAAACCCCTTTTGCTGGTTTGCCCCCATTGCGACGCGAAAAACCGCCTGCCCAAAGAAAAAGTGGGTACAGCAGCCCAATGCGGCAAATGCAAGGCCTCGCTTTTTCCCAATCACCCGCTTGAATTAAAGGGAGATCGCTTCCAACGCCATTTGCGAGCAACGGATTTGCCGGTTTTGGTGGATTTTTGGGCTTCTTGGTGCGCCCCCTGTAAAAGGATGGCCCCGATTTTTGCCCAGGCCAATGAAAAATTAAAATATCAAGTTCGTTTTGTGAAGCTTGATACAGAGCAAGACCCTGAACTGGCTCGGCAATATGGCATCATGTCCATTCCCACCCTGGTTTTATTTCAACAGGGTCAGGAAAAAGCGAGAATGAGCGGGGTGCTTGATCTTGGTTCTCTTTCGGGATGGTTGTTACAGCAGGGGGTAAACCTTTACGAAAGTCCCTAGAGGGAGGGGGGAGAGGATAAGAAGCGTAAAATCAGTTCCGCTGTTCCTGTTGTTTTTTCGATCTGCGGTACATGCCCGCAGTTTTCTAGGCTTTGGAATGTACAATGGGGGAGTTGTTTTTGCCATAGGGGGGCTTGGCCAATGGGGATGCGTTGATCTTGCCTGCCCCAAAGCAAGAGCGTGGGTTGGGCTAGCTTGGGCAACCGTGAGTTGAGTTCAATAAAGTCTTCTGAGCGGATGACCTTACGAATTTGGTTGAGCCGCTCAAAGCGCGCTTGAATTTTTTTGATTTGTCGCAGCTTGACTTCAGGGGAGAGCTTTGGAGGCTGATGATAGAGTTGGGTCAAGAGTCGCTCAAAGTCGGCGAGGTCGTTGGTTGGTTCTGTTTTGTCGGCATAGGGCAGGGAGTCGGGGGTCTTTAGTCCTTGCGGGGCCAGCAGGATTAAAGACTCGATTTGCTGGGGTTGGGCCAGAGCGTAAAGGCAGGCCAGGTGCCCGCCCGCGGAGCTCCCTCCCAAACTAAAACGCTGGAGCCCCCAATGGCGAAACAACCCCTGGAGCCGTTGAACTTGCGCTGAATAGGCGTATTCGGGCAGAGGGAGGGGGGCTTCATCCCCAAAACCGGGGGTTTCAGGAAGAAAAACCCGGTATTTTGCGGCGAGCTGTCGCCCTAGTTGGAGCAGAGTTTTATTGCTTTCTCCAAACCCGGGAAACAGGATTAAGGGCTTGCCCGCGCCGCCTTCATACCAACAATGCTTTCTCCCCTGGATTTGCTGACATTGTGGTTTCACTTGAGGGCAGGTTTAGCGGAGCTTTTACGGCTAGGCAGAGGGCTCAACTCAAGGGAGAGTTATTTTTGGGTCTTTGGGGTGGGGGAGGTAGAGCAGCAAGGTCTTACCGATTTGTTGCGCCACCTGGCAGGGGGTTGCCCGTTCAATCTCCATTGCCGCCTCGGGCAAACTGAGAGCCGCGTTTTGAATCAGTTTGACCTTCATCAATTCATGCTGACTTAAAGCTTGGCGAAGCTGTTTGAAAAAACTTTCCGTCAAGCCGCCCTTTCCTACTTGCAACAGGGGCTTTAGGTTGTGGCCCAGGCTGCGCAAATGGGCGCGTTGCTTGCCTGTGAGGGGGGTTAAGGGAGGGGGTTGCGTTGTGGAATCGTTCATGGTTCAAATAAAAAAAAAGGGGCTTAAAGGCCCCGAAGAGAGTGAAGTTTTTCAGCTTTTAGTGAACCTGACTTAGGTAAGCGGCTAAGGCCTTTAAATCATGATCGCTCAGCTTGGCCTTGGCAAGCTGCTTTTGCATGATTTTTGTGTTATCGTTGGTTCTCTTGTGAGACAGAATACTTTGAAGTTGGTTGTAGATGTAAGTGGCATGCTGCCCATTCAGTTTGGGGTAGGCCTCGTATTTTTTGGGGCTGCCGGGGGGCATTCCCTTTCCCTCTTCTCCATGGCACTGCTTGCACCCAATGGAGCGAAAGATTGACTTTCCCTGGGCGATGAGTTTGGAGTTGGTTGAAATTGCCTCGGCAGGGCGGGGTAAGCTGGCTAGGTAGCCCGTAACGGCAAGGATTTGTTTTTCCGTAAACCCTTTTAAAGAAGGGTGCTTGGCCATCATCGCGGCACTGCCGAGGGTACGGCGACCTTCGGTAATGGATTTGAATTGGTTGATCAAATACTGCTGGTTTTGCCCGGCTAGGTAGGGGTATTGGGGGCTTTTTGATTTGCCATCTTCCCCATGACAGGTTACACAGGTTTTTTCATGATAGAGTGCCTTTCCATCGGTGGCGAATAAGCTTGCTGGAATGACACAGAGCAGGCTTAGGCAGAGCAAAGTCCAAAATTTATTCATATCTTCCTCAATGGCGGTAATCTCGTGGCCCAATTTAGACGCTAAAACTACGAGTTGTTGCATGAAAAAAATTCTATACTAAGGGCTTGTAAAAATTCAACCAATTTTAACGGGATTGAAAAAAGAATTCGGGGTGTTGATTTTAGGTATCTATAATTTCAGTAAAATATATTTATTCAAATATATTGAATTTTTTTATTTTCTTAAGGCTCCCTTTGTAAAACGATAAGCTGGAATAGGGAGACCGCTCTTGAGTTTGTGAAGGATAAACCGGGTGCCCTTTCCCTATTTCAACATATCTTTATAGGTGAGGTCCGAGGGGTACCACCCTGTAGGGGTTTGGATGAAACTTTGTATGGTAACGCGCTTGAGCAGTTTACCCCTGCTGCCGTAAAGCTCGACTTTGGTGGCCGCGATTTTTTTGGGGTCAACCCAAATCCGTTGTTTTGGGTAGGCGAGGCCTGCTTGTTTGGCCTTTAATTCTAAAACCCATGAGCCGGCCCCCTGGATGACCTCATTGTCAAGCTTTGTGGCCTGGTAGTTTTTTACCAAGCTGGTTCGCTCCATCATGTCTTCATAACTCAAGTCCGAGCCCATGATGGGTTGGCGGAGCATATGGCCCGCAATGGCGATGGTGCGGTCTGCCTGGGGGGAGTAGAGCCAGAGCTGGTCTTTGAGTTTCAGCATGCTGGTTCCCCTTTCCCTAGGGGGGGAGAGGTAGCGGATAAAGGATTTCTCCCGGCCTTGGCTCCAACTTTGTGAGCGCAGTCTTCGTTGCCCCTTCCGCCCCTGAATGATCATGGTGGATTCAATAAAAAGGGTTGGGTAGAGTTGGTTTTGATCTAAACGGCGTAAGATTTCCGCGGCCGTTGGCTCCGCTGCGAGGGGGAGGCCTGTAAGGCAGAAAAAAAACAAGAGGGCCCAGAGTCTCATTTTAGATTGATTCCAGTTGGTTTAGGATTTGAGCCGTATTTTTGCGAAATACCCCCAGCCCGCTGATCAGGGTGCCTAAGAAGGGGGCAAACAGTCCGGGGAAAAAACCCACCCACAGGTTGGAAAAAATAATTTTGGCGTGAACTTGATTTTGGATCATAAAGTTTTGGTTGCCGGTAAGAATTTTTGTGGTATCGAGTCCCACTTCTTGCAGGTAATAGGCGGGAAGAAGGCCGATTGAGGTTCCTAAGAAGGTGCCCACCAAGCCCAAAACCAGGGCCTCCAGCAAGAGGCTTTGGTAGATTTGTTTTTTTTCTTCCCCCAAAGCGAGGCGTAGACCCATTTCACGGTAACGGCGAAGGCCGTTGATCAGTCCTAAGTTCCATAGGATAAAGCCTAAAAGTCCGATAAAAAAGATCAGGATCCAGCTCATCCAGCTCTCGATCTGATCTAGATAAGTATCCAAGCCGTCTTGATCGCTGAGAGTGATCATCTGGGGGGAAAGCTCGCTCAAGGGATGATTTTGGTTGAAATGGCGTTTGATTTCTAAGGCTCGGGGGCGGTTGAGCCCCTTTTCCTTAAAGAAACCGACGATTTCGGTGGCCCCTTTCCGCATGCCCAAGGCGCGTTGCAAGTCCTTGAGGTCTCCGATTAGACTGGCTCGGTCAAGGGGTTTGATCCCAAAGCGCACCATGCCGACCAGGGTGAAATTATGAATCACCATTCCCCCATTGGGGTCGTTGCTGATTAAGGTAGCCTTTTCCCCTAAGGTAAGTTGGAGTTTTTCTGCCAGGTCCAGGGTGAGGAGAATTTCGCCGGGCCCTTGAGGCAGGCGGCCTTGGGCCAAGCCTTCTTGGAGGTGAAAGGCTTGTATCTCTTGCTTGTGGTTGAAGAGTTCCAACCCAAAACCTAAGATGGGGCTTTGGGAGCGGGTTTCTCCCTTTGCGTCGGGGACATCTAATAGTCCCCCAAAACGCAAGCGGGGAAAAAAGTTCAAATCGGGGTAGCTGGTTGCCAGTTCATTTTTTAAGGTTTCAACTTGGCTTAAGGCGAGATCAAGCGAGGAGGATTGATTTTCCGCCCAAGCCCCTCTGGTCAGCAGCTTGACATGACCGGTACGAAAGTGAGCCTGATTGGACAAAGTACCGTATAAAGCCCCTTGCAGCCAAGCCTGGAACAACACCAAGAGGGCGACCCCCAAGGAGATCACCAAGAGGGGGAACAAGCTCCGGTGCCGGTCTCTCAGTAACCCCTTTAAAAGAAAGCGAATCATCGCATCCCCTCGCGCAAGGCCTCAGCGGGCTTGAGTCGGCTGATTTGGGCCGCGGGCCAATAGCTGACCAAGAAGACCAGCGGCAAGACCGAAGCATAGGTCTCTAAAACCATCCTCACCGTAAAAAGAGGGTATAAGACCTGTTGTAGGGGGATGCCGTAGGTTTCGCCGCTGATGCCTAAATCCAATCCCGTAGCGGCGACATAGGCAAAAAGGGGCAGACCGATCAGCAGGGAAAAACCACAGGCAAAAAGCCCATAGAGGCAGCCTTCTAAGGTAAATAGCCAGGTCACCCGCTGTTGGGTTAAGCCTAAGGCCATTAAGGTGCCGATTTCTTGTTTTCGGCGAAAGATGGCCAAGGCTTGGCTGTCAAAAAGAGCCAAAAGGCTTAAAAAAAAGAGCAGGCTGTACAAGACCAAACCGCCACCCCTTTTGCTTTCGGCCAATTGCCTTGTGTCTTCGAGTAATTGATCGGGGCTCATCCATACCCAGGGGGCTAAGGCAGGCGGGGCAACGGCTCCTTTTTTGAGCATCAATAGAGTCGCTTGCCCGGGGCGGCCCACGGCTTGGCGTAGGTCTTTTAGAGGCAGCCAGACTTGGTTTAGATCCATTTGCGGTACGGAGCTGTGGAAGCGCCGCGTTAAAACCAGTTCCAAGGCGGTAAAGGAGCCTGTTTGACTGCGCAGGCGGAGGGTAAAATGATCCCCCACCTTTAAGCCCCAAGCTTGAGCGGCGCGCGCCCCCAACATCGTTGGGGTTACCCCTGGGGGGAGCTTCGCCTGCAAGGGCGTAAAATTAAGGGTTATTGCGGTTTGCTGGGGGTTGACCCCCCTGACCTGGACATTTTTCAGCCTTCCCTTAGGGTAGGCGGTCCCGTTTTGGATCAACAGTTCGTAGAGTTTTCCCTGTTGGAGCAGGGGATGCCAGGGGGCCGGGGTTGTAGCTTGGGCTTCTTCCAAGCTAAAGGGGTCGAAGGGGTCAAAGCCTTGGGTCCAATATTGCCCTCCGGCGATTTCTTCTTGCAGCCGTAGGGTGGTCATTTGGGCCTCCATTCCGTCATAAAGGGAGCGGAGGAAGAGGGTGACGAGCAGGGTTAAGGTAAATACCAGCAGGGTCAAGATCGTCCGTGTTTTACCGGCGAGTAGGTTTCTTAAGGCTAATTTAAAAAGCAAGTTTACCTCTTTTTTAGAGGTTCCGGCAGGGAGAGGTCATGGACGATTTGCCCGTCGGTGAGGGTGATTTTTCGCTTTAAATACCCAATGACCTTGTCATCGTGAGTGCTGAATAAGAAGGTTGCCCCCTTTTCTTCATTGATTTGGCGCAGGGTTTTTAAAATACCGTGGCTCGCTTCGCTATCTAGGTTCGCGGTGGGCTCATCCGCTAAAATGATTTCCGGATTTTTCACCATCGCGCGGGCAATGGCGACTCGTTGGGCTTGGCCCCCCGAGAGCTGGCTCGGCTTGGCTTGGGCCTTGTCCATCAAACTAAGCCATTCTAAGGCCTCGTGGACCCTTTTTTTTCTTTCCTTTGGCTCAAGCTTAAGCAAGATGAGAGGGAGCTCGACATTTTCAAAAACAGAGTATAGGGGGAGGAGGTTGTAGGTTTGAAAGATAAAGCTTATGTGCAAACGGCGAAAGAGGGCCTGTTTGTTGGCGCTGAGGTGGCTTAGCTTTTCGCCCAACAACTCGATTGTACCTCGGTTGGGGGTATCTAGAGCCCCCAACAGATTGAGTAAGGTGGTCTTGCCGGAGCCGCTGGGGCCGATGAGGCCCGCGAACTCCCCTCGGTTTAAGGTAAAGCTTAGGTTTTTCAAGGCGTAAAAGTCGTGGCCCCCAACGGGGTAGATTTTATCGACTTCTTTGGCTTGGAGCAGGGGTTCTTGTCGCATTTAATGATACCAGACAAAGTTTGCCAGATAGCTGAGTTCGGTTTGGTTTTCCTGTTGCCCCGTTGCCACTAAAAATTGGAAAAGCCAATCATCCTCTGTATGAATCCAATCTAGCACTTTTTGTTGTTCGCGCAAACTCCCCCAGAGGTAAAAGTTTAGATGGTCTAAGAGACTCAAGGGGAGCCTGATTTGCGTGGCTATATTCGAGGTCTCGCCAGAATTTAGATTTTTTGGGGTTTGGACTTCCGCTAAAAAATACAAGGCGCGCTCGCCCAAGTTGAGGCTGTAATCCATCCCCAATAAAGCTTGGGGCTTAGAGGCCCGGGTCGCGAGGCGGCTTTGCAAAAATTCTCCCCAAAGGCCGATCATTCCAGAATAATGAAAGTCAAAGGCGGCCAGGGTTTGTTTTTCCTCCTGTTCTTTCATTTCGTGACGAGAAAAACCGACTTCGGTTGAGCCCAGCATCAATTGCAATCTGCCCCCGCTTTGGCCATGGGTCGCCGGGTTGAGGGCGTTTTCAGCGGGCAGGCGTTCTCCCGGCGGCAGAGCCCACACCCACCCGCCCCAGTTGTTGATGGAGTCATAACGCAAGAGTAGGGCTTTGAGGGGGGAAGAAAATTCGGTAGGGTCTAAATAGTCCCAGGTGTCGAACCAATCGAGCAAGCGCAGCATTTTTGCCGGGCCAAAGCGAATTTGCTGCAGGCCCGCGCGCAGATCCCATTGGTTGTCGTAAAGCCTGAGGTAACCCCGATAGGGCTTGGTTTGGCTGCTTTGCGCCTCTTGGGTCGCGTTCAAGGCCCCATAGCCCGCCCAGACCGCTTGCGCCCTATTCTCTGTACCCATGAAAGTTTCAGTATAACTGATTTGAGGCAGATAGCGCAAAAACGCTCCGGACTGCCGGGCGTGATAGAGATTCATGCTCAATTCCCCCTTAAAGTCCACCTGAGCCCAAAGAACAAAGGGATAAAGAGCAAGCGCAAGCAGTAAAAAAGCGACTTGGCAAGAACGGGTAAGGGGGGGCAAACTGTCTCCATCATGAAAGGCTGTTTTGAGAATAACAAAATAAGGTTCAAATGAGAAGAAAGGAGTTTGCCCTGACCGATCCCACGGAGATTGAAGGGATATTAAAGCGCGCGAAATGGGGGGTTTTGGCGATGTTGGATGAGTGACAAAGGCCCTATCAAGTTCCAATCAACCCCCTTTGGCTGGATGGAGCCCTGTGGTTTCATTCCAGTTTGGCAGGGAAAAAAATGACGGTTTTAACCAAAAACCAGCAAGTGCATTTTTCTCTGGTTGAGCCTTTGAGTCTCATTCCTTCTTATGCCACTGATCCCGATTTAGCCTGCAATGCCAGCCAATATTTTTTGTCGGTGAGTTTGCAGGGGGTCGCGAGAGTCGTTGAATCCATGGAGGAAAAAATAGAAATACTCACCGCCTTGATGCAACGGCTTCAGCCCCAAGGGGGCTACCAGCCGATCTCGCTGCAAGACCAGCGCTATGTCAAGCAGGTCAAAGCCACGGCAGTGGTTTGTATTGTTCCTTCGCAGATCACCGCGAAGTTTAAGCTGGGGCAAAACCTGAAGCCGGAACAATTTCAGGCGGTGATTGAGACCTTGGAACAACGGGGTACGCCGGAGGATTTACAAACCCTTAGCTGGATGAAAAAGGCGCAACGCCTTTCTTATTAATCCGCGTATATAGGAAATTCTGAAAAACGCGGAGGTTTCTAATACTAGGTTCTGATGTTAAAATACCACGGGGGTCTGGGGCTTTCAGCCCCAGCCCGCGGAGCATATTTAAATAGCGGGGCGCTTACGCCCAGCGAGCGCTCGCGCGAGCCGCCCCGGCGGTTTCGGGTAGAGCATTATCGAGGCGATCCGCTTTCAAGCGAACTCTGCGAAAGCAAAGGGAGCAGTCGGTAGGCTGCGCCTAGGTCGGGCCAGTTGACAGAGGAGCAATATAGGAAACTCTGAAAAACGCGGAGTTTCCCCGCAAGGCAGGGACGCTTTGCTAAATCAAAAAGCGGTACTTATTGATTCGCGTTGAGGTTGTGGATTTCATTCACAACCGAAAAGACCGAAAAACTCGACGCGCCCCAAGGGCTATAATCAGCCCGAAGGGCATGGGCCTACCGCTTGAACAAGCGGTAGGCAAGGAGTTTTTCAGAGGTTCCTATAGTCGCTGAAGCGTGAAGTTCCCGGCTTGCAAGTCGCCTCTGAAGTTTGCGGAGGTCTTTTAATTGATGGGATCCTCAAATAGGTAGTCCTCATAATCCACCCCTTCTTGGGGTAGGCTTTTTTGGCAAATCCCCACTTGCGCCACCGCAACCCCGGCCTGCATCGCCCCTTGTTGATTTTTGGATAAAAGAGGGTGCCAGGGGGGGAGGGGTTTGCCCTCATAACGCAGGCGGTAGGCGCAGCTTTTAGGCATCATGCCCCGGGTCATCAAGGTTTCAATCGTTACGGGGATGCAGTCGGGGCGGAATTTATCGCGTTCGTTATAGACGCTGCATTGGCAGCTTTGGGTGTTGAGATAGCCACAAAAGATGGTGGTGTATTCGATATCTTCGGTATCTTCATCCACCAATTTATGCAGGCAACAGAGCCCGCAAAAGTCGCAGAGGCCTTCCCACTCTTTGGGGGTTAAGTCCTCTAAAGGTTGTTCCCACCAATTCATTCGTTTCCGTATCGGTTTAAGTCCCAGATGTAGTTATGGTAGGTGAGGTGGGTTTGCTTGTTTAGGATTACGGCGATGTCTTCTGGGTTCCCCTGGCCCATGAAGTGGGCCAACATTTGGCGGAGGCTGCCGTATTGGGCTTTAAAGTCCTCTTTATGGAGCTTTATAATCTCACTCAAATACAAATGCGCGGGGTATGCGGAAGATAAGAGGTTTTCTTTTGGGTTGTTGAGAAAAATCATGGCTTGGTCTTCCAATTGGTCGTTTAAACGCGGAGCGAGGTAAGGCTCGGCCCGTAGGGGAGGGCAACTGCGCGCGCCGCAGACCAAGGCAAAATGCACTCTTGCCTCCTTGAAGTTTTCGCCGATCGCTTTTGTTTCCAGGTCATCGAGGTCGTGATATTGCCCTAAGAGGTTGAAGAAGTCGATGTAAAAGGCGGAAACGAAAATGCCCCCAATTTGATTGATGGAGTCGATTTCCAAGGAGCGCTCGGAGATGAGTTTTAAGACCAATCCATTGTAGGCGTTGAGCAAAAAAGCGAGTTGCTGGTTGGGCGTCCATTGGGCAAAGTCTTCAGCGCTTACCCCTTCGATTTCTTGGATAAAGGCATCGAGTTTGGTGGGATGCTTGCGCAACGCGTGGTAGCGTACGGAGGTATGGGTTTTTTGCACCACCAGATGATCTTTCAGTACCGCGGCGTAGTTGCCGTATTGGTGGTCAAAGGCAAGCAAACCGGTGGGGAGGAGAAAAAGAAAGAGAACTAAGATTTGAGCTTTCATGAGCGCTTAAATTGGTGGAAGGCCGCGAGCCAGTGTTTCTTTTTTGCTGTCAGTTCTTTGGATCGCCGCATCCCCGCCGCTTGTCGATTTGCCTCGGACCAAGTGGGGTAGGGGTGAATACTGCTTAGGATCTTGTTTAGCCCTAAGCCGTTGTTCATGGCAAGCACGAATTCGCCGATCATTTCTCCCGCTCGGCTGGCCATGAGGGTGACCCCTAAGATTTGGTCACTCCCTTTTTGGGTTAGGATCTGGACAAATCCCTGGGCCGCGTCTTCACACAAGGCGCGGTCAAATTCGTCCAAGGGGAAATGGGTTAAGTCGTAGTTGACCTTTGCTTGTTCCGCTTCTTGGAGGTTGAGCCCGACTCTCGCGATTTCCGGGTCTGTAAAGGTGACCCAGGGAAGGGTTTTTGCTGAAAAAGGGCTTTTAAACAGGGGGCGAAACAGGGCGTTGAGGCTTGCCTTGATGGCTTGTTCCGAGGCGGCGTGGGTAAATTGGTAGGCACTGGAGACATCTCCGACCGCGTAGATGTGTTTAAACTTCGTGCGTTGGTAGGCATCGACAATGATTTCACCTCGGGGCCCCAGAGGAATATGGAGTTCTTTCAAGCCCGGGATGTTGCTTTGGGGTTTGCGCCCCACAGCCATTAAAAGCTGATCGAAATAGCTTTTATGCGTGCCTTGAGGGCCAAGGCTTTCTAGGTAAAAACCTTGGTCGTCTTTGCCGCAGGCTTTGGCTTTGGCCCCTAACCGCAGTTGAATCCCCTGGGCGGTAAAGATTTTTTCCAAAAGTTGAGACGCGGATTCATCTTCACGGGGGAGGAGTCGATTGTCGAGGCTGACAAGAGTGACTTGGGAGCCGAGTCGAGAAAAGGCTTGGGCCAGCTCGCAGCCAATCGGGCCTCCGCCTAAAACCAAAAGCTTGCCGGGGAGTTGTTCTAAGTCCCACAGGCTATCGCTGGTTTGATAGGGGACTTGATCCAAGCCCGGCAGTTTGGGGACCAAGGGGCTGGCTCCGGTCGCCAAAATGAGGTTTTTGGCGCTGTATTGCTTGCCCGCGACGGTAACCTGATGCAGGCCGGTGAGGGACGCTTCCCCTTGAATGACCTCTACGCCCAGGGACCGGTAGCGGCTCACGGAGTCATGGGGCTCGATTTTTTGAATCACCTCGGCGATGCGTTTTTTAACCCGCAAATAGTTTTCCTGGTAAAAACTTGGGGGTAGTTTGTAATCTGGAAGCTTAGGAATATCGGATAAAACCTTGGCGGAATGGATGAGGGCCTTGGAGGGAACACAGCCCGTATTGAGGCAGTCGCCCCCCATGCGGTGCTTTTCAATCAATAAGACCTTCGCCCCTAGGTTGGCGGCCATATAAGCGCTGACCAAGCCCCCGGAGCCCGCGCCGATGACGATTAAGTTGTAATCTCGTTTCATGGGAACCTCCGCATGTTGGTTTTTTCAGTTGAAGAGCCTTAGAGTTCGCAATGGGGTAGAAAGCTCGGTTGCCCGGTGGATTCCAACACATTTTTCCACAAGCCCTCTTGGGGGTCGATTCGTTTGCGTTGGGAAATCGCCAAGGGAATCGGAAGTTGGCAATAGACCCCGTGCCACATGGAGACGACTAAGCCGGTCTTACCCGCCATGGCGGCATGCACCGCGTTTTGCCCCAAGGTGGCGCAGTAGAGGCCATCTGCCGTGTTGGCGGGAATCGAACGGATCATGTAACTGGGGTCGATATATTTTAAATTGATCGCGATTTCTTGGGTTTTGAAGTAGGCTGAGATCGAGTTGCGCATAAACAGCCCGATGTCTTTGAGTTTCACATTGCCGGACTGATCTTTTTCGGTAGGGTCTGGGTTGAGGTAGTTTTGCCCCGCCCCTTCAGCGATGACGAGGACGGCGTGACCTCGATCCAGAATCCGTTGTTTCAACACCTCTAAAAAACCGTGTTCCCCCTCTAAATCAAAATTCACCTCAGGAATGAGTACGAAATTGACATCTCGTTGGCTCAAGGCGGCCGAGGCGGCGATAAAGCCGGAATGGCGCCCCATGAGCTTGACTAAGCCGATTCCGTTGGGAAAGCTGGTCGCCTCGGCGTGGGCGCACTTAATGGCTTCGGTGGCCGCTTCCACCGCGGTTTCAAAGCCAAAAGAGCGGGAAACAAAGGCAATGTCGTTGTCGATGGTTTTAGGGATGCCGATAAGAGCGATTTTCAAGCCCCGTTTTTCAATCTCGTTTTCAATCAACTGTGCCGCGTTGAGGGTGCCGTCGCCCCCGATCAGATAGATTTGGTTGATGTTTTGCCGCTCCAGGCAATCGACGATCTCTTCTGGGGATTGATCCCCGCGGCTGCTCCCTAAGAGGGTGCCGCCCAATTCATGGATGTTGCTGACCACCCTGGGGTTGAAGGGAAGAAAGTCTAAGTTGAATGTCGGAATAAAACCCTGCAGCCCGTAACGAATTCCCCAAATATTGCGCACTCCGTAACCGTACCAGAGGCGCAGCACGATGCTGCGGATGACATTGTTCAATCCCGGGCAGATCCCCCCGCAGGTCACAATGGCGGCATGCACCTTGTTGGGGTCGAAGTAGATTTGTTTTTCAGGTAGGCTTGCTTCAAAGCTAACCCCGCCGAAAGTTGCCTCTTGATCTTGTATATAGGGGTAATAGAGGACTTCGCGGCCTTGGTGATTGTGGTTGAGGTGTAAAGGACTCTTGATTTTACAGGGACCAAGGTTTTTGGTGCGGGTATCTGCTTGGGTGATGTTTTGCAGCATGGTTTTTTTATGGCTTAAGCAGAGGGCGGAACAAAAAGGTGTTGGCGGTAGTGTTTTAATTCCTCAATGGATTCCAAGATGTCTTCTAAGGCGGTGTGGGCACCCTTTTTGAGCATGGGGGCCAAGTCGGGCCGCCAGCGTTTGGCCAGTTCTTTGAGGGTGCTGACATCAATATTGCGGTAATGGAGGTAGCTGTTGATTTTCGGCATATAAACCTCCAAAAAGCGGCGATCTTGATGGATGGAGTTCCCGCAAAGGGGGGCTTGTTCCGGTTTCACCCATTGTTTTAAAAAGTCTAGGGTTTGGCTTGCCGCCTCTTTCATGGTGATGGTCGATTCCAAGGCCTTTTTTGTGAGGCCCGATTGCCCATGGTGTTGGGTACACCATTCATCCATGCTGTTGAGCAGGCTTAGAGGGGTTTGGATGACCAACACGGGGCCTTTTTGCAATAGATTGAGGTTGTTGTCGGTGACCAAGGTGGCGATTTCAATAATACGGTCTTTTTGTGGGTTGAGCCCCGTCATTTCGAGGTCCATCCAGATCAGGCGATCATTTGACATGGGTTTGCTGAAGTATAGTCTAGGTTTAAGAATAAAAATATCTCACCTCGCCGCAAATGGCTAGAGAATAAAAGAGATTTTATATTCTAAAAGCCCCTAAAGACTGTGAGTTTCGTTTATGGAACTTCTGAGTTTTTTGGGTTTTCTTAACTGGAGGCGGATTCATAGGCCCGCAACCCCTTTTTCCAAAATAAGGCGACGAGAACCCAGAGCAGAAAGCAAGCCCCCAGCATGGCGACAAAGGGAATAAAGTCGTTGGGGTTGAATAAAAAACGGATGGGGCCGCTGCCGATGAGTAAAATGGGAACGCCGAAACTAAAGAGATTGCGAAACAGCCCGGGATAAATAAAATCGGGCCAGCGGCTCATCTGTTGAAATTCCATGCGCAAAAAGTTCATTCCCGTGCCTTCGAGCATCCAAAACATGGAAGTGGCTATCAGCAAGTCAATGGCGCTTTGCAGCAAAAAGGCGAAGAGCAAAAAAAAGGGCAGCAGGCCCCAGGCGAGGGGGGTGAGGTCGACTTTGACCCCGAAATAGATCAAGGCGGGGAAGGTGAAAAAAATGTTGAAGGCGCTACCGGGGCGGATATAACGGAAAAAAGTCAAAAATAGAGAGTTCACGGGCTTGAGGAGGATAAAATCCAGTTCCCCGGATTTGAGTAATTCAGGAAACCGCCAGTAGGCCTCGCTGGTCATGGTCATGACCAATTGATTGATGGAGAGCATGAACGCCAAAAAGAACATTACCTGATGTTTGTTCCAGGTTCCAATCACCGTCACCTGATTGTAGATGATCTCAATGGTAAAAAAGGCGGAGCCGTAAAAAAAGAGATCCATGACGATCAATAAAACAAAATGGAGGCGGAAGTTCATGGATTCGGCAAAGCTGGTGGATACAAAGCTTTGGTAGACGCTCAAATATTGCTGGATTTGCTTTAGCATTACATCCCCGCCGCGGTGTAGAGGCGCAACCCTCGTTTATACAACCCATAACCGCACAGGGCGATGAAGGCGATCCACAGGGTTAAAACGGCAAAAGCCTGGGCTAAGGCGACTTCGCTGCCCATGATCAATTTAACGGGCACAAAACCGATATAGGGGAAGGGGGTAAAGAATAAAATCTTTTGCATCCAAAGAGGGTAAAGCTCTAGGGGGATGATTGCCCCAGAGAGGAAGTAGGTGATCACCTGGGACATGACTCCTAAGGTCCAGGTTTCTTCCAACCAAAAGCCTAAGAGGCCAAAGAAATAGTTTAAGAAAAACCAAAAGAGACCGGCCCAGAGGGCTAAGAGAATGGCCCACCCCCCCGAGGTGACGCTCAGGGGCAATTTTAAGGCGAGGACCACTCCAAAGAGGGTGAATAAAGCAATGGCGAGCTTTACGCTTTGCCGGGCCAGAAAGCCGGAGAAGTGGAACTCAAAAAGGCTGAAGGGGTAAATCAGATAGGCGGTGATGCGGCCTAAGCGGATATCTTGGCTCAAGTCTTGGCTGATCGCCCCAATGCTGATCAGGGTGACCACCATGATCCAAAGGTGATAGGTCAGCATTTGGTTTAAGTCGTACCCGCCAATCTCCACCCGCTCGGCCCCTTTGTAGATCGCGGTCCATAAACTGGCCTTAATGAATAAAAAAACAAAGAGGGGGGAGATGGATTGCAAAATAAAGTTGGTTTTATAGACCATCAGATTGGACCAAACCACCTTCATGCATTGAAACCACTTGGCCATTTAAGTTTCCTTCAGCAACTCGGGGCTGTTGAGCAAGGTTTCCAAAACCCGTTCAATGGGGGTTTTTTGGGTGGAAAAGTCGGTTACCGGGTATTGGGCAAGAATATGCGAGGCCACCTGCCGGAGTTCTCCTTCAGGCACCGTGATTTCAACGGCCTTACCCCCTGCGTTCCAGCGGGGGGAGTAGGGGCTGAAAAAATTGAATTCCTTGATTTGTTGGGCAAAGGTGAAGTTCAGGGTTTTGTTGTGCCCCAACAGGTTTTCAAACTTGTTGATGCTCCCGTCAAAGCGTTTATGCCCCTCAATAATCAAGACGACCCGTTGGGCCAAGGCCTCGATATCGGCCATATAATGGCTGGTGAGGATGAGAGTGGGATTTCTTTTTTGGTGATATTGAAAGAGAAAATCGCGAATATTTTTTTGACTCAAGA
Source organism: bacterium (assembly GCA_024275165.1). Lineage (GTDB taxonomy): Bacteria > SAR324 > SAR324 > XYD2-FULL-50-16 > XYD2-FULL-50-16 > JAJRZQ01. The sequence goes on along the minus strand of JAJRZQ010000015.1, from coordinate 6,495 downwards.
GGTCTAAGCCAATGGTGGGTTCATCTAAAAAAAGAACTTCCGGTTCATGGAGGAGGCTCGCCATGAGCTCGACCTTCATGCGTTCTCCTAAGCTGAGTTTGCGGACATGCACATTGAGGTAGGCGCTTACCCTTAAGAGGTCGCTTAATTCTTCGACCCGATCCTTAAAGGCCTTGGGGGGAATCTCGTAGTATTTTTGGATTAAAAGAAAGGAGTCCATGGCAGGGAGATCCCACCAGAGTTGAGATTTTTGCCCCATTACCAAGGCAATGCGCTGGCGAAAATATTTCAGCCTTTGAGCCGGTTCGCAGCCGAGTACCGATAATCGCCCCCCGCTGGGCACTATAATTCCCGTAAGCATTTTCATCAAGGTGGTTTTGCCGGCCCCGTTGGGGCCTAAGAGACCGATGATTTCTCCTCTTTGAATCTCTAAATCCAAAGGGGCGATGGCTCGTTTGATTTCAAACTGACGAGAAAAGAAGGCCTTGAGACTCCCTTTAAACCCCGCTTCTTTTTTGTAGAGGCGGAATTCCTTAAAAACGCCTTGGGCATGTATCATTGGCAGGGGAGCCCTAAAAAAGACACCAAGCTAAAAGGAAGAATGCTGGGACGAGTCATCGGCGCGCACCACCTCGCTGATGCGGATTCCGTACCTTTCGTTGACCACCACGATCTCGCCGCGGCACATGAGGCGGCCCCCGATTAAAATATCCATGGGCTCGCCCACCACTTTATCGAATTCAACGACCATGCCCGTTTTCAACTCTAAAACTTCTTTCATGGATTTGCTGACGCGCCCGATCTGGGCGATCATCTTTAGGGGGACATCGTGCAGGTATTCGACCTCTGTTTTGGGGATCTCCAGTTCCTCTTCTTCCTGCTGCATCAGGGCTTCTTTTAAGGAACGGGCCGTGACCTTGCCGCCGAATAGATCCTCGTCGTGCTCCATGATGACTCCTCAAGATTAAATGTTGCTCAAGTATAGGCTATTCGCCCGTCCATTGCAAATGAACTTTATACTTTGGACAGGCTTGAATATTTGGGTTATAGAAAGTAAGCAAGATGGATTCCATTTTTACATTCCTTTTGCTAGAATTAGATAAAAATTATTCTACCCTTTTCATGTTTCTACCCTACCGCAGCATTCGCACAAAACTTTTAGTGCGCTTTTCCTTTATTTTTATGCTGCTTTTTGCCTTGGTGGTGGGGACTCTTTTTTTCAGCTTTCGCCACCTCTCCATTGCCAGCTCTAAAAACAGCGCGCTTATTTTAGCCAAAACCATTCGCGATGGGATTACTTCTTTGATGTATCTTGGGGTGATTGGGCAGAGAGACATCTATTTAGAGCGCATTAAAGAGACGCAAGAAGACGGAAATATAAAAAAAATCAAGGTCTTGCGCGGGGAAAAGGTCATTAAGCAATTCGGTCAGCCCCGAGTGTTTGAAGTGCCCGATCAAGAAATTGAGTTTCAGGTGCTGAAAACGGGCAAAATGGCCGAACGACTCGATGAGTTTCACACGAACCCGGTGTATGAGTTGGTGATTCCTTACAAGGCCAGTTCCAAGGGGAGGGTGAATTGCCTGCAATGTCACCAAGCCGAAGAAGGCGATGTTTTAGGCGCCATTAGCATTCAGTTTGATTTGTCCCAGCAACGCTCGACGGGAATTAATATTATTATCCTCGTTTCCCTACTGGCTATTTTGGCCATTTTAGCTATTTTTTGGATGATCGACAGCTTTGTGAAGCCTTACGGCAGACTTTTTGCCCAGCTTCATCACGGTTTTGATGAATTGGAAAAAGGGCATTTGCATGCTTATGTGAATGAGTTGTTGGACGATGAAGCGGGGGAGGTCGGGGTTAAGTTCAATCACATGTTGAAAACGCTCTCGGGACTCTTTAATGAAATCAGCAATAAAATCTATTATTTAGTTGGGTTTGAATTGCAAAAATCGGGTCACGCGATTCAAGATACTTCATATAATATTGATCTTTTGATCAATGCCTATCAATTTAAGCGAGAACTGGAAAAAGACGCGGACAACCATGATATCTATCTGCGAATTCAGTCCATTGTTTTAGGGATGGGGTTGGGGAATTTTGCCATCTATGAATTTGATCGACGCAAAAATAGTTTTCGCCTCATCACCGACCCTCACAGCTTCGCAAAACGGGTCGATGATTTTCACAACAACTTGCAACTTTCCGAACCTCAAGTCATTGATAATCCCCATTGCCATCTCTTGGTGGGGAAAAATCCCCGCCAATGCCCCGTTATTCGAGATGGAAAAGGGTACAACTCGGATGTGGAGGGGCATTTTTGTCGCCTTTTGAGGTTGCAAAGCCTGGAGCCCGTTGGGCATGTTTGCGTTCCCTTGGTGGGGGAAAACTTAGTGGTGATCGGGCAAATTTTGTTCAATCAAGAAAGCAGCGCAGAAACCCAGAGGTTGCTTCCCCTGGTGAAGCGTTATTTTTATGAGTCGATCAATCGGCTTGAAGTCAACAATTCCCTCTCTTTTATTCGGGATCAATCCTTAAGTGATGAATTGACCGGCCTTTATAATCGTCGATACTTAGAGGAATGTTCGACCTTCTTTTTAGAACACAATATTAAAAAAACCCTGCCCATGGGGTTTTTAATGGTCGATGTGGACTTCTTTAAAAAGGTCAACGATGAATTGGGCCATGACGCTGGTGATATGGTGTTGAAAAAGATATCCAAAGTCATCAAGGAAACGGTGCGAGAAACCGATTTGGTCATCCGCTTTGGGGGAGAAGAAATTTTGATTTTGGCCAACAACATCCAACCGGGTACGGCACAACACTTGGCTGAAAAAGTTCGGACAAATATTGAAGCCATTGAGTTTCGCTACGCTCGGCAAAATTTTCACAAAACAGCCAGTATTGGTTGCGCCGAATACCCTAGAGACTCTCAACATTTTTGGATTTGCATTAAAAATGCCGATACGGCCCTATACCAAGCTAAAGAAACGGGGCGGAACAGGGTCGTTGATTTTGCGGACCGACAAAGAATCAAATGAGCATCGAGTTATATTTAAAAGCCTTTGCCATCGCTTTGATCGAAGGCTTGACCGAGTTTATTCCCGTTTCCAGCACGGGGCACATGATCCTTTTAGGGGATTTGATTGAGTTTCAAGGGGAGGTGGCCCATAGTTATGAGATTTTTATCCAATTGGGGGCGATTCTCGCGGCGCTGTGGGTTTATAAGGAACAATATTTAAACTTGCTGCCCAAAAAAGGGGAAAGTCTATTGCACAGCTTGTTTTTTGGCAGTAAGGGGCCAACGGGGCTGCACATTGCCTTGGGGATTGTGCCGATTTTAATCGGCGGTTTTTTGTTCCATAAAACCATTAAAAGCGAACTTTTTTCCAGCCATACCGTAGCGCTTGGTCTGGTTGTCGGAGGAGTTTTGATGATCTTGTTTGATCTTTTGGCTCCAAAGGTCACCACGGAAAAGGTTGAGGAAATGACCCAGGTTCAGGCGGGGATCATTGGTTTGGGGCAATGTTTGGCTCTCTGGCCGGGAATGAGTCGCTCTGGGTCTTGTATGATTGCCGGGATTTTTGGCGGGATGAAACATAAGGCGGCTGCGGATTTTTCGTTTATAATCGCCATCCCCGTGATGACCGCCGCGGTAGGCTATGACCTGTTGAAGTCTTGGAAGTTCCTCAGCCTCGGCGACATTCCTCTTTTTTTGTTGGGCTTTGTGACCGCCTTTTTTGTCGCTTTGCTTTCCATTCGTTGGTTTTTAAGGGTTTTAGGGCGGTTGGGTCTGTTGCCTTTTGGGGTTTATCGCCTGTTGGTCGGGGGGGCCACCTTAGTTTTTGCGCCTTAAATAAGGCATGAAATTTCCCTGGTTTCATGTTACCCAACAAATAGGTTTTAAAGAGCGTTATTGTTTGCCGAGGCCCTTTTTTGCAGCTCGCCTGGCGTGGCTTTGAACTTGCATGGTTATTGTGTGAAGTATTCTTTGCTATAGCGCAACAGGGGTTTGCTTAAAAAGCCAGGGCCCAAGGCAACCCCCCCAACCCTAGAGAGGTATGACCATGAGAGGATTGATTTTTACCTTAGCGATATTTTTTACCTTCGCGCCGAACCTGTGGGCCGCTTGCACGGGCGCGGACTGCTTGCCTAAAAAAGTGCGGCAAAGCTGTCTTCAGTCCTCACCGAACGGGTGCATTGATTGGGAGAAGGGGATCATTTACGCAACGGGGATGGGGATACCCAATCCCGCGCACAAGTCGCCGCAGCAAAAAAAATACGGTGCCTATCAAGCGGCTTTAGTGGTGGCGAAACGAAATCTTTTGCAGATGGTTGAGGATGTGCAAATCTCTTCGAGTCAAACGGTGAAAGAGGGCATGCTGGAAAGCGATGTCATTAAAACCGAAATCCACGGCAGCTTAAGGCAGGTGATGGAAGAGGGAAAACCGAGGCTCAGCAGCGACGGAACCACCTGGGTGACGGTGAAGATGTATATGCGAGACATCATGAACGCCTTGTCTAAAAATGAAGGTTTTGCCTTGGCAGAGGACGCTTCCTTTAAATCCACCGTAGACCAAGCCCCTAAAACAAAAAATAAAAAATTGAGTCCCGGCGGGGATGTCAATAGCATTTATACGGGGTTGATTTTAGATGCCAGAGGCTCTGGGGTTAAACCCGCCATGAGCCCGAAAGTGTATGGCGCGCAGGGGGAAGAGCTTTACGGCTCCTTTATGATCAGCCGGAAATACGCTTTAGAATTTGGAGTCGCGGGTTATGTCAAGGACTTGGAAAAAGCAAAGGCCAATGAGCGGGTTCGGGGCAACCCCTTGCTGCTCAAGGCGAAAGTGCGAGGTTCCGCCACGGGAGCGGATTTGCAATTGAATGAAGGGGACGCGAAACTCTTAAAGGAACTCAATAAAAGTCAGACCTTCTTGCGAGAGGCAAGGGTCATTATTTTACTCTAAGTAGTCGAAAAATGGAGCGATAGAATGAAGAAATTCCTGATTTACGGCCTAGCCGGTTTGATTTTGAGCCTGGGCGTCGGTTGTTCTAAAAGCGAGCCCAATGCCAGGGGGAGCCAATCGAAAATGGATCAGCCGCAATATCACAACCTGATTGGCGAGCGCAAATTACAAGAAGGGGACTACAACGGAGCGAAAAAATCTTTTCAAAAGGCGGTGGACCTGGACCGAAACAATTCTCCCGCCTTGGCCGGCTTGGCCGTTGCCCGGGCGCACCAGACCAATCGTCCGGAGGTATCGCGAAAGACCAAGAAGCGAATTTTCGCAGAAGGTTTGGACTTAATTGAAAAAGCCGTTGACAAGGCGAAAAATGACCAGGAAAAGGCCCATGCCTACTTGGCGGGGGTGCGTTTTCATGTGGTGATGGAAATGCCCCAAGGCGGATGGTATAAGGCGACAAGGAAATACTTTAAAAAGGCGGTCCAGTTGGCCCCTGAAAACCCGGCCACCTATTTTTATATGGCCAGTGCCGAGGCGACCCAACTCAATTACGCCAAGGCCAAGTCCCTTTACGCTAAAGTGATGAAATTGTATCGGGATTTTGCCGATGAAGCGGATCAAGAGATGAAGCGGATTCAGAAAATTGAGCGTTCCTTGCCTTCGAGCAAGTTTGGCGCTCAGGTGGCGAATGTAGGGCAGTTGACCCGCGCTGACGCGGCGGCTTTGTTGCTGGCTGAATTGCGATTGGACCGTTTATATGTTGGGCAGCAAAAGCAGTATTCCTCTGCTTTTGCCCCTCCAGAAACTCAACGGGCCTTTCAACGAAGCCCGGCCCAAACTCTGCCCCCGGCAACCGATTTGCGGGGCAACCCTTTGGCAGACAGCATTAATTTATTGCTCAAGTTGGGTTTAAAGGGCTTGGAGGCCGACGCGCAGCACCGATTTCACCCCTCTGAGCCCTTGACCCGCGCCGAGTTCGCTTTGGTATTACAAGATATTTTAGTCAAGCTTACCGGGGATGAGGGGATTTCGACCCGTTTTTTAGGGCAAGCCAGCCCTCACCCCGATGTACCGGGTGACCGCTGGTATTATAACGCCGTGCGCACGGTGGTCAATCGGGGGATGATGGAGGTCAAAAGCGCCCGAACCGGGGCCTTTGATCCCATGGGTGAGGTTTCCGGGGCCGATGCCCTTTTGGCGATCAAAAAGCTGAAGGCTTTAGCGAAAAGGTATTAACCCGGCGCATAAATTGTTCTTGATAAATCAAAATCTTTCGGGATATGGGGACTTCGGCCCCAGCCTGCCGGAGGCATTGGGTTTCTATTCGGGCAGGCCCTGCCCGCCTGGTAACCTTAGCTGTTGATTCGGCGTGTAGGTAGTTCCTGATTTTAAAAAATCACTGGGGTCTGGGGCTCTCAGCCCCAGCCTGCCGGAGGCATTGGGTTTCTATTCGGGCGAGCCCTGCCCGCCTGGTAACCTTAGCTGTTGATTCGGCGTGTAGGTAGTTCCTGATTTTAAAAAATCACTGGGGTC
>JAJRZQ010000014.1 GCA_024275165.1 bacterium | reverse complement strand
TTGACAAATCTCATTTGTCAATATCGACAAATGAACAAATATTTGCGCATCGGCTACAGTAAATAAACCGAAAGATATATAAATGTCCGCTTTTGTCCGCTTTTGTCATATTGGAGAGCTGAAAAAAGTATGTTATCCTCTTCCAAAAGTGTGGCGGGAAAACAGCCGGAGAAAGCTAAAAGAACGCGAAGCCCCGTGGATCATGGGAAAATCGTGCCACACTTACTTTCACGGCTGACTTGTGCCACGGGGCTTTTTCAGAAATTTAGCGATGAAAAAGCCGATCCAAAAGCCCTTGGTTTCTTGGGTTTCCTTGAGCCTCCTTTTGTTGGGCGGATGTTCGGGGATCTTAAATCCCTACCAAGAGGATTTCAGTTGCCCCTTAGCCAAAGCAGGGGGCAAGTGCCAATCCACCAGTGAAGCCTACCGGGAATCCTTAAGGGAACGACCGGAAAGCCTAAGGGGGAGAGGGCCAAAAAACCCGGGCGCGCGAAGAGGCCCCGCCTCCTTGGCGGTGGTGGATACCAAAAAGAGGTTGAGCCTCGCCCCGGGCTTGGGGTTCGGCAGTCGCTATGGTCGGGTGTTGGAATACAGGCCGACTAAAGAAGGGGAAGCGCTTTTCCAAGCCGCGGAAGTCTACCAGGTGCAAACCTACAAAAAGCTCAATTCGCTCCTTCGCCAGCCGGAAACCCCGCTTTTATCCAGTCCCGAAGTCGCCAGGGTCTTGCTGCTGCCCCGGACCAACGAGGCAGAGGGGACCTTGACCCTGACCCGTTTCGTCTATTTGATTCTGCGGCAGTCTCGTTGGGTTTTGGAAGATCCCTTCGCGGGAAAGGAGGTTCCATGAAGCGCGGTTTCTTTTTGTTTTTCATCTTGATTTGGAGCCTGCCCCTTTTGGCGGCGCCTCAATACCGGGGCTGCTATGACGGGGACACCTGTTATTTCGATCTCCCCGAAGGGGCAAACCTACCGGTGCGGCTGTTAGGGGTGGACACCCCGGAACGAAAAGGCCGTTGCCCTGAGGAGAAGGTTTTGGCCTTGGCGGCCAAGGGGTTTAGCGAGGGAGCGCTGCGCTCGGCGCGGCAGATTGAGTTGCGGCGAGCGGGCAAGGATAAATATGGGAGGATACTGGCCCGCGTGCTGCTCAACGGGCAAGACCTTGCCGACCTGCTGATTCAAGCCAAATTGGGCAGGCCGTACAAGGGCGGCAAGCGATTATCCTGGTGCGGCCCATGAACCGAAACCGCGAATGGGGGATGCCTAAAAAGAGCAGGTTGGGCGATTGGCTTAAAAAGCTCTTGCTCGACGACGAGTCCGCTCCCACTCTTGGAGGTTTGGAGCAGATGAGTTCACGCAGCTCCTTTTCGAAGTACTTGCCTTGGATCGCCTACGACGAAAACGAAAAAATCTATGTCAACGATGACGAAAGTTTAGGCTTCATTTGGGAGTGCGTGCCCTATTGTTTTGCTTCCGAATCCATTGCCGACAAGTTGGCGGGGATTTTTGGGGAAGCCATCCCCCTCAACACGGTGATTTCCTTCCATCTCTTTGCCGACGACGATATTGAGCCGATCTTAACCGCCTTTACGAAAAAAAAGACGCGGGACCTGCCGATCTTTAAGGAAGCGGCTTTAGAGTTCACCGACTTCTTGCGCTCGGGAAAGGAGGGGGTGGATAAGATGGCGGGGATCCCGACGCGGCATTTTCGCCTGTTTGTCTCCATCAAGCTTCCCTGGAAGGAAATCCAAAAGGCAAAAACCGATTTTAAGGGGCTCCGTTCCAGTTTGGAACAGAAGTTACAAGGCGCGGGCCTAAACCCTGTTGATCTGGAGCCGGGCGAGTTCTTGGGCTTTTTACGGCGGCTGTTCAACGACGATGCCTATAGCCCCGACCTCCGGTACGCGCGCAGCCCCAACCAACCCTTGCGAGACCAGGTTATTTTGGCGGAAACAAGGATCCAGTCCAAAATGGAGGAAATGATCCTCGGCGACCGGCACTTTGTTTGCCAGACGGTCAACAAGACTCCCAATACTTGGAATACGCTCCGAATGAACAAGGTTATCGGAGGGATTGAGGGAATCGTCAGCGATACCGGCCAGATCAATACCCCCTTTCTGCTCACGGTCAACCTGATCTACCGGGATCTGCGCAAATCCATTCACGGCAAGTTGGCCATCGTCAACAAGCAGAATGTAGGCGAACACTTCGGCAAAACCCTGCTGGCCATGCGAAGCGAGTTGGAGTGGGCCATCGCGAAGTATGAAGAGGGCGGCAAATTCGTCTTGTGCCAACCGATGATCTGGACCTGGTCGCGAGATAAAAACAAGCTGGACAAGGTCGCCACTAGGATCAAAACCCTTTGGAAGAACGAAAGCGTCGAGCTGCAAAAGGACAAGGGGATCTTACCGATCCTGTTGATCTCCGCCTTGCCCTTAGGGTTGAAGAATATCGGCAAGAATGTGGAGAACATGCAGCGGGATTTCCCCCTGCCGGTGGAAACCGCGGTTCGTTTCCTCCCGACGCAGGGGGATTTCAGCGGGGTGGGCATCCCCACCTTGCTGTTTTTGGGCAGGAAGGGGCAGGTGACCATGATGGATGTGACCAACAAGCAATCGACCAACATGAACGGCTTTATCGCGGCGGGTTCCGGGGGCGGAAAGTCCTTTTTGAACAACTCCATCGTGTTCAACTATTACGGCAACGGGGCCAAGGTACGCATTGTCGATATCGGGGCCAGCTATAAAAAGATGGCCGTCATGGTGGGGGCGACCTATATGGATTTCACTCCCAGTCAGGATATCTGCGTGAACCCCTTCGGTTTTATTGTGGAAAAAGAAGTGATCGATCAAGACGAGGAGGGGCAGGACGAGGCGGTTTTGAATTTGGAGATTTCCATTGAGACGGTGGCGGCGATCATCGGGATGATGGCGATTCCGGGTAGGCCCATGAGCCCTAGGGAAAAACGCCTGCTCCAAGACGCGGTGCGTTGGTCTTACGAAAAAAAGGGCAAGGCGGCGATCATCGACGACGCGCAGTATTTCTTGGACAACCTCAAACAATGCTACGGGTATCTGGGCAAAAACCTGGAGAGCGAATTGGGGGAGGTCTCGGTAGACTTTAAGAAGGAAGAAGACCCCATTTTGGAGCAATGGAACAACGACGAGCTGTTGGACGACAACCCGAAACCCAAGACAACCAAGGACTCGGCCACCAAACTTCACGACTCCCATCTGGTGGACATGCTCCGCTTAGGCCACCAGCTTGCCTACAATCTCTATGATTTTTCGTCCAAGGGCAAGTACGCCAAGTTTTTCTGCCGCCCCTCCAACTTCGACATCTCCAAAGACGAGTTTGTCATCTTGGAATTGGATTACTTAAAGCCCCAAGAGGAACTCTTTCGCGTCATCACCACCATTGTCATCAACGCGGTGACCGTGGAGCTCTATCTTTCCGACCGCAAGGACCCGAGGTTGATCATCTTTGACGAGGCCTGGCAGTTCATGAGCCCCGGCAGCCTGATCATGCAAAAGATCGTGGAGGGCTATAGGCGGGCGAGAAAATACAACGGCTGCTTTTGGGTGATCACCCAGTCGATCATGGATATGGAGCGCTGGGGCGAGGCGGGCGATGTCATCAACGCCAATGCCAGCTACAAGTTTTATTTAGCCAGTACGGACTTTGAAAAGGCCAAGGAAAAAAAGCTGATCGATTTTGATCCCTTCACCATGCAGATCTTAAAATCCATTGCCACCAAAAGGGGGGATTATTCGGAGATTTTCATGAAGACCGACAAGTCCTTTGGGGTGGCTCGGCTTTGCATTGATCCTTTTAATTACTGGGTCTATACCTCCGATCCCGAAGAGGTCCATTGCGTTGAGCAGCTGGTGGGCCAGGGGAAAAGCTACCCTGAGGCGATCCGTTGGCTGATCGCCAAAGCAAGCGACATCAAGAAAAGGGTGAGGGAGGGGGAAAAAATGCCCGTCGCGGTGGCCCGCTTGCTGGAGAGGGAGCCATGAAACCTCTTGGCTTATGCTTG
>JAJRZQ010000013.1 GCA_024275165.1 bacterium | reverse complement strand
CTGAGCCAAGCAGGGGGGGTGAGGTTGGGCTGACTCTCGCCTTTTTCAAGGTTCGCCTCGGCCTCCTTTCCCTCAGGCGGTTCTGCTGGGGTTGCTTGGTTTGCCGTGGATAATGCCGGTTTTGCCAGGGGCTCTACAGCAAGCGGGTTCGGCTTCGGGTTTAGTGGAGAAGGTTTTTTTTTTTTGGTTTCTTTTCCGCCTGCTTGGGTGAGAATCTCAATCACCTCGGCAACCCCTTTTAAGGATTCCACCCGGGTCATGCGAATAAGCCCCATCTCCATACAAGCTTGCGCCTGCCCGCTGCGCTTGATTTGTTGTTCCAACTCCAAAAGGGTTTGGAAATAGGTTTGCAGGTCGGCTCGACTCGCCTGGGAGGCGAGCCGTTGGTAGAGTTCGCGTTGCTCTGGTAAAAACTCCTTCCAATGGATTTGCTCAATCGACAATTCTTTTAAAAGGGTGACCTCCTTGACCGCGGTCATCATGTCACTGACCAACTGGTTGAAGCTGCGCCCCTTTTTAACCAAGTGCTGGAAGTTTTCCAAAACCATGTTTAAGTCTTTGTAGATCACTCCGGTCAACAGGGCATCGACCTCTCGTTGGTCGTTTAAGCCTAAAATCTCGATCACCTGTCCATCACCGATTTCCTTGCCGCAAAAACTGATGAGCATATCCAAGGTGGTTAGCGCGTCGCGCATTCCCCCCACGGCAGCGCGGGAAATCAGGTTCAGGCTGTCGGCACTGATCTGGATTTCCTCTTTTTGGGCTACCTCGACTAAATACTGAGTCATGGTGTGAACCTCAATATTGTGAAAGTCATAGCGTTGGCAGCGGCTGATCACCGTGGTGGGAATTTTATGATGATCCGTGGTGGCTAAGATGAATTTGATATGACTAGGCGGTTCTTCCAGTGTTTTGAGCAGCGCGTTGAACGATTCGGGGGTGAGCATGTGGACTTCATCAATGATGTAAGTCTTATAGGGAAGTTTCGCGGGGGAAAACTTAACGGACTCTCGTAGTTCTCGAATATGTTCGATGCCGCGGTTGCTCGCCGCGTCGATTCCAATGACATCTGTGGCAATCCCTTGGTTGATTTCCAAGCAGGGTTCGCACTCGTTGCAGGGCTCAAAGTTTTGTGGAGCTTTGCAGTTTAAGGCTTTGGTGAGGACGCGCGCGCAGGAGGTCTTGCCGGTGCCCCGGGGCCCGGTGAACAAAAAAGCGTGCGCCACCCGGCCTTGTTCAATGGCATTGAGCAGGGTCTGCCAGATTGGTTCTTGCCCGATGAGGTCGTGAAACCTTTGGGGCCTGAGCTTTCTCGCGAGTACTAGATAAGACAAATTACCCCTTCAAGATTGACGAACGATCCCTGAAGATTGGAAAGTGACCCACGCACATCTTCAAACGATTAGTGCTGCTTCCTTTCGGACCTGACACGGTTCACGAGATCCAATTGCGTGGGTCACCAAACTGGCGGAGAGACGGGGATTCGAACCCCGGATAAGCGATAAACCTATACACGCTTTCCAGGCGTGCTCCTTCAACCACTCGGACATCTCTCCTTAAAAAAGGCATAATTTGATCGGGGTCAGGGCGGGGCTTCCCCATCAAAGGGTAGGGAAGGGGCCGCTTGCCCGCTCAAAGCGACAAAAGGGCAAACCCGAGAAGAGAATTGCCCTTTTGTCGTAAGAAAATGGTACACCCGAAGAGATTTGAACTCCCGACCTTCGGCTCCGCAAGCCGACGCTCTATCCAGCTAAGCTACGGGTGCACTTAACTCTAGGGGGCAAATCCTTGTGCCCCGAAAGTATACCAGAATAGAGGCGATGAGTGGCTTTGTAAAGCCTAGAATGACGATTCCTTGCCTTACCGCTTGTTTTTAGGCACAAGAGTCTAATTCTTTGATTCTTTTTAAAGCTCCAGGAATCTCTGAGGCATATTCGGGACTGGCGAGAAGGATGCCTTCGGCAAGGGCAAGTTGTTGGTAAAACTCAGCTACCGCAGGGGGTAAGGTCGCCTGTTCTTTTGCAAGATCAGGATTAAAAGCCGGTAATTGAGCTAATTGAGTAAAATGGGTGATCTGTTCGTGAGGAAAAAAATTAACTAGGGCTTGCAGCAAGGCAAAGTTGGTTGAATTGGCTCGCAGGCTACCGCACAGGGTAAGAATCATGGAGTGACCTTCAAGGGGTTAAAACCCAAGCTATACTTTTTAGCCCCCAAAAGGCAATAGGGGGTGGGCTTGACCACTCATCTGCCAGAGCCTAAACTGAAGAAACCCTGAAAAAGGGAGTAGCCCTTATTTTTAATAAAACCGGATGAGGTAAATTGAAAAATCCAACAATTGGCAAGGTCAAACGCATCGCTTTGGTGGCCCATGATTTACGAAAAGAGATTTTAGTTGAATGGGCGGGCTTTAATAAGGAGACTTTAATCCAGCATAAACTCTACGCCACGGGGACCACAGGCCGTTTATTAAAAAAACGAGTGGGTTTGGAGGTGACCAGTTTGATCAGCGGTCCTTTGGGCGGGGATTCACAAATTGGCGCGATGATCGCTGAAACCAGGCTGGATTTTCTGTTTTTCTTTTGGGATCCTTTGGCTGCCCAGCCTCATGACCCCGATGTGAAAGCCTTGCTGCGCCTTGCGGTATTGTGGAATATTCCCATGGCCTGCAACCGCGCCACGGCAGACTTTATCATTTCTTCTGAATTGATGAATTCCGAATATGAGCGGCTCTTGGTGGATTACTCTACCCATATTCAACGCAAAATCGAAGGGGTCTAGCGGCGCGAAGCATCGATTTTTTTTCTGCTTGAGGGGCAAGCTCGTCCTCTCTTTTTTGTCGGAGGAAAAAAATAAAGGGTCTGTTTTTGCTGGACGCTCTATGCGGGGAAGGGAAAAACGGGCACAAAGGCCCGCCACGGAAACGACTACTTGTTGACCGCTTCTTTTAAGGCCTTTCCAGGCTTAAATTTAGCCGCCGTAGAGGCTTTAATTTGGATTTTTTCACCCGTAGAAGGGTTCCTGCCTTCTCTGGCGGCCTTCTGGATGGTGGAAAAAGAGCCAAAACCAACCAGAGCGACCTCGTTCCCTTGCGAGAGCTCGTTGGTGATGATTTGGGTGATTGAGTTGATTGCCGATTCAGAAGCTGTTTTACTTAGACCCGTTGCCTCTGCTACTTTTGCCGCTAAATCTTTTTTGCCAATGCTTGCCATTTTGATCCTTTACTGGGTTGGACTGTTATAAGTTGGGCAACTTTACCAAAGGACGCACAAGAGGGCAATCGGCTTTATGAAACTAATTCGAGCTTGCCTCAATTGTAGGGGAATCCGAACGCGAAGCGCAGGTTGAGGGGAGAGAGTTTTTTTGATAAAATTGAGATGATCCGACCCCTGCATCCGTTTTTTCACTTTTTTTACCGTGCCTAAGGTTGCATGGACAGCTGCTGGTTGCGATGGTTTGCCCTGCGCGGGTTTCGGTTTTGTCGTGGGCAGTTTTCAAGGTGGCCGCGGCCAGTTCTATACCTCTGTCGGGCAGCGTGGCGGAGGCGGGTATTAATCCGGCGCCTATATTGTTCCTCCGAGAACTGGACCGACCTAGGCTCAGCCTACAGACCGCTTCCTTTGCTTTCGCGGAGTTCGCTTGAAGGCGGATCGCCTTGATGACGCTCTGCCCAAAGCCGGCGGGGCGGCTCGCGCGAGCGCTCGCT